>JAFZPZ010000103.1 GCA_017552435.1 Bacteroidaceae bacterium
AGAATTAAGAATTAAGAATTATTTTGTACTTTTGTGCGGGAAATCGTAATTGGTAAATGATTAAATGTAATTAAATGGCAAATTTCCAAGACCTCATATCCGTCATCGTATGCACATATAATCAGCAGGACACCATCGGGCGAACGCTTGACAGCATCCTGGCACAGGAATGTCATCTGCCTATAGAAATCGTTATCGGCGAAGACGGCTCCACAGACAATACGCTGGCAATCTGCCGCCAATACGAGCAGAAACGCCCTGGCATGGTACGCATTTTGGGCAACGATTCCAACAAAGGTTTTGTAAGGAACTACTTCAACTGTCTTCGCGCCTGTCAAGGTAAATATATAGCGGACTGTTCCGGCGATGATTTCTGGATAGACAATGAGAAGCTCGAGCAAGAATCCCACATATTGGACGAGAACGCGAATGTCGGCATTGTACATACCGATTGGCTCAGGTACAACGAAAAGACAGGAAAGATGCAGCCCCCCTCCAACTCTCCCAAGGAGGAGAAATATAAAGCCTTACCTCAAAGAGGCTTGGAGGCGGCTATCCTGATGCCAGGCGAGCGGCCTGCCATACATCTCTGCACTTCGCTCTACCGCAATGAATGGATTCGCCAAGCCATGCAGGACTACCCGCAGTTCTTCGACCCCGATGCCTATCAATGTGAGGACATACAGATTTCCTTTTTCTTGGCGCGTATGGGTGATGTAGCCTATATCAACAAGCCTACCCTCGCATATTCATGTGGAGAAACGACCATCTCCAATCCCGACAGTGAGGAAAAGCAGTTCGTATTCTGGGCCAACGTCACGCGTCTTTCTTATGATTTGGCTAATACTTTTCACGTTTTTGACGAGCGATTGAACTTATTCTTTCAGGCCCGCTTCCATAAACTCTTGATGCACGCCTTCCGGAGTGGAAAAACTTCACTGCGGACGGAGGCACTACGTATGCAACATGAGATGGGAATTAAGAACAACCGGAAGATCTGTTTGGCAAAAGTTCTCCTTCTCCCAGGCATTTGGCAGGTAATGCGTTTCCTCAGAGATTTTGTAAAAAACACAAAATAAGCATTTAAATAAGAAAAAACTTCTGCCTACGCTTGCAGATTAGGGAAAAAGTTGTACCTTTGCACGCCGATTATTATCAAAGGGCCCCTAAAAGGCCCTCTCGGAGCGTGTGAATAGTCCGCATCATTGGCCTGAACGGACGGTTCGGGAATCGCACCGACAAATGAGAAATAAACAAGGTAGAAACAAACAAAAGAAAGACAAAGAATGGATACTTTGAGCTACAAGACCATCTCGATGAACAAGGCTACCGTGAAGAAAGAATGGGTAGTAGTTGATGCTACTGACCAGGTTCTGGGTCGCCTCTGCTCGAAGGTGGCAAAATTGCTGAGAGGCAAGTACAAGGCTGAGTTCACTCCAAATGTGGACTGCGGTGACAATGTAATCATCGTGAACGCCGACAAGATTATCATCACTGGTAAGAAAATGACCGACCGCGTTTACCTGTCATACACTGGCTATCCTGGTGGCCAGCGTGGAACAACTCCTGCCGACATCCTGGCTAAGCCCAACGGTGCTGAAAAGCTGGTTCGTCGCGTAGTAAAAGGCATGCTGCCCAAGAACAAGCTGGCAGACAAGCTGATTACTAACCTCTATATTTATGGCGGTGCAGAGCACAAGCAGCAGGCACAGAGCCCCAAGGCAATCGATATTAACCAGTATAAATAAACCCAATTATGGATACGAAATACATAGCTAATGCGCTGGGCCGCCGCAAGTGCGCCGTTGCCCGCGTGTACGTCAGCGAAGGTACCGGTAAGATTACCATTAACAAGCGCGACCTGACCGAGTACTTCCCCAGCACCATCCTGCAGTTTGTGGTTAAGCAGCCTCTGACTCTGCTCGACGTTGCCGAGAAGTACGATATCAATGTTAACATCTATGGCGGTGGTTACACTGGCCAGTCTCAGGCTCTGCGCCTGGCTATTGCACGCGCCTTGGTTAAGATTAACGCTGAGGATAAGAAGACACTCCGCGCCGAAGGTTTCATGACACGCGACAGCCGCGAGGTCGAGAGAAAGAAGCCCGGACGTCCAAAGGCACGTCGTCGCTTCCAGTTCAGTAAGCGTTAAGTTTAGCATCTAAATCTGCCTGACTCCTCTACATTATTTATATTATAAGGGGACTACTCGCAGATTGATTCCTACACAAAAGAATTAAAAAGAAAGTAAACAAACACACAAAGACAATGTCAAGAACAAATTTTGAGACACTATTGGAGGCCGGATGTCACTTCGGTCACCTCAAGAGAAAGTGGAACCCCGCCATGGCTCCTTACATCTTCATGGAGCGCAACGGCATTCATATCCTCGATCTGCACAAGACTGTTACAAAGATTGACGAGGCAGCTGAAGCCATGAAGCAAATCGCCAAGAGCGGAAAGAAGATCCTCTTTGTCGCTACCAAGAAACAGGCCAAGCAATGCGTTGCCGACCTCGCCACCTCTGTAGGCATGCCCTACGTAATCGAGCGCTGGCCCGGTGGCATGCTCACCAACTTCCCCACCATCCGTAAGGCTGTGAAGAAGATGGCAAACATTGATAAGCTGACCGCCGACGGTACTTTCAGCAACCTCTCCAAGCGCGAGATTCTGCAGGTAAGCCGTCAGCGCGCCAAGTTGGAGAAGAACCTCGGTTCTATCGCCGACCTGAACCGCCTGCCTTCTGCACTCTTCGTCGTTGACGTATTGAAGGAGCAGATTGCCGTACGTGAGGCTAACCGTCTCGGTATTCCCGTATTCGCTATTGTTGATACGAACAGCAATCCCGACAACATCGACTTCGTTATCCCCGCTAACGATGATGCAAGCAAGAGCATCGAGGTTATCCTCCAGGCTTGTTGTGCAGCCATCAACGAGGGTCTTGAGGAGCGTAAGGCCGAGAAGGCTGACAGCGACGCTGCTGCAGAGCAGGAAGACCAGCCCGTAAAGAAGGGCCGTCGCAGCAGCAAGGCTCGCGAAGAGGAAGAAGCTCCCGAGGCAGAATAAAGAAATGATTAGAGATTAGAGAATAGAGATTAGAGTTTAGTAGCATCTGTAGGTGTGAACTTTGCCATCATACCCTAATCCCTAATCCCTAATCCAATAATAACTATTAATTATTATTTGTACTATGGAAGTTACAATGAATGATATCAAAAAGCTCCGTGAAATGACCGGCGCTGGTCTGGCAGACTGCAAGAAGGCTCTGGCAGAAAGCGACGACATGGACGGTGCTGTAGCATACCTGCGCAAGAAGGGTCAGGCTGTTGCTGCAAAGCGTAGCGACCGCGAGGCTGCTGAAGGTTGCGTGCTCGTAAAGGCTGAAAACGGCTTCGGTGCAATCATCGCTCTCAAGTGCGAGACCGACTTCGTGGCCAACAACGCCGACTTTGTGGCTCTCACCAAGGCCATCCTTGATGCTGCCGTTGCTGCAAAGTGCAAGACTCTGGACGAGGTGAAGGCCCTGCCCATGGGCGAAGGCACCATTGCAGACGCCGTTACTGCCCGCAGTGGTATCACAGGCGAAAAGATGGAACTTGACGGCTACCAGACAATCGAAGCTGAGAACATTGCCACTTACAACCACATGAACCGCAATGGTCTCTGCACTATGCTCGCTCTGAACAAAAAAGTTGAGGACGAGACTGTTGGTAAGAATATCGCCATGCAGATTGCCAGTGCCGCACCTGTTGCTATCGACGAGAGTGGTGTACCTCAGAGCGTTAAGGACAATGAGTTGGCTGTTGCTATCGAGAAGTCCAAGAGCGAGCAGGTACAGAAGGCTGTTGAGGCTGCTATCAAGAAAGCAGGCTTCAACCCCGCACACTTCGACAGCGAAGACCACATGGAGAGCAACCAGACTAAGGGTTGGATTACTGCCGAGGATGTTGCCAAGGTGAAAGAGATTATTGCAACCGTTTCTGCTGAGAAGGCTGCAAGCCTCAACGAGGCGATGATTATGAACATTGCTAAGGGTCGCTTGAACAAGTTCCTCAAGGAAAACTGCCTTCTGAGTCAGGAATACATCTGGGACAAGAACCTCACCGTTGAGTCTTACCTCAAGAGCATCGACAAGGATCTCACCGTCACCGACTTCAAGCGTTTCACTCTCCGCGCAGAATAAAAGAGCAAAGAGGCGAAAACGGCCTTGAATATGAAAAAAGTGAACCTTTCTATACGAAGGGTTCACTTTTTTTTGTACCTTTACAGCCGAAATGAAGATATTTGGTATAGGAATGAACTATGCTGCACACAATAAAGAGCTGCATAATTCGTTATTATATATAGAGGAGCCTGTTGTCTTCACAAAAGCGGACTCTGCTCTGCTGTCGGGTGGGAAACCATTCTTCATCCCGACCTACACGAGCAGGTGCGACTACGAGACAGAGCTCTGCGTGCGCATCAACCATCTGGGGCGAAGCATTCCTGAACGTTTTGCGCACCGATACTATGACGAAGTAACAGTGGGTATTGACTTCACCGCACGAGACTTGCAAGTAAAGCTGCGGCAGAAGGGATTGCCCTGGGATCTATGCAAAGGCTTCGATGGCAGTGCTGCCATTGGCCGGTGGATGCCACTTGCCCGCTACGGCAAAGACATTCAACAGTTGCAGTTCCACTTGCTTCGCAACGGAGAACAGGTACAGGCAGGTTGCACTGCCGACATGATTTTCGGAGTGGACAAACTGGTGAGCTTCATTAGCCAGTTCTTCACACTCAAAACGGGCGACATCATCTTCACCGGCACACCGGCAGGTGTAGGACCGGTCTCTATCGATGACCATTTGGAGGGCTACCTCGAAGGAGAGAAGGTGTTAGAGTTTAATATAAAGTAAGGACCCCCTGCCCCCCTTTAGGGGGAACAAAATAGGAAATAGATTATGAAAAGACTACTCACGATACTGATGCTTGCCGGATTGGTGCAGGCTATCTTTGCGCAGCAGGAAAAAGGATTGACCTTTACCAGTCTCGACTGGGAAGAGATGCAAATCGACTCTGTGCTGCCCGTCTATACCGAGGTTGTGCCGTTGGAGACCGATTACAGGTTGCACTCCTACACCGTATCGCTTCTTTACCCAGAATATGAAGCACTCAGTTCCAAGGAAGCAGAAGTTGCAGAGCGTTTTGACAGCCTCCTTAGTGAGACAATTGATATCGAGACATTTGTCGGCGTGGAACGCGGCAAGGGCTTACTGGACATTTCATTCATTCCCATCCGCCGTCAGGGTACAAAGTACGAGAAGCTCATCAGCGCCCAAATTGTCATCAATGTCAAGCAAAGCGACAGACTCAAGGCCCGCATTGCAAAAGTAGCAGGCAAGGACCGTTATGCCGCCAACTCCAAGCTGGCAAATGGGAAATGGGTGAAAGTCTGTATCACAGAGGACGGCCTTTACCAGTTCTCCCGCGCCACGCTCAAAAAGTTAGGCTTCAGCAACCCGGGCAATGTGCATCTCTATGGTTATGGCGGTCACCTTTTGCCCGAGCTTATCCGTGAAGGCACACATCATGATGATATGGTCGAAGTGCCACTCTTCTACAATAGTCAGACCGACAGTTGGCTCTTTTGGGGTAACGGACTTGTTTACTGGACGGACGATACACGCGTAAGCAACACCTTTGCCCGCTATGCATGTTACTTCCTCACCGAGGAAGGCGCACCGTCCCAGATAGAGACACTCCCCACCCCAGCCACCATGTCCTACTACACCTACGGCAGCACAAGAGCGCACACCCTTTACGAAAAAGACGAGTTCGCCTGGTTCCCTGTTGGACGTCACCTTTTTGACAATGAGAACTATGCCACCAACAGTTCCCACAGCTACTCTCTCTCTGCTACAGATCCCGTAGGCAATGGCAAACTGACCGTAGTATTTACCAACGGAGATGTTTCGACAAACAATGTCAACGTCACCATCAACGGAACAGCAGCAGGTAGTTTCGGTGTATCGCCTCCAGGAGACTATGTCTATGCCACATCTGCTACACGCACCTATGACATGACCAGTCAGGGCACACCAGCCACACTCAACATAAACATTCGTTCGGAGTCCGGCAAGAAAGCACGATTGGATTACCTTGCCTATAGTTACGACCGAAAGCTCAGCACCGCAACGAAAGGCTTCATCGACTTCACCAGCGTCAACACTGCTCCCGTCACATTCAACATCACAGGCACCAACGTCCGAGTCATCCGCACAGGTAGCGTAGGAGTAAAGGACGCGCTGGTAGAAGGCACACAAGAAGGAAGCACATATAAAGTCAACGTTGATAATGGCGGAGAGCACTTCGTGGCATTCAACGCTGCGGCCTCTTTCCCAGAGCCTACCATCGTTGAAAATGTTGAGAACCAGAACCTGCACAGTCTGGACAGCCTCGACATGGTCATTATCATCCCAGCCAGTGGAAAACTTTTTTCCGAAGCCCAGCGTTTGGCTGATGCACACAAGCTCTACGATGGTTTGCGTGTCGGCATTGTTAGAGCCGACCAGATATATAATGAGTTTTCCAGCGGCACTCCTGACCCCACGGCCTACCGTCTCTTCATGAAGATGCTTTACGACAAGGCCGCCAGTACTGATGTCGCACCCCGATACCTTTTACTCTTCGGCGATTGTGCATGGGACAACCGTATGCTTTCCGGAGCCTGGCGCACAAGCAACCCCAACGACTACCTGCTATGCTACGAAAGCGAGAACAGCTTCAGCGACACCAAGAGCTACGTCATGGAGGACTACTTCGGACTGCTCGATGATGGGGAGGGCTCGAATATCATTAATGAGAAGAGTGATATCGGCATTGGTCGTTTCCCGGTTACTACGCCTGACGAAGCCAAGATTATGGTGGACAAGAGCATCGCATTCATGAGCAACCAGAATGCCGGTCCATGGAAGAATCTCGTCTTTTTCCTGGGTGACGATGGCGACGAGAACGAGCACATGAAATATGCCAACAATGTGGCAGAGAATGTTATCTCCAATTACCCCAAGATGGAGGTTCATAAAATCATGTGGGATGCTTATACCCGCGTCAGTTCGACAAACAGCAACACCTATCCCGAAGCTACCACAGAGATCAAGAAGCAGATGAGTGAAGGCGCATTGGTGATGAACTATACCGGTCATGCCGGCTCGCATGCCTTCAGCCATGAGTACGTACTCCTGCTTGAAGATTTCAAATCAGCCAAGAGCACCAAGTTGCCGCTATGGATTACCTGTGCCTGCGATGTCATGCCCTTCGACTCGAATTCCAGCAACATCGGCGAGACAGCAGTTCTCAACCCCTCCGGTGGCGCTTTGGCTTTCTATGGTACGACGCGCACCGTCTTCGCCAGCCAGAACTACAATATGAACCGCTTCTTTATGCAGTACCTCTTTGCCCGCAACACCAGCGGAAACAGGGAACGCAACCGTATCGGCGACGCCATCCGGCTGTCTAAGAACAGTATCATCAGCGACGGACGCCAGGCTGGCTATCTGGAAAACAAGCTGCAGTATGCCCTGCTTGGCGACCCGGCCCTGATAATGGGCAATCCCGTGCAGAATATTGTAGTGGACAAGATCAACGACAAGGAAGTGGATGGAACTCCGATTCCCCTCAAAGCCGGCGAGCGCGTCAAGCTTTACGGACATATAGAGCAGGACGGCACTCCCATGACAAACTTCAACGGCATCGTCTATACCCGTCTCTTCGACAGCAAGGAAACCATCGTTTGCCGCAACAATGCCAGAGCTGAAAATCCCTTCACCTACACCGACCGCAATAGTCTGCTGCATGAGTCGCAGGACAGTGTACGGGCCGGTCAGTTCAGCGAGGAGTTCATCATCCCCGTTGATATCAACTTCAGCAACGAGGATGGCAAACTTATCTTTTACGCCATCAACGAAGGAGGAGACACCGAGGCCAACGGCTATAATGAGGACATACCTCTGGGCGGCATGGTAGATAATACGGACTTCGACAAGGACGGCCCACAGATCTATGCCTATCTGAATGAAGAACATTTCCAAGACGGCGGCACTGTCAATGCTACACCGCTCTTCGTAGCCCAGCTTACCGATGCCAGCGGCATTAGCTCCAGCGGTAACGGCATAGGGCACGACCTGTCACTTTGCATTGACGGAAGGAGCGACCTGACCTATAACATCAACGAATATTATTCGCACGAGTTCGGCGATTTCACTCGAGGCACGGTTGCCTATAACATTCCGCACCTCGAGAACGGCACGCACAGCCTCACTTTCCGCGCTTGGGATGTTCTGAACAACACCAGTCAGACCAGTCTCAACTTCGTGGTCGACGACGGGCTGGCCACTAACATCCTACGCCTCATGGCAAGCCAGAATCCCGCCACTACCAGCACCAATTTCATCATCAGCTACGACCTGCCTGGCAGCGAGTGCGACTTCATGGTCGAGGTCTTCGACTTCTCTGGCCGCCGTATTTGGATGCAGGAAGAAACCTCCAGCAATTCCAACGGCATCCATACTATTACCTGGAATCTTACCAGCGGAGGAGGTGCCAAAGTTGGCACAGGAATCTACCTTTATCGCTGCAGTATCAGGTGCGGACAGAGCAAATGGACCTCTCAAACACAAAAAATCATGGTACGGAACAATAAATAAGCCCTCCGAGCAGTTATTATAGCGTGCAGACAGAAAAAACAATGAAAGCAAACAATATCATCCGCATCGCGCTGCTCTTTGTTGCAGCATGCAGCACAGAGGCCATTTGGGCTCAGGATAAACAGAATTTCTTAAACCCCGTGAACACCGCAGCGACCTTCATGTCTATCGCTCCGGATGCCAGGGGTGGTTCCATGGGCGACATCGGTGCCGCTACCGAGGCCGATGTCAATTCGCAGTACTGGAACCCAGCCAAGTATCCCTTCAACGTTGCCCGCGCCGGCGTCGGCATCAGCTACACCCCCTGGTTGCGCAAGTTGGTCAACGACATCAACCTTGCAAACGTAACAGGCTTCTATCGCATCGGTGACTACAGTGCCGTACATGCCTCCCTGCGCTATTTCAGCCTGGGTGAGGTTTATCTGGCAGATATGGAGGACATGACCATCAAGCCCTACGAGATGTCCTTCGATGCCGGTTACAGCCGTATGCTCAGCGAGACATTCTCTATGGCTGTCAACCTGCGCTTCATTCTTTCCGACATCAAGTATGACTATACTGCCGAGAGCAGTGCGGGCAAAGCCTTTGCCGCCGATATTGCCATGTACCGTTTGGGATACTTCATGGCAGGCAATCGTGAATGTAGCTTCGGCTGGGGTATCAACATCAGTAACATCGGTTCCAAGATTACATACGGTGGAAGCGACTACTCCGAGTTCATTCCCACGAACCTCCGTATCGGTTGCAATCTCACCGTTCCCTTCAACGAATACAACAAGTTCAGCTTTGGCATTGACCTGAACAAGTTGCTTGTGCCCACGCCTCCGATGCAAGGAGGAGAAGAAAGTACAGAGGATTATCAGGAACGTTTGCGGAATGAATACTACGACCAGTCTCCCATCGGTGGCATTTTCAAGAGTTTTGGTGATGCGCCCAATGGGTTCAAGGAAGAGCTGGAAGAGATACAATGGAGTCTCGGTGCCGAATATACTTACAACGACCGCTTCATGCTTCGTGCAGGTTATCATCACGAGGCCGAGAACAAAGGTAACCGTAAGTACTTTACCGTTGGTGCCGGCTTCCACATGAGCGTCTTCACCGTCGATGCTGCCTACGTCTTCTCTACGGCCCAGACCAACCCTTTGGACCAGACCATGCGCTTCTCACTTGCCTTTGATTTGGACGGCATGCGTGACCTCTTCGGAAAAATGAAGAGAAGATGAGTAAGATTCGAGTCGGTTTCGGTTATGATGTCCACCAATTAGTCGAGGGACGCGAACTTTGGTTGGGGGGCATACGCTTCGAGCATCCAAAGGGACTGCTGGGGCATAGCGATGCCGATGTGCTTATCCATGCCATCTGCGATGCTTTGCTCGGTGCGGCCAACATGCGCGACATCGGCTATCATTTTCCTGACAACAGCGAGGCTTTTCACAACATCGACAGTAAGATCCTATTGCGCAAGACGGTTGAACTCATTGCCACCAAAGGATACAAGGTAGGTAATATCGACGCCACCGTTTGTGCCGAGCGCCCCAAGATGAAGGCACGCATTCCCGAGATGCAGCAATGCCTCGCCGAGGTCATGGGCATCGATGCGGACGATGTCTCCATCAAAGCCACTACCACTGAGAAGTTGGGCTTCACGGGTCGCGAGGAAGGTATCTCGGCCTATGCCACTGTGCTCATCGAGTCATGAAAGACCGCATCGAGTACATCGACCTCGCAAAGGGAATTTGCATTCTGCTTGTCGTTCTGGACCACATTTCCTGTAGCGGGTATTTCGCGGGCGGCGACTATCCCATGAACGAGATCTTCGAACAGACGCGGATGCCGCTCTACTTCATTCTTTCCGGACTTTTCTTCAAGGATTACGCAGGAGGCATTCGGGAGTTTCTGTTGCGCAAGTTCAACAGAATCCTTGTACCGTACCTTTTCTTCATGTGCCTTTACATGGCGGCGGTCAAAGCCGTTTATCTCCTCACCGGCTTCAGCCTTGGCGAGGTCTGGGCACCGCTATGGTTCCTGCTCTGCCTGTTCTGGATGAACGTTATCTTTGCTGCGGCATATTATGCTGTCAAGCGATTCGTTCCCGGCGAGCTTGCTTCGGAAGCAGTACTGGGAGTCATCATATTGGGGACAGGTATCGCAGGGTATTACGTCGGCCGCCTACCTCTCTGTATCGGTTCGGCGATGACAAGCATGCCTTTTCTGTGGATGGGCTATCTCCTGAACAGAAAACTAAGCTTCTTCGGACTGAAGATTGGGAGCGGGTGGGCCTTACTGACCGGCATTGTGCTACTGACAATGCTGCACTACATGTACGTTGGAGAGAATCTTTTCTACATCAACTCCTACGGCACACCATTGCCCCTCATTTACCTTTCGGGACTGATGGGCACACTTGCCGTCCTGTTGCTGAGCCGCGTCATCAGGCGGCTACCTGTCATATCGTACATCGGACGCTACTCCATCATCGTGCTCTGCACCCACATGGTGATAGTGAAAGTCGTCATTGCGGTTCTCGGTCTATTATCCATTGGCTGGAATCCCGCCGACATCGTGCCGAGCCTCACTGTCCTTGCGCTCACAATAATGTGCTCCATGTTCTGCTGCTGGCTGCTGAGCAGATACCTGCCTTGGTTTACAGCCCAGAAGGACTTGGTGAGCGTTCGCTTCTAAGGTTTTGTCAGAGAGTACGGTGCCGCGGCTTTTGTCGTGTTGCGCTGTAGGTTGGGCACGCCGTCCATTTGGAACGAGAGATGACCTCCGCGTGCTATATCGCCGTAAGTAATGTAGTTCTTGTCGAGGGGCTGGCCGTTCAGTTCGGCGCTCTGAATATAGATATTCTTGCAGTTATTGTTCTTGCTCTCGATGATGAACTGCTTACCGTCCTCCATTGTAATGGTAGCCTTGCGGAAGATGGGGCTGCCGATGACATACTGGTCGGTGCCAGGGGTAACGGCGTAGAGGCCGAGCGCGGAGAGAACGTACCAAGAGCTCATGCCGCCTTGATCTTCATCGCCTGGGAAGCCGTCGGGCGTACTATTGTAGAGGCGGTCCATAATCTGGCGCACCCAGAACTGTGTCTTCCAGGGCTGACCAGCATAGCTGTAGAGGTAGGGCATGTGCTGGATGGGCTGGTTGCCGTGAGCGTACTGCCCCATCTCGGCCTTCTCCATCTCTACCATCTCGTGTATTTTGCCGCCGTACCAGCCGGGCTTGACTGTGCCGGGCTGCGAGAAGACGCTGTCCATTTTCTGGCAGAAGGTCTCGTCTGATCCGAACAGGTTGATGAGTCCCTGCACATCGTGGAAGACGCTCCAGATGTAGTGCCAGGCGTTGCCCTCGGTGTAAGGACCGCCCCAGACAAGGGGATCGAAGGGGTTACCGTTGAAGGAGTCGTTCCATTTGCCATCCAGGCCGCGTCCGCGGAAGAACTTGGTCTCTGGGTCCCAGAGATTGACGTAGTTGCGCAGGACACGACCGAAAACCTGTTCATAGAATTTGTTGCCGCAGCTGCGAGCCAGCGTCCAGGCGCACCAGTCATCATAGACATACTCCAGGGTCTGCGTCACGCTACCGTGCGATTCGGGGAAGGTGACAAAGCCCAGCTGCCAATATTCCTTCCATCCGGCACGTCCGTTGGCGCCACCCATCGGTCCTTTGTTCATCGCTTCGTGAGCGTAGGCTGTCAGAGCAGAGTCGGGATTGAAGGTGCGGATGCCTTTTGCCCAAGCATCGGCCAGCAGCGAAATGCTATGGTTGCCGCACATGCCGCCCGTCTCGCCCGGACAGGACCAGGCGGGCAGCCACCCGAACTGCTTCTGCGCATCGAGCAACGCCTGCATGTATCGTCCCTGTTGCGTGGGATGCAGGATGTTGGTCAGAGGGAACTGGCTGCGGAAGGTGTCCCAGAAGCCGTTGTCGGTCAGCATGTAGCCATCGTGAATCTTGCCGTCATAGGGACTATAATAATATGGCGTGCCGTCGGGGCGAAGTTCATAGAAACGACGGGAGAAGAGGTTTGCGCGGAAGAGGCAGCTGTAGAAGGTACGCATCTGTTCGTCCGTGCCGCCCTCCACAAGGACGCGGTTCAGCAGAGCGTTCCACGTCTGGAAACCGCGCTCCTTTGTCCGTTCCAGGGTGCGGTCGCCGCCCAGTTCCTGCTTCCAGTTCTGCCAAGCCTGTTCCATGGAGATATAGCTGCTGGCGGCGCGGGCCTGCACCGTGCTGCCCGGTTCGAACTTCAGGTAGCAGCCGAAGCGTTTCCCGCTACCGTTGTCCTGATGCGGGAACACCTGTGCTTCCTTCTTATCCTCACTGTTCCAGATGCCGAAATCCAGAATCGGCTGGTCAAACTGGACGACGAAGTAGCAGCGGAAGTTCTCGCTGTGGTTGACAAAGCGCTGGTTGTTCACCCAGCCCGTCACCTGCCGTTTCTCGCGGTCGATGCGCAGCTCGCTCATCTCTGTATAGCCGTCAATGATGAGGTAGGCTTCCTGGCGTTTGGGATAGGTGAAGCGCAGATGCACGCCGCGCTCGGTGGGAGCCATCTCGGTACAGATCCCGTTGTCGAAGGTGACACGATAGTAGTGAGGGTGTCCCTCCTCCTTGCAATGACAGAAGGTGGCACCGCGCTTGTCGGGATTGACTTCCAGCTTCTCGGTCTCGGGGAAGAACGTATAGACGGCGTAGTCGCTGACCCAGGGCGAGGGCTGATGGCTCTGCCCGAAGCCGCGGATCTGGTCGGCGTCGTAGAGGTACTTGAAGCCCTCGCCGTTCGGTCCCGTCTGCGGCGTCCACATGTGTTGGGCGTATGGCATAGCCGTTGCCGGGAATGTGTTGCCGTGCGACAAGCCGAAGTTGGAGTGTGTGCCTTGCAGGGTATTGACGTACTGCACCAGGTCTGGCTTTCCTGCCCGAACGGGCATGATGCTCAGGACCAGCACAACGAAGAGCGCGGAGAGTCTGCCTAACATACTTTTCTTGTTTTCTTAATTTCTTATTTCCTTACTTTCTCAATCTCTTATTTTCTAACTTCCTTTCTTCCTTTGCTTATCACGATGCCCTTGTAGCCATTGCCCACGCGCTGCCCGCCGAGGTTATATGTCTCCCCTTCGTTGTCAATTGTCAATTGTCCATTGCCAATTGTCCTTATTCCGGTTTCGTTGTCGTAGTGGAAGGGGAAGCGGGTGGTTTCCAGGTCGCGGCCGAAGAAATAGTAATTGCCGTAGGCAATGACTTGATACGTCAGCTCCAGGACATAGTCCTTGCCGTATTCGAGGCCGGAGCAGACATCGAGGTCGAGGCCGTCGGCGAGGCAGAACAACTCATATATGTTCTCTTGTGCATCGGGATCCCACATTACCAGCAGGTTATCGGTGTCCGGTCTGATGCCGTTCCATTGGCCATCGCCACCAGCCTCATAGACCTTGTACTGCAAAGTCACGTCACGCTCGGCTTCCGAAGTGAACAGGCAAGTGAGGTAGTAGCCGTCGATTTTGAGGGAGTAGAGGTCACCCAAGGGCATGTCGGAGGGATAACGTGTGCCGTCGCCGTCGAAGACATAGCCTCTGGTCTCGTCGTTCACCTTGAAATTGATGGTGGCTGTAGAAATGTCCAGGAAGCTCACCGAACCCTTGTCGTCACCGCCGCCACCGCCTTCACCTGTAGAGAAAGTCACCTTGTAGTTGTTGCGATAGCCTCCTTCGTTGACCCCATTAGCGTAGTAGTATGTGTTGTCATTGGCATCCCCTGCCTGAACAAAGAACTCGAAGGTCTTCGTCTTGTTCTCGGTCAGCCACTTCTCTTCGACAAGTTCAATGCCTTCGCCCATATCGAGCACCCAGCGGTTGCCGCCTTGGTTCGCAAGTTCAATCCACTTCCACTCGTCGTCATTGTGCTGCCAGCCCTCTGATGTACTGTACATAGTCGCGCAGAAGCCCACGTACGTCATTGGCGCGTCAGTTTCAACTTCGACTTTCAGAATCTTAAGCGAAGTGGTCTGCCCATCGATAATCTGCTCTGGCCAGCCACTTGCAGGGAAATCAACAGTGAACACTTCGCCATCGTGATTGATGGTCAGCTTCAGGCTCTTTATTTTGCTTGTTACCGGCTGGTCACCCTTGCCCGGGACGAAGAGGAGCTTGTAGTCTTCCCCGCCGTTGTTGAAATAGATATCATTGCCGGCGCCATCTTGAGCCTTCAGGTAGAACTGGAAAGTTCTGGGCGAAGTCATCTCACTGTCTATCAGGTCGATGCCAGGCCCCAGGTCCAGCTGCCATTGTCCGTTGCCCAGGTCGTTCAGTGGGAAGGTGCGCCACCCGTCATCGGGCTGCAGGCCGTTCTCTGTCTTATACATCGTGGCAGTAAAGGCGACGCCGCTCACAGTTCCGGTGGTCTGAACGTCAATCTTCTGTATGACAAGAGAGGATGTCATTTCGCTCGTCATATCCATTGCCGGATAGCCCTGGGAGACAATGGGAATCGTAAAAGCAGCGCTGCCGTTGTATCGTACGGTCAGCATCACGTTCACAATCTGCCCGGACTGGGCCCACATAGTCTGTACCACCAATAGCAGTAGCACGGTCAAAATGCTCTTAATTTTCATAACGGTAATGGTTAAAATGAATAATTCTGAGACAAAGATACGATTATTAAATGAAAAATTAAAAGTGTTCCGCAACAAAATTTGCGACTTGGTGCAAAAGCATCCAAGAAAGGTGAAAAATTAAAAGAAGTGTGAAGAATTTACGCCATAAGCATAAAAAGCCAGGCCCGCATCACTGCGAGCCCAGCAAGCCCCCTCTAAATCTAGAACGGTCCTTTGCCCATGCAACTGGTGGTTGTCAGAGCAGTCAGGAATGCTGTGAGCGCGGCTACTAGCATCTTCACCGCAAGCTCGATAATCTTGGATTTGTTCATAATTTTAGTCGTTTAGTTGTTTTGTCGTTTGGTCGTTTGGGGTAATATTGTTCCGCGACTTTAAATTTTGAATTTAGTTATTTTGATTTTTGAATTGAATAAAGGAGTGCCCTTTCGGGCACGTCCTTTACTCAGCGTCTCCGATTGGGCCGTCGCCGCCACCATTGTCGCCACCGTTGTCACCTCCAGTGTTGCCACCAGTGTTGCCACCTGTAGTTCCACCGTTATTCTCCCCTCCTTCGGAGGGGTTGGGGGAGGCTGTTCCTTCCGGCTCCTCCACGATGCCTTCGTCGGCGCTGGTGACACGCTTCACGATCTCGCCGTTGCGGTC
>JAFZPZ010000104.1 GCA_017552435.1 Bacteroidaceae bacterium
GGAGGGCACTAAAAAGTCTTTAAATAGAAATCAATCGTCCGTGCCATCTTTCATGACACGGACGTTTCGTTTTCTCACAATCCTTTTACCTATATTTTTAGTTCCTATATTCGCTCGGTGTCACGCCTACCTGCTGCTTGAACAGGCGGGTGAAGTGTTGGGGATATTGGAAGCCGAGCTTGTAGGCCACCTGATTGATGGTCAGTTCCTTGTCCATGACGTATTGTTTCGAGAGGTCGATGACCTTGTTCTGAATGTATCGTTGCGCCGTGAGACCCGTTTCTTTCTTGATGAGATCGCCGAAATAGCCGGGCGAGAGGAACACCTTCTCTGCGAAATAGGCGACGGATGGCAGGCCCTTGCGCTCTGCCTCGCCGCTGCGGAAGTACTCCTCCAGGTCGTGCTGGAAGCGGGTCATGATGTCGCTGTTCACCTTGTGGCGGGTGATGAACTGTCGGTCGTAGTAGCGCATGCAGTAATCCAGCAACAGACCGATGGCATCGGTGATGAGCGTCTGCGAGTGCTTGTCTATTGGGTGCTGCAGTTCCTCCTCAATGCTGTCGAGCAGGTCGCTGACGATGCGTTGCTCACGTTCCGACAGGTGCAGGGCTTCGCGTTGGTCGTAGTCGAAGAACGTGTAGTCGTGGATACGCTTGGCCAATGGTGTGCCATAAATCAGGTCTGGATGGAACAGCAGGCCGCGTGAGGCGGGCATGGGTTTTGACTCGTCCCATTCCACCTCAACCACCTGACCGGGTTTGAAACTCACAACGGTTCCCTCCTGATAGTCGTACTTCTCGCGTCCATAGCGGATGGAACAGCCATCGCCGTGCTTCAGAAACAGCGCATAGAGGCTATAGTTCAGACGTGAGTGGTTCAATGCTGCTACCGTCTCTGTATGGTTCACGGTGGTCACCAGCGGATGCAGCGTCTCCCATCCGTACAGCTTGTTATACGCATCGACCGAATCGATTTGGATAATCTTATTGCTCATATTTTCGACAACGAATAAAACGAATTATACGAATTCACGCCGCAAAGGTACGAATATTTCTCGAGATTGCGGTTAACCATATTGCGGAAAGACCTACCATTTTTGCGGATTCGCTGTTTTTCGACCACGGATGACAGGATTTTCACGGATTATTTATGCCGCTGAGCACTCAGACGGTCTCTCATCATCATGCGGAAGGGACGCTGGGCACGCAGGGTGTCAATCCTTGCCGATAAGTAGGCATGCTGGGCGCTCGGAGGGGTGTTCATACAGGATATGTGGTGGCCTCTGAGCGCTCAGGGACGCTACTTATCGGTGCTGAGAGGCTCGCTGAGGGCGCAGGGTTGCTACTTATCGGGCAGGAGAGGCTTGCAGACCGCGCAGCATGGTTACTTATCGATAACGAGAGACCGTCTGAGCGCATAGCATGGCTACTTATCGATGCGGAGAGACCGTCTGAGCGCTCAGCATGGCTGCTAAGAGGATACGAAAAGCCCCCTGAGCATTCCACTCAGAGGGCTTTAATATACGTTCACAGCCACAACAATCCATGTCGCCGTGCTCACCGCCTCCGCCCGGAGGGGTCGTTCCGCCTCCAGTCGAGCCGCCGTTATCCTGTCCTGAGCCTCCAGTCGAGCCGCCATTATCACCGCCCGTCGAAGAGCCTCCTGGCGTGATGCTACCCGTTCCGCTGCCCGAACCAGAGCCGCCTTCCGTCGATGTACCGCTGCCGGATGTTCCGCCCTGCGTCGTCCCGCCCGATGGTGTCGGCTTGTCGCCACCGCTCACCGTGCCGCCGCTGATGTAGTACAGCTTGGCGCGGTCCTCAATGGCGAACAGCAGCACCAGCAGGTCGCTCAGTGCGGTGCTCGGCTGCAGCACGCTGAGGGCGTTCAGTATGTCGTAGGCGCTGCGGATGGCCGCGTCGGTGGCCTTGCGGGCATCGGCCAGCTCGCCCTTCACCTTCGCGCTCTCGTTCTCCACGCGCACCGACACCAGTTGCAGCACGTTGTTGGCCTGCTGACGGGCCTTCGTCACCCACTCCTGGATGCCCAGCTCGGCCAGCGTGTAGTCCGTCGCCGCCGTCCACTGCTGCACCATGTTGAGCGTCTTGCGCGCCTCGGCCTCCATGCCGTCCGACGTCGAGAACTGGAAGTCCTTGAACAGCTGCACGGCCAGTTGCGCCTTCCTGCGCATCGGCTCCGTCTCGGGCAGGTAGAGCAGTCCGTTCAGTATGTTGTGAATGGCCGACATGTACTTGTCCTCCAGCTGGTCGGCAGCCCGCAGGTCGTCGCTCGCAAAGTCCTTGCCCGAGAACCGGCGGTAGGCCGCGTCCTCCTTCTGGCGGGCCTGATGCACCCCGCTGACAGCCTGAATCAGCATCTGGTTCTCCGTCTCAAAGTCCCTCAGTCGGTCGCAAATCTGCTGCGTCACGCCGTCGTGGTTGGCGTTCGACAGCTTCACAAGATAACTTGTCGTCAATGTTTTCTGTGCCATATTCCTATGATTTTTAGCGTTATTATTGTTGTTGATTTCACGCTGTGATAGTGTCGCACGAGCCGCCCCAGCGTGCCGAGCCTCCGTGCCGTCAGTTGTCCTTCTCTTTCTGCGCCATACACCTTCCTTTCTTGTTTGTGGGTTCTACATCCTATTACTTCTTCGCCGTCCCTTCTGAAAGACCTCCCCGCCGCCCGCTGCTGCGAAGCAAACGGGGAGGCACGCTCATAGGAACTGGCGTGTTTCTTATTCGACCTTTCTTTGTGAGACGATGCTGATGAGTTCGTATCTGACATGTGGCGGGGTGGCAAGGGTTGTCTTCTTCACCAATAGTTCGTACTCATTACCACGCTCATAGGTAAAGCCCTTTATAGTATAGAAACTGACAATCTGCCAAATTTGGGTCTCATTCTCCCAAATCTGCATCCCTTCAATTGGGTTTTCTTTTTCTGGATCGAGCCACATGTCATAGTAAACTCCAGTTTCGGCTGACACATAGACGGTCACCTGTTCCACTTTGTCTTCGTTGTCATCGTCGTTGCCGCAAGAGGCGATGAAGAAGGCTGTAAGCATCATAAACATGATTCTCCAAATCTTCATTGTTTTCATATTTCTTGTAATTTTGATTTCTATGAAAGGGACAGCGTCAGCATGAAGGCTGACAACTGCCCAAAAGAGAGAGTTTATAATCTGTTCTTCTCGTCATTACCTGCACCTGTGCCCTTATACTTGCTTCGGGTGGTATTGAACTTGTAGCGAATGGTTGCCACGAATTGGCGACGGTCGTAGTAATTTCCTTGCCACAATTTGACTTGATGGTTATAAACTAAGTTCCCGTCGCGACGGCGGTCAAGCAAATCCTCGCCAGCCAGTTTGATGCTCAGACGGTCATTAAAGAAGGTCTTGACGATGCTGACATCGAGGACGGTTTGATGATAGTCCAAATAGATATTCTGATAATGCCCAGGGCCTTGATATCTGAAATCCAACTCCCCTGTTAAAGTCTTGCTGAACCTGAAAGTATTGTTCGATTGAATTATTAGCATCGGCTTGTTTAGGGAAATGTTACCTTCCGTCGTTTCCAATGTAAGCCACTGCTTGCGGAAACCCAACGACAACTGTGGATGCCAAATGCCGAATGTAGGCGCAAGTGAGACAAAGGGCACAATCCATTTCAAACTGTGGATGTTCTTGTAGGTTACCAGTGTCACATTGGAGTTGTCCATCTGCTCCATCCAGTGTATAATCCGTCCGCGTTCATCAGAATAGTTGATTGAAAACTGCAGGAACTTCCACATTCCCTGAAGAGAAACGTTGTGGATGATGGAATTGTCGAGCAATGGATTACCCCGCTGCATGCCGTAACGATTGACGTAGAACACGTCGTTGCTCAACTGGCGGTATGTGGGGCGTGTGGTCTTGGCTGAGTAGGCTATCTGTGCCTGCACCTTACCAAGCCGTGTGGCAAATGAGAGGGACGGATAAAGATTGCTATAACTGCGGCTCTGTCCTTCCACGAGAATACCATTATCATAGTAATCAAAGTTCACGTGTTCATAACGGAGCCCCATACGGAACTGGCCAATCTTTGGCATCAGTATCGAATATTCGGCATACGGGCTGATGCTTTGCTCTTTCAGTGTGCTGTAGGTAGATGCAACATAGCCTTGTGGATTCACATAGTCATCCTGACGTTTTGTATTGATATACTCTGCGCCGAAGTCGAGTGAACCGCCAAACAGCGGATAGGTCATTGTCAGCTTCGATGCCAGCATACGGTTTCTCACCCGGTTCTCAGCATCAAGTGTACGGTCATCCTGAATCTGGCAGGTTTCTGCAATCTTGCTCTGTTCATCGTAGCCGCTATGGAGATAATCGAAGTTCCAGTCAATATCCAGTTTCCCCACCTTACCTATATAATAGGCATTCAGTTTATGCTTCGCATTCCCCTTTGTCTGTTTTTGGGTCAGGTTCTCCCATTTGTCATAAAACTCTCCGTTTGTTGTTACATCACTCAACAAAGTTGTTGTCTCGTCATAATCTGTAGGAAGAGAATATTCATACTTTGCGCCAAATGTATGCTTCTCTCCCAACAGATAATTGAAGCCTGTTTCGATGCTATAGTCACGGTTAACCATATCTACCTTCATGTCGTTTCTCTGTTGCCATAGTGTATCTGTTTGAACATCTTGAGTTAATTCCGACCATTGAAGATTTGTTTCTTTGCTTGCCCACAGCGAAGCAAAGATATCAAGGCCATTGTTACGGTAGTTCATATCAAGCGATGCTGCTTCATGGTCTTTCCGTCCCTGTTTCCATCGTCCCCAAGTGTCAATGCTAAAACCATCGCCAGCCTTGCGGACTGTCTGTATCTTCACGATGGCACCTACCGTAGCATCGTACTTGGCTCCAGGATTGGTAATGAGTTCTATGCTCTTGATGTCTGTTGATTTCAGTTGCTCCAGTTCCTTGTGATTCCTCATTTTACGGCCATTGATGTAGATAAGGGGAGTTCCCTTGCCAAACACTTCATATTGATCATCTTTCGCAATAATGCCTGGCACATGTTTCAATACGTCACTGGCTGTTCCCAACTGGCTGAGTGGTGTGTTCTCTACGTTGGTCACCAATCCCTCACTGCCCATCTGGTATTGCGGTAC
>JAFZPZ010000105.1 GCA_017552435.1 Bacteroidaceae bacterium
CACCTCAAAGGGTTTACTGCCCCTCAAAAAGCAAAAACAAAAGCAGATTGCATATGGCCGTCAAATACGGATTTGCAATCTGCTTTTTGTTAGATAATCAGAAGATGTTCATGAATGAAGGACTTTTTCAGTGCCCTCCCATAACGACTCCCCCTTTTCTATTATAAAGGAACGATAGAGTTTATCGGATGAACAGCAGTTCGCGGTACTTCGGCAGGGGCCAGAGGGCGTCATCGACGATGAGCTCGAGTTTGTCAATCTGGTAGCGGATGGTGTCGAGCCTCGGGGCAATAGTGTCGTGATAGGCGATGGCCTTCTCGTGCTCATCCTCAATCTTGTTGGCGACCTTGCGGGCGTTGACGAGTTCCTCTACGCCTGTCTCGATGGCTGAAGTACGCTCTGCAATTTCCTCGATTATCTTCAGGTTGCGGGCATTCAGCTCCTTGGCTTTCTCTGCAGGGAAGACGCCCAGCATTCTCTCCACGTTGCGGAGGAGCTGACTCTGATAGCTGGTGGCGACGGGGATGATGTGGTTCATCGAAAGATCGCCAAGGACGCGAGCTTCAATCTGAATCTTCTTGGTGTACGTCTCCCATTTCACTTCGTTGCGGGCCTCCAGCTCCTTCTTGGTCATCACACCCATGCTCTCGAACATGGCGATGCTCTCGGGGTCGAGGTAACGCTCGAAGATGACAGGACAAGAGGTCTCCGTGTCAAGGCCGCGCTTGGCAGCTTCAGCCTTCCATTCGTCGCTGTAGCCGTTACCGTCGAAGCGGATGGGTTTGCAGGTCTTGATGTCCTCGCGAAGGACGTCGATGATGGCGTGGAAGGTAGCGTTGTGCTCAGAGCCCACGAAATCCTTAGCGATAGCAGTAACACGAGCATCCACGCGCTTCTTGAAATTTGTCAAAGCCTCTGCCACAGCGCTGTTCAGCGTAATCATAGCACTGGCACAGTTGGCCTCGGAGCCGACGGCACGGAACTCGAAGCGGTTGCCGGTGAAGGCGAAGGGTGAGGTGCGGTTGCGGTCGGTATTGTCGATGAGCAGTTCGGGGATTTCGGGGATGTCCATCTTCATGCCCTGCTTGCCGTCCATCTGGAACAGGTCGTCCTTGTCGGCCTTTTCGATGTGGTCGAGAAGCTCGCTGAGCTGTTTGCCGAGGAACGAGCTTATGATTGCTGGAGGCGCTTCGTTCGCTCCAAGACGATGGGCATTCGTGGCACTCATGATGCTGGCTTTCAGCAGGCCGTTGTGCTTGTAAACGCCCATCAGCGTCTCCACGATGAAGGTGGCAAAGCGCAGATTCTGTTCGGGCGTCTTGCCTGGAGCATGAAGCAGCACGCCTGTGTCGGTCGAGAGACTCCAGTTGTTGTGCTTGCCGCTACCGTTGATGCCTGCAAAAGGTTTCTCATGCAGCAAGGCGCGGAAGCCATGCTTGCGGGCCACACGCTTCATCAGCGACATCAGCAACATGTTATGGTCAACGGCGAGGTTCGTGTCCTCGAAGATGGGAGCCACCTCAAACTGGTTCGGTGCCACTTCATTGTGGCGCGTCTTGCAGGGAATGCCGAGTTCCAAAGCCTGAATCTCGAGGTCACGCATAAAGGCAGCAACGCGTTCTGGAATGCTTCCGAAGTAATGGTCGTCCATCTGCTGGTTCTTCGCAGAGTCGTGTCCCATCAAGGTTCGGCCAGTCAGCAAGAGGTCGGGACGGGCAGCATACAGGCCCTCGTCCACGAGGAAGTACTCCTGCTCCCAACCGAGGTTGCTCGTGACTTTCTTCACGGCGGGGTCGAAATAATGGCAAACCTCTGTGGCAGCCACATTCACAGCCTTCAGGGCGCGGAGTAGGGGAGCCTTGTAGTCGAGCGACTCACCACTATAACTAATAAATACTGTGGGGATGATGAGCGTGTCGTCAATGATGAAGACGGGGCTTGTGGGGTCCCAAGCCGAGTAGCCGCGAGCCTCGAAAGTGCTTCTGATGCCGCCTGAGGGGAAGCTTGAAGCGTCGGGCTCCTGCTGGACGAGCAACTTGCCGCTGAACTCCTCAATCATGCCGCCCTTTCCGTCGTGCTCTATGAACGAGTCGTGTTTCTCGGCAGTCCCTTCCGTCAGGGGCTGGAACCAGTGGGTGTAATGCGTCACGCCGTTTTCCTTAGCCCACTGCATCATGCCGGCAGCCACAGCATCGGCTACAGCGCGGTCCAGATGTGCGCCGTTGTCTATGACGTCGATCATCTGCTCATAGATGCTCTTGGGCAGGTACTTGTACATCTTCTCGCGATTGAAGACATGCTTGCCGAAATACTCGCAAGGTCTCTCACTGGGTGCTTCTACTTCGAGCGGCTTCTTCTTGAACGCCTCTCCTACAACCTGGAATCTCAATTCGTTTGCCATAATTCAGTTTGTTTTGATGGTGACTATACTATTGCGTCCGATTTTTCTTCTTTTTACTTACGTTTTGTAAGAAATCCGCTGCAAAGGTAAGACAAATTGTAATTTCCTACAAATATTTACATGCATTTTGATAATATTATCATGCTTTTCTTGACATAAAGCAAGAAATTCGACTGTCTTTCTTGTCATAATGACACAAACGGAAGCTCGTCGAGATGAATTCATACTCCGCGAAACTTGCAGAAATGAAAAAGAAGTAGTGAACGACTTGTAAAATGTCTACGGAGAGTGTAGGGAAGGCTTCTACACGGGTATGATATAATCTCTTACGGGAATTAGATTGTTTCAACATCGTGTTGATATATTCTAACACGCGAATTAGATTGTTCAACATCGTGTTGATATATTCTAACACACGAATTAGATTGTTTCAACATCGTGCTGATATATTCTAACACGCGAATTAGATTGTTCTACATCATGTTGATATATTCTAACACGCGAATTAGATTATATCAACATAGGTTTTTAACGAAAATTCCTTGTCAGTGTCGATATTTCTTTGTATTTTTGCTCCAAAATTTCATGAATTATGGGAAGAGATGGCAGTGGAAATGCCTGGAGGTACAGGCAGACGAGGCCGCATGGGCTGAGCGGCATTCCACGTAACTACACAGTGCGCAAACTGAACGTCGAGCCGCAGTTTCAGTTCGACGAGTTGTATATTACACCTTTCAGGTTTATGCGGCAGTACAATGAGAACAGTACAATAACCTATGTGGCAATCGAACGGAAAATGGAGCCGACGGGCATACACATTTTCGATGCCTACTTGCAATACTTGGCGGCCGGCGGTTCGGATCTGCAGGCGTTTGCCGATCAGTACGGGCTGCGGCGCGAGGACATCGACTCGCTGGTGTTCGTGCTGACGGGAATGCGCGGTGTGGATTTCCGCATGAAGTTTCAAGTGCTTATGGCCGACCAGCTCCTGCGCTTTACCGACATGTCGGTTGCTGAGGTCTCTAAGCGGGCAGGCTTCGGCTCGGCGAACAATCTTTACCTCACATATAAGCGCGAGTTCAACCTCGCTCCAGGCTATCGTCGCCAAAATATCCGTCAAGAGGGCGATTTGGGAAAATATAAATTGTGATTGAGTAATTAAGACAGGTTCATTCCAGGAAGGCTGCAACCTTCTGGGCGGTCTGCTTGCCGCTGGCCATAGCGCGAACTACGAGGCTGGCGCCATTGGCTGAGTCACCACATACGAAGACATTCTTGGGGTACTCAGGATGCTCTGGCTTCAGGAATCCCATAGCAAGGAGAACGAGCTCGGCCTTGATGATTTCAGGCTTACCCTTCTCAACCATGATGGGGCGACCGCCCTCTGGGTTTGGCTTCCAGTCAATCTCCTGAACCTTTACGCCAGTCAGATGGCCGTCCTTGCCGAGGAACTCCAGGGTGTTGATGTTCCAACGGCGGGTGCAGCCCTCCTCATGACTTGAGGTAGTCTTGAGGGTGCGAGGCCAGTTTGGCCAGGGGTTCTGTGG
>JAFZPZ010000106.1 GCA_017552435.1 Bacteroidaceae bacterium
AAAGATTCTGGTTTCACAACCAAAGCCAACAAGTGAGAAGTCGCCGTATTACGATATTGCGAACAGATTTGATGTGGAATTGATTTTCCGTCCATTCATCAAGGTTGAAGGCATTTCTGCCAAGGAGTTCCGTACACAGAAAGTGAACATCCTGGACTACACGGCAATCGTGTTCACATCGCGCCATGCCATTGATCATTTCTTCAATATGGCCAAGGAATTGCGAGTCACGATCCCTGAGGACATGAAGTACTTTTGTGTAACGGAGACCATCGCTTTATACATTCAGAAGTATGTGCAATACCGCAAGCGTAAGGTCTTCTTTGGAGAAACAGGCAAGATCGACGATTTGGTGCCAACCATGGTGAAGCACAAGAACGAGAAGTACCTCGTGCCAATGAGCGACGTACATAACAACAGTTTGGAGATACTGCTTGACTCCAAGAAACTGCAGCACTGTGAGTGTGTGATGTATAAGACTGTCAGCAACGACTTCACCCCTGAGGAAGTAAAGACCTTCGATTACGACATGCTGATTTTCTTCAGCCCTTCTGGAATCGAGTCGTTGATGAAGAACTTCCCCAACTTCAAACAGGACAAGATTGCCATCGCCACCTTTGGCCCTACAACGGCAAAGGCTGCCAAGGACGCTGGTCTGCGACTCGACATCGAGGCGCCGTCGGAGAAATATCCTTCAATGACAAGTGCCTTGCAGCATTTTCTGATTGAGAATCAGGAGTAATTACACATTATTATATATATAATGGCGGGCATCGCGTCTCCGACCTTCAACAAGCGAGAGCGCATCGTCAGCAGAAAACTGATAGAACAGCTCTTCAGTAAAGGCAGCAGTTTTTCCGTCTCTGTCTTTCCTCTGCGGATTGTGGTCATGGAGACGGCACGTGTGGCAAACGATGTTCCCATACAAGTTTTGGTTAGCGTATCAAAACGGCACTTTAAGCATGCAGTGGACCGCAACAGGGTTAAGCGTCAGGTACGTGAGGCCTATCGCCACCACAAGCAGATACTAACGGAGAAGGTGCAGCAGGAGCAAACACTTGCCATTGCATTCATCTGGCTGGCAGACGAGCTTTACGAGAGCGCAACGGTGGAGAAGAGCGTGAGAAAACTATTGGGAAAAGTGGCTGAGAGACTATGAACATCATCCGACAAATAGGTCATTATGTTTCGAAGGCATTCGCCTTTCTTCTATGCCTGCCCATCGTATTCTATCAAACCTGCATTTCGCCCTTTACACCTGCCACGTGCCGTTTTACGCCCACATGCAGCGAGTATGCCAAACAGGCACTGAAGAAACACGGTCCCATCAAAGGACTTGGACTGGCCATCTGGCGCATCCTGAGATGTAATCCCTGGGGAGGTTCTGGCTATGACCCTGTACCGTAGAAGTGAATAACGAAGAGTGAATAGTGAATAGTAAAAAAGAAAAAGATATGAAGAATTTTGTAGAAGAACTGAAATGGCGTGGTATGCTGGCACAGATGATGCCTGGCACCGAGGAGCTCCTCCAGAAGGAGATGGTTACGGCCTACCTGGGTACTGACCCCACAGCCGACTCCCTGCACATCGGACACCTCTGTGGTATTATGATGCTGCGTCACCTGCAGCGTTGCGGACACCGCCCCGTTATTCTCGTGGGTGGTGCTACAGGTATGATTGGCGACCCCTCTGGCAAAAGCCAGGAGCGTAACCTCCTAAATAACGAGACACTCTACCACAATCAGGAGTGCATCAAGAAGCAGGTGGACAAATTCCTCGACTTCGAATCGAAAGATGCCAACGCAGCCCTGATGGTTAACAACTACGACTGGATGAAAGACTTCACCTTCCTTGATTTTGCACGTGAGGTGGGTAAACACATCACCGTCAACTACATGATGGCCAAAGAGAGCGTTCAGCAGCGTCTGAATGGTACTGCACGCGACGGCCTTTCATTCACGGAGTTTACCTATCAGTTGCTACAGGGCTACGATTTTCTGTATCTCTACCAGCACTATGGTGTAAAGCTCCAGTTAGGTGGCAATGACCAGTGGGGTAATATGACAACGGGCACCGAGCTCATCCGTCGCACCCTCGGCAATGAAGTGGAGACATTTGCACTCACCTGTCCGCTTATCACCAAGAGCGATGGTAAGAAGTTCGGAAAAACGGAAAGCGGTAACATCTGGCTCGACCGCAACCGCACCACACCTTATCGTTTCTATCAGTTCTGGCTGAATGTGAGCGATGAAGATGCAGAGCGCTATATTAAGATCTTCACTTCACTCGACAAGGATACCATCGACGCTCTCGTCGAAGAACACAAGCAGGATCCTGGCCGCCGTGTCCTCCAGAAGCGTCTCGCAGAAGAGGTAACAGTCATGGTTCACTCGAAAGAAGACCTCGATATGGCTATTGAAGCCTCGAACATTCTCTTTGGCAAATCCACCAAGGAGGCTCTTGAGAAACTCGACGAACAGACTTTCCTCGATGTGTTCGATGGCGTAGAGAAGCACGAAATCTCGAAAGATCAGTTGGGACAACCCGCCATTGAGTTGTTCACGACCGTTGCACCCGTTTTCCCCTCAAAGGGTGAAATGCGCAAGATGGTACAAGGTGGTGGTGTCAGTCTGAATAAGGAAAAGCTCACTGATCAGAATCGCGAGATTACAGCTGACGACCTCATCGACGGCAAGTATCTGCTGGCCCAAAAGGGCAAGAAGAACTACTACTTGCTGATTGTTAAGTAATATTTGGCTGCAAAATTTTGGTACTTCAAATTAATTTCGTACCTTTGCAGCCGCAATTGGACGATGGTGTAATGGTAACACTACAGGTTTTGGTTCTGTCATTCCCGGTTCGAATCCGAGTCGTCCAACTACTAAAACAACTTCTAAAACAAACAGAATTATGGCAAATCTTTTTTCACTCGAAGGTAAGAACGCATGGATTACCGGTGCATCTTACGGAATTGGTTTCAACATTGCCAAGGCTTTCGTAGCAGCTGGTGCAAAGAACATCATCTTCAACGACATTAACGAGGCTGCTTTGCAGCGCGGATTAGACAACTACAAAGAGGCCGGTATCAGCAATGTAAAAGGCTACGTATGCGATGTGACTGACGAAAACGCCGTGAAGGCTCTCGTGGAGAAGATCCATGAGGAGGTTGGTCAGATTGACATTCTCGTTAACAATGCAGGTATTATCAAGCGCATTCCCATGCACGAGATGAAACGTGCAGAATTCCAGCAAGTCATAGACATCGACCTCGTTGGTCCGTTTATCTGCTCTTCTGCCGTCATCCCCGAGATGATGGAACGCCATGAGGGCAAGATCATCAACATCTGTTCAATGATGTCTGAGTTAGGCCGTGAGACCGTCAGTGCCTATGCAGCTGCCAAAGGCGGTTTGAAGATGCTCACACGCAACATCTGCTCTGAATATGGCGAGTACAACATCCAGTGTAACGGTATTGGTCCGGGTTACATCGCAACCCCGCAGACCGCTCCTTTGCGCGAGCGTCAGGCCGATGGCAGTCGCCATCCGTTCGACAGCTTCATCTGCGCCAAGACACCTGCCGGCCGTTGGCTCGATCCTTCGGAACTGGGTGGTCCCGCAGTCTTCCTCGCATCACATGCTTCTGATGCGGTTAATGGTCACGTGTTATATGTCGATGGTGGTATTCTTGCCTACATCGGCAAGCAACCGAAATAAAACGGTACGAAAAAAGGGGTTCCAAACGGAGCCCCTAAATTTTTGTTTACAAAATAAGGTTTAGAGAGCGTCAGCGAGCTCAGCACCAGCCTTGAACTTAGCAACCTTCTTAGCAGCAATCTTAATCTTCTGCTTGGTAGCAGGATTGATACCCTCACGAGCTGGGCGCTTGGTTACACTGAATGTACCAAAGCCAACGAGCTGTACCTTGTCACCTGCCTTCAGAGCACCCTTAATAGCTGCTACTGTTGCGTCGAGAGCCTTCTTTGCGTCTACCTTTGAGAGACCAGCACCTGCTGCAATCTTCTCTACCAATTCTGTTTTGTTCATAATGTTGTTAATTTAAAAATTTATAGAAAAGTTGAAATAATCATGAATTCCTTCGCAAATATAAAGGAAAGTTATTAAAAAAACAACAAAAAAACCGAAAAATTTGCTTTTTTCATAAAAAAAAATAGTTAAAGCCCCATTTTTGGGCCCAAAACGAGATATTTTTCGTAATTTTGCGCCAAAATAGTGAAAAGTGCATGTGCACTGAATCAGAGATTGTAAATTTGATATTACGGATAAAAAGATGTTTCGCATACCCACCATTACAAAGAATCTGTTGATTATCAACTTTATCGCCTTCCTGGCAACGGTAGTCCTACAGATGCGTGGAATCGACCTTGCCGAAATCGGTGGTCTTCACTTTTTCATGGCTAAGGATTTCCACTTTTTCCAACTGGTCACCTATCTCTTTCTACACGCCAATTTTATGCATATACTTAGTAACATGTTCGGCTTGTGGATGTTCGGTTGTGTGATAGAGAATGTATGGGGCCCGAAGAAATTCCTTTTTTATTACATTTGTTGCGGAATAGGCGCAGGTTTATGTCAGGAAATAGCCCAATTTGTGTCGTTTTACCTGACTATCCACGAACAGGATCCGAGCATCGGCGTAGCAGATCTCTTCATCGTGGGTCAGCAGCTCAGTCAGCAACTGAATGCCTGGACCACCATTGGAGCCTCTGGTGCTGTATATGCTGTGATTCTAGCCTTTGGCATGTCGTTCCCCAACGAGCGGTTGTTTATCATACCATTCCCCTTCCCCATCAAAGCAAAGTGGTTTGTACTGGGTTATGTGGCTATTGAGTTCTATTCGTCCATCACAGCGGCTGGCGATGGTGTGGCCCATACGGCCCATCTGGGTGGTATGCTCTTCGGTTTCCTGATGATACGCTATTGGAATCGCCATCCGGATGCTAATTTCAATAGAAGTCGCGGGCGTGAGTTCTTCGAGGGGCTGAAGCGCAATTTCGACCAGCGTCAACAACAGAAGAACACCAATCCCCACATGCACGCAGAACGGGGTGGTTCGAAACAGGACGATATGGAGTATAATGCCCGCAAACGCCAGAACCAGGAGGAGATTGACGCCATACTCGATAAAATCCGCAAAAGTGGCTATGATAGTCTGACCAAAGAAGAAAAACAAAAGCTTTTTGAGGCCAGCAAACAATGATCAAGCAAATCAAGTCATTTGTTGTCAACCTGATAGCCGGCGCCAACATCGCCACTATCTTGCTGATGCTGTTGGCTGGCTATTCCGACAGACTGGATCCTGAGCAGCACCCCATCCTATCGGTCATGGGCATGACCTTTCCTATATTCCTGCTGGCAAATCTGCTATTTCTTTTCTTCTGGCTTGTCGTCAAGTGGAAAAAGGCGTGGATCCCCATCGCCGGCTTTGCCGCCGCCTATGTGCCCATCACACTGTTCATGCCAATCAACATGCGTCAGGATCTTCCCGAAGGAACCATCAAGCTCATCTCCTACAACGTCTGCACCTATGGAGGCAATTATAAATACGACCAAGGCTTCGATACCGTCTTCAGCTATCTCGAACGACAAAAGGCCGATATCGTCTGCCTACAGGAAGATGTCGACACATGGCGCAGGTTCGTATTCCAAAGATACGC
>JAFZPZ010000107.1 GCA_017552435.1 Bacteroidaceae bacterium
ATGCTCGTTATGTGGTTCTTTGTGGTGTGTCTGATGTTGCTCTCAGGTCTCTTTACTCCTGTGCGCTCTATGCCAGACTGGGCCTACATGACCACCTATATCAACCCCATGCACTATTTTGCCGATGCCATTCGCACTGTTTTCGTACGAGGCGGCAACTTCCAAAGCATAGCCCACCAAGTGTTCGCTCTGTTCTGCATCGCCTCAGTCATGGCTGTATGGGCTGTTCAGAGCTACAAGAAAAATAACTGAGTGTGGTTTCACAAAAAGCGTCACAATTTTCACTTTTTACATAAATCGTTTGTTTATATATAAAATAATGTGTAATTTTGCGCCGTAGAACTCCCATTTTTGACGATTATGCAGGTAGATTTCCGGTATTCCGCCGACTTCCTGGCGATGAATGCGCCTGAGTTGAGACACACTTGCATGCACCTGCTATGCACAGCTGGAGAGGGCAGCTTTGTGTTTAATGAGCGGTGTTATCACATCGTGAAGAACGACCTGGTGGTGATACCTATGCCCGCCCGCGTCAGTAATATCGCGGCTCATGCCGACATGCAGGTGGAGTGGTTTGCAGCTGACTATAAGTTCCTACAGAACCTATTGCCATCAAACAACTACGGCATCGGTGGTAGCATCTCGTTGAATCAAGATCCCGTCATCAAACTCACGGATGAACAGGCTGCCCTTCTGCTTGCTGACTTCCACCGGCTACGTGACCGCATGGGCGACCGTCACCTGCTCTTCTACCGCGAACTGATGGGCAGCCTCTGTCTGACCATGATGTACGACATCTTCGAACCTCATGCACAGCGCGATGCCTCCTACACCCACAGCGACCGCACGGCCTATATCGTGAAACAACTCATGGCATTGCTTTCTACTGGCATCAGCCGCACAGAACGCGACGTGAGCTACTATGCCGAGCGCCTGAACGTGTCTCCTAAGTACCTCTCCGCCACCATCAAGCGTGTGACAGGGCATAGCGTCACTTCCTATATCGACCGCCACACCGTACCTATATTAAAAGACTATCTGGGTGACGAACGCATGTCGCTCACCCAGATAGCCGAACTGATGAATTTCGCCTCGCTCTCGTACTTCAGCCGCTACTGCACCAAACATCTTGGCCAGTCGCCCAGCGAGTACCGCCAGAGCCTACAGCCGAAATAATCCTAATTTTTCTCAAAAGATTCCTCCGTATCGCTGGTGGTATGGAGGATTTTTCGTACCTTTGGCACAAATAATATAAAATCTCATTAACTATCTCAGGGAATATGAGAATAATAACAGTCATTTGTACAGTATTGATAACGTGCGGTCTTAGTGCATCAGCACAAAAGCGCATTTACATCCCAGAAGACATGCGTGGCATGAATCTGGAGAGCGACACTTCGAAATGGTGCTGGAAACGGTCTGCAGAGACCCGCGACTGCATTTTTATGTGGGAACGCGGATTCGGCAATGATTTGCAGAACCCGCCGCGACTTGAGGACCAGCCCATGGATTTCAACCTTTCTGTGCTCATGGAGCGTGTGCAGTCGTTTTACACCTTCTTCCGCGATACGCTGCATTTCGTGAAGGGCGACTCAAAGGCCGACTACTACAAGATGATGGTCTTTGTGAAGTACTCGCTCGACGGCTCGGCATACGGCGGCACCTACGACAATTTCATCGGTGCCCTGTGGGTGGCCCCCAACCGCATACAGGACAAGACGATGAATTGTATGGCTCATGAGTTGGGCCACTCGTTCCAGACACAGATAGTGGCCGACGGCATGGGTGAAGCGTGGGGTGGATGCGGTTTCTTCGAAATGACCTCGCAGTGGATGCTCTGGCAGGTGAACCCTTGGTGGCTACGTGATGAGAACGATCACTTCGAAGCCTTCAAGACGCTGACCCACAAGGCTTATTTGGCTGTGGAGAATATCTATCACTCGCCCTACGTCATCCAGTGGTGGAGCGACCTGCACGGACGGGCTTCGATAGCCGAGCTGTATCGTCAGGGACGCGTTGGCGAAGACCCCGTCATCACCTACAAACGAATGTACGGCCTCTCACAAAGTGACTTCAACGCCGAGATGCTACGGGGCTATCAGCATCTTGTGAACTTCGACTTCACCCACGCCCGACGTGAGACCCGTCCCTACGCCTGCACCTTCACGTGTCCGTTGGACACTCTTAGCGGCGGATGGCTACAGCCCGAAAACATGCCTGAGGAGTACGGTTTCAACGCCATCCCGCTACCTGTAGGCAAGAAGCGTTTTCGTTTAGAACTGAAAGGCGACCAAGTGCTGTTCGGCTTCGTGGGTGTGACATCGGAAGGCGAATCAATCTACGGCGATGTAGGCAATCCTCTGTTCACCTGTCCGAAAGACAAAGAACTAAAACATCTCTATCTCGTCGTGATGGGTGCTCCAAGCGAACATACACAACTTCAAGCTGGTGATGGCAACGGCACGACTGCCACATTCCCCTATAAGTTCCGGGTAAGATAGAAAGGTACGGCATTGCTCAACGGATATCTCCTTGATGTCCTGCTCTGTCAGGGGAGCACACCGCGTTTCAGCGTTTCAGTTGTTACAGTTGTTTTTACCCTATTTTTGAGAAAAGGCAAAATTAAACTCTATATTTATATATATATAAATATAGAAGTATTTTTAGGGGTGAAAATAGCCTATTTTGAACTGTAACAACTGTAACGCGTAACGCAGATTGCGCATTAAAAATGAAAGAAGAAATTTGAAAAATTTCTTGACAATTATTCGTGAACCGCAATGGAGTCGCCGTACCTTTGCAGTGTCGAAAGAAAGACAGAAACGGCCCCGCTCGCCAGCAAGGAAGATTTCCCAGGTGCACCAAAATTTTCTCCCTGCCCAGAGCGCAAAATTCCAGTCCGAAACCGACAAACGAGATCTAAAACTAACTACTAACCCGACCTTCCCACAGTCGCCCCCTAAAGGGGGCTGGGGGGTCCAAAAACTTTACAACTATGGCAATGAAAGTAAAAGCAATCGAGAAGAAACTGAAGTTCACCAAGGACGAGAACGACCCCGGCGTATGGCGCTACGTGATGCAGCCCGAGCTCTACACCTCGCTCTCCCAGAAGAAGGTCATCAAGGAAGCAGCCCTGCGCAGCGGCGTGAGCCAGGGCGTGATGCAGGCCTGCTGGGATGCAGCCGGCGAGGTCATCAAGGCCTGGGCAACCGAGGGTCACAGCGTGGCACTGCCCGGACTCGGCACCATGCGCTTCGGCCTCCGCTCTAAGGCCGTCGAGGACGTCAACGACGTGAAAACCAAGCTCATCCGTAGCCGCCGCATCATCTTCACCCCCGATGTGGACCTGAAGGAGGAACTGGCAGGCACCGCCATCCAGATCACCTGCTACGACCGTAACGGCAACGAGGTGAAGCGTGTCACCAGCGCCGACGACGGCACCGTGGAAGATGAGAGCCTCACCGGAGATTCCGGAAATTCCGGAAATACCGGCGAAGGTGGCAACACCGGCGACAACGGTGGCGGTGACGGCCCAATCGGAGACGCTGAGTGAATTTAATCCGGGCTCAATGCCCGGGTTAAATTGGATTAAAGATTAAAGATTAAGGATTAAAAATTATTTGAGGATTTTCGAGGGCAAAAGCAATCGTCGTTAACTTCGAGCGTAGCGATAACTCCGTTAACTCCTTTAACTTCTAAATTCAAAAAGCTATGAAAAAAGAAACTTGGAAATTCATCATTCAGACGATAATCGCCATTCTGACGGCTATCGCAACCAGCCTGGGAGTCACCTCCTGCATGGGGCTAATCTAATTCAAAATTAAAAATTCAAAATTATAAAATTAAAAAATGGCTTGCTGGGCTCGTGTCATGATGATGCGGGCCCAGCTTTTGTGTTTCAGCAATTTACAAAGAATGCTTCTTCCGATAGAAGCTGAAGGCAAGCAATGCGATGAGCATCAGAACCAGCAGAGCAAGGGCGGTGTAAGCAATAGCCTCGGTGATATGCACCGTCTGCGGGTCGAAGGTCATGATGACCTCATGTTCGCCAGCAGGAACCTTGATGGCCCGCAGCACATAGTTGGCACGGGCAATGTCCGTCGGCTCACCATCGATGGTGCAAGTCCAACCGGGATAATATATCTCACTAAAGACAACTACCCCACCCTTCTGACTCTTCACCTTGTAGGCAAGACGATTGGCTTCGTAGCTGGTCAGTTCGACAGACCCTTCCGGACCTTCAAGACCCTCTAAATCTCCCTTAAAGGGAGACTTTATCTCCTCCCCTTTAAGGGGAGGTCGGGAAGGGTCTGTGGAGTCAGAGAGGGTCTTCTCAAACTTCTCGTCCACGACGGCAACCTTTCTGAGGTCCGTATCGTGCAGGGCTGCTATCTCGGCATCGGCATCGGGAACGTAGTTAATTGCGTTGACGAACCATCCGTTTCCTTGTGCCCAAGGATTCTGGACTGGCAGCTTGCCATTGTCCTTCAAACCGAGGATGACATATTTTGTATTGAGCATGTTGAGCACCGGGAAAAGGCTGTCGCCCGGGCAGTCCTCCAGATGTCCCACGCTCTCGACAACGGCCTTGTTGATGCGGCTCATCTCGCCCTGCAGGTGCTCCTCGATGAGCTCCTGATAGCGACGCAGCTTGGCTGGATGGTAACCGCCTATGCTCTTGTGATAGTAGGAGGTCGTGTTGTCGTTGAAGGTGCTCACGCTCAGGTTCAGCACGCGATAATAGGTGTCGGTGTCCTGACAGATGACGCGGTCGGCATCAGTCTGCGGGAAGGCCTGTTCATTGCTCTGCGGACGGGTGAACATGCCGTCGTTGAGGTAGCGCTTGTTGATGCCCCACATATCCACAAGGCACAGCACAAGGATGCCTGCCACCATAGGCGTGCTCTTGAGCTTGCCAAAGCGGTAAGCCAGCAGCAGGGCGGTTCCGATAGCAACGACAATGAAACTGCGGAGGGCATCGGTGGTAAACATAGCCCGACGCATCTCGCTCATGTTGTTCATAATCTGCCCCGCCATCTCCTGCGGGATATAGCCGGCACTGACATACTGCTGCATGTACATCTGATCAGAGGAAGAAATGTAGTTGCCGAAGAAAGCATCGGGCATGAGCCAGAAGAGCAACGCCATGCCACCGGTCAGGGCAAAGCTGATAGTTATATAATGTACGCGCGGGAGTCCGTCTTCCTTGCCACGAAGGCAATCGGGGTCTTCAATCACCTTCTTCAGGGCCATCATGGCGAGCAAGGGGATGGTGAACTCGGCAATCACGAGGATGCTGGCTACGGTACGGAACTTGTCATACATGGGCACATAATCCAGGAAGAAGTCGGTAAAGCCCATGAAGTTCTTGCCCCACGAGAGCAGGATGCTCAGCGCCGTGGCTGCCAGGAGGCACCACTTCATGGGACCTTTCACAATGAAGAAGCTGAGCCAGAAGAGCATCAGCACGAAAGCGCCGACATAGACGGGGCCACTGGTTCCAGGCTGTTCGCCCCAGTACTGCGTGAAGGCACGATAGACAGGGATGAAGTCCTGCTTGGCATGTTTCATGGCGGTCTTGTTGTCGGCCAAGATCTGACTGGCACCGCCCTTGGTGTTGGGCACGAGGAGTGTCCACGTCTCGCCGATGCCGTAGCTCCACATGGTGATATAGCTGCGCTCCAGTCCGCTGGAAGTCTGGTCGGCAGGGTCTTTGGTCTTCTGCGTCAGCTCGCTCTTGCCGCGCATGCTCTCCTTGCTGTATTCCCAAGTATGGTAGAGATTGCTCACGTTGATGCAGACACCCAGGATGCCGCCGATGGCAAAGCAAAGGGTAGCGCGGAGCCACTTCGCAAACGCTTTCTGTCGAATGGCATCGATGAGGAAAGCCAGCGCCATGAGGCCAACGACAAAGAGGAAGTAGTAGGTCATCTGCACGTGGTTGCTGAGCACCTGCATGGCAGTGAAGAAGCCCGTCACAACGATGCCGAGCAGATACTTCCCGCGATAGCAGAGCACCATGCCGCCGATAGTGGGCGGAATGAAGCTCAGGGTCAGGAGTTTCCAGATGTGTCCGGCCTGAATGATGATGAAATAGTAGCTGCTGAATGCCCAGAGCACAGCGCCGAGGGCTGCCATCCAGACGCGGAAATCAAAGGCCCGCAGCATGATGTAGAAGCCCAACAGCATCATGAAGACATAGGCTGCATAGGCCGAGAGTCCGGGCAGGCCGAGCTGATAGACACGCTCCAATGTGCTCAATGTCTCAGTACTGCGGTAGCTGGGACTCATCTGATAGGTCGGCATACCGCAGAAGAGCGTGTTGGTCCAACGGGTACGCTCGCCATTATGAGTGGCGCGGTACTGCTCCATCTCCACGCCGCTGCCCACACCGCCGGTATGGTCATGACCCGTCAAAACCAGCCCGTCGCGAATGGGCACGATGAAATACACCACGCTGACAGCCACAAAGAACAGGATGGCCAGCAAGTCGGAGACCCACCCCCTGCCCTCCCTTGTAGGGAGGGAGCAGTTACTATTTGACATTGTGTTCTCGCTCATTGTATATAAGGTAATTTCTAATTGCTAATAAAAAAAGAAGTGAGGAGTGCGAACACTTCTCACTTGGTTCAAGCTTCGCCTCGTATAAGGCAACCACTCCCTCCCTACAAGGGAGGGATGGGGTGGGTCTGCTTATTTACGCAGGCCGAGAGCTTTGACAATTGCACGATAGCGGTTGATGTCGCGAGCCTTCAGGTAGTTAAGCAGGGCGCGACGCTTGCCGACCAGACCAGTCAGGGCACGCTCGGTGCTGTGGTCCTTGCGGTTCTGCTTCATGTGCTCGGTCAGGTGAGCAATGCGGTAGCTGAACAGAGCGATCTGGCTCTCAGCGCTGCCGGTGTCGGTCTTACTCTGACCATACTGGCCAAAAATCTCTTCTTTCTTAGCTGAATCTAAGTACATAATTTTGTTTGTTATGTGTTGAACTTGTTTGTCGAACAGCACCTCTCGTCGGCACTGTTTCGCAAATGCGGCTGCAAAGGTACGAAAAAAAGTGAAAAGTGAAAAATTAAAAATTAAAAATGATGCGAAAAGTGAAAAATTAATGCATTTATTATGTTTTTTTCGCATGAGGGGCAATAAAAACCCCACTGTGGAGAACCACAGCGGGGGAATTACTTGCCTTAAATTGGATTATCTCCTACTTGAAAGAGACCTTCTTGCCATTCACAATGTAGATGCCCTTAGATAATTGACCATTGACCATTGAGGATTGACCATTAATCTTGCGGCCGCTGAGGTCATAGACGGCACCTTCCGAATGTTCAATGTTCAATGTTGAATGTTCAATGTTCTCAATGCCGGTCTCATCGGCTCCTGGGTAAACGGAGAAACCATAGATGAGCAGAACATTGTTGTACAGGTCCTCTGCCCCCTTACGGAAGGCGGGCGCCGAGCATGCATCGGAATCTACGGCGTAGAAATATACGTAGGTTGGTTCAGAAACGTTGTAGCTGACAAAGATTTCACCACGCTCGTTTCTGACGGCATAGGTGGGTGTTTCATTACCGATTTGGACAACCAAGGAAATATTACCCTTGGTAGCAACATCGAGTGCAATGACACCCTCTCCGGGTCCCACTTCCAGGATGATTCCCGTGAAGTTATCACGGATATCAGAACTGCCTGGAATGGCATCGTTGATTTGAGACATGTCGGTGGCCTCAGTGATGTAGATGTAGCCATCCATGTAGCCGTTGCCGGTGCTCGGATTCAAATTATAATAAACGTTCCCGAGGGAGGTATCATAGAGGTTTACACCAGCGAAGAAGGATGCCCTTACATGCATTTCCTCCGTGATTGGAATGATGGAAGTGCTGAGGTCTCCGACGAAGGTGACGTTGAGGAAGGAGAACTTACTCTGCCACTTCTCCAGGTCGGCGGCGCGAACGTGCATCTTCGTTGCCTTGTCGGGCATGAACTGTTTAGCCTCGTTGTTGGATTCCCTCCATGTCAGCGCATCAGGGTCTGCATAGCAGTTTATATCGAGGATTTTGGTACAGTTGTAGAAGGCATTGGAGCCTATTTGGGTAACACCGCTTCCAATGTTAACAGTGAGCAGATTGCTGCAGCCAAAGAAAGCATAGGCATCTATGAATGTCACACTGGAAGGTATGTCAATACTGGTTATAGCGGAATAGGCGAATGCATCGCCGCCGATGGACTTTACGGAGCCAGGAATGGCTATTGTCGGTGCATCGACATAATAGAATGCACAGCCTTCAATGGCTTCGACTCCGAAGGGGATAACCGTATTCTTATTACCGACAATGAGCTTGTTTGTAGCCCTCTCTATGACGGCATTACCTTCTTCTCTGTAAACAGGATTGTCCTTATCTACATAGAAGTTCTCCAGAGTAAAGATGCCAGACAGTGCAGCATATTCGATATTGTGAAGGCTGGCAGGAATATAGATATTCTGGATGCCATAACAAAAGGCAAAGGCACGAGAACCTAAAGTGACAAGGTTCTCGGGAAGGTACAGGTCCGGAGTGGGCCAATTCCAGATATCACTGAATGCATAGAAGCCAATACTGATCAGGGAATTAGGTAGGTTCGTAACACGAATATTACTCATAGCGTCAAACGCTTCGTCGCCCACGTGGGTAATGCCGTCCGGCAATTCTAACTCCGTAATGGAATTAGGATCGACTGCTGTCATCCACGGGGCTGTACTGATGTAATCAACATCATTCCAGTCGTAGTCGGTCATCGGACCTGATCCGGTGATAGTGAGACGGTAGGCCGGCTTTTCTATCGGCTGGCCGGTTTCGTAATCCCATACCAATACGTTGTACGAAAGCTGGGTCAAATTCCATTTCAAATCCGGGCCGCATGTGCCGCTGAGTTCGGGTTCGCCGCCTCCTTCCTGAGTAATCGTTATGCTATTGATGAAGATTCCACCGCGCCCTGAGAAATATATATCCAGTACGCCATCCTGGTATTCTGTGGTGCCATCGAACCGAAGTTCGTAAATGGTAAAGCCGTCGTCATAGTTCCCAGAGGCCGTATGTGTCTGCTGAAGGCCGTCGCGTGTTTGCTTCTCGTAGAGTTCTGCTTCTATGTTCTCTATTTGTCCTGTTGCGCGGATGACGACCTTGCCAACAGCCCCCGTCAAGGAGAATTGGTTCTTAAGATGGAAAACGGTCTCCTCCTGGGAGGTAGGATCGCCCACGAGAAGGCAAGGAATCATGGTTTCTCCGTCAAAGCTCAGGTTGGTTGCCGACATAAGAGTTGATTGTCCCTGGACAAAGAGATCCCATATGAAGCCCTCATCACTGCCCGCGATTCCGTGCTGCGTATTCTCGTCGATCGGAGCATCCTGCATCAGCATTGTAAAGGTAGTCGTGATAGTGGTACTGCCTCCGCCTTCCTGGCCTTTCATGACGAGTGTGATACTATGAAGGTATGAACGACGCCCGGCATACAGGTAGAAGGAAAGGTCGTTTTGGAAAACCTCTCCATCTCCAAAATCCAGTTCGAAATCCTTGAAGTACGGAGTGTTTTCAGTAGTCATTTCACTATTCCAAGTATCGCCATAAGGTGACGTATAAGAAAGGAGTGCTACGTCGCCTGCGGCCTTTACTATGATTTTTTCAACTGTGCCAAACACCATGAAATTTGGTGTGAGTGTAAGACGGTGATAAGTGCTGCTTCCACCCGTAAGCCCCATGTAAACGCAAGCCTCATCATTATAATTTGTGGCATAAGCTTCCAAGGCGGTTCCGTCATCAGGAAGTGCATAACTCCAGTCGCGTTCGTCGGAATCTGCAAAGAGCGTATTGGACTCGAGTGATATATCGAAGAAGCGGGAAACAAAGTCGTTTTTCCCATCAATTGGAACCTCTGTTTCAATGTCAATGGCCTGCAGATACATTGGATCGGTCGATGCTGCATCCTTCTTGTATATACGTATCTTGACTGAATGTTTTGGTAGTGTGGACTCCACGTCTAAGCCGTTGAAAGGGAACGAGAATGCTGTGATATTCCTGTCCGAAACATCGAGATTGTAGGAGAAAGGCTCCGAGCCACCGAAATCGAGCTCTAATTTTCCGATGTTGCCACCCATGTTTATGGTCAATATTTGTATACTTCCCGGAACCTCGAATTCGGCCATCAGGTTGAGCGATTGTTCCCGGACAGTGGCTTGGAGACATTGTTGACCGTTTAACGTCGTCATCTGGAAAGTGGGCATGTGAGATTCACCCTGAGCTTCCCAAGACCAGTCGTTGGCTTCAACGGTATTCAGCAGTCCAGCTGCATACGTATCATGAGCCACGCCAAGTACGAAATTCATGAAGGTAGAGGTGTAATAGACAGTTTCTGTGTTAGCCTCCTGGGTCGCGATGCTCTGGGATGGGACACCGAAAAATAAAAAAAATGATGTTAAAAGTAATTGGTAAATGGGTTTCATATAAGTATGATTTTTGTATTTTGTTATTTTTGCTTACAATAGTACACTTTTTCTCATTTTCTCTCGCAAATTTACAAAAAAAAATGAATTTACACCATTTCACATTTCAAAAAAAATCTCTGACATGATAAAAGCTTGTAAAAATATCATTTCGTGGCAACTTTTTGCAAAAAAACGTGTAATCCAATCAAAAAAAAGCGTATATTTGCATGGGAAAAGCCAGAATACATGTCATGATAAGAAAAAGCATACTGCCCCTTTTGTTGGGTCTCTTCGCATTTGTCTCCTGCCAGCAGAAAAAGCAGGAGAAGGCAGCTCTTGTCTATAAAACCCAACGGGTTGAACGATCGAGTCAGGTGGTAAAGGCACTCTACAGCGCTACTATGAAGGGTCGCGAAATCGTGGAGGTACGCCCACAGGTGAGCGGCCTCATCACCAAAATACTGATAGCTGAAGGGCAGAAGGTTCACAAGGAACAAACGTTGTTTATCATAGACCAAGTGCCCTATCAGGCAGCGCTGAATACCGCAGAGGCGGCGCTGAAGTCGGCAAAGGCAGCAGAACAGTCGGCACAAATCACCTACAACAGCAAGAAACAGTTGCGTGACCAGCAGGTGATAGGCGATTTCGAGATGCAGACAGCCTACCAGTCGCTACTCTCGGCACAGGCACAGGTCGCTCAGGCTCAGGCTCAAGTTGCCAATGCCCGCAACAGTCTGAGCTATACAGTAGTGAAGAGTCCCGTCAGCGGTGTGGCTGGCATGATTCCATATCATGTGGGAGCTTTGGTCAGCAGCAATATCAGCGAACCCCTGATATCTGTCTGTGACGACAGCGAGATGTGGGTATATTTCAGCTTGAGTGAAAGGGAAGTGACCAACTTGACTCTGCAATACGGCAGTCTGGAGGCGTTCATGCAGGGAATGCCCGATGTCTCGCTGCTGCTGAGTAATGGAACCCCGTACAGCGAATCTGGCAAGGTGGATGCGGTGAGCGGCATCGTAGATGCCAGTACTGGAGCCGTTTCCCTTCGTGCCGTATTCCCCAACAAGGAACACCTGCTCCGCAATGGCGGCACTGGAACAGTGGTGGTATCAACCATCAAGGATAATGTAATCGTCATCCCCCAGACAGCCACCTTTGAGTTGCAGAACAAGGTCTTCGTCTATCGTGTCATCGATGGCAAGACGGCACAGACGGAAATCAAGGTCGCTCCATTGGATGACGGCACAACCTATATTGTTGAAGAGGGACTTACAGAAGGCGACATCATCATTGCCGAAGGCGCAGGGTTGCTCAAGGATAACCTTGAAGTGAAGAATGATTAGTGGTTTAGGAGATTCGTCGTTTGGTGGTTTAGGAATTTTACTAACAGCCTTCGGTTACTTCCCCAAACGACTAAACGACCAAACAACCAAACGACCAATTTATGACTCCAAAGACATTTATAGATAGACCGATATTGTCGGGTGTAATCTCAGTATTCATTGTGGTGCTGGGATTGATAGGCTTGCTGAACCTGCCCATCGAGCAGTTCCCTGAGATTGCGCCACCAACCGTCAGCGTGCGCGCCAACTATACCGGTGCGAATGCCGAGACGGTACAGAAGAGCGTCATCATCCCCCTGGAAGAGAGCCTGAACGGTGTGGAGAACATGATGTACATGACCTCCTCGGCCACCAATACGGGCTCGGGCAGCATCAGCATCTACTTCAAGCAGGGAACAGATGCCGATATGGCGATGGTGAATGTGCAGAACCGCGTGGCTTCTACGCAGGGACAGTTGCCAGCCGACGTAACCCGTAGCGGCGTGACGGTCCGCAAACGTCAGACCAGCAACATCAAGAGCCTCTCGCTCTACAGCCCTACGGATGCCTACGATACCGACTTCCTGACCAACTACATGAAGATTAACATCGAGCCGCGCCTGTCGCGTGTGCCGGGTGTGGGCGAGGTGAACATCTGGGGTGCCAGCTATAGTATGCGCATCTGGCTCGACCCTCTGCGAATGGCTTCCTACGGCTTGATGCCTTCGGATATAGATAATGTGTTGGCAGAGCAGAACATCGAAGCGCCGACGGGAACGCTGGGAGCCGATGCCGAGAATACCTTCCAGTATGTCTTGAAATACAGAGGCCGTTACGAAGAGGAGCACGACTACGAGAATATGGTCATCAAGTCGTTGCCCGATGGTAGTGTGTTGCGCCTGAAGGATGTGGCGCGTGTGGAGCTGGGCATTCAGAACTACACCATCCAGAACAGCACCAACGGACATGCAGGTGCCAACTGTATGATTGCCCAGACACCAGGTTCAAATGCCAATGAGATTATCCAGCGCATTGACGAGACGGCTCTTGAGATAAAGAAGGAATTGCCGCCTGGCATGGAGCTGGTGGATGTGATGAGCACCAAGGACTTTCTGGACGCCAGTATTCATAATGTGGTGCGCACGCTTCTGGAAGCCATCTTCCTGGTGGTGCTGGTGGTCTATATTTTCCTGCAGGACCTGAAGAGCACCTTCATCCCATCGCTGGCTATTGTGGTCAGTCTGATTGGCACCTTTGCCGTGCTCTACTTCATCGGCTTCAGCCTGAACCTGCTCACCCTCTTTGCATTAGTCCTGGTCATCGGTACGGTGGTGGATGATGCCATTGTGGTGGTGGAGGCCGTGCAGGCCAAGTTCGACGAGGGCTACCGTTCGCCCTATCTGGCTGCCGTCGATGCGATGAGGGGACTGACTTCAGCCCTTATCACCACGACGATTGTCTTCATGAGCGTCTTCATTCCCGTCTGCTTTGTGGGCGGTACTACGGGCGTCTTCTATACCCAGTTTGGTGTGACGATGGCCATAGCGGTGATTATCTCCACCATCAACGCCATGACCCTCTCACCGGCGCTGTGTGCACTGATGTTGCGTCCACGCAAGGAGGGCGATACCAGCTTCTCGGCCCGTTTCCACGAGGCATTCAACATCAGTTTCCATCGTGTAGTAGGCAAGTACCAGCGTGGCGTTTTGCGCATCTTCCGTCATCGCTGGCTGCCCTGGGTATCTGTGGTTGTGGTGTGCGTGCTGTTGGGCTATATGCTCCGGACCACCAAGACGGGCTTTGTCCCCAACGAGGATATGGGCTCCATCAACGTAAATGTGCAATGTGCCCCTGGTACGAGTATGGCGGTGACGGGCAGGATTACCCGCGAGGTGGAGAAGCGCATCAAGGATATTCCGCAGTTCCGACTCTATAACATGACCATCGGTCGAGGCTCTACCTTCGACCAGTCTTCTTCGGCCGGCTCCTTCAATATTCGTCTGAAGAACTGGGACGAGCGCAAAGGCAAGGGCGATGACATCAACTCCGTCATCGACGAGATTTACCGTCGTACTGCCGATATCACGCAGGCACAGATTCGCGTCAGCACCCGTCCCATGATTTCGGGCTACGGAGCCACCAGCGGTTTCGAACTGCATGTGCAAGACCGCAAGGGCGGCAAGATAGAGGACCTGATGCGCTACACCCGCGTGCTGATTGATTCCCTCAACCAGGAGCCCGCCATCTCGCGTGCCTTCACCACCTTCGATACCAAATATCCGCAGTATCGGGTCGAGGTGGATGCTGCCCGTTGTAAACGAGATGGTGTAACACCAAATTCCGTTCTAAAGGTCCTTTCGGGCTATGTGGGCGGTACGTACAGCAGCAACCTGACGCGCTTCACCAAGCTCTATCGTGTGATTGTGCAGGCTTCGCCTGAGTTCCGTCTGGACGAGCAGGCACTCTCCAATATGCGTGTCCGCAGCGAGAGCGGACAGATGATTCCTATTACCCAGTACATCAGTATGGAACGAGTGTATGGCAGCGAGGGTTTGAACCGCTTCAATCTGTTCAGCAGTATTGCCGTTATGGGGCAGACAGCCGACGGCTACAGTAGCGGTCAGACACTGGAGGCTATCCGTCGAACTGCTGCCAAGGTGCTGCCAGAGGGATACGGCTATGAGTTCGGAGGTATGTCGAGAGAGGAAGCGTCCCTTTCCGACGGCTTCAAGCTCTCAATGTTCAATGTTCAATGTTCAATGACAACAATCGTTTTCATCATTTGCGTATTGTTCATATACCTTATATTATGTGCCCTCTACGAGAGCCTCTTCATCCCCCTGGCTGTTATCCTGAGCGTGCCCTTTGGTTTGCTGGGTAGCTTCCTCTTCTCGCGGATGTGGGGCTTGGAGAACAATATCTACATGCAGACGGGATTGATTATGCTTATCGGTTTGCTGGCCAAGACGGCTATCCTGCTTACCGAATACGCCACAGAGCGTCATCGTCAGGGCATGAGCATCACGATGGCTGCGATGTCGGCAGCACGTGTGCGTCTGCGTCCCATCCTGATGACCTCGCTCACCATGATCTTCGGTATGCTGCCGCTGGTCTTTGCGCATGGTGTGGGTGCCAACGGCAACATCTCCCTGGGTGTGGGCTGTGCTGGCGGTATGTTGGTGGGAACCATTGCACTTATCTTCGTGGTTCCCGTGCTGTACATGCCTTTCCAGTGGCTCCACAGCCGTTTTGGCCACATGGTAAAAAAATAAGGAGCCTGCCCTACATGATTTCACGGAGGGGTATCATGACGAAATCGCGTTCGTACATGTGGGGATGCGGCAAAGTGAGTTTTGGAGTAGAAATCTTGAAGTCGCCGTACAGAAGCAGGTCGATGTCGATGGGACGGTCGTGATAGACACCATTCTTCGATTTCCTGGTACGACCCAATTCCCGCTCTATCTTCTGTGTCTCCTTCAAACACTGCTCAGGCGAAAGCGTAGTCAGTACCTTACAGGCAGCATTGAGGAAAGGATGCTCGCTCTGGAAGCCCCAAGGCTTTGTTTCGATGAAAGAAGAAACACGCTGCACCGTGCCGACACGCTCGTTAATCAGCGAAATAGCACGGTGCAACATCTGTTCCCGGTCACCCATATTAGAGCCGAGCGATATATAAAGTTCCTCCCCCATCGGGGAGTTTAGAAGGGGGCTAGTCATTCAATATCAGCATCGCATCGCCGTAGGTTCCAAAGCGATAGCGCTTATCGGGGTCGTTCTCGTTGAAACGAAGTGCTTCCTTGTAGGCCTTCATGATGAGGTCATAGCCGCCAAAAGCACAAGTCAGCATAAGCAGTGTGCTGTAAGGCAGATAGAAGTTGGCTATCATGGCATCGGCCAGATGGAAGTCGTAGGGCGGGAAGATAAAGCGATTCGTCCATCCGTGATACTCCTTGAGTAGACCATCGGTGGAGACTGCCGTTTCGAGAACACGCTGCACAGTAGTGCCGACAGCCACCACTTTGTGCTTTTCCAGATGGGCCTTGTTGATGATATCACAAGCATCCTGTTCAACATGCATCTCCTCGCTGTCCATCTTGTGCTTGGTCAGGTCTTCAACATCTATCTCGCGGAAATTGCTCAAGCCGCAATGCAAGGTGACAAAGGCAAATTCAACGCCCTTAATCTCCATCATCTTCATCAGTTGCGGCGAGAAATGGAGACCTGCTGTAGGAGCAGTGACAGCGCCCTCTTTCTCGGCAAAGATGGTTTGGAAGTTCTCTTCGTCTTCGGGCAGGACATCACGCTTGAGTATATGCTTGGGGATAGGAGGCTCGCCCAGGGCAAAGAGTGCACGTTTGAACTCCTCGTGGGTACCATCATAAAGGAAGCGCAAAGTACGGCCGCGACTCGTCGTATTGTCAATAACTTCCGCCACCATTGATTCGTCCTCGCCAAAATATAGCTTGTTGCCTATACGTATCTTGCGTGCAGGATCTACCAACACATCCCAAAGCCGCATTTCCTTATTAAGTTCACGCAACAGGAAAACCTCGATCTTGGCACCGGTCTTTTCCTTGTTACCATAAAGACGGGCAGGAAAGACCTTGGTGTCGTTGAACACAAAGACATCCTTCTCGTCGAAATAGTTGAGCACATCGCGGAAAGAATCATGATGCTCGATGACACCTCTTTGGGTATGTATGACCATGAGACGGCAGTCGTCGCGGAAGGGGGTAGGTTCCTTTGCAATACGGTCTTCTGGGAGCCTGTACTTGAATTGCTGTAGTTTCATATTATATTTGGTCGTTTAGGGGATTAGTCGTTTGGTCGTTTAGGGGATTAGTCGTTTGGTCGTTTAGGTAATTGGCCGATATGTCGTTATGTTGATATTTCGATATGTCGAACTATTAATTGTGAATTATGAATTATGAACTATGAATTATTCTCCAACCAGGCGGAGAAATCATCAACTTTTATGCAGTCCTCCACGCGAATGTCCCCGATACGGGTTCGGCGCAAGGCGATGAGATGGGCACCGCTGTCGAGGGCAAGTCCTATGTCACGAGCCAAAGCGCGAATATATGTGCCTTTGCTGCAAACAACACGTATTGTGGCCTGCATCTTCTCCTGATTAAAATCGAGGAGTTCTATCTCATCTATTACCAATACTTTGGGCTTGAGTTCCACATCCTTTCCTTTGCGAGCAAGATCATAAGCGCGATGGCCGTCTATCTTGCAGGCCGAGAAAGCAGGCGGTATCTGTTCGATGCGTCCTTGGAAACGGGTCAGCACTTCACGCACCAAGGGTTCGGTGATATGCTCCGTTGGATAGGTCTGGTCGATGGGTTTCTCTAGGTCGAAACAGGGCGTAGTGGCTCCGAGCTGCAATGTGGCAACATATTCCTTAACATGTGCCTGTAGCTCCTCGATACGCTTCGTGGCATGTCCTGTACAGACGACCATCACACCTGTCGCCAAAGGGTCGAGTGTACCTGCATGCCCCACCTTGAGCTTTCGCACACCAAGACGACGGCAAAGAAGTGCACGTATCTTGGCCACAACGTTGAAACTGGTCCACGTCAGCGGTTTGTCAAAATAGAGTATTTCGCCGTTGATGAAATCCATTAGTCAACCATTACGAGTGAGTGCCCCGTCCACAAAAGGGCGAGTATGATGATACCTACGATGATGCGATAGATGCCAAATGCCTTGAATCCATACTTGGTAAGGAAGCTGACGAACCACTTCATAGCAAGCAATGCCACCACGAAAGCTACAACACAGCCCAGGGCCAACATCATCAGATTGTCGCGCGTTGCCCAGCTGGCATCGGCCTCATCACCAAAGAACAGTTGCAGCACATCCAGAGCGGTAGCTGCCGCCATCGTGGGAACAGCCAGGAAGAACGAAAACTCGGCAGCGGCGCGGCGTGTCAGCTTCTGGGCCATACCGCCTACGATGGTTGCCATAGAGCGTGATACACCAGGTATCATGGCGATGCACTGGAACAGACCGATGCGGAAAGCACGTCCCTCCGTCAGCTCGGTCTGCTCGCTGCCCTTGTTGAAGATGCGGTCGCAGAATAGCATGAAAACGCCACCGATGACCAGCATCAGAGCCACCACCTCCACGTTCTCGAGGAAGCGGTCTATCAGGCCGGACATCTTGCCGATGAAGCCGATGACGATAGCAGGCACAAACGCCACCAGGAGCTTCCAATAGAAGTCCCACTTATGGAGGAAGGTCTGCAATGGAGTGCTGCCGTAGGGAGCCGGTGTGCTGTTCAGACGAAAGAAACGGTTCCAGTAGAGACACACGACAGAGAGGATGGCTCCGAACTGGATGATGATGGTGAATGCCTTCACGAAGGGCGTGCTCTCAACCCCCAGCAGGTTCTGCGTGATAATCATGTGTCCCGTCGAAGAGACGGGCAGGAACTCCGTAAGCCCCTCCACAATGGCGATGATAATTGTCTCGAATGCTGTCATGCCAGTACCTCCTTATTTCTCTTGCTTCTTGGCCTTAGGTTTGAACATAATGGCGAACATGATGAAGACAAATCCGAAAAGACTTACCAGAGGTGCCACTTTTATGCGACGTGCGCTGAAGATGTCTGGATTGAAAACTCCTTCTGCACTGCCTTCACCCGACATCAGTACGAGACCGATGATGACGATGGCCATTCCGATGGCCAGCAGAATGTAATTCTTTTTACTAAATGCCATGTTTATTTGCGATTTACAGACCCCCAGCCCCCTTAGGGGGAGAAAAGGGTCGCGTTACTAATTTATATATCATCCATATCTTTTTCAATTCCCCCAAAGGGGGTTAGGGGGTCTAATACAGCTCTGCCCCACGCATCTTCAGGCAATGGGTCACAGAGAAATAGGTGCAGAGGATAGTTAGGATAAGTCCTATACCAAGCACCGATACTGCGGTGATAATCATGTTCTGCTGTGTGACATAGAGCAAAACATCGGCATCATAGACCGATGCACCATATATGCCAGCAAGGATGACAGCATCGGCAATAAATGCCGAAGCAATACCTATCCAGAAGCTACGCACTAGGAAGGGACGCCGGATGAAACTCCACTTGGCACCCACCAATTTCATCGTATGTAACACAAAGCGATGATTAAATACACTAAGGCGTACGGTATTGTTGATGAGACTCAGTGAGATGACGACAAGCAGCAAGGCGATAGCAAGGAGGAAGAGTGAGGCACGATGCAGATTTCGGTTAAGGCTCTCCACCAAATCCTTCTGATACATCACATTGGCAACATACTTCATGCCACGTATCTCTTCGCTAATCCACTGCAGACTGTCACCAGAAGAATACTCCGGCTTGACCCTTACCTCCATCGAGATAGAAAAAGGATTGGCACCAAGGAAGTCCGTGGGATCAATACCCATGCTCTCTATCTGCTCCTGCAAAGCTTGCTCCCGACTGATATAGTCGATACAACTGACATAATACTTCTCATCCAAAGCACTTTGCACTTGTTCTGCTTCTGCCGTCTGCGCATCATCGTCGAGCACAACGGTAACAGTCAAGTTTTCCTTGACACTGTCGGCTACCACACGAGCCGTGAGTGAAAGCAGTATGACCAGTCCTATGAGGATGAGCACCAGACTTGTACTGATGGTACTGGTGATGCCCTGTAATACCCAGGATATCTTTTGCTTCTTTCTGTGTTTCAACTGTAATATAGGTTTAAAATTTCTAGGTTAACTATGAACTATGAACTCTCGACTATCCCCTTGAGGGTGGCACTACTGCTCTCTGTAATGCTAACGGTAACGGTCTGACCGATGTGGAGATTGCCGCGAGGAACGATGACCACCTTGTTCTGTCCTGTACGTCCGAAAAGTTCGTCACGACTACGCTTGCTGACTCCTTCGAGGAGAATGTCGTACTGCTTGCCGATACAGCGGCGGTTAGCTTCTGCGGAGAGTTCGTTCTGCAGAGCGATGAGTTCGTTCAGGCGGCGTATCTTCACCTCCTCGGGCACATCATCTGGCAGATGCTTGCTGGCGTATGTACCTGGGCGCTCGCTGTACTTGAACATGAAGGCGCTGTCGTAGCCCACTTCACGCATGAGGGAAAGACTCTGCCGGTGGTCCTCTTCCGTCTCACTGCTGTAGCCGGCGAAGATGTCTGTCGAAATGGCGCAATCGGGAATGATGCGGCGTATGGCACCTACACGTTCCAAGTACCACTCCCTCGTGTATTTGCGGTTCATCAACTTCAGGATGCGGTCGCTGCCACTCTGGACGGGCAGATGTATGTGGTGGCATAGGTTCGGTTCTTCGGCAATGACACGGAGCGTCTCGTCGCTCATGTCCTTTGGGTGCGAAGTGGTAAAACGTACCCTCATCTGCGGCACCTCCCGAGCCACACGTCTGAGTAAATCCGGAAATCCCGGACTATCCGGAGACTCTGGAATCCGGTAGCTGTTCACATTCTGTCCCAACAGGGTCACTTCCTTGTATCCTCTCTCTTGCAAATCACGACACTCCCGCAGAATGCTCTCCACATCTCGACTACGCTCTCGGCCTCTGGTATAGGGCACGATGCAGTAGTGGCAGAAATTGTTGCAGCCACGCGTAATGCTGACGAAGCCCGAGATGTGTGGTCCGCAGATGCGTTGGGGCACAATGTCGCGATAGGTCTCTGTGGTCGAGAGTTCGACGTTGATAGCCTTGTGCCCACACTCCACTTGTGCAATAAGATCAGGCAGTGACATATAGGCATCCGGACCAACCACGATATCGGCATGATAAGCTTCTATTAGTTGCTCACGGACGCGCTCTGCCATACAACCGAGTACACCGATTATGAAATGACGCCCCTTCTTCTTCAGACTATAGAGAAACTCCAAACGGGAAAGAATCTTCTGCTCGGCATTGTCGCGGACGGAACAGGTGTTCAGGAAGACGGCATCTGCCTCGTCCATATTATCTGTCACCTCATAGCCCGCCATACCCATTACGCTGGCAACGACCTCGCTGTCAGCTACGTTCATCTGACACCCGTAAGTTTCTATGAGCAGTTTCTTCATCCTTTGTTTTGCCTGAGCTAGCTCAAAACAGGGGTATACATCCCCATTTTCGCCCGCAAAGATAATGCTTTTTTATGAGAATCGTGTTTTTTTGCCAATAAAATGTGCTTATCTGCTTGTTTATGAGGTTTTATGGCATAAAAAAGCCCCTCCTTTTGCAGGAGGAGCTCTATTTTCCAGTACAATTATTACAAATCACCTATTACACAAGGTGTCCGATTATCTGTTCGCGATCTCCTGGCAGATAGTCGATGACAGGAATCTCTATCATCGTATAAGCGCCAGGCTGCTGCTTCATGGTGGCACGAGCCGCATTAACAAGCACCTGTGCAGTAAGGGCAGGATTGTTGATCTTCATATTGAACTCAAAAAGCTGGTTGTGCGTCTGGCCGCTCACACCCTTGCGAACGAGGTTCACTCCATGACCGACATCGTTCAGGGCATCTACGCTCTCCACCTGGAAAACATGTGTCTCGTCGTGGGAGAAATATGGGTCTGCCTTGATGGCCTTCGTTACTTCCTCCAGACTTGCGCCTTCTTCCAGCTCCACATATACCATGCGACGGTGAATGCCTTCGCCCACAGGAATGGTCATCGATAGCGCATCTTTCACACCGGCTTTGCTGCGCACACAAACGCTGTGCCCCATGCTGCGACCAGGACCGAAGTTTGTATAGGTGAGGCCTTTCGGAGCAAGGCTCTCCATCAGGGTGCGGACGATGCTGTCACTCCCCGGGTCCCAACCGGCAGAGATGATACTTACAGCTCCATGCTGCTTGGCGGCAGCCGAAAGTGTACGGCGCAGGTCGAGGATAGATGTGTGTATGTCGAAGCTATCGACGGTGTTGATGCCCAGTGCGAGGCATTTCAGAGCGTGCTCTTCCACCGAGCGCGTCGGGGTTGCAAGGATGGCGACGTCCACTTTGCCCAATTCGGTAATGTCTTTCACAACAGCATAATCAGCCAGTTCTGCGGGTTTATTGGCTGCTCCGTTACGTCGAACAATACCTGCTATCTCCATGTCGGGGGCCGCCTGCAAAGCTTGAATGGTGTAACGCCCGATGTTGCCGTAACCAACGACTGCAATTCTCAATTTTTCCATATTTAATGTTCTTTTAGTTAGCATTATCCTGATTTCGCTTGCAAAGGTACAGCTTTTTACCGAAACAAGCAACAAAATGCGTGGTTTTTCGTTATTATTCAGATTTCCGGAATAAAAACAGAAGAAAAATGGAGAGCAAACTCGTAGGCAAAACATTCATTTTTTCTTTTTTTACTTCTTTTTTTACTTCAATTTTAATTTCGAAGCAAGACTCGAGCGAAAAGCCAAAAAGTTTTCCAACAGAAACAACGCACTTACAGGGGGAAAAATACTTTTTGGAAAACTTTTTGTTTCGTACCAAATAGTTAACAATCTGCTTTTCTGTGACTTAACTTTTTGTTTTGGAAAACTTTTATTTTTCTTGAAAAATTTTCTTGTTTTATTTTGGTCAACTCGGAAAATAATTCTACCTTTGTAGTCGTTTTCGAATCTTTCTACCAAAGACACTAAACTTAACACACTATACCTATTATGATTGTTATTAAACGAGACGGCTCGCAAGAAGAGTTTAACAGAGCCAAAATTAAAAACGCCCTCGTCGGAGCGTTACGGTCGGTGAACAGGATGGACGAGGAAAAAATCAAAAGCGTAGCCACCGACCTGAGTGAAAGCATATCTGTCCGCGACGGCTTCACCGTAGAGGAGATACAGAACCGCGTAGAGCTGGCCTTGATGCAGAACGGCTACTACGACGAGGCAAAGGCCTACATCCTCTATCGCCACAAACATGCCGAAGCCCGCTTCATCAAGGAGCGTATCGACTACATGAACGAGTACAGCCACTCCGACGACAATGCAGCTACTGCTTCGGAAACAGACGCCAATGCCAACGTGACGATGAAAAACGTGGCAAACCTGGAGGGTGAGGTGTACAAGACCACCAACCGCGTCATCCAGCGCCAGCGCATGAAGGACAAACTGAACCAGATGTACCCGGAGGTATCAAAGCAGTACGAGGCAGATTTGAATCACCATATTATATATACGCACGACGAGGCATCCACTCCCGTACTGAAGCAGTACTGCATGGCTGTCAGCCTCTACCCCCTGATGACAGAAGGCGTGGGCAACATCGACGGTGTCACACCCGGCCCTCCAAACGACTTGCAGTCCTTCTCGGGACAGATTACGAACCTCACCTTCCTTCTCTCCTCCCAGTGCAAGGGTGCAGTAGCATTCGGCGAGTATTTCATAGTGCTGAACTACTACATCATATCCGAATTCGGTAAGAACTGGTACGACCATCTTGACGATGTGGCCACCACCAGCATCTGCCTGCAGCAGCGCACGGTTCGCGAGCACATCCTGAAAGCCTTCAAGCAATTCATCTGGGGCATCAACCAGCCGGCCGGCAACCGCTCCTATCAGTCTCCCTTCACGAATGTCTCCTACTACGACCATACATACTTCGACAGCCTCTTCGCCAACTTCTGCTACCCCGACGGCACCAAGCCCGAATGGAAAGCCGTAGATACCCTGCAGCGCATGTTCATGAAGTGGTTCAACAAGCTTCGCCTCAAGCAGTTGCTTACCTTCCCCGTCGAGACAATGGCTATGGTTTACGACCCCGAGACGAAAGACATCATCGACAAGGACTACAAGGACTTCACCGCCGAGATGTACGCCGAGGGCCACTCCTTCTTTACCTATATCTCGGACAGTGCCGACTCGCTGGCCTCCTGTTGCCGACTGAAGAACGAGCTGACGGAGAACACCTTCAACCCGACGTCCGGCCTGACGGGTGTGATGACTGGCTCGTGCAACGTCATCACGCTGAACATCAACCGCATCGTGCAGGACGCCAAGCGCACCGTCTCCGGTACAGAGGGCGACTATGACTTCTACTCCTTCCTGCGCCTTTACCTCACCACCATCCTGGAGCGCGTCTACAAGTACCATATCGCCTACAAGACCATGCTCTACGAAATGGAGGACCGCGGTATGTTCGCAGCATCCAACGGAGGCTATATCTACATCAGCAAGCTCTACTCCACCATCGGCATCAACGGACTGAACGAAGCCGCTCGCTTCCTGGGACTGACGGTAGGTAACAACCCCGAGTACATCAAATTCCTGCAGATCATTCTGGGCACCATCAAGGAGGAGAACAAGCGCCACAGCATCCACGACAAGAAGAGACCCTTCCTCTTCAATTCCGAAGTCGTTCCTGCTGAAGGCCTGGGTGGCAAGAACTACCGATGGGATAAGGAGGACGGCTACTGGGTACCAGAAGACGAGAACCTCTACAACTCTTACTTCTACGACGCTCACGACGATACCCGCGTACTGGACAAGTTCATCCTGCACGGACGTCAGACCTACCAGTTCACCGACGGCGGAAGCGCCCTGCATTGCAACCTGCAGGACCACCTCACCAAGGAGCAGTATCTCAAACTCATCGACTTCGCCATCGAGAACGGCACCTCCTACTACACTTTCAACATCCCCAACTCGAAGTGCGAGGACTGCGGACACATTATCAAGAAGCCCATCGAGGTTTGTCCTTGCTGCGGCAGCTCGAACATCACACAGTACACCCGCATCATCGGCTATCTGCGCCCCATCCCCGCCTTCGGACGTGACCGCCAGATAGAGGCCGCCAAGCGCACCTACAGTTGTAATCTGGAATGAAGTACGTCGATGTTAAGGAAGTCTTTGCCGAGATTCCCGACGAAATAACCCTTGCCATCAGCATCAGCGGTTGTCCCATTCGCTGCCCGGGCTGTCACAGTCAATACCTCTGGGCCGATGTGGGCGAACCGCTGACTGAAGAGGCTCTAGCCGAAATGCTGGAAAGCCATGTAGGAGTGACCTGTCTCTGCCTGATGGGAGGAGACCAAGATCCGGCCGAGATTGACAGATTGGCCCATTGGGTAAAGGAGAACTCCCGTGTGCGGATAGCTTGGTACAGCGGCCGCAGCGAACTGCCGCCAGAGATAGAGGTAACCCACTTCGACTACCTGAAGATTGGTCCCTACGATGCAAAATGCGGCCCGCTGAACGCCAGAACCACCAACCAAAGACTTTACCGCGTAGAGCAAGGCAGACTCACAGATATCACACACCGTTTCTGGAAGTAAAATAGCGAGCCCTGTCAGCAAGGACGCACAGACCCACAAAGGCGGCACCGGTTTTTCCCGATGACCGCCTTTGCTTTTTTGTAAAAATAGTTCTCACAACGCTTTCTTTGCCATTTATTGCCTCTATAGGATTATTTCTGCAACTATTAATAGTAGCAATATTTTCCCTTAATGGTAACAATATTTTCCCTTAATAGTAGCCAATCCACTTTCCGGCAGATTTCGGAACATTTCCAAATAATGTAAAGATTTTTCCATTTCTAATTTTTCACTCTCATTCTCCCCCTAAAGGGGGCCGGGGGGTCTGCATTTGTTCCCTGCCCAGAGAAAAATTTTTCCTCCGCCGAGCAGTAAAATTTTCCTGGCGAGGTAGCAAAAACCCATTTTCAGAGGCTTTTGCATGTCCTATGGAATGTAATGATTTTTCCAATATCCTTCAATCATTTCTATAACCATTCATCATTCATTATTCATCTTCCACTTTTCATTCTTTCGAAAAAACACCTCCCCACCTCCCTTGACGGGACTGCAAGCCCGATAAATACTGGGGTTGACGGACGGGAGGTGTTGTTCTCAGACCTCCCTTAAACCTCCCGTCAGACCTCCCATTTCAAGATGTTCAAAAATGGGGGATTTTTTTCGTGCAATTTGCGTGACAAAACTTGCGAATGCAAGATTTTTTTCGTACCTTTGCAGAGTTTTAAAGGACATACTATAACAACACAAAAAAACTAAAAAGAAAACAGCTATGAATCAAAAGCTAATTGTTAATGGCGAGCCGATAAGGCCCTCGACTGAAGGGATGCTCGCCGCAGAAATTTTCCTTATCGAGAACTACCGTTTCCGCAGGAACATCCTGAACGGAAAGGTAGAGTTTGCAACCTTCAACGCCGTGCAACAGCCCTCGGAATACCGTCCTCTCACGGCGGAGGCGCTGAACAGCATCGTGCTGCGTGCCAAGCGAGAGGAGATCAGCGAGAACAATCCCAGGTCGGAGATTACCGAGTTCATCCGCTCGGAAGAGGTGCCCGTCTATAATCCGATAGAGGAGTTCCTGAACGGTCTTCCTGCCTGGGACGGACAGAATCATGTGGCCCGCCTTTTCGGGCGTCTGCCCGGGGTCAGCTCCGAGCAGCTGTCCTTCCTCTCCATCTGGCTCCGTTCAGCTGTCGCCCATTGGCTTCAGATGGATACGCTTCACGGAAACGAATGTGTGCCGACGCTGATCGGTCCTCAGGGTTGCGGCAAGACCACCTTCCTGCGTCGCATGTTGCCCCAGCATCTGCGCCAGTATTATCTCGACCACATGAACCTCTCGAACAAGTTCGACAAGGAGATGGCCTTGACGAACAACCTGCTTGTCAACCTCGACGAGCTGGAAGCCATCCGTCCCAGCCAACATGCAGCCCTGAAGCAGACACTCTCGAAGAGCAAGGTGAACGGACGCCCCATCTATGGCTGCGCCCAGGAAGATCGGCCCCGTTTTGCCTCCTTTGTGGCTACTACCAACAACCCCCATCCTTTGACGGATGCGACTGGCAGCCGGCGATATATCTGCATCCAGATTCCGCAAGGACAGGATATAGATAATGTAGGGGAGATCGACTACGAGCAGCTCTATGCCCAGGTGCTTTACGAGGTTCGGGAGCAGAAGGCGCCCTATTGGTTCAACAATGTCGAGGTAGCTCGCATTCAGGAGCTTAACATCGGCTTTGCGGAGAAGAAGGATATGGCCGACATGATTTCCGTCTGCTTCCGCAAGCCGGAAGAGGGAGACTTGGTGAAAGCGATGAACAGCCAGCAAATGCTACAGGTGATTCAACGCGAATACCCAAGCCTGAAGATCAACCACAGCGCGAAGGTTCATTTGGGGCAAGCTATGAAAGAACTGGAGTTCGACCACACGGAACGCAGCCATGTGGCATATTACAAAGTGGTTCCCCTGAAGGCCGCATGAGATTAGACGGGAGGTCTGACGGGAGGTCTACGGGAGGTCTTAAAACAAGACCTCCCGTCCGCAATCCCTTTATTCATCGGGCCTGCAACCCCGTTAAGGGAGGTTGGGAGGTATTTTTGACAGTCAACATAAAAAAGTTTTAACGTTTAACCGAGTCTACTAATTTCAGGGTTAAGCAATAAGGTAGTCAACCTAAATCAGGGAACTACACAAATAATCTTCTATAAAGGCATTTCTTTGCCAGACACCCATAGATAGCTTACGGCTTGGCAGCCCACACCATCAGCTTGCAAATGCCGGCACACCGAACGTCGCTGCCCTCGGGTGCCCATAGGCCTACGGTCACCTCTTGAGCCTCGCGAAGCGTGATGCTGAAACAGCGCCAGTCCATCATCCGATCTGCCTCGCAATGGTTTTCATAACCTTTCGCTGCGAATATTACGTCGGAGGGCAAAGCATCCTCATTTTGTGCAAAGAAGATGGCGGCGAAGTAATAAGTCCCAGGTTCCAGGAAAACGCGTTGCCCTAAGAGCAGCCCAGGTCTGGCGGGCTCATCGCTACGGTATTCCAGAAAGATGTCCGAGTCGCCCATTCCACGTCCTACATCACTCCTGTGAACCAGCCGACAGCGGCTGACATCCTGATCCGTTGTCCACCCTTCAGGCAATGGTGCCTCATGGCCTCGCCACAAGTCCACTACGTTGCTGTTCTTCATGTAGTTGTACATCAGCTCCACATCTGCGCCATTGAGCTTCTTCGGAATGCGATCGCCCGTCTTTGGGTGAGGACGGGCGTCATCCACGCGCTGGGCACTGTCTCGCAGTGCTTCCATCTGTCGATAGTCCTCCTCTGTGGTTGCTTTCCGTAGCAGATAGAGCTGGAAGTCGTCGGCCTGTGCGCGACTGCCGTGTTGCCAGTTCTCTTCAGATCGGAATCCGATGCACACCGAATCCTCCAGAACCACAAAGTGCAGCACGTTTTCATAGCTGGCGTTTTCCTGATTATAATCAGCCGCATAGTTCTTTACCCGCAGGGAGAATGGACCTGCGTAGATCTCTGCTTGCGACAGTGCTGTGCCGTCTTCCTTATCCTCGACCTGCTCATAGTCATAGAGCGCCTTATCCAAGTCGCACGGCAAATGCCAAGCCTTAACCCTCAGTTCGTACTCGCCCGCAGGGAGACCATGCAGCATTTGATTGACATCGAAGTCTTTCATGAAATAGGCCAGCGTTCCGTCTTCCTCCACTGGCCTGCCACCACGAGTGAATGTCCAGACATCCAGGCTGTCAGTATCACACTGCGGGTTGCGTATTGCACAGGTCCAGTCCTCTGCTCCTGCAGGCATCTCTGTATTCGCATTCCAGCATTTGCCGAACAACCACCACACGCCGACAACCACAGCAAAAATTGCCCCCCCAACATCCACCATCTCGGCTTCCGACACTTACCTTTACGCCTTCCCTCATCACTCTCTACTTTTGCCTCTTCATCATTTCGAGACACAGTCGTTTCCTTGCTCTTGTTCAGGAACTCCCTGTAGTCCGCATAGCCCAGGAAACGCGCCAGGATATCCACCGTCGCCTGTCGAGGGACGACACCCGAGCGATAGCCCCAAAGACGCATAAGTGTTGTGGGACTTATCGTCTCATGAACACGTTCAAATATACGTTCCGACAGCCAATTGAAGTCCAATGGCGTCTGCATCGTCCGTCCCACCTGATGCTCTATGGCTTCACATAGTTGTTGATACTCGTTCTGCATCTGATTTTTCATTTGTTTTCTGTCACAAAGGTACACAGTTTCATCATATTCACCAAGTTTTAAGTCAATAAATTGCCTGTTTTATCTCATAAAACGCAAATGACATCGAAGTGACATTAAAGTGGCATTGAGGTAATGCTGTTTGTCTCAAAAAAAACGCCTACATTTGTACCAAAACAAGCCCTTATGGGCGTGAACGATAACAAACTAACACCTCACAAACAAAATAATCAGCCCACTATGGTACGACTTTCACAAAAGTTTCCTATCTTTGTAGCGTCGATGAGTTAAAAGCCATCGACCGCAATGCGAGGAGCATCACATCTGCGTTCCGTCAGAGAATCCGGAAAATTCACTGCGTAGTAAGGAACAAAGATTGAGAGCCGTTCCTCCTATAATCGTATAGATGTACCCTGCCTCGGCAGGACTACCTATATATTATAGGTGTGGGCTGATTTCATTCTTTTTACTACAGGTCATTTCCGGAACCTTCTGACAAAGAGTGACAGGAGGCTCACACTTTTGCGTGCATAAAAAAGAATATATAAACAAATAAAGAATCAATATATTTCCAAATAATAATAGAAATCCTCATCAAGTGTCTTCTTGTTGATGAATCATTACAGAAAAAAGAGCGTGCATCGCTACATAATAATACTTAACTAATTGAAGATTAACATTTCATTATGGGACTATTCGGCAGAGGAAAAAGCGGGGGAATGATGAATGTCATTCGCTGCGACGAAGAAGAATATATGGTGTGGAAATGGCGTCCAGAAGGTCAAGACGTCAACACAACAAGTAGAGAAAATAGTATTCGTTATGGCAGTAGCCTTCGTGTAAAAGATGGTGAAGTGGCAGTGTTTGTATATAAGCAAGCTAACGGCACTATGCAGGATTTTATTGAAGGGCCGTATGATGATACAATAAAGACTGCAAACTTCCCAATATTGAGCAGTATAGTTGGCATGGCATATGGCGGTGAATCCCCTTTCCAAGCAGAAATCTATTTTATTAACCTGCAGGGCAACAACCAACTTCGATTTGTCGTGCCATATTTTGATGTTTTCGACCCACGCTTGCCTGACCATGCTATTCCAATTGCTGTTCGTGGTTCTATAACATTCAGTATTACTGATTATCGTGGGTTTGTTAAATTGAACCGATTAGTTAACTTTGACCATGATCGGTTTATGAAGCAAATTAAAGATGCTTTGGTAGAGAATGTGAAAGGTGTTGTAGTAAATGTTCCTAAAGAAATGGGGATTCCTGTAGTACAGATGGAGGGACAAGTCATCAATGTCAGCACAAAAGTTAAAGAGCATCTAAGGCCCTATTTGGAAGAAACTTTTGGTGTAAATCTTAGGGGGCTTTTTTTCTCGGCGTTGGAAATAGATAAAGACAGCCCAGGCTATGAGGAAGTATACAAAAACACAGCGGGTCATTTAGAAGAGACCTTAAATGCGCAAAAAGATGTGAATATTCAGAATCTGATAGACACCCAACGGATAAATGCTGAAAATATGGAAGAGTCACTTCGGATTCAAAGGGAAGAAGCTCAGCGTGCACAACGATTACAGACAGAACAGGCTTTCATCGGAGCACATGCTCTAAATAAGCAAACTGAAGTGTTAAGGACAGCCGCTGGCAACTTAAGCCAAATGGGAAATGTCAATCTGGGTGGACAAGTTGGGAGTGGAGGCCTGAACCCAGCTGGTATGATGACAGGTATGATGATGGGAGGTGCTATGGGACAGCAGATGGCTGGTATGATGCAAAATTTGGGTCAACAGATGCAAGGAGTGATGAATACTCCTCCACCAATTCCTAACATTCAATATCACGTTGTTGTCAATGGTGCACAAGCAGGCCCTTTCACTTTGCCAGAGTTACAGCAAATGGCACAAAAAGGCCAGTTCACGAAGCAATCATATGTTTGGAAGCCAGGAATGGCAAATTGGGATTTAGTTGGAAACGTGCCAGAACTTTCAATACTTTTTATTCCTGTTCCTGAATCTGTTCCGCCACCGTTACCGCCAGATTCGATTTAGGTTTTATCCTTGAGTTTATAGCGATATATTAGAAATTAAATTATATACAAGAAAAACCGAAGCGCTTTAAAGGCAGTAGGAAAAACTTCAAATATAAAGTATTATGGGACTTCTTTTTGAAAGTAAAAGTGAGAAAGAACGAAGAGAACGGCAAGAGTTTTGGAGTGATGTGAGTAAAGCACATGAAAAGGCTAAAGCTGATGCAGATCGAGAACGAATGTATAATGAGCGAAGAGAAAGAGAACATCAGGAGAAACACGATGCTCTAACAATTGACCTTAATGAGCTTAAAGATGAGTTCAGTAAGGCAAAAGAAATGGAAAAACTACAAGACAAAATAGATGCCATTTTGTCCATTTATGCCAAGACTGGATCGATAATTAAGCAAGCTAATAGAATAGGAGATTTCGCTATCCCTGACCTCGTAAAAGCTTTTCGTGCGAAATTAGTGGATGCGATAGCTTTCATGTCAAAGCCTAAAAATCGTGAGGATCAGCTGGCATGTCTTCAATTGTTAACCAGTACATCAATTAAAGCGGATAAGATTAACAAATGGAAGAAAGAGCTTGCTCAAGAAGTGAGGAAACAATACTCAGATGACTCTGAACTATTAATGTATTGTGATAAGGTATTAGGAAAAGTAATTCCTGCAGATTCCTCCATAGGTACTAAGCTTAAGATAATCATAAGTAATCTCTTTCGGAAATAAAAATGACTGAGCATAATTTTTTTTCTATAGACCGTCTCGTGGAGTTCGGCCTAGGGATAGGGATAGCTCAGCAAATGGTTGGGATGATGAACCAGTACATGCAGTCAATGTATGTACCTGGTTCCATCCAATCGATGCCAAAATCTATCCCAAGCATCTACTATGTCGCTATTGATGGGAAGCAAGTAGGTCCTCTTAATGATTGTGAATTAAGTCAGCTAATAGCACATGGCAAGGTAAATAAAGAGACTCTTGCATGGGTTCCTGGTATGAATAATTGGAAGCCCATTGAACAAGTGCCAGAAATACTAAGAGTTGTTGCCTTAGCACCGCCGTCGCTCCCCAATCCATAAATTAAAAGAATTATGAAAATAAATATTTTCCTTACGCTCGTTAGTTTTTTGCTTACTGCGCTGCTGGGTTATTGGATTTTTGACACGGCAAGGGGAAAAGAGAACGACATTATTTGCGGCGTTTTAAGCTTTATATGCTTGTTGTCCACTCTTATTCCCTTGATTGGATTGCGATTCTATTCCGTTAAGCTTGGGGTTAATATTCGCATTTTATCAGGCTTTTTTTTCATCATCTTCCTGATTAGTCATTTCTGTTCTGCATTGTTTGGGATAAAAATGCCATTCTATATAATTATCAATGCCATTCTTCTTCTTTTATATCTTGCTGTTTTATACAAGATGCAGGATATCAAAGATATTTGAATTAAAGAAATAAAAGATTTATGTATTCCAATGAATTAGAGGCTATCATCAATGCCGTATTAGCTGATGGCATAATAACAGACAAAGAACGTGAAGTCCTCCACAAGCGGGCCGTTCAAGAGGGCGTTGATATAGATGAATTTGACGTTGTTCTTGAAGGTAGATTGGCCAAAATGAAACAGCAGAAAGAGCAATCTAATTCTGTTTCGCCCAAATTGTCAGCTACTGAAAAAAAGGGGAATGTTGTAAAATGTCCAAATTGTGGTTGTACAGATGTCGCAGGAAGAGCTATATGCCCTGATTGCGGATATGTTTTTTCTATCATTGGAGCGAGCAGCTCTATAGAAAGATTCCATAAGGAATTATCGGAATTAAATAGGAACCAAGAGGAAAACACAAAAGCTGGTTCTTTTTGGGATGACTTCAAAACTACCGATAAAAAAAGAGACAGACAGGTAGTTAATAAAATGGACTTTATTTCCAAATTCCCTGTGCCAAATTCCCGCGCAGATTTACTGGAATTTATGCAGATGATACAACCCTCTGCAAAGGCCATTGGCCCCAAAGATGGTTTGACTGGATTCCATGGAATGTCTCCTAGTGCCAGAAAGGAAGATTTGTCCTATGCTTATTGGCTTCTTTTTGCCAATTGCGTAAACAAAGCAAAAATGAGTTTTCTACATGATAAGGACTTCGCTCCTTTCTTTGCATTCTACGACAAAGAGATGTCGAAATCAAAAGGGGTAATGGCATTCTATGCATCGCACAAACAATTGGTTATGGCCATTAGCGCTGTAATTGCTTTGCTGCTTATCTCTGGAACAACATTTACATGTGCTATTAAAGAAGAAAAAGAAAGAAATGAAGAATTAAAACAAGAAATACAGATTATTAAGCCTCAAGTAGATCAACAATATGAGAAGCTTTGTTCGGCGATAGAAAAATTGGGAATACCTAATGAAGATAATTATGAAGAAATGACATATGAATTGTTAAATATTTCGTGGACTAAAATCTCAATAATAGGTACAGATTATAGTCCTAATCCATATGAAGAAGGAAAAAAGAAGGAATTCCTTAAGAAGAAGGAGATTTATGCAAATAGATTACAGCAGATATATAAAGTAGTATATGGATATAGCAATGATAGTGATTCTTTGAACGAGGAATACATGAAAAAAACTCCGAAAGAAATTTTAGAGATTGCGTTCGACGAATAATCTTGTTTCGATACAACGAATATCTTTGAAATACAATTTGTGGAATGTGATATTACGTCAAAAGTAGGTCGGTGTCATTTCATCTCTCTCTATAGAGGGCTCAGTTAAGTTTGTTTGTGTTTTTGTTGAGCTTGCCTGTTGATGTTTGGCCTTATGTAAAGAAATGCATGATTATAGGCAGAATGTCAATGTAATGCCTTTGGCTTCGGTGAAGAATGACGGTCGATATACTCACACAGATAGGGACTTATGATTGTATTTTGCATCATAGAAAAGGTCAGGAGATACATCCTCATGTTCATCCTGCTTTGCCCGACTTTGTTCATCTTTCCAGCTGCGGCACAGACGACAGGGATAGACATCCCATTCTCTGTAAAAAAGAAGATTGAGCAGATTCTCTATCGACGAGGGTATGCTGTGTCGTACAACAAGGATACTAAGACACCCAACTGGGTGGCTTGGCACCTAGCGACAGCACATTTGGAGGGTGATGCCCCACGACCCAATGCAGGCGCTTTTCACGAGGATGCAGAAGTGCCGGCGCCCAGGGCAAACAACGAAGATTACAAAGGGAGCGGTTGGAGTCGCGGACATATGTGTCCTGCGGGTGACAACAAATGGGATAGCACAGCAATGTACGAGTCTTTTTTGCTCACGAACGTATGTCCTCAGAGTGTCAATCTCAATAGCGGAGTTTGGAACCAAATCGAGATCTCTTGCAGGCAATGGGCTGCGAAATATGGTGGACTTGATATCGTTTGTGGTCCTATCTACTTCAATCAGGAACACGATACGATAGGCGCAAACAGAGTTGTCGTACCCGAAGCCTTCTTCAAAGTCGTGCTATGTCTGCAAGATAAACCTAAAGGAATTGGATTCATTTGTAGGAACATGAATGAGAATAAGAAAAAGGAAGCCTATGTGCACTCTATCAATCAGATAGAGCGCATCACCGGCTACACTTTCTTCCCTCATCTGGATCCGCTTGTTTCGGAACAGGTTAAAAGCAGAGGCAACCTCAAAGAGTGGTGAGGAACGAGGCCAAGCATCGCCACTGGTATGAAGAGAGCATTGAGCGGGAGTTTATTGGAATGAGTAAAAAAAACGACCTCGCGATGTACAGGAAAATCGCAGAATTGTATGGAAAATCCTTGGTTAAACATTTCATGGTCAAATACTATTGCTGAATGCGATAAAAATCATAAAATTATCATTGGTTCTGGGAAAGGCAAAAAAGAAGTACTTTTTGGATCCTCAGAATATGTAGATTTCATTAACAGAAACGATAAAGACAAGAACGGGAAAGACGTAAATAACCCCGTTAAACTGTCTTTTGACTGTCTTCCAGAACCTTTTTATGGAGACCCCAAAAGTAATGTGTATTGTTTATGTATGAATCCTGGTGAACCTGATCCAGATTTCAACAAAGATAATGATGAAAAAGGAGGATATAGATATCAAACGTATTGTCAAGCTATGCTTAATCACCAGCCACAACCCAAAGATCTAATCTATAATGGAAATTTTATTGAAAGTAATAAAGTTGAATATAATAAGGCCCTTGCTTTAATATTGAAAAATCTAAAGGCTTATAAAAAAAGACATAATAATTTCCTCCCAAGGCCTCATTTAGGAGATACATGGCAAAGAGAAGTTTGGAAACAATTGAAAGAAAAACTGGGGGATGAACCTAAGATATTTAGTATAGAATTTTTCCCCTACCATTCTACAAGTGGATTCGTTTTCCCCAAAGACTTGCCATCTTACAAATATCGCAACGAGCTCATCAAGGAAGCTATGGACAAACACAAGCTAATTATAATAATGAGAAACCGAGATCAATGGTATGAGATTGAAAATGATGATGATATAAACGGATTAGGTCCAAGACTCAAACGATATGCAAATAAAGTTTTCCTAAGAAATTCGCAAAGAGTATGGCTAACACCAGGTAATTTCTGCTGGGAAATACCAGAAAAACAAGACAATACAAAGTTTCTCTGTGTTCCATATGCAGAACCTTGGGCATGTCACAGTGTTGAAGACATAATAGCAAAGTTTAAATAATAATTAGGTTTCAATGTACACATTAGATTACATCAAGTCACTCCATATTGATTTGGAAACATGGAACAACGGTCCTGGAACCCTTGTTGAAGAGGATCATTATTATTTGGCTGATTATTTCGATGACGAGCAACTGGAACCGTTGATGGATCATGATGATGAACTCAAAGACTTTCTGGATGGTATCGAGGCGTTGATAAAAGATGACATCTGTATCGGTTGCATCAAGTGCTTCACCGTCAAGAACGCTGACGGCCACATCGTCGGAGAAGTGGAGCCGTACTATTACGGTTGGTCATGAAAAAAGCATGAAAAAAGCAGGTGGAAGGACTCGTGTGTCCCTCCACCTGCGATGTTATTGATGTGATGTGGCGGTTATTGCTCTACGATGAAAACGTGCAGTACAATAAAATAAATAATATGTGGAAAAAGTCCCAAATATTATACTATTTTTAAAGGAAAAGTCCCGATTATAATCTTTAATTTGAGGAAAAAGTCCCAAATATTATACTATTTTTAAAGGAAAAGTCCCGATTATAATCTTTAATTTGAGGAAAAAGTCCCGATTTTTTGCATAATCATAATAATAATCGTATATATGCAGCCGAACTACGAAACATAGTTATGCTTTACAGGAAGTTCACAAGTCGTATAGAAGAGTTCCTGCAAAAGGAACCACAAAAGATTATGCTGGTAAATGGAGCCAACCAGTCCGACAAGACCGCGGGTGGTGCGGATCTTGTCATTCCTGAGATTAAACTATTGTGAATAAGACAATACATTAATTTATGCCATCGTCTTGGCATTATGCTGGGTATATTCGATTATCTGGAAGGGCAATGAGTAACCGTATGCCAATAGAACAGATATGACATACGTCCCTCCACCATTAGTTTTTGATGTTTGAAAACACTTTATTTGTTTAATATTTAGTGTTTGCAAACATTTTATTATCTTTGCGGCGAATAACAATAAAAGCTTAAAGTATGGAAGAACAGATCGGCTATCTTATTAGTGCAGGCACCATCCAGCGATTCGCATTCTCCAATTCTGCCTAATGCCAGACCACCTGCATGCTGTGATACATGTGACGAAGGTGATGGATACGAGTATCCGCAGGAACTGGTCAGTAACGGGAATTGAACATGAGTTTTTTCCCACCACGGATATAGATGGTGCCCGGCTGGAGAGTGGTTACTCTGCGGCCCATCAGGTCAAAGACTGCATCTGAATGTTCAATGTTCAATGTTGAATGTTCAATGGTCTCTATGCCATCGATGATCTCATCCGTGAGGTCACCCACAATCGTGCCATACTCTGCCCATCTCGATGCCTTATATTTGTCAACAGCACTGGCATAGACGTGAATGGTGGGCTTGCTATTGAAGACATAGTCCGAGAGAGTCGGAGGCGTGAGGGCCTTGACGTATGCATCCTTGACGGGAGAATTGTAGAAGACGCCCTGGCTTATCGTCTTGACTTTCTTGCCGATAATAACCGTCGTGAGCATGTCGCACCCGCCAAAGGCTTCGAGACCAATCGAAGCTACGGCATCGGGAATCTCCATCATCTTGAGACCCGAGAACCTGAAGGCTCTGTCTTCTATCTTGTTAAGCTTCTGAGGCAGGCGCATAGAGATGAGTTTCTTGAAGCCATCGAATGCATAAGCGCCCATGACATTCAGAGTGGTAGTATAACTCTGATAGTACGGGTAACTGGCAGTCACGATTTTGGCTTCCGAAAGGTCTATCGACGCCAAATTGTTCTCCCCAATGAGTTTGCGCAGATACTTTATGTCCCTTCCATTTATGCTGCCGCTGATGGTAGCCTTGATGGCATTGGCCGACAGAGAATCGGAGAGGACGCCCGCTTTCGGCATGACCACGTACTCCGACCCTTCGCCCGATTTTGTAATTTCGTGCAGGGAGCCGTCGGCATCAAGGGAGTAAAGAGTGAAGAGTGAAGAGTGAAGAATCGAGGAGGGGATGCAGAAGTGCTTCGAGTTGGCGGCATACTGGAGGTTGCCAAACTCATCAAGCAGCATGAAGCCCATGCCGCCTTCACCCTCCAAAGCATAGAGGCTGTCGGCCCGCAGGTAGGTATAGGAGGAAGGTGCACATGCTCCGGGCAAATAGCTGGTGAACTGACCCACGTCGCCACATTGTCCTACCTGGTCGGAATCGCGACGCTTCTGCCCGGCTGTCGTGAGGAACCCAGTCGTAAGCACATAATCGACGCGATCCTCTATGAAAAGTATCTCGCGATTCTTGGTCGGATACTTGGAAATCTCGGCCAACGTCTTGTCTATATCAGCCTGTTTGACCGTCATTGTATGAGCGCCATAATCATTGACGGTATAGTTCGTGAGCGGTTCGAAGAAACCCCATATCCGGAAGAAGTCGGTAAGGTCCTCCTGTGCTATCTCGCAGACCTTGCGGACGAACTTCAAACAACCCGTGTTAGAGCCATACAGCGTCATCGGGTCTTCGCGCAGGGCCTTGAAAAGGGTCGGATAGAATGAGATATTCTTCTGCGCCAAATGATAGTAGAGGTAGAGCTGCCAATACATGCGCATCTGGCTCTCGAGCGAACGGGTAAAGAACGGTTCGTGCCGAGCATACTCGTCCATAACAGTCGTGAGGGCATTTCCGCGCGACGCGACCAGCCCATCGTGGAACCGGATGAAGTTGGAGAAGAGGTTATTGCTGACCTCGGTACCGCCTTCTACGGTAATGGCCCCTTGATTGTTATGGCCGCACTCATGTGCAGCGCACCAATCGTCGAAGTCTGCAGTACGACTGACATCGAACGAGCTTCGGACGCAACCCAAGGAATTGTAGGCTGTCCTGAAGGATGCGGAATTGGCAAAGCCACCATCGGTTTCCTCGCCCTCGATGGCGAAGTTGGGATTATTGTAATAGAGGGGGAACACGGCGTCACCACCAGAAAGGTAGAAGGGTGCTCCTGTCCGATTGCCCGATGCCACAGATTCACTGATGCCCATGAGTTCTTTCTCCCACACAGTCAGGCTGTCGAACCAGGCAATGCTCTTGTCGATGGTGGAAGGCCAGACAGTCTTGTAGGTGCTCGTCTTGAAATTGAAGAGCGACTGCCCGCCCCTGACGGTAAACCTTTCGTGTGTGGCAGCCTTCAGGATTGCCTTGTAGTCGCTGTCGCTCTTTCTGCTTACATCATAATAGCCGTTCACTACCCCACCCTCGATGTGAATCTTTATCTCGGGCCACTCGCTTAGGGTCTTGTTCATCGACTTCGTGTCGGCAGTATAGATAACATAAAAGAGTGCGTCTTGCTGGCCGTCCACGATGTTCAAACCCTTCTTGAGCATCTTGCCCTGTTTGGCACTCGACACCAAATCGTTTCCGGCACAGCCCGCGATGTAGAGGGTTGTCCCTGTTGGCACATCCGAATCCACAAAGACATAGAGGGGGTCGTAGCCCGTCGTGTAGATGCCGGTCGGGTTGCCCATATAGGAACCTCCTGTGCTCTTGAGCTTGCTGTTCCAGTAGCTCGCATCGCTGTAGGGTTTGTAGCTGTGGATGCGGAAGTCCTGCTCGTACTTTGCCCAAGTCTCGTTCTTCAACTTCAGGGCAATGGGAATCATGTATGAAGGCATTCCGCCATCGGTCAAAGACAGAGTCAGCTCTTCGTCGCTCATGCCCTTGTATTCAGCTTTCAGCTGGGTACAGGCCGCATCCTCGAACCATGTGCTTGCTTTCTCGTTGACAATAGCACTGGAGTCTGTTTCCTCCTCAGGATAGTAGTTCTCCAACTTCCCGACAAGGGAGCCGTACTGGTTCCACGTAGAAGCCTTGTAATCGGCCAACGCGCTCGAATAGACGCGAATAGTAGGGCTGGCTGTGAAGATATATGCTGCCAGCGCAGGCGGTGTCTTGGGTTTCACAAAGGCGTTCTTGATGGAAGAAGAGTTGTAGAACACCGCCTGGTCGAACTTCGACACTCTGCTGCCGATGACGACCTTGGTCAGAGAACTGCAATCGGCAAAGGCGGCACCTCCCAGATGAGTCACCGTATTGGGAATATCGACCTGGGTGATGCCTGTCTTCGAGAAAGCATATCTGCCGATGTCTGTAATTGTGGTCGGCAAAGTTATGGCGATAAGTTTGGAGCAATCGGCGAACATATAGTCGCCAATCACATCGTTCGACGTCGTATAATTCTCGTTGTAGGCCACGCCGCCACTCACAATCCTGACTTCCGACAAGTCAAGTCTCGACACCTTCCCTCCGTTTATCTGTTCGCGGAGGAACTTGACATCGCTGCCGTTGATGAAGCCCGTCAGTTTGATTTGCTTTCCGGTCGTTCCCATGAGCGAGGATAGTGTACCAGCCTTCTCCACATGAATTGTGTCTGCCGACCATACGTTTGCAGTAAAAAGGCAGACAATGCCGAGCAACAAGAATCTGAACATCATAGCTTTTAAAATGAGGAGTGAAGAATGAAGATTCTTACTTAATCATGAACTTTTTCCCGTCACGGATGTAGATGGTGCCAGGCTGGAGAGTTGTAACTCTGCGGCCCATCAGGTCATAGAAAGCCCCATTCTCCTGTCCTTCAAATTCATTTTGAATTTTGAATTTTGACTTTTGAATTTCTTCAATGCCATCTACCATTTCGTCCGTCAGGTCGCCTACAAGGGTGCCGAACCTCTCCCAATTGGCTGCCTTGTATGCATCAAGTGCACTTGCATAGACGTGAATGGTGCGATTCTTGCCAGAGAAGAGGTAGTTGCTCTCACCATTCAGTGTCGGTGGCGTGAGCGGCTTGACGTAGGCTTCCTTGATGTTGCCCGAGCCGTAGAACACGCCCTGGTCCATTGACTTGACGCTCTTGCCGATAATTACCGCCGTCAGCGAAGTGCAGTATGCAAAGGCATCACCACCGACGGATGTCACCTTGTCGGGAATCTCTATGAAGCTGAGTCCGGAACCGGAGAAGGCGGTCGAGCCAATCGTAGTGAGCGTCTGGGGCAGCCTCATGACGGAAAGTTTCTTGATGTTCTGGAAAGTGGCGTTGGCGATGGAAGTGGTACGAGCCTGTTCGAGATCAATGGATTGAAGGTTCTCTTTGTTGATGAGCTGCTTCATGTAGTTGATGTCCGTTGTATTGATCGGGCCGCTGACGATAAGTTTGATGACTTGGTCGTTCTTAAGCATTGACCTGAGTCTTCCTGCAACGGACAGCTCGACGTACTCTGTGCCGCTGCCTGCCTTGGTGACTTCGCGCAACAATCCGTCCGCATCGTAAGAATAGATGGTGAAATCACGACCAACGCTCGTTGGGATGCAGATATTCTTGGCGTTGGAAGCATACTTTAAATTGCCTTCCGCATCGAGCATGAGGAAGCCCAAGCCGCCAGTTCCCTCCATCGCATAGAGAGAGTCGGATATGAAATAGACATACTCCGAAGGCTCGCAGCCTCCAGGCAGATAACTGGTGAACTGACCGAGTTCGCCGTACTGGCCAACCTTGTCGGAGCCATTGCGTTTCTTGCCTGCCGCCTGGAGGAAGCCTGTGGAAAGCACATAGTCGGCGCGGTCCTCCACAAAGATAATCTCGCGATTCTTCACAGGATATTTGCCAATAATGGCTTTTGTGGAATTGATGTTGGCCCTTGTGACAGCAATGGGATGCGAGCCGTAATCTTCAATCTTGCTTCCGCTCTTTATCGGTTCGAAGAAGCCCCAAATGTCGAAGAATTCGGTGAGGTCTTCCTGAGCTATTTCACAGACCTTACGGACGAACTTCAGGCCGCCGTTATTGTTGTTTGAGGTGTTGTAAAGCGACAGCGGGTCTTTGCGCAATGCCTTGAATAGATCGGGATAGAACGAGGTGTTCTTCTGTCCCAGGTGGTAGTAGAGGTACAGGTCCCAGTAGAAACGCAGACGGCTGTTCACGTCTCTGTAGTAGAAAGGTTCGTGACGGGCAAACTCATTCATCACGGTGGAAAGCGCAGAACCATTGGAGCTGTTGAGGCCGCCAAGGTAGCAGACGAAGTTAGAGAACAGATTGTTCGATGCTTCCGTACAGCCTTCCACGTTGATGGTCTGCTGGTTGTTGTGGCCACACTCATGTGCTGCGCACCAGTCGTCCATCTGCGAGTTGGTGGCATCCAGGCAGTTCCTGATGCAGGCGATGCTGTTGTAGCTGGTTCTGTAGGGTACCGAGTTGGCATAACCGGCATCGCTTTCTTCGCCTTCGATGGCGAAATTCGGGTTGTTGTAGTAGAGAGGATAGATGGCCTCGCCGCCTGTCAGGTACCAGGGATAGCCGGCCTTCTTGCCAGTTGCAACCTCCTCGGTCATACCCATTATATTCTTCTCCCAAACGGCTACGCTGTCGAACCAGGCAATACTCTTGTCCATTTTAGCAGCAGTCGTGAATACTTGCTTAAAGGAAGCGGTCTTGAGGTGATAAAGCGAGTGTCCGCCTCTGACAGTAAAGCGGTTCAGCTTGGCAGCCCTCAGGATTTTCAGGAAATCGGTGGAGGTGTGGAAATTGACATCATAATAGCCGTTCACCTTGCCGCCTTCTACGTGTATCTTCATCTCCGGCCATTCGCTCAGGGTCTTCTTCATGCTCTTCGTGTCGGCAGTATAGACGATGTAATAGAGCGCATTCTTCGTTCCGTCGATGATATTGAGACCCTTCTCCAGCCTCGTTCCCGTCTGGGCGCTATAGATGAGCTGGTTCTCTACACAGCCTGTGAAGTACAAAGTTGCGTCGCTGGGAACATCTGCATCCACGAAGACATAGATCTCGTCGCCGTCGTTCTCGGCATAGATACCTGTTGGGTTGCCCATGTAGGAGCCGCCCGAAGCCATCATTTTATTGTTCCAGTAGCTTGCATCGCTGTATGCCTTGTAGCTGTGGATGCGGAAGTCCTGCTCGTAGGCTGCCCAGGTTCCGTTCTTCACCTTCAGGGCTGTGGTTATCATCAGCTCCGGCATCCCCACTGCCGTCATGGCTGCGGTCAGTTCCTCGTCGCTCATAGCCTGGCACTCGGGCTTCAGCTGGGTGCAGGCTGTGTCTTCAAAGAAGTTGCCGCTCAAGGTCTTGGCGATGGTATTGGGGTCAGCCTCCATCGCATAGTAATTCTCCAGACCTCCCACAATAGTGCCAAAGTCTTTCCAACCGGATACCTTGTAGTCGGCCACAGCTCCCGTATAAACATAGATTTTGGGGCTCGACGAGAACAGATAGGCTGGTACGCTGGGAGGTGTGACAGGCTTCACGTAGGCTGTCTTGACAGCAGAGCTGTAGAAGACGCCTTGGTTTAATACTTTCACCTTCTTGCCGATGACGACCGTTTCCAGCGAACCGCAATAGGCAAAGGCATCACCGCCAATGGTAGTCACGCTGCCCGGGATGTCGATAGCCTTGAGTCCAGTTCTTGCGAAGGCATTCGTCTGGATGGTGGTTATTGTCGTCGGCAACACCATTGCCTCAAGCTTCGAACACTCGTAGAACATGTTCTCGCCGATGATGTCGTTCGATGTCTTATTGGTCCCGTTGTAGGCATCACCGCCGCTCACGATACGGACTTCCGACCAGTCGAGCGATGTGACTGTTCCCGCAGTAACCAAGGAACGAATGTACTTGATGTCGGTACCATTGATGACGCCCGTCACCTTCAGCTCCTTATCAGTGGAGGTCAGCAGCGAAGACAAGGTACCTGCCGTCTCAACGTGGATTTCCGTTACGGCAAGAATGTTTGTTGAAAAGAGACAGATGTAGGCTGCAAAAGACAGCCTAAAAAGATTTGTGAAGTTTCTCATGTCTATTTTATGTTAGTTCTTTTATTATCTACCTTATTGGGCTAATATCTTTTTTCCGTTTTGGATGTAGATGGTGCCAGGCTGGAGGGTGGTAACCCTGCGCCCCATCAGGTCAAAGACGGCCCCCTCATTTTTAATTTTTAATTTTTCATTTTTAATTCCCCGAATGCCATCGATGATTTCGTCCGTGAGGTCCCCCACGATGGTGCCGTACTCAGCCCAAGCTGATGCCTTATACTTATCGAGGGCACTCTTATAGACGTGGATGGTGGGCTTGCTGGTGAAGAGGTAGCCGCTGATGGTTGGTGGCGCGAGTGGCTTGACATAGACATCCTTGACATTGGAGCTGTAGAACACGCCTTGTGCCAACGACTTCACGCCATTGCCGATGATGACGGTATTCAGGTTGTCGCAATACGAGAAGGCATCGCCGCCTACGCTCGTCACCTTGTCGGGTATCTCCACTATCTTGAGCCCGGTACTCGAGAATGCCCACGAACCAATTTTCGTTATGTTCTGGGGCATGACCACAGAGACGAGCTTGTTCAGGTTATAGAATGTATAGTCTCCCAACACGTTAGCAGAGGTCTTATAATCCTGATAGTAAGCGTATGTGCTGTTAGCGACAATTTGCGCCTGAGAGAGGTCTATCGACTGGAGATTGTTTTTGCTGCTAAGCTGACGCATGTACTTGATGTCCTTTCCATGTATCTTGCCTTTGACAATCAGCTTTATGACCTGCTCATTCTCCAATGTTGACTGGAGTCTGCCTGCAGCCGTAAGTTCAACTGTCTCTGTACCATTTCCTGCCTTGGTGATTTCGTGCAGAGAGCCGTCGGCATCAAGGGAGTAAAGAGTGAAGAATGAAGAGTGAAGAATCGAGGAGGGAATGCAGAATTGCTTCGAGTTGGCAGCGTAGAGAAGGTTACCTTCCTCATCGAGCATCAGGAAGCCCAATCCGCCTTCACCCTCCAAAGCATAGAGGCTGTCGGCCTGCAGATAGGTGTAGGAGGAAGGTGCACAGGCTCCGGGCAAATAGCTGGTAAACTGACCCACGTCGCCGCATTGCCCTACCTGTTCCCCGTCGCGATAGTACCGGTGCTGTCCTGCCGTAGTGACGAAGCCAGTAGTCGGGACATAGTCCACACGGTCTTCTATGAAGATAATCTCGCGGTTCTTCTTCTCATATTGGGCAATCTTCCGCTTCGTACTATTGATGTCTGACAGCCTGTTGGTGACATAATGGTCGCCGTAGCATTCCAGGTACCGGTTGTTGGCAGGCTCGAAGAAACCATAGACGGTGAAGAAGTCGGTGAGGTCCTCCTGTGCCACCTCGCAGACCTTGCGGACGAACTTCAGGCCCGAGTTGTTGGTGTTCGAGCCATAAGGAGAAATCTTGTCCTTGCGCAGAGCCTTGAAGAGCTCAGGATAGAACGAGGTATTCTTCTGCGCCAGATGATAATAAAGGTATAGGGAGTAATACATGCGGAGGCAGCTGTTGTCAACGGGCCGCCAATAGAACGGCTCGTGACGCGCGAACTCCTGCATCGTCACGCTCAGAGGCCTACCCGTAGAAGCCCTGTGGCCCATGAGGAAGCGGCAGACGTTGGCGAAGAGGTCGTTGCTGCCCTCGGTAACGCCTTCCAGCATGAAGGGAGACTGGAGCTGGTGTCCGAACTCATGCGCCATACCTCCCTCGTCGTAACCGTCAATGGATGTGCTGTAGGGATTCAGGAAATACTGGGAAGCGCCCTCGGAGAGGTGGATGCCGAACTCGTTGGCGTGGGCATAGGAACCCGGCGAGTCGTTATCGACGAACGTGGGATTGTTGAAATAGCCCGGATAGAAGGCGTCGCCGCCCGTAATATACCAGGGTGCCCCGGCCTTCTCGCCGTTCGCCACAGACTCGCAGATGCCGGTAATATCCTTTTCCCATACCGAGAGGCTGTCCGTACACTCGACGGTCTTGGCGATTTTGTTCGGGTATTTCTTTCTGAGGATGGATGTCCAGATGCTCAGGACGGAATGCTTGCCCTTCATGACGAAGGCGGAATGAGCGGCACCGGCGAGCAGTTTCTTGTAGTCGGCATCGGTATGGCGTGAAGCGTCGAAGTAGCCTTCCACCTTGCCGCCCTCGATGTGTATCTTTATCTCTGGCCACTCCTCGAGCCGCTTGGTCATCGCTTTTGTGTCGGCAGTATAGAGGATGTAGTAGAGCTTGTCAGCGTCACCGTCTATGATGTTGAGGCCCTTCTTCAGTTTCTGGCCTGATTTGCCGTTATCAATCATCTTATCGACGCCTATACCTGTTATGTATAGCGTGGCATCGCTGGGAACGTCGCTATCGACAAAGACGTAGAGCTGGTCTGTATATGACTGGCAGAGGATGCCCGTCGGATTGCCCATATAGGAGGCGGCACGGCTCCACAGCTTGTCGTTCCAATACTTGGCATCGCTATAGGCCTTGTAGCTGTGGATGCGGAACTCCTGCTCGTAGTTCGCCCAGCTCTGGTTCTTTATCTTCAGGGCAATACCGACCATATACTCCGGCATACCTGCTTCGGTAAAGGTAGCAGTCAGGTCCTCATCGCTCATAGCCTGATACTCGGCTTTCAGCTGGGTGCAGGCTGCATCCTCGAAGAAACCAGCGCACAACTCGGAAATGTAGTCATCTTCGTCCGGTTCCTGAGGATAGTAGTTTGCCAGAGTGCCGGAGAGTGTGCCGTAGTTCCCCCAGCCCAACTCCCTGTAATCCGCCAAAGACTCCCTATAGACATAGATGGTGGGACTCGAAGAGAAGAGATAAGATGGTGGGCTTGGCGGCGTGATGGGCTTCACATACGCCTTCTTCAATGCATCAGAGCCGTAGAAAGAGCCTTTGCTCAGCTGGTTCACTTTCTTGCCGATGACAACCGTTGCCAAGGAATTGCAATAGGCAAAGGCATCCTCGCCCACCGACCTGACGCTGTTCGGGATGTCTATCGACTTGATTCCCGTGTTTGCGAAGGCGTTCTTCTGGATGGCGGTCACAGTCGTTGGCAGCACCATAGCCTGAAGTTTCGAGCACTGGTAGAACATCTTCTCGCCGATGATGTCGTCAGAGGTCTTATAGCTATCGACGTAGGCATCGCCGCCAGCTACGATATGAACGCCCGACCAGTCGAGGCTCGTCACCGTTCCCTTGCTGACCAGCGAACGGATGAATTTGATGTCGGAACCGTTGATGAAGCCAGTCACCTTCAGTTCCTTGTCGGAGGTCGAAATAAGCGTAGAGAGCGTACCAGCCGTCTCCACATTAACTTCCGTCACAGCCCAAATGTTTGTCTGGACAAAGCAAGCGCATGTTGCTAACAACAATTTGCATATTTTTGTGATGTAAATCTTATGCATATTACGTGTTTAATCTGTCTTTTCCTTCAAAATTGCACGCAAATTTACAGTTTTCTACCGAGAATACAAAAGAAAAACGAGGAAAAATTCTTAAAATTTCATCTCGCATTTCAGCCACCAAAAATCATCCATCAGCCTTCAGCCCTCAGACATCAAACATCATACGCATTTTTCGTTGCGATTTTTCAAAAAAGTCTTCATAATTTTTTAAAATTTTAGTTTTCCCTCTACTAATTATCAGCAAATATCCTTCATAAGCCCCATATTTACATGGTTTTCACAATTTCCATTCCCAAACTTTCCTTCTACTTTCCCTCTACTAAAATTCTACTTTCCCTCTACTAAAGCTCTACTAATTTTCCATTAGTTTTCAACTTTGATACTACCTCGCAGAATTAAAAGCTAATCTTTTTATGAGTAATCTGCACATGGTCTGTTAATTATTCCCAACGTGGGAATACTTTGTTCCCAGGCTGGGAATATTTTATTCCCAAGGTGGGAATATCAAGCCGGCCCCTACTCCTTTTGTTAACAGCGCCTATTAAAATAAAACAGATGATGAGTAGATGAATAGTAGAGGCATAGTAGAAGGTTAGTAGAACTTTAGTAGAAGGAAAAGTAGAGGGAGAAATGAACGGATAGTACTTATTATCAGAATGTTACTGTATTTTTAGTAGAGGCAAAACCAATTTTGAAAGAATTTAATCGCTTTTTACTATAATTCTTCATTCTTCACTCTTCTAAGAGGCTCATATTATCCCATCCTCTCCCATTCAACTCCAATTCGAATTAGAGTTGAATTAGAGTTTAATATGAGTTCAATTAGAGATCAATATGAATTCTATTGGAGATTGATTAGAGTTCAATTGGAGTGTGTTGTGTACTGATTTTGGTTGACAGTTTTGTATACTATTCCTAAGTTGGTTTACACTTTACCTTTTTATTCCTACACAGGTTGTCAGTCTTATGACTTTATTCCTGTTTCAGTTTACACTTTAACCTTTATTCCTAAG
>JAFZPZ010000108.1 GCA_017552435.1 Bacteroidaceae bacterium
ACCTGCCATGAAGCCCTGGCACAACTTCCTGGACAAGCAGCGTAATGCCACCCGCGAGGTACACATCGGCTTGGTTGGCAAGTACGACCTTCAGGATGCCTACAAGAGCATCCGCGAGAGCCTGAACCTGGCTGGTATCTACAATGATGTGAAAGCCAAGCTGCACTTCGTGAACAGCGAGGAGATTACCAAGGAGAATGTAGCCGAGAAACTGGAAGGCTTGCAGGGTATTGTGGTTTGCCCCGGCTTTGGTCAGCGTGGTATAGAGGGCAAGATTATTGCAGCAGAGTATACTCGTAACAATGATATACCCACCTTCGGTATCTGTCTGGGTATGCAGATGATGGTCATTGAGTTTGCCCGCAACGTGCTGGGTTACAAGGATGCCAATAGTGCCGAGATGGACGATAAAACTTCAAACAACGTGATAGATATAATGGAAGAACAAAAGAATATCACGGATATGGGTGGAACGATGAGATTAGGAGCTTATGACTGTCAATTAGCAGAAGGCAGCAGGGCTGCAGAAGCATACACAGCGGCAGCAAATTCTTCACTCTTCACTCTTCATTCTTCACTTACGATCAGGGAGCGCCATCGTCATCGCTATGAGTTCAACAACAAGTACAAGGAGGAATACGAACAGAACGGTATGAAGTGTGTGGGTATCAATCCCGCCGCAAACCTGGTAGAGATAGTAGAGATTCCGGAGAAGAAGTGGTACATAGGTACTCAGTTCCACCCCGAATACAGCTCTACGGTACTGCATCCGCACCCCTTGTTCATGAGCTTCGTTAAGGCTTGCAAATAATCAATCGTTAAATCGTAAATCATATTATGTGTGGAATCGTAGGTATTTTCAACATCAAGCAGCAGTCGCATGCGCTCGGCTCTACCGCTTTGCACAGCAAAGAACTGCGTGAAAAGGCATTGAAAATGAGTCAGAAAATCCGTCACCGCGGACCGGACTGGAGTGGAATATACTGCGGAGGCTCTGCTATCCTGGCGCATGAACGACTCTCCATTGTTGACCCTGAGAGCGGTGGACAGCCGCTGTATAGCCCAGACCGTAAGCAGGTGTTGGCCGTAAATGGCGAGATATACAACCATCAGGAAATTCGCCGCCGCTATGCCGGGGAGTATGAGTTCCAGACAGGCAGCGACTGCGAGGTTATTTTGGCGCTTTACAAAGAAAAGGGTATCGACTTCCTCGAAGACCTCTCCGGTATTTTCGCCTTTGCACTCTACGACGAGGAGAAGGATGCGTTCCTGATTGCCCGCGATCCCATCGGCGTGATTCCTTTATATATAGGTTACGACAGTGACGGCACGGTATATGTGGCTTCGGAACTGAAGGCTTTGGAGGGACAATGCGAACGGTATGAGCCATTCCTGCCGGGACACTATGCCTACGGCAATTCAAAATTAGAAATTCCAAAATTCAAAATTGAACGTTACTACAAGCGGGATTGGTTCAGCTACGATGCTGTGAAGAATAGCCCTGCCAGCGTAGAGGCTATCCATGATGCCCTTACTGCTGCCGTTAAGCGCCAACTGATGAGCGATGTGCCTTATGGCGTGTTGCTTTCAGGAGGTTTGGATTCCAGCGTTGTCTCTGCCATCGCCGAGAAGTTCAGCGAGCACCGCATCGAGGATAACTCGCAGACACGTGCCTATTGGCCGCGCCTGCATAGCTTCGCAGTAGGATTGAAGGGCGCACCAGATTTGGCAAAGGCAAAAATGGTAGCCGACCATATCGGCACCGTCCATCATGAAATCAATTATACCATTCAGGAAGGGCTGGATGCCATTCGAGATGTGATTTACTTCATCGAGACTTACGATGTGACGACGGTTCGAGCCTCAACACCTATGTATCTGCTGGCTCGCGTCATCAAGTCGATGGGTATCAAGATGGTGCTTAGTGGCGAGGGAGCCGATGAGATTTTTGGAGGTTATCTATACTTCCACAAGGCTCCATCGGCTAAGGACTTCCATGAGGAGACTGTCCGCAAGCTCTCGAAGCTGCATTATTACGATTGCCTGCGTGCGAACAAGAGCTTGGCAGCGTGGGGCGTTGAGGGACGTGTACCGTTCTTGGACAAAGAGTTCTTGGATGTAGCCATGCGGACGAATCCTGAGGCAAAGATGTGCGGTCCAAAGAAGAACGGCGAGCCCGGCTTCGAGATTGAGAAGAAGATAGTGCGCGAAGCCTTTGCCGATATGCTTCCTGAGGAAATAGCATGGCGGCAGAAAGAACAATTCAGCGACGGCGTTGGTTACAGTTGGATTGACACGCTGAAAAAGATTACCTCCGAGGCAGTGACCGACGAACAGATGGCACACGCTGCAGAGCGTTTCCCCATCAATCCGCCGCTCAACAAGGAGGAGTATTACTATCGCTCGATTTTTGCCGAGCACTTCCCCAGCGACAGCGCTGCCCGCAGCGTGAACCAAGAGGCCAGTGTAGCATGCTCCACAGCGATTGCCCTGGAATGGGATGCGGCTTTCAAGAACATGAACGATCCCAGCGGACGAGCCGTGAAGGGAGTGCATGAACAGGCGTACTAAATAAATGAAGAATGAAGAGTGAAGAATGAAGAATGGTATGAAGAGAGAAGCAAGATTGATTTTGGATGACGGAACGGTATTCTGCGGCTGGTCTTTCGGTGCCGAGGTGAATACGGTTGGCGAGGTGGTTTTCAACACAGCCATGATGGGCTACCCCGAGAGCCTTACCGAC
>JAFZPZ010000109.1 GCA_017552435.1 Bacteroidaceae bacterium
ACCACCTCAAAGGGTTTACTGCCCCTCAAAAAGCAAAAACAAAAGCAGATTGCATATGGCCGTCAAATACGGATTTGCAATCTGCTTTTTGTTAGATAATCAGAAGATGTTCATGAATGAAGGACTTTTTCAGTGCCCTCATCATTGATTGCCCCGTTTTCGATTACAAAGGGAAAAAAGACTACTACGAGGAAAAAATATTGTGTGGGCGAAGACCTTTCGATAATATATAATGTACGAGAAAGGCAGTACAAAGGGCCAATATTCGCTCTATTTTCCCTGAAGTTATCAACAAAACGGGGCTGTTATCAACATTTTCGACAGAATGCCGACCCAAAAGGATGTTTTTTTCGGACTTTTAGCGTATCTTTGCAGAATGAAAAACCTGCCGCCCCCTTTTAGGGGACGCAAATGGTTAATGATAAATCGTAAATGATAAAACCGTAAACAGGAAGAATGAGTAAAACAATAGCTATAGTCAACCAGAAGGGCGGTGTGGGTAAGACCACAACAAGCATGAACCTGGCCGCTTCGCTTGCAACACTCGAAAAGAAAGTATTGCTCGTCGATGCCGACCCACAGGCCAACGCTTCCAGCGGAATGGGCGTCGATGTGAACAAGATAGAGCACTCTATCTACAACGCATTGCTCGGACAGGTTGACATCCGCGACATCATATATACCACCGACATCGAGGGCCTGGACATCGTACCCTCGCACATCAACCTGGTCGGAGCCGAGATAGAACTGCTGAACTTCAAGAACCAGGAGCGCATCCTGAAGGACCTCCTCCACCCCATCGTGCAGGACTACGACTACATCCTCATCGACTGCAGCCCCAGCCTCGGCCTCATCACGGTCAACGCGCTGACAGCAGCCGACAGTGTCATCATTCCCGTTCAGTGCGAATATTTCGCTCTGGAGGGCATCAGCAAGTTGCTCAACACCATCAAGATAGTAAAGACCCGCATGAATCCGCGGCTGGAAATCGAGGGCTTTCTGCTTACAATGTATGACAGCCGTCTGCGCCTCGCCAACCAGATCTACGAGGAGGTTCGACGCCACTTCCGCGAGTTGGTGTTTAAGACAGTCATCCAGCGCAACGTCAAACTCAGCGAAGCTCCCAGTCATGGTGTTCCGGCCATCCTCTACGATGCCGACGCAGCAGGCTCGAAAGCTCATCTGGCGCTAGCGCAGGAAATCATAGAAAAAGGTGAAAACTCGAAAAGGTAAAAAGTGAATGATTTGCCACATCTCTAAACCTTAAACTTTTGAACTCTTAAACTTTTAAACATTTGTTTGATGGCCATTAAAAAGAAATATCAGGGACAGGCTCTGGGCAGAGGACTCGATGCCCTGCTACAGACAGAAGATGTACACACCAGCGGCTCCTCGAACCTCTGCGAAGTGAGGATGGACGACATCCGTCCCAACCCCAACCAGCCGCGACGGGATTTCGACGATGACAGCCTGCAGGAACTGGCCAACAGTATCCGGCAGATAGGCATCGTGCAACCCATCACCCTCCGCGATATGGGTGACGGTACCTATGTCATCATCGCCGGCGAACGGCGTTGGCGAGCCTGTCAGCGTGTCGGCCTCACCACCATTCCCGCCTACATTCGCACTGTCGATGATGAGAACATGATGGAGATGGCGCTCGTGGAGAACATTCAGCGTCAGGACCTCACGGCTATCGAAGTCGCTCTTGCCTATCAGAGCCTCATCGAACAGTACAACCTGACGCAGGAACAGCTTAGCGAGCGTGTGGGCAAGAACCGCGCTACAGTTACTAATTACCTGCGTCTGCTTAAGCTGCCCGCAAGTGTGCAGGTCGCACTCCGCAACCGCGAGATAGATATGGGTCACGCACGAGCTTTGCTCGCCCTATCCGACCCCCAGGCACAGCTCAAGGTCTTCGCCGAAATGAAGAAAGACCACCTGAGCGTCCGTAAGATAGAAGACATGGTGAAGCAACTCAGTGAGGGAGGCTCCGTAAAGACCAAGACCGGCACACGCATCCGCCAGAAAGGCTCGAACCTGAGTGCCGACTACAATGTGCTGCGCGAAGGTTTGAGGAAAATCTTCAAGACCCGCGTCGAGATGACCTGCTCGGACAGCGGTAAGGGAAAAATCAGCATCCCGTTCGCCAACGAGGCAGAGCTGGAACGCATCATAGAAATGCTCGATAAACTCCGTGACTGATGACATTTCGGCACACACTACCCATCCTGTTTGCCTCGCTCTTTTGGCTTGGCTTCTCTCCTGTTCTCAGAGCACAGGAAGAAGTCCTGCCTGTGCCCGAGCAAAGGAGTGTGCCCCAAATAATAGAAGACTCGCTTGTCATCGACACAGCAGCCATCTATGCCGTCACAGACAATATTCTTGCGCAGCAGCGTCAACAAAGCAAACAAACGACGTTCCAGCCCGACCCCATTCGCGCTCTTTGGTTGGGACTGGTGATACCTGGAGCCGGTCAGTTTTACAACCGGAAATATTGGAAGCTGCCCATCGTCTATGGCGGGTTCCTGGGGTGCGTCTACGCCCTCACATGGAACAGCAAGATGCTGCAGGACTACTCGCAGGCCTATTTGGACATTGTGGACAGCGACCCGAACACGAAAAGCTATGAAAAGATGCTGCCCCCGAGATATGACATTACGGGCAAAGAAGGGCGTTTTGCCGGTATCTTCAAGAGCAAGAAAGACACCTTCCGTCGATTCCGCGACCTTAGCCTGTTCGCCTTCGGAGGCGTCTATCTCCTTTCCGTCATCGATGCCTACGTCGATGCCGAGCTCTCTACATTCGACATCTCGCGCGATCTGAGCCTGCACTTCCAACCGACAATGATTGAAATGGAACGCATCGATATACACCATCGCCGTACAACCCCGGGAATACAATGTGTCCTGAACTTTTGAACTATGCTCCGGCTTTGCCGCATGAACGAAATGAAGAACTATAAAATATACCTCACACTCTTTCTGCTCCTCGCACCTTGCTCCATGTTTCACATCTCGGCACAAGAAGAGGACGATTTCCTGGAAGAAATCCAGGACTCCACCCTCGTACTGCCGGAAGGCATGCAGATGCAGGAAATCGACAGCCTACTTTCCGATTGGCAGACGCGCAATTTCCTTTTCTTCGACGAGAGTTGTGAATCGACGGGAGAGAACCCCGAGTTCGACGCCGAAACCTATGCCCGCCGCCTCAGCCGACTGCCCAACATAATCGATATGCCCTACAATAATGTAGTGCAAAAGTACATCGACCTCTACAGCGGCCGTCTGCGCAGATCCGTTGCTGTACTGCTGGGTGCCAGCAACTTCTATAACCCCATCTTCGAGGAAGCTCTCGAGAGCTACCAGGTGCCTCTGGAACTGAAATACCTGCCCATCATCGAGAGCGCGCTGAACCCAACCGCCGTCAGTCGTGCCGGAGCTGTGGGACTTTGGCAGTTTATGATAGGAACCGGAAAGCAGTACGGATTGGAAGTGACGAGCCTCATAGACGAACGGCGCGACCCCATCAAGGCCAGCTACGCTGCCGCCCATTACCTGAGCGACCTCTACGGCATCTTCGGTGACTGGACACTTGTCATCGCTGGTTACAACTGTGGGCCGAACAACATCATCAAGGCCATCAAGCGAGCTGGCGGCGCCAAGGATTATTGGACAATCTACCCCTATCTGCCTGCCGAGACACGAGGCTATGTTCCCGCCTTCATCGCAGCAAACTACATCATGAACTACTACTGCGACCATGATATCTGTCCCGTCAACACCCGACTGCCGCAAGGCACCGACACGATACAGGTCAGCCGCAACGTACGAATGGAGCGCATCACCGAGCTGTGCGGCATCAGCGGCGAAGAGCTCCGGGCTCTCAATCCGCAGTACCGCACCACATTCATTCCAGGCGATGCCCATCCCTGCACCCTCCGCATGCCGACAGCTGCCATCAATGCGTTCATCGAGGCTGGTGACTCCATCTACGTACCGGTGAACGAGAACGTGATGACTATCGATATCCCCACTGCAGACCGCTCCAGGAAGAGTGGTCGGGGCAGACGCAGAAGTACTTCTACAGTAGCACGTGGCGGCACCTCGGTGACAGTCAAAAAGGGCGACACTCTGAGCAACATCGCGGCGCGAAACAACACCTCTGTAGAAAAGCTCAAGACCCTGAACGGCATCAAGGGTTCCAACATCTATGCCGGACAGAAAATCAAAGTGAAATAATTGGGGGAAATAAAGTTCTTAGTTAGATAGAAGAACTATGGAAGAAAAATTAAACCATGAGACGGAAGACGAGAGGATGGTCAATGAGGCTTATCAACGCCTGATTGACGCCTACTTGGCATCTCGACACCGTAAGCACACAGAGATTATTGACAAGGCCTTCAACTTCGCGAGGGAGGCTCATAAGGGTGTGCGCCGACTCTCCGGCGAGCCCTATATCATGCACCCCATCGCCGTTGCACAGATAGCCTGCGAGGAAATCGGTCTGGGCAGCACCAGCATCTGCGCCGCTCTGCTACACGATGTGGTGGAGGACACGGACTACACAGTAGAGGATATCGCCAACATCTTCGGTCCCAAGATAGCACAGATTGTGGACGGCCTGACGAAAATCTCGGGGGGTATTTTCGGCGACAAGGCTTCGGCACAGGCCGAGTCCTTCAAGAAACTTCTGCTCACCATGAGCGACGATATCCGCGTTATCCTCATCAAGATTTCCGACCGCCTGCACAACATGCGCACCCTGGGCAGTCAGCTTCCGGGCAAGCAGTACAAGATAGCCGGCGAAACGCTCTACATCTATGCGCCTTTGGCCAACCGACTCGGTCTGAACAAGATAAAGGAAGAGTTGGAGGACCTCAGTTTCAGCTACGAACACCCCGAGGAGTACCGCAACATCAAAGAGAAGCTGGCCGGTATGCGGGAACACCTGACCACCATCTTCGACCAGTTCACGGCTCCCATCCGGCAAAAGCTCGACGAGACGGGACTGCGCTACGAGATAAAGGCCCGCATCAAAGCGCCCTACAGCGTCTGGAACAAGATGCAGACAAAGCACGTAGAATTCGACGAAATCTACGATATCCTGGCTGTACGCATCATCTTCGAGACAGAAAAAGGGATGGACGAGACAGCCGAGTGCTTCAAGATTTATGACATCGTCAGCACTATCTACAAGCCCCACCCCGATCGCCTGCGCGACTGGGTTCACAACAAAAAGGCAAACGGCTATCAGGCACTCCACACTACCCTGATGAGCAAAGCCGGCAAATGGGTGGAGGTGCAGATTCGCAGTCGCCGTATGGACGACATCGCTGAGCAGGGATTTGCGGCACATTGGAAATACAAAGAGGGCGAAAAGGTGGAAGACCCCGACGATGAGGATAGCGCAAGCGCTGAAACCAGTGAACTCGAACTGGACAAATGGCTGCACACAATCAAGGAGATCCTTGATGACCCACAGCCCGACGCCATCGATTTCCTGGATACCATCAAACTCAACCTCTTTGCGAGCGAAATCTTCGTCGTAACACCAAAAGGCGAATTCAAGACGATGCCCGCAAACAGCACGGTTCTCGACTTTGCTTTCAGCATACACACCTTCCTCGGCACACATTGTATCGGAGCAAAGGTCAACCATAAACTGGTGGGAATCAGCCACGTACTGGAGAGCGGCGACCAAGTGGAAATCCTCACCTCCAAGAGCCAGAAGGTCGATAAGAAATGGACCAGCATTGCGAAAACGGCAAAGGCAAAGGGAAAGATACAGGCCATTCTGCGCCGCGAAGAGCGCGAGAAACAGAAAGTGGGCGAAGAGATTCTGAATGAGTTCTTCAAACAACACGAGAAAGAGCCAAATAGCATCAGCATCAACAAGTTGTGCCAGTTCCACGCTCTTGCCACACGGGAAGAATTGCTTTCTTCCATCGGTTCACAGACCATCACTTTGGGCGAAGCAGACCTGAATGTGCTCAACGAAAAGAAACGGAAGAAGAAGAACTGGGGCAAGTATCTGTCCATCTTCAAACGAAAATCTGATTCTTCCAATGAAGGAGAGACTTCCTCCACAGATTCTTCCTCTGCTATGGATGGAACGGAAGAGTCTGTTTTCCAAATAGACAAGAAAAAGCCACTCATACTCAACGAGGAAACCATTGGTCGGTACATCATTTGCGACTGTTGTCATCCCATTCCCGGCGACGATGTGCTCGGTTACATCGATGAAAACGGGCGTGTTATCATTCACAAACGGCAATGCGAGGTGGCAAAGCGCCTGAAAGCAAGCGACGGCAATCATATCCTGTCTGCCAAATGGGACACACACGGTCAGCAGTCTTTCCCAGCAACGCTCCGCATCGCAGGCTTCGACCGTGTGGGCGTGTTGCACCAAATCACCGGTATTCTCTCCCAACAGCTCAATGTGAACATCCACAGTCTGCACATCGAGACAAGCGACGGCCTGTTCACCGCCGACATCGAACTTGGTGTACACGATGTCAGGGACATTCAGTCTATTTGTCGAGACCTGAAAAAAATCAAGGAAATCGAAGACGTCAAACGCTTCTAATCTCTAATCCATTTCCTTGAGAACCGGGAACTTATCGCGGAAATGTCGGAGATGCTTCAGATCGAGCGTCTGTGTCAAAACCGAGGCTTTACCTTCGGGACAAGTGGTCGGCACTCCATAAGGGTCAACACATGATGTGCCGCCACTATACTCACAGACAGGATCGGTGCCCACACGATTTACGCCCAACACATAACATTGGTTCTCAATAGCTCGGGCACAGAGCAACACAAGCCAAGCATGCATACGAACTGCCGGCCATGATGCCACACAGATGAGGGCATCGTAGTCATCCCGATTGCGCAACCAGAATGGGAAACGCAAATCGTAACACGTGCAAAGTCGGAAGCGTACACCCCTCCATTCCACATTTACACGCTCTTCGCCAGGTGTATAATGCACATCCTCGCCACCATAGGAGAAGAGATGATGCTTGTCGTACCATTGAACATTGTTCCCCAAGGGGGTTAGGGAGTCTGGTGTCACAAAATATAGGCGATTGCGAAAGGAACCGTCTGCCAAACGCACAGCAACGCTACCTGCCACAGCAGCATCGAGCCGAACGGCCATTCGCTTCATCCATTCCAGCGTCTCGCCCGATTCGCTTTCCGCCACACCTTCCGGTTCGACATTATACCCTGTGTTCCACATCTCGGGCAGCACATAGAGGTCGCTTTTTTCGACAGAGAGTATAGCCCGTTCGGCTGTCTCGCGGTTTGTGCTTGGTTCTCCCCACGCCACATCCATCTGTATCAGCGTTACTTTCATGCTGCAAAAGTAAACATTTCCCCATTTATGCACAAGCAGATTGGCAGAAAAATACATTATTACCCCTACTCAGAAAGAAAATTACTTGTAATTTTGTATTTCTCCCGCTTTTATTCGTAATTTTGTGGAGAAAAATATGAAAACAAACATAAAAAACGATTATTGCCTTATGAAAAGACTCGGTTTTTTACTTTTTGCGTGCATCGCAGCCCTGACGACAATGGCCCAAAGGGCAAACTACAACATCATTCCGCTGCCCAAAGAGGTTAAGGCGGATACAACCAAGATGTTCACCCTGAAGGGGGGAATGGGTATTGCTTACGACAGCAGCAATCCAGAGATTACCCGCATTGCCCAGTTTATGCGGCAGTGGGTGAGCGAGGCTACAGGCCTTCAACTGCAAATGACACCTATCGACGAGAAAGCGTCCATTAGGCTGGCCATCATGACGCCTGGCAAGAAGGGGAAGAAGGCTAAACAACAGCCAGAAGCTCCTCTGACTGACCAGCAGAAGGAGGGCTATACGCTGACGGTGGACAAGACCGGCATCCTCATCTGCGCCAGCGAGCCTGTAGGTCTGTTCCGTGCTGCACAGACTTTGCGCAAGAGCCTGCCTATCGTAAAGGAACCAGCGGGTATAGATCTGCCCTTCGTACAGATTACCGACCAGCCCCGCTTCTCCTACCGCGGCGTGTTGTTGGACTGCGGACGTCATTTCTTCAGTGTCGAGTTCATCAAGCAGTTCCTCGACGCTATGGCCCTGCACGGGTGCAACCAGTTCCACTGGCATCTGACCGAGGATCAGGGTTGGCGTTTCGAAGTAAAGGCTCTGCCTCGCTTGGCTAAGGAAGGTAGTGTTCGCGAGAAGAGCATCATTGCCCCAAGCAAAGTGCGCCTCTACGACAACATCCCTTATGGCGGCTACTATACTCAGGAAGAATGTCGCGAAGTCGTTAAGTATGCGGCAGAGCGTTACATCAACGTAGTCCCCGAAATCGACATGCCCGGCCACATGCAGAGTGCCCTGCACGTCTTCCCCAACCTGGGTTGCACAGGCGGTCCCTACCCCGTTGCTCCTCACTGGGGTGTGATGCGCGAAGTGCTTTGCGGCGGTAACCCCGAGACGCTGAACTTCCTAAAGACCGTCTTTGGCGAGCTCTGCGACGTATTCCCCTCTCCCTACATTCATATTGGTGGCGACGAATGTCCCAAGGACCGTTGGAAGAAGTGCCCGAAGTGTCAGGCAAAGATTAAAGAGTTGGGCTTGACAACCGAGAACATTAAGGTCGAAGGCGGTGACCAAAGAGGAAGTCAGGATGGAAGAAGTGCCGAGAACAAGCTGCAGACCTACATCAACCACGAGATTGAGCAGTTCCTGGCTTCTCGCGGACGCAGCCTGATTGGTTGGGACGAGATTCTGGCCGGCGGACTGACTGAGGATGCTATTGTGATGTCCTGGCGTGGAACCAAAGGTGGTATCGCGGCAGCCAAGCAGAAGCATCGTGTCATCATGAGTCCGAATGTCTTCGCCTACATCGACCATCCTCAGCTTGCTGACCTCAGCAAGACACCTCGCACAACAGACAGCTACATTGTTTCCTGCTCGAAGATGTACAGTTTCGAACCCCTCGTTCCTGAAGAACTGACCAAAGAGGAAGGCGACTGCATACTTGGCGTTCAAGCCAACTTGTGGACAGAGCATATTGCTTATCCTGAGCATGCACTCTTTCAGTTGCTCCCCCGGTTGGGCGCTATGAGCGAAGTGCAGTGGTGTAACCCCGAGCAGAAAGATTTCGAGAACTGGAAGGCACGTCTGCCGCAGCTGAAGAAGCTTTATGACAAAATGGGCCTTGTTTATTGTAATGAGGTGGAATAAAAAAAGTGAAGAATGAAGAGTGAAGAGTGAAGAATGAAGAATTAAAAATTAAAAATGAAAAAAACATAAACTAAGACTAAAATGAAACACCTACATTTCCTGTTTTGCGCGCTGGCGATGATGCTGTGCGCACCAATGCAAGCCGATGATGAACTCGTGTGGAAGATGGGTGATCCGCTGCTGACCGAGGCATCGCAAATCACATCGAACAATTCGCAGAGCGGCTTCCCGCCCAGCAACCTGCTGCTCCCCGAGAGCGAGGGCTATGGTACCAACCAGAAAATCTGGCACTCCTCATGGAGCAATCCCGCACCGCCACCAGCAGGCACCGATACCTACCTGCAGGTTCAGTTCAAAGAGCCTGAGCAGCACATCTTCTTCAAGATGATTGGCTCTATGTGGAACTCCACATACGATACGCCCACCGAAGTGATTATCCAAGGCGCTAACCAGCCCAATGGCGAATGGACGCAGATTATCCATCTGGAGAACATGGAGCTTGATTTCGATTCCTTCCGCCCCGATAAATACACATCGCCCCATATCGACCTCGGCGCCGAATACACTTACCTGCGCTTTGTGGTGAAGAAGACCATCAACGCCGGCAACAGCAGCCGCTACGACGTCAATGGCAATCCCTACGTATCCCTCGGACGATTCCAGGTTTACAAAGCTTATCTGGGCGAGCCCGATCCCGTAGGCCCCACATGGATAAAAGAAGAAGCCCTCATCACAGATCCCTCGCAAATCACAGCCAACAGCTGCCAGAACGGCTTCCCGACTGACAACCTGTTGCGCCCGGAAAGTGATGGCGTGGGCGTGAACCAGTACATCTGGCACACCGCCTGGAGCGATCCTGCTCCACTGCCTGCCAATACTGACCCCTACCTGCAAGTACACTTCAATAAGGCAGAGACAGACATCATCTTCACGATGCTCGGCACCACTTGGGGCTCCGCTTGTGACACGCCCACCGAAGTGATTATCCAGGGCGCGAACCTGCCCGACGGCGAGTGGACAGAGATCATCCATCTCGAAAATATGGCGGCTGATTTCACGGCATTCTCCCCCGACCGTTACGAGTCGCCCCACATTGCCTTCGACAAACCCTATACCGACGTGCGTTTCGTGGTGAAGAAGACCATCAACGCCGGCAGGAGCGACCGCTACGATGCCAACGGCAATCCCTTCGTGTCCCTCGGACGCTTCCAGGTCTATCGTGCTGTAGAGGGCGATCCCAACCCCATCGACCAGAAGTCCAACATCAACCTGCTCTTCATCGGCAACAGCATCACAGCAGGCGCCACATTGAGCAATCCTTCCACGCAGGCACCGCCCATCGTGTGCGGCCAGCTGGTCGGTCAGGCTACGGGTGTTCAGACCAATGTTTACAACGGCGGCCATTCCGGCATCACCACCTTCGGCTTCCTGCCCGGTCGCGATGACTTCACCCGTGTGCTGGCAGCTGCAAGGGCTTTCCAGAAGAACAACGGCGGCCTCATCTATTTCTCCATCATGCTCGGAACCAACGACAGCGCCTGCACGACGACAGAAGGTGCTCCCGTCGCCCCCGATACATACATCGAGAACATGAGGAAGATTATCAATGCCCTCATCGCCGGCGTGCCCGGATGCAAGATCATCGTCAACTATCCCATCTGGTACAGCCCCAACACCTACAACGGCGCGATGTATCTGCAGGAAGGCCTGGACCGCCTGCACAGCTACTATCCCTACCTCGATGCCCTCATCGCGGAGTACGACCAGGTCTATGCCGGCAACCGTGGTGTCTGGGAGTTCTTCGAGGACAACAAAGTGCTGTTCACCAAGGAGGGCGGCAATGCCGGTGATTTCTTCCTCCATCCCAACGTCAACGGCGCACAGCGTCTGGCCGAGATCTGGGCCAACAGCCTGCTGGAGCTCATCAAGGCCGACGGCGTGGAAGTGCCCAATCCACTGCCCGAATGGAACACCTTTCGTCCCAGCAACGACAAGAAGTACACCTTTTCCACCCCGCGCGGTGAGTACGGCACCAAGGACGGGATTGTTACCAACACCGTGAAGACCGGCATCGGAGCCACCGAGGGCGAGTTTGCCGTCATCACCTACGAGGACAAGACCTATCTTTACAGCATCGCAGACAAGAAGTTCGCCTATCGCGACCCTGTTCCCTACCAGGACGACTGGAGCAACATCCTCCTCTCCGATGTGGCTGCCGACCCTGTGAAGATTCACTACACGGGTGTCAATGCCGACTTTCCCTACTGCCTCACCATAGAGGGTTACATTGCCAATTCCGCCAATGTTACCACTTATGGCGTAGTGGTGAACACCTACAACAGCGCTACCGATGGTGGCAACCAGACGGCCTTTCGGGAGGTGGGCGACTTCGACCCTACGGAAGCCCTGGAGATTCTGAAGGTCTGTCTGGAGAAACAGGATAAGCCCATCAAGACCGTAACGCTTCCCACGAATGCCAAGCTCACCGTCTATCGCGCTCCGGAAGACAAAGCCAACGGCAAGGCCGTCATCATCACCCCGGGCGGAGGCTATTCCTACGTTGCAGGCAGCTACGAGGGTGCCGACTGGGCTCCCCTCTACAACGACCTGGGCTTCACCGCTGCAGTGCTCACCTACAACCTGCCCCACGGCGATCCCGAGATACCCCTGAACGACGGGCGGGCTGCCCTGAAGTACCTGCGCGACAATGCCGAAAGCCTGCTCCTTGACCCCAATCTGATAGGCGTGATGGGCTTCAGCGCCGGCGGTCACCTGGCCAGTACCATCGCCACACACCTCACCGGCGAGGAACTCCCTGCCTTCCAGGTGCTCTACTACCCCGTCATCACGATGGACTCCCGCTACACACATGCCGGTTCGCGCCAGAATCTGCTGGGCGACAGACCCTCGAACGAGCTGGTAGCGCTCTACAGCAACGAGCTGCAGGTCACCGCCGAGACTCCCCCAGCATACATCTGCTGGGCCGATGACGACACCACCGTCAAGCCCATAAACAGCACAAAGTACAAGACCGCCCTGAGAAAAGCCGGTGTGTCGGTCACCAGCAAGAACTTCGCATCAGGCGGACACGGCTTTGGCTTCAACCCGTCCTTCGCATACCACAAACAGATGGTGGCAAACCTCACCGACTGGCTGAAAAAACTGGATGAAATCATCGTCGGCGTCAAGGAAATAAAGGAAACCGGACAGAATTCTACAGAAAGCGGTCAATGGTATAACCTCTCCGGCCAAGCCGTCAGCAATCCCCATAACGGCATTTTCGTTACACAAAACAAGAAAATAGTCATTCGATAAGGCATTATTTCTGCTGCGCAAGCCAGTGTTTTTCCATAGAACAGCCCCTGGACCACCAGAGGGCTGTTTTTGTTTTGTAAAGGTATTTCGCATTCTGAGTTTTTTCCTGTCATTCTCCCCCGAAATTGGGCTGGCGGGGGCGCACTTTTTCTCTGGGCAGAGAAAATTTTCCCTTCGGCCTGGCATTTTTTTGTGCGGTTTTCTTTGCTGCTGAAAAAGCACGACACTCCCATTGTAGTTCACAATTTTGTCAAGAAATTTCGCAATTTTCACTTTTGATTTTCTCAGCAAAGCGATGACAGATGACAGATGACAGTTTTTGAAAATCGGACGTACAACAGGATTAGTATTATATTATATATATGAATATATATAATATAATACTAATAACTCTTTCTTCTCAAATTCAAAAAACTGTCATCTGTCATTTGTCATCAAGGAAGGAGCTCACGCTGGGGAGAACGATTCGTTCCGTCAGGTCAGAGACGAAGATAAAAGGACGCCCCGATTCAGGGCCCCGTCACAATTCGGGAGACTGGTCTGAGAAAAAGACAAAGGGGCGGACAAAACGGACACCCCCTTGGGGGAACTCAGAAGATGACCATCATCAACAAGAGCGCCCGTGCACACACAGAATCCACAGACACCCCGAATTTCCCCTCTAGAACGCCCCAGAATCGCTTCATACCCCTTTGGGGTATGTCGGCATCACCCGGAGCCGAGAAACGCGCTCAGAACCGCCTTAAAACGCGAAATTAAAATTCTTCTGAATTTTACGCTGCCCTCCTCCCTATACAACGGTGTCTTCACACAGCTTCAGCCATCAGGTCCTTGCGTCCGATAAGGCTGAAGATGGTTATCTCGTTGTCTTCGTTAAGGATACGTAGGGTACGGAGTATCTCATTCAAGGTGGAGCCGCTGGTTGTGACATCATCCATCACCAGGATATTCTGGTTCCTGATTGTGGTACAAAGCTCTTTGTCTTCTTCTGTGGCAAAGCGTAGGAAGTTCACCATATATGGACGGAACCGGCTCTTGCGGACATCGCGGGCTATTGTGAAATAGTCCTTTTGGTGAATCAGTTCCAGCATCTTCGCGATGGACTGCTTCACGTCATCCTTCTGAGCCTGAGTATATCTGGGACGACCATTCTCCAGCACATCGTCAAGATACTGCTTCTCGTATGCATCCATATCAAAAGAGATACTGGCAGGAAGGGCCTTCACCAGTTCCATCTTCCGCAGCATAGGTTGGGCAAAGCGGTAGATATAACGCAACATATACTGGTTCACTTTGCTCGATGATTCTGGCATAACCACGAGATTATAGTCGTAGAGGTTGACCCGACGGTTAAGTTGGTCAACAGCCTTCTTGATGAATTGTGTCAGGTCTGGATTTTTCTGTAAATCTTCGGTGAACTTAACATAATTGATGAAAGCAGAGCGGACATTTCCATCAACCTGATCGGAGAACTCATAGCCATAGTAGAAGCATCTGCCGAAAGCCTCTACCTGATAGCCGTCACCAGTCAAACTAACAATATCTTCAGTGCCATCATGTTCGAAATCAAACACAAAACGCTGCTCATTATTATCGTAAGTTACACCCATAATATGACTTTTACGCCTGCAAAGTTAGCACTTTTTATTGAACAGACAAATTTTGTATGACACATTTTCGTATTATATCTCAGTTCTTTTCGATGACGAAGGTGACGTTGTAGCCTCGCTGGGGATTCTCGGCAAGGCTGAGGGTCATGCCTTGCATCATGAGAATCTGGCGCGAGAGGGAGAGCCCGATGCCTGTGCCGCTCGGCTTGGTGGTGAAGAATGGGATGAAGATTTCCTGCGCCACATCGAGGGGAATGACATGGCCGTCGTTGGAAAAGAGGACCCCCCAGCCTCCCCCGTCCCCTCCAAAGGAGGGGTGAATAGCTCCATCTCCCTTGGAGAGGGTTTGGGAGAGGCTTATTTTCTTCGCTTCAGCCTCGATGGCGTTCTTCGTCAGGTTGATAAAGACTTGGCGCAGCAGGTTTTCGTCGGCTTGCAGGACAAAATCGGCCGGAATGTCAATTTCCCATGCCAAATCGGGGTAAAGTGATGCGATTCTTTTGGCAAAATCCAGCAGATTTACGTCGGAAATGACGGGTTCTTGCAGCTGTGTAAGCTTCCGATAGCTCTCAACAAAGGCCATCAGACCCGTGCTTGTGTCATGGATGGCACGTATGCCTTCCTCGTACGGAGAGCTGGAAATGTCAAGATTTTTCAGGTACGCCTGGCTGATGCTCTGTATCGGAGTGATGGCGTTCATAATCTCGTGCGTCAGCACCCGGGTCAGCTTCTGCCACGACTCCACCTCGCTGTGTGCCACCTGCTTCTGTATGTCCTGGCCCATGTCATTCAGGGCTTCCTGCAGGGCTTTCTCGCCGAAGAAGAGTCCGCGTGTAGGCAGCCGGAACGAGAAGTCCCTGTGGCGTATGGCATCGCGCATGATCTGCGCCCGCTCCCGCAGCAGGCACTGGTGCCGGTAAGCGAGGAACAAAGCTACCGCTACGATGGCAATAGCCAGTATACCATAACCTATAACCATAAGCAATAAATTCCCCCTAAAGGGGGTTAGGGGGTCCTTATTTTATTATATAATGTCTGTCTGCTGATGCCCAGCAGGTCGGCAGCCTTCTTCATATTCCCGTCGCATTTGCTGAGCACCTTGCGGACGTGCTCGCTCTCCAGCTGTTCCAGCGGAACGACCTCGCCAGCTTTGTCGATGGCGTCCTTCAGCACACGGATGAGTTCGTCGTTGTCCCAGGGCTTGGTCACGAAGTCGGCAGCGCCGTTCTTCAGCGCGCGTACCGCCAGTTTCACATCCGCATAGGCAGTCATCAGCACGATGGGGATGTCGGGAAACCTGCGATGGATGGCCGAGAGCCACATCATGCCCTCCTGACCCGAGTTCACGCCCAGGCTGAAGTTCATGTCCAGCAGAATCGCCTCGGGGCGTTCCTGTTCGATGGTGGTGAGTGCCGCTTCCGGCGAGGTGAGGGTGACGATGCGCTCGAAGGTGCCGCCCAGGCAGATTTTCACAGCCGTCAGGATGGCGGCATTGTCGTCGATGACAAGTAGAGTTCCGTGTTTCATGGTGCAAAGGTAAGGAAAAGTGAAGAGCGAAGAGTGAAGAGTGAAGAATTTTTATACTTTGAAGACAAGAATTTGGCCGAAAGTGTCTAATTTCTGGACACAAGTGTGTCTAATGTTTGGACAATCGGCAATTTTTTATTGAACATTGAGCATTGAACATTGAACATTGATTTACCTTTGCAGCAGAAAACAAAAATAATGTTCAATTCTCAATATTTAATGTTCAATGATTAACAAACTTCTTTTTCAAAACATCAAGGTTGCATGGCGCAATCTGATGAAGTACAAGACGCAGAACACCATCGCGGTGCTCTGCCTGGCTGTGGGGCTGGTGTGCTTCAGTGTAGGTTTCATCGTCGTACAAAGACTCTTTGAGGGCATCCACAGAGCCTATGGCGACCCCAGGCGGCAGTATGTGGAGATACGCTATCAGGACGACATGTGCGACACCCTGGTCAACGTCAATCCGCAAAGCCTGAAGTTCATCAGCGAGAAGCACCTCTCCAGCATCGAGAGTATCGAACTCAACTACGATTGGCTCGGAACCATCGCCAATTATTTCAACCTGGAGGGAAAACAGTATCCTGTCCAGACCGAAATCACGTTGATTAGTCCCGAGCACCTCAACTATCTGGGGCTGCGGTCCGCCATCACGGGCAAACGCATCCCTGTGTTGAAACCAGGCGACATCGTTATGACGAAGGGCATGCTGGAGCGCACTTTTGGCAAGGACGTGAACCCCATCGGCTTTACTACGGACGAACTGAAGCGGGACTGGGGAATCGGCGTTGTTTCGTATGATTCCATCCACCACTACTGCGAAGTCTTGGATACCACCGCCGCCTACAGCAGGATTATCGACGTGGTGGATACCGGCGACTGGATGCTGACGAAGGACAATCTATTGGTAGTCAGCGACTTGCTGAAGGAATTCGAGAATGAAAAATCAAGGTATCAGTGGCACAGCTATCTTGGCGATTTCACCTTCATCCTTGCCAAAGGAAAGACGGCAGACGACCTGTTGGCAGAGATGCGCGAGAAATTCCCACCTGAATACAAAGTGACGATAAACCCGGCCAGCAAGGGCAATCCCAACCTCAAATATGGGTTCATCGGCTTCCTGATTCTTGCCGCCAGCATCCTGCTGATAGGACTGTTCGGTTTCCTGAAGATGCAGATTCAGCTCTTCCGCCTGCGCCAGCGCGAGATGGGCCTGCGCCAATGCATGGGAGCACAGAGGCATCAGCTGTTCAGCCTCCTGATGTGGGAAGTGGCCTTCGTGTTCTTCTTCGTCACGCTGCTCACGCTGGGCCTGACCTCCCTGTTGGCAGACTTCGCAATACCCATTATCCTGAAGCAGCTTCCGGAAATGACCATCAACATGCCCCTGACCTACACCACCGAACTGTGGATTTGCCTCATCGTATTCCTGCTGACGGTAGGCATCGCCCTGCTGTCCGTCCGCCGCGTTGTCACCAAGCCCCTGAGCGAGGTGGTGGGCAAGAGCCAGCGCACCTCCACCCGAGGCCGCTACCTGCTTATCACGCTGCAGATGGTGGTGTGCATCACCTTCCTATCTATCGCATTCAGCATTATGGGCGAGATGTCCAAAAAGTCCGATGAACTGCCTACTGTCGCCAACACGGAAGCGTTCCAGAACTGCATCGTCTCGGACATGCACGAATGGCAGACGAGTGTGCTGGATTCCATGCCCTACTACCAGAATGTGGCGAACTTCACCAGCCTGGTTACGCTTCCCCTGCGCCAAGACCTGAAGGACGGCGAGATGCCTCCCAAAGGCCATTGGGAGCAACGGGACAGAGATAACAACAACCAGCGCTTCTACACCTATCAGGCCTTGATAACGGACGAGCATCTGTTCGAGATGCTGGATCTGGAAGTACAGCCGACAGCCACCGAGGAAGAGACTTCCAGCAAGGAGATGATTCCCATCTACGTTTCCACGGAACGGGCAGCAGAACTGCGCCAGAAGCTCGGTGTGAAAGCACCGGAACACCCCCAGACACGCATCGTGGAAAAAGGCAAAGAGGCCGAATGTGTGGGCTACTTCAGGGGACAGTTATTCACGCACCTGTTGTGGGCGGACCAAAAGCCCGCGTTCCTCTACGTGACCGACCGGAGCTATTTCGCAGAAAAATACTACATCGAATTCCGCATGGAGGAGGACTTTGAGGATGCCAATTCGGGCTGGTCAGTCCACCACTATGTTGTCGTCCAGGCAAAGCAGGGACAATACGAAGCCCTCAAGAAAGAACTGACGGAGCGCCATCGGGAGCTGGGCAGGTACACCGTCTCCAAGGCTCCTTTGGACAACTTCTACGACGTCTGCTTCAAGGATTTGCGGATGCTGGAGCTGATTACCGAGATAGTTGCAATTATGTGTGCCATAGCCCTGCTGTGCATCGTGCTGACGCTCTTCTCCAGCGTGTCGCTCGACGTGCGTGGCCGCCAAAAGGAGGTAGCCATCCGCAAGGCGCATGGTGCCAGCCAAGGACAGATTATCTGGCTCTTCGGACGTGGTTACGTCTATTGCCTGATTGCCGGCAGCATCATCTCCCTGCTCTTGGCCAATGGGCTTATCTTCTTACTTACACTTGCGAGTGTTACATTTAACTCGTTGTTCCAGGAAACCCTGCTTCCAATAGGCCTCTGCTCCCTCTTCGTCGCCCTCATCACCCTCCTCACCGTAGGGTACAAAATATATAAGGTATCTAAGTTAAATCCAGCAACAATAATAAAAAAAGAATAGAGACCCCCTAACCCCCTTTAGGGGGAATAACAAGAATAAAATAACCAATTAAAACAAATACAGTATGAAAGAACAAGCAGTCACAACATCATCTCCTCTCCCCCTAAAGGGGGCCGGGGGGTCTTTTGTTGCGTTACAAAACATCAAGAAAGTCTTCCGCACGGAAGAGATTGAAACCTGGGCTTTGCGCGAAGTGAGCCTGGAAGTGAAAGAAGGCGAGTTTGTCGCCATCATGGGGCCTTCGGGCTGCGGCAAGAGCACATTATTAAATATTATGGGATTGCTCGACACGCCTACCGAGGGAACCTACACCTTCGACGGCAAGGACGTGAGCCAGCTCAGCGAAAGGGAGCGCACCAAGATCCGCAAAGGTACCATCGGCTTCGTGTTCCAGAGCTTCAACCTCATCGACGACCTCAACGTCTATGAGAACGTGGAACTGCCCCTACTCTACATGGGCGTGCCGGCCAAAGAGCGCAAGAAGCGTGTAGAAGCCATCCTGGACCGCATGGCGATGTCGCACCGCCGCAAGCACTTCCCCTGCCAACTATCTGGAGGTCAACAACAACGCATCGCCATTGCCCGCGCCGTAGTGGGAGAACCCAAGATTATCCTGGCCGACGAACCGACGGGCAACCTCGACTCCAAGAACAGCAAGGAGGTGATGGACCTGCTCTGCGAGCTGCACGAGAAAGGCACCACCATCGTGATGGTCACCCACTCGCAGCACAATGCCAGCTTTGCCGACCGCATCATGGGCCTCTATGACGGCCAGATTGTGGAACAGACAGAACTGTAAAAAAAAACGATTGGAATCAAAAGAAAGAGGGCGTGCCAAATTGGGAGGGCACTGAAAAAGTCCTTCATTCATGAACATCTTCTGATTATCTAACAAAAAGCAGATTGCAAATCCGTATTTGACGGCCATATGCAATCTGCTTTTGTTTTTGCTTTTTGAGGGGCAGTAAACCCTTTGAGGTG
>JAFZPZ010000110.1 GCA_017552435.1 Bacteroidaceae bacterium
GCACCTACGGTTTTACCGCTTTCTGTATAGGTGGTTGTCGGTTCGGCAATAAACTCCGTAAGTCGCTTGCCGAGTACCGTAAACGTTACACTTGGTGCAACTGAAATGTTACCCATATTACCAAACGAACGGTAGTAGTTAGCACCAAGAATGGAAAGACCCGTATCGTTTGATTCCGTATCTCCGAGGTTCAGCGCAAACTCTTGATTTGGAGCCACGCGAACATGGGGGTCAACCGATGTCTGACCAAGCATACCTGTCGGGTAGATGTATTGATGTGGCTTCACACGGAACGTGTAGTTGTTCGAGTTGGATTGATACGGTGGTAAGTGGAATGCTTGCATTGAAAGTGATGCAACCACATCTGCAATACCGATGCTGTATGTCTTACCACCATCATACAACTGTCCCCATGCCGCATATGAAGCCATATAAACGACCCTTCTAATCATAAACTGTGTTTCAGCCTCCAACTGACTACCCATTGACTGAGTAATCGGGGCAACACCACGAGCACCTGAACCGAACGACACGAACCCCAATAAAGCAGGCCACTCGTATCTGATACGTGCCTGTTCGTTGTAAGCCATCTGTGAATAGAAATGCTGAATGGAGAAGAAATATTTCTCCAAGCACCCCCAAATGGAACTCGTGATTCCTTTTGCGTTGTCTTCTTGTGTTACCAATCCGACCATTGCGTTGAACACCGACTTCATCATAGACTGTAATTCCTTGGTGTCCTCCCACATTGCCTCGACAAGATTGAACAATCCGTTCTGAGTTCCCTCATAGCACGATGTTGGATTATTTGGGTCTGGGTCATTGTCTCTATACGGGTGCATACGGTCGATGTAGTAAGGTTTTGTGGAACGACCGTTGTTGTCCGTAATCAAGATTGTATCAACATCGTCTTGGTGCAATTCCCAAAGGTAGCAAGATGTTGTCACACCATCAATGGTCACATCTTTTGCAACGGGGTCAAGAACATAGTAGGTGTTCTTTGAACAGTTGTCCGTACCTGCCATAAAATGGTTCTGGAACACATAGTGGAACTTCAACGAATTAACGTTGAAGTACAATCCGATGTATTTCTTTGCATGGGCGACGATAGCACCGATAATCTCCGTGTTCAGCACATCATAGTCGGCCTTGTGTGTGGATGCGGTATAGGTGGCTGCTGTCATTTCGTTTGTCCTAATGTCAATGACCGCATATCCTGAACCGTAAGTCCAAAGTCCTGCATCAACCCAAGTGTTGCTCTTGAAGTTGTATCGCTTCAGCTTATATGCATCATCACCATCCGTACACCAATACTTGTATGCCGTGTTCGCACTCTCGTCGGACAAGAGGAATGCTGAGAACGAGCCGACATAGAAACGTATCATCGGTGTATGGAGATATATGAAGTTCCACGTGTCAGCCAAGCGGTTTGTGATTGATGAAACGGGAATCTCATCATCATCCGTCTTGCCACCATCGAAATCAAGGCTTTGCAATCCGTTATAGAAATAACCCTCATCCTCGGCACTGTATGTAATAGCCTCCGCACATCTTTCGTCAGTAATGAACGGAACGCGCATATCAGTCAGCGGATAGTTGTTGTCCGAACCCTCTATCATCGTGAACATCGGATGCAAGGACTTTACATAACCCCAAGTCGGCTTGTCCATCTTTCCTGCTCCGAAGTTACCACCACCGCGATAAACGGGGGCGTTGTTCCCGTCCTGCGTGAAGAAATACACAGGTTCAGTGTACTTTGAAACACGTGCGGTTGATACAGCCTGCTGTAGCGAGTTCCTTCCCACCACGGCAGTATGTAGGTCGTTGTAGAGCCGTGTTCCTGCGCATAGGTGGCTTTGCATTGAAGATGCGTAGTTGACCTTTAGTACCAATTTTGTAGCCAACGGTGTACCCTCTGTGACCATGAATCCCATGCCACGATACTTACCGTTTCCGTCTATCCATCCGTCTGGTACACGAATCTTTCCGTTGACAACCTTGTATTTCTTTGTCTGTACTGACGCAGCAACAGGTTCGTTCTTTCCCAAGTTACCACCTTTGATGTCAACGATTGTCTCAGTTGTCGTCTCGTCGGTATCTGGGTCGGTGTAACTACCCGAATACGGCTCGCTTACCGTTATCGAGGAATGAAAGTCAGATGGCGCAACCTCAATCCAACCACCATCATCTATTTTTGTCTGAATGTTGGAGTAATAGTAGGTATTAGCCGTAGAACCTTGTCTTTTTGGTTTCATTCCAGTGTCCTTGCATATCGTACCTGACAGGTCTTTGTTTAATGAACCGTCCTCGTTATATTGGAATATCTCCCACCATACCGATGCAACGGTTTCACGGTACTTATACGGCTCCAAACCATGAAGTACGAGTACCCTCTTACCAAGAGCTTTCACTTTGTCAATATCAACTTTTCCACTTGTCATTATATCGTTCTGAGCTCTTGTTTCGCGCTTCTCTTCTGATGTCGGGAGGGATGCAATGTAGTTCTTTACGATGTCCTGTGCGGAAAGCTGACGGTTGGCATAAACTCGGATTCCGTAGATGTCGATGTCCGCTCCATCCTGTCCTATCGTGATACCACCATTGGACATATTTCCCGTACAGAACTCATCATTTGCCGACGTAGAGAACAACACTTCACGCTCTATATTTCCATTGATGAACACACGTGCTATTGCAACATTTTGCGCAGGAGTGTATTGGTTTGGGTCATACAATCCATCACCATTTACGTTTGGTCGGATATTGTTGTGGATATTTATGCTGATATGAGTGCGCTTGTCCTCGCAAAAACGGAAGTTTGTTTCGTCATCCACAATCTTTGATTTGGTGTAGATATTCCCCTCCATCGGTCTGATTGTCAGACCACGCGGATTGCCGCCCACGCTTTCAAGAATCTTCAATATCGGGTCTTCCTCATCGGTCACGTTTCTTACCGCAATATCGAACTCCATCGTCATTGCAGAATCGGGGGAACTGCGGAACTGTGCAAACGGGTTCAGTTGTATGTTCAATCGCTGACCTGCAAGCACACGCAACACCTTTACACCGCTATCATCAGCCACCCATCCATCGGAAATCATATCAAATCCCGTCCATGTGCTTGTCACAACAGCATTGTTGTTTGCTGAGTTGATGATTCGTTGCGGAGAAGCCTCCGTGTTGTTCCTCACCTTTGGGTTGAGTATGAACGATGCACCGAGAGTTGGCGAGAAGTTGTCCGAGTTGTCAACCGTCACATTCAAGTAATTCAAGTTGTAGCACTCGTTTAGGAAGTTGTAATATGTGCTTCCTACCTTCCTCCACACGCGGAAATAGGTGTTGATGTCCGATGTGCTGTCCGACTCAATCTCAATGGTCGTTGTCAGTTCCATCTTCGTATTCGGGGTAACAAGACTGTTGCTCTCAAAGTGTTTTGTTGTTGATGAAGATGGTGTGAACGATGCGTTATATGCCGTGAGGTAGAACGTTACATCAACAGGCTCCGTACCTGCCGTAATCGTCTCACCACTAACTACGGGGTTAAACACCGCGTACTCACAAATGGTTGTCTGCACGAAGTTAACAACCCTGCTCTTGACGTTCTGGAGCATAATGTATGGTTTTGACGCATTTGCTCCTGCCGTACCGTAGTCAATGACCATGAAGCTGTTTTTCTCAACAGGGCTTGTAAGCGTACCACCCCTTCCATCGGATGCGGTTAGCCATGCACGCACCTCATGCACTCCGTGATTGAATATCTTGTAGGTGTCCGAGGAATCAGCAATATCGCGAGTGAATACCGTACCGTTCTCAGCAGCCGTCAGCGAATAGGTAGCCGACAATGTGGTCTGCCCGTCTATCTCAATATGCAAGGTCTTTGCAACCGCACCGAACACTTGGTATGAAACGGGGAATCCTGCCGACCGAATCTGCGAGGCCTGTAAAGCGTTGTTCCAATCCAACTGACACTCCAACCTTAACTGCGTATAGGTAATGCTACTTGCAACATTTACCCAAGTCGAGTATTGCACCTTGTTTTGGTTGTTGTCGTCCGTGTAGTCATAGAATGCCCTTATACGAATAAGTTGTCTGCCTTCAGTAAGGAACTGACCGATGTCTATCTGCGTATATGTGGTCGTATTGCTGTAATCGGTGGAGTCGATAGCACCTGCGAGCGTTCCGACAGGACTCCATGTGGCACCGTTGTCCATGCTTCGTTGGATTTGCAGTGTTCCCTTTACGCCCATGTTGAAACGCTCACCATTGGAGTTTCTTACCGCATGGAATCGGAGAGGAACGTTTAATTCGCGTTCCGCAACCACAATGTTTGCGGTCTGGTCTGCACTTGTAAACATATATGCGGCAAAACTATCGCCTTGCACTGTTGAAATAGGTAACGGAATATCTACAAGTAAAAGACTTTCGTATTCTTCTGGGTCGTTTATGTATAACTCGTAGTCGTCTTCGGTAGCAAATCCCCATAGGTGATAAAAATTGCTTGCATCAATATCATCACTCCATTTAAGACAACCAACCTTATCTCCTATTTTACCTAAATTCTCTTTGATGAACCTCTCCACCTCGCCACGGTTCATACCCCATTCCCTGCCAGCGGGAACAGACGTTCCGTGGATGTCAACTGCGGATGATTCCTCGTTTACACCACCCCAGGCATCAGCCAACGAACTAAGAAGGTTTTCGCCATTGATCGTGATTTTTTCTTTCTTTGCCATATATCCTTGTCTTTTTTATTGTCAATAAACAGTTTTACCATGGATCGGACCGGAACCATCCTTCTGATCTGAACCAGGCCGAGAAATACTCCTCAACGGCCTTGGTTATCATCATCAGTCTTCTTCTGAACTCACTCATAACTACTAAGATGAAGATGAAGATGACTGGGATGCTCCTTCCCATGCTCCATAAAGAGCCAGGTTATTCTGTATGCTTACCTGGTAGATGTTGCCGTCAGTCCATACAGGTTCTTCCAACCACGTTATACCATCTGGAAGGTTAAGGGTAAAGTTGGATCCGCTTACCTGGAACTGAAGCATATACTCGTTTGCATCGTTCGCTTCGCCTGCAATGAACGTGATGTTCAGCGACTGTACGCTACCCCATACGTTCAGGGCATTAGGCGATATGCTTACCGTAGTGGCGTTCTGCCGCACCAACTTCGGATTCTGGAAATCCGAATAGTATGCAAACACCTGATAGGTCGTTCCTCCGTCAACGGAATAGTATATGCCATCGTCGCGACGCTGGAAACGTGGTGTCTCTCCAGCTGCTCTTACTCCTGTGTTCACGCCGCCTATATACCAATAGCCGTCCTGTCCGATCGTTGCAACCGCAGACAATGCAAGATACGCACGTACAGCTTCTGCAGTTACCTTGATTGCATGGTTGCCGTTTACACCTTCTGCACCGTGCAAAAGGAACTGATCAGAGTTTGCTATTGCAGAAGCCTGCGCAAACAATGCTAATAGCTCTGGTGATGTTACTGCCATATCTTTTCTTTCGTTTAGTTACTACAATAAAGTTCGTACCATGATGGGGATGCCGCAGAAGTATCCTTAACGAATATTCTTGGGCGATAGTCATCTGCCGTGAAAGGATTAGCCGCTTGTCCGTTACTTCTAATAACGGGCATACCGCGCAATTCATAGGCAACGCCACTCTTGCTAATAATCTTTATTTCGTCAGAAGAACCGCTTGTCAGCGTTAGATTTATAGTGGAGCTGTTGTTAAGGAACAGGACACCATCTTCTGCAAGTATTTCATAGTCCGATGATATGGTCTTGACCTTCTTAACCATCGGAATATACCCATACGAAGAATTGTATTGATAAATACCATTGTTATCCACCTTTATACGGTAGTTGCCATACCTTATCTCAGCGTTGTCTCCCGTTATACTGAAAGACTTGTTCGTACCCATGTTGACGAACAGCCCGTTTATACCGATTCGCGTACCTTGCGGAGTGGTTTGGTTGAAGCACATCTTTGCCGATGTGGTTATAGTTGCTGTGCTTGCAATTCCTCCGAAGGTGTCAGATGCGGTGTTGTCCTCGTTTACATCCTCTATCCATACATACACATGAGCATAGTAGGTTGCAGTTACGGGTATTACAGGCCCGTAGAACAACAAAGGAAGACTAAGTGTCGTGATGCTTCCACTTGCTGTCGCACCGCCAGTTCCCGTGTATATGGTATTGCCGTTGCTTGTAACGAAACGGAGTTCATACCTTATCTTCTCGGGCAGACCGCTATCTGTTATCCTCATTGTGCTACCACCTGATGACACCGTGATGTAGAGCATTGTTTCAGTAGATGGCGATATAGGAGTTGAACTTGCGGATATGACAGCTCCCGCCTTCAATTCACCCATGCTGAGTACAATCGGTGTAGGCGTGAGGTCTATTCTGCTTGTCTGGCTCCCCTTCGTGGTCTGCTTTGCTGTTCCCGTTGCGTATGCGGTCTCATTGACGGGTTCATCAACTTCTCCCGCAACAACCTGAACACGAAGATTGTCAGAGGAATCGTACACCATCACACCCTCGTCTGCATTCTTTATCTCGACCAAGCCTTTGATATGCGCCTTGTCAGCGAACATCTGCCCGTCTTGCTGAACGCGGAACGGAGCTATTGATGGGTTCTCGTTACCAGCCCATATACGAACGCTTTCATCCTCATGTGAGGCATCAGGAATCGCACCCGTCAGTCCGGCGACAATCTGATTACTGGAATTGTAGATCACAAGCTGGTTGGACGAACCGAACTTGAAATGGGCGTTCCGTGCGACTATGTAATTGAAGTATGCGGATGAAACATTTTCAGCCACCGGCTCCCAGTTTGCTTCGTCAAGAGCAAAAGTTGTGGCAGAAGCCGGGTGTGTAATCTTACACTTGTACAACGCATATCCACTTGCCTTTGTCGGATCCTCGACACACATGAAGTCCACATAGCGAATGCCTTGTATGTTATCGGCGTTTTCATCGTTACGGTAAAGGAGATTGTTGTCGTGGGTGTACTGCTGGTACACACGCTCATGACAGCCTGTAAGGCCACGAGGACCCCGTAAGTCTTCCAATTGTTCTTGTGTAAAGTCTTCATATTCAAACGCATCACCGGTATCACCATCCTTTACAATATAAATCCTTTCCCTATCGTAAAGTTTGTTTGAATTTGCACCCGTTCCTTTTAAGAACAACGTTATATATTGTTGTACTCCGTTAAGTAGTTGGGCAACGGGAATACCTGTCATCGACCCCGTCAGGTTAGACACATCGGAGCTGCCGTCTTTTGTATAACTAAGTGCAAGACCTTCCGTACTCATCTCAGCAGCCTGTGTAACCATCGACGTGTCAGACCCGACCGATTTCTTTACTTGAACCGAAAACGTTTGTTCGGTAAAGTTACCGTTGTCGCCAAGTTTATGGAAAATATCAACACTTGGCTGAAGTGAGTATATAACTGTTGAATTACCTGGGAATGACTTGTTAATTGAATATACAGCAGTGAGTTTGAAGTTCGCATTTGTCTTCAATGTCGCTTCAACCACAATTGTCGCACTAATCGCCTGTATATTTGACGGCGTGATTGTACGTCCGCTACGGGTTGCTGTGATGTTATTACCTGTTACGGTATAATTAAAGTCATCAAAGGCATCCCTTCCACCTTCAACAACTATAATATCCGTTGTTTCATAAGAGCCGATAACCGTTCCGCTGTCATCGCAATTGACAAAACTGTTATCGTTCGACAAATCAAGGATGTAAGGCGACGAACCGCTTTCGGTGTACTTGTTCCAAAGATGCACTGCACCGAAGTTCTGCCAAACGCCATTTACCTTCTTGCGTTGTGCATAGAACTCGTACTTATACCCGACATTGCCACTTACACCTGTCGGTTGGTCAGTCCATTGTTGCGTTGCACCGACATTGTACGGGCAATAGTCATCTTCTTGGAATCCTTGATATGTCCGCTCGTCACGAATTGTCGGGGTCGCCATCCCATTGGGACTATCATTAATCCAAGAATCTTGCGTGAAGAATATATATTCAACACCCTTGCCGTCCTGACCGTCGGCCACAATGTCCTCGCATTCCTGATCAAGCAGGATCCATGTGCCAACACCATTCTCAACAAAGTACTGTCGCAGCCGGATCTCAATGCTGTCTGCATCGTCCCAGCTGAACTTGTTGCCGCTACCGTTGTCTGAACTTTCGCGTATCGCAACTCCGCTGCTATAACCGCTGATGTCGGTCCAGGTCGCTCCCTTGTCAAGCGAATACTGAAGACTGTAGTCTCCGTGCTGGGCCGGGGAATGAGAGGGCAGGGTGGTCATCAGGTGACGGTCGTCCTTCTGTGTTGTCTTGTAGATATACACATTGAAGTGAGTCGGTGTATATGTGTCATCGTTTGCCTTGTAGCAGATGCTGTTAGGATTGAGTATGATCTCATGCTTGTCTATACCGTACAGCTTGCTTACCGTAAACAGGCGATTGTAGTAAGCATTCTGCCCGTGTTTGGTATAAAGGCACTTCACATTGATGCTGGCAGCATCATCTGTAACCGTCAGCAGGTTGATGGTTATCCATGGCTTTCCGTCAACGGTGGTCCATGCGTTTGCTATCTCGGCGGTGCAATTGGAGCATTCTATCTCCCATCCCTGCGTAAGCGTTCCTGAAGAGAACTTACCGTACTGCTGCTTGTTTGAGGAACGTGTAGAGCCCAGTACCGAACTACCGATGGTATCCTCACCGTCCATCAGGCACGCATGCACGACCGACAGCGTGGCAGCGACGACCGTTCCGTCTTCCGTGCAGGTAACATTGTCGCTGTCGTTGTCAAGAACCACCTGAATACTGTTCTCTCCGTCAAGACCGTCAAGTACAACTGGTACGTCTTCAACGTCAAGAACCTCGATTACGTTCGACGGATCCAGCAGAGCTGATATGGTCGATAGCGTAGTGTCGGCCAGTTTGTACAGTTTGAACCTTACGCGGGTGTTGTCTGCGCTTACAGTCACACCGCTTACCGTGCTGTATGCCTCCTCAGTACCTGCTACCTCCTGGTTGCTGGCGTTCATCGTGAACTTCTGCGTCGTAATGAACAGGCCATGTTTAGCATAGTCGGCAACAGCCACCGTGTAGTGCTTGTCATCAGTCGAGTCGCAACGCACGGAACAGGTGATGTTGTTTGTGTTCAGTACCTTTTGCTGGTTGGCATTGTAACTGGCGCAAACCTCTGCAGGATCGGTCAGCAACTGATAAACATTGGTGTCGGTCGATTTGTTGATGGTATGCCGCAGAGTGCGTTCGTAGGGCACTCCTGAATAGGTGGCCGTGCATGTAACATCAATATCAACCACCGGCGAAATGTCAACACCCATGGCCGTAAGCTGTATGCGGGCATATTTCTTTCCGTTTACAGTAATGATGTTCTTATTGTAGTAGATAGATGAAGTGGCAGGTCCTTGTGCAGGCGCGGAACCGCTTACCAACGTTACGCCTGTAGTAGCCGAAGACAGGCTTATGTTCGTTGCGCTTCCGATGTTCAGCATTTCATTGTTGTGCCACATCTTGAAATCGAACACAACTGGAAGTCCAATATATGCCTGTGTCCTTGTGTTCCACGAAACACTGCTGAACTCATTGCTTATGTCTGCACCGACGAACGGTTCCGACTGGTGTTTGATCGTGACAGGGAACTGCTTGATTATAGAGGTATTTCCCTCGCAGTCGATCGTGAGGTTCACGAAACAGTTCTGCATGTCGCGCATGGAATCATAGTCGAAGTTCACATCGTCGGCCGTACCGGGTATGCCGTCCTTAATATTCTCGATCGACGTGATATATATCGTCGAGTTTTTCAATGAACAGGTGCATCGAACCGGTTCGGTATAGACCTTGAACTTACCAGGCCCTACTGTCTCATTCTCCCCGCATATCGTCAGCAGCTGATTATTCTTGCGAACTGATATCGCGCTGTAAATACGGTAGTCGTATGGCACGTTATCGTTGACCTTATACAGACCGCCTATAACGTTTCCGACGTCATCAACGGTAATCACGTCAACATAGTCGCTGAAGTCCACATGATATGACGACAGCTGGTCAACGATGGTGTTGATCTGCTCCAGACGGCCTGACATATAGATATTGTTCAGGTATGCCGAGTAGCCTTCCATGTTAAGTCCGAAAACACTCAGGTTCGACAATTCACCGTACTGCGCACCGATGTTTTCTTTTGTGAACTCCCAGTTGTTTACGCCGGTCAGATAACGCTCATAGGTAAGTGTGGAATACCGGCTTTCCTGACGGTCAACATTGGTAAAGTTACCATAGCACACGAAGTGCATCATGGCACATGGTGCGTGCGATGCCGGGAATCTCACATCGTTCCTCAGCGCATAGCGGAACTCTCCGTTCGGCTTGTCGGAACCGGACAGTATCTGTGTTATCCTGAAATATGTCGTAAAGAATCCGGAGAACCGGAAATTACCGATGTAGTCGTCATAGTCATCGGCATCGTTGTTTTCAAGCGTCATGCCATCATGGAAGATACCCATACAGATGTCATCAACAGCAACCTTGCCGATCTCACCGTCTTCCAGGTGCAATTTGATAACACCCGTGTTCAGAATATTCCCTGATCCGTCTTTGTCGGGCGTAACGCTTTCTATGATACCGCCACCTGGAGCACGCCAGCGGTTACCCACCTGTATGCTGATACGGTTATATCTGAGCTCTGGAACTTCGAGGAACCTGCGAAGAGTCAATGATTCAAGCTCTGCATCCGCATTCCCGTCTATGCGACCTCCGAATCCTGTCAGGCCCGATGCAAAGTCCTCCCCGAACTGTACACCTCTTTCGTTGGTGAAACGGATCATGCCGGCTGCCACATCGTCATGTACCTTTGACACGAACAGTTCCTCACCGTATGCGGCCATGGTTCCCTTGATGGAATCCTCGTCGGCATCTCGGATGACAGGTATGCTGAAGGTGTGTTCCTCGCCGTCTATCGTAAAGGTGATGGTCAATCCTGTAAGCGCAACATTGTTCAGATAGCTCACGAACTCCGGGTTCACTGTCTCGCTGATGGTGAACTGAGGATTCTGTGCGCTTACCGTGGTCTGATAGGGAAGCCCATCACATTTTACGGTAATGATGGTTGCATCGGCTGTTACAATCTCCTCCGGTCCGTTACCTGTGCGCTTCATAAGTGTGGCCACCAGCGGCAGCGTACCACGGAATGCGCCTGTGTAAGCGGCGATGAGCTGATACACCACATTCCCTGCAAGCGTCCAGCGGCAGCGGTAGGTAATAGCATCCTCGGCTCGGTAGCTCCAGATGGTCGGCTTGCTGAACTCGCCCCAATGACCGATGCGTTGCTCGGCTTGATCGCCAGAGTCTGCCTGCTCATTAGAAGAAGCACTGCTCGAACTCTCACGGATCCAGTCGCGATAGCTGCCGTATTCATAGTGGTAGGTATCGTCGGTTCCCTGCATCTCGTCCCACCAACCTTCAGGAACCCAGCCGTCCTGATTCTTGTTGGTGTCGATACCCAAGGCTGCACCCGGCGGATCCACCTCGCCTGCAGGGATGAGACGCGGAATGAGCTGCGTACCCTGACTGTTACCAGATTCTTCCGATGAATCAGAAGACTCCGTATCGCCGATAAAGGAAATGGCCTTCTCGCTACGCAGATAGATCCACTCTCGCACCTTGCTGTCCTCACCGTTGCGCACAAAGGCGATGGGAGTACGGTATATCTCCACCAAGGTAGGCTCGATACCGATGCTGTCGGAAGAAGAGCTGTCGGACATGTCTGCACTAATGACCCTGCATATACGGACGTTGATGTTCTGCTGTGTCGTGAACACGCTGATGGGAATGGTGGCTTCGGCAATATCCGCAATGGCATTGTCGAAAGTCAGTGTTGTCCATTCGTCGGCATCGGCCATTGCGTACTGCACGACAAGATTCGCTGAATCGAGTTGCCCGCGAGTGAGCTTGAATACACTGCCTTTCTGGTCGGTGGCGCGAATACGCACCTTGATGCCATCGGCAGGGCTGTAGGCATCCGTAGTCGGGTCGTAGCTGACTATGGATGTTGACAGTTCCAGCTCGTACTTCTCAGCCGTCTCGGCCATGATGGTGACGGTGGCCGTTGCTATCGGAACGATGACTGCATCCTCATGCCCTTCTTCGACGGAGCTGCTTGAATCAACGGAATCTTCCGAGCTGGCGGAAGAACCTGAGCTGCTTGATATGCCTGAACTTGACGATGAACTTGAACTGCTGTCAACACCTGATGAGCTTTCTTCTTCATGCTCCGTACCCCATGCAACAACAGTAAAGGTTGCTGACACGGATCCGTTGAAGTCGTCGTTGTCGTTTCGGGAATGGGAAAGGACAATGTTTCCTGTCCTGCCGAAGCCAAGTGCGCGGCCTTCCGGCGGCCATGGCGCATCGGCATATTCATCGCCTGTGTTGCGCTGAATAGTCCAGTGGTCAAACCGCTCAATATCGGTATCTGCCCAGCCCTCCACCAGACGGGCACGCAGTATAAGCTCTTTATTCCATGGCACATAGGGTGTAGGACCTGCGTCCTCGCCCTCAATGGAACAGTCTATCTCAATGCGCAGGGGCATGTCGTCGGGATCGAGGTTCCACTCCGAATTGAACTGGTCGGTACCCAGGATGCCGGTATCATAATCCATGCTGCGCTCGCCACTTTCAGGCAGTGCCACTTCACCGAGCTTGATCCACCAGTATTTGTTTGTGGCGTTGTCAATCTCTTCCGTAGCAGTCGCAGTGTTCTTTGCAAGGCCGACCCATGTAACGTATGGGTATTTGTCCTTCCACATTCCTTCCTCATACACTTTTGGAGCGAATACGAGATACCCGTCGCTCTTGTCTTCCTTAGCAAGGCGGGCGTAGATGGTGTATGGTTTCGTGATGTCGGCCAGACGGCGGTTGCGACCTGCAAGCGTCCATTCCTGGTATGTGTTGTCGGAAAAGTTAAGCTGCGCTATACCCTGACTATATACCTTTATCTTCGTACCCCTGGCCACAAAGACGGCCAGATCGTTGGCCGAGTTGTTGGCGTTGGGCGTGATGCTGATGGCTGACGGGAGCACATAGAATACGGGTGAGGTGCGGGGCATATCTTTTCCTGTAAAGTTTGAACGATAAAGTTTTACCGGAATATACAGCTTAACACGACATGCGTCAAGGGCAATGTAATGCCCTTGACCGGCTAAGCTCAATGGCGTATTTTTCGGATAGATAAAGCAACAATTACCCGCATGGAACATTTATCGTTGGAAATATTCAACCTTTCGGGAACGGACAGCAAGTACGCATCATTGCCGGAGGATACTACCATCACCATCATAGACACGAGTGAGATCTTCGGGTCGGGAGATGTGTGGAGCTACAATTTCAGTCTGAACGTGCAGGCTAATGCACATATCTTTGGCAGTGCCGGGGATGTACACGGATCGCGGTTGCACGAGCAAATCAACAAACGGCGTGCAAGACTATGGGTTGAGGGACTTCCGCTATACTTGGGATACCTGAAACTTGACGACGAGGCAGAAGTGGACCGTGATGGTAACGTTGACGTAAGATTTGAAAGCGGGCAGAAGACATTCGATGAGATGATTGAAGGCACGAATGCCAGGGAAGTGAGCGTTGGTGACGTGGTGATTGGCGTCGCGCTCAACAGAAAGCGAATCATTGAGACGATCAGCCCGGGCTACCGATTCAAGCTGGATGGTTTGGAACCTTATGCCGTAAAGGATTCGAGACTAAGGACGGTGTGCGAGAGTTTCTTCGACAAGAACATCGACGGTGCCAACAAATATAAATACACGCCATATTCACAGCGATGGCCGAAACTGGTAAAAAGCCATGGAAAGGTATGGGACAACTCAGGAGTTGAGAGGAACCTTGACTTTACAAACATACAGAGTCCATACGATGCCGGCCATACATTCTGCAACATCAACATCTGCTATCCGCTGAAAGTAAACGACAACGGAGAGGAGAAGGCGGCACGGGGATATACCATGCGGCTTGCGCATGGAGAGCCTACCACTCATGGAGGCGACAACCAGACACGCTACAACAACGCGCCGAATTTCTATCTGCTGCACTTCATCAACCGTCTGTTCAAGGATCTGAAGATCTATGTTGAAGAGAACCAGGCTATGGACGTGGAGGATCTTCGCCGCGTGTTCATGCTGAACTACGGATGCTACTATGAGGAGATTGAAAACCGTGGGGATTATTTTGACAGCACTGCCCATAGAACTCCTGATTCCATGCTGGGGCGATACGGACAGTATTACATGCCGTTTCTGGACAAGGACGGGGAAAAGTACATTACTAACAGCTGGATGAACGCAGGCGACCGGGCCGATCCTGAAAACGGATTTGGCAACGCATCAGCAGGAAAGGTGCTTCTTCGGGATGTTGTCGTGCAGATAGGTGGTGAGACTGTTCTTCAGGTTGGATCCATAGAGGGGAAGGTGTATAATTCCTGGTTCAACAAAGAAGGGGCGTTTGGTGATTACGACCGGGCCGATTTCCATCCTTCGCCATACCTGTACAGTGAGGAGAAAACCCTTGGGGCTTATTCAGCTTATCTTGCCTATGCAACAGGCGACAACTACCCAAAGGTGGAAATCAAGGAGATTATTGAGGCCATGAAAGCCATGTTCGGCGTGCGGTTCCTGTTCAGCGAAGATTTCAAACGGGTACGCATTGTGCTGCTGCGTAATATCTTCCGCAACACCGACGTACAGGAAATAAGCTGCGAGATTACGGATAACGATGTGAAGCTGGAAAACGGCATCCGTGGTTTCCGCATGAGTTACGGGAAAGGTAATGAGGACACCAGCTTCTACTATAAAGGCTTCAACGACCTGTTCCCCCGCGTTTCCAAGACCTGGAAGGACACAAGCGACACACACGACTATTCCCAGTGGAAACTGGATGCTTCCTATGATGAAATCAAACAGCATGTATCTGCCATGAACAAGATATGCTATGTAACGCCCGTCAATGGCAACGCATACGGTGTAAAGGTGGATGAGGAAGAGGATGTACTCTATCCTTCACTGTTTGAAATGGCAGGATTCATGGATGCGGAAGACGGCGACTGCAGTCGTACCGAAGATGAGGGAGTGACGATAGAAGAGGTAAACATCAGTGCATCTCCTGTGATCATGAACGATGTGAATGATACTTACGCATCGTTATTTAACGGTGACATGAAAGCGCCGACGATAGTAAAGACCGACGAAAGCGACGATGGAGCCTACAATAATTCTGCTTCGAAGATAGCTACCTTCGCCAGAATTACGACGGAGAGTGTTGACTTCGACCAGGGTGGTATTGATCCCGAGGATGGGCATGCGCGGACAGGTTTCACAGTCTCAGGAAAACTTGACGTATATAGTTGCGAAGGATTCCGCATACGTATGGAAGACAATTACGGTATCAGTAATGGGGGTACGCCTTTCGATGATGCCGATCCCGGACTGTGCTTCGGTATTATGCGTAGCAGCGGAGCCGACGCACATATCTTCTATGACAAGGATGAAATTGAAAACGAGCACCCGATGAACGACTATTGGGAGATCGTGCCGGGAAGCGGAGCCATCGACCACCCGGACACCTGCAACAGCTACGGTAACGAGTGGGACTACGACGGCAGCTTTACCATCACACCGGCACAGGCACCAGCCAAGCTGGCTGAAATGTTTCCAAACAGCGACGCGCCATTCAACGACCCTGAACTTGGCTACATCACTGGTACCATGTGGATATATGTACGGAACAACTCAGGTAGGTCAACAAAGGTTCTGTTAGCGACCGAATACAGCGAGGCTGGTGTAACAGTCACAGGATCTGGTGACATACGCTATTTTGCAACCCTGACACTTGAAGAGCTCCAGGAGTTAAGCCGTAACAGCCGGCACGTGATTGTAGAGGTTGACAGTAGCGACGAACGCGGAAGTACACTTGTGCAACTGTGCAAGTTGGCTTACGGAGGAGGTACTGAACCTATAACCATTGACAACGGTGTGGGGTCGCGATACGGAAGATTCTCACTGAAGCTGAGGGCCGAGAAACTGAACCCGTACTTTGACCCGTCAGCAGTCGAAAGCAGCTATAACCGCCGCTACCTTGCCATTACAAACGAGAATTTGCGGAAACGCGGACTGTGTGACCAGTTCTACAAGGAATACTCCTATTGGGTTAGGCACGCCCGAATCATAAAGCGGACTGTTTATATGTCTATTGCACAGCTGCTTGCCATAGACAAGACAAAACGTGTAGCAGTAGGCGATGTGTTGGGATTCATCAGGAAGATGCAGATCTCGGTCAATATCAAAACAGGACTTGGCATGGTGTCAATGGAGATTATGTATATTTAAGAGTTGAAGAATTGAAGAATTGAAGAGTTGAAGTTATGGCAGTAACAGTATCTGGGATGTTCGGCAGCGGTCATACCTATTTCGCCGGCTCTCCCGTGGTCATCGACATCAGCGGACTGTATTGGGGCGCAAACGTTACAAGCCCCTTTACCGTTGTGCGTGTCAAGGTGATATACAACGGCAATGTCGTTGGAGAATTTCATGCGGACACTGGCGGACAGACAAGCATCAGCTTTGACATCAGCTCAGCACTACGAGCTATATGGAGCGACTATAACTATAGTTCGGAATTAACGGCAGCGCAGGGCGGCACATCAGCATCCCTGCGTTCATACCGGTCATATTCGCTCGAAGTATATACAGAATACCTTGACAGCAACGACGGGGAGTTTACGCAAACCAGCTGCGGAACGTTCACCGGAGGACAGTGTGCCATAGGATGGCTTACGGAGGTGGAGCGTAGCAACATCGGAAACAAAGCCAATGCAGATGCCTCGCACTGGGAACACACAAACAACCGTAACGGCGATGCCAGCACGAAACCAAGCAGTTCTCCTGAGAGAGTAGGAAACACAAGCATAACATCTTATGTGGATGTGAGCAACAGCGGTACGACAAGCGCCTTCTATTTACCAAATGTCGTGCCTGCATCAGACAGTACTTCTCCACACGCACCTATTGTTCTCCGTGACAACATTCCGTATGTTGACTTCCTGTTCGTTAACCGGCGCGGGGCTATCGAGACATGTTCAGCCAGGATAAAGGAGGGCATGAGCATTGATGTGGAGTCGAAGCAATACGGACGTGTGGAACGGCCTACGTTCAAGCCATCACGTTCGCTCATGGCATTTGCCTCTGGTGGCAGGAGATCCTGGTCTATGTCGTCAGGATATCAGACACGCGAATGGGCAGAATGGTGGGCGCTCGATTTCTTGATGGCCAAGCAATGGTGGATGCGCTATCCCATAGGCGATGCCAACGGCACTTTCGTACCCGTCATTGTAGAGCCCGAAAAGAAGAGCATGGATATCTACGACCGGGTAAAGCAGCAGATGCCACATGTTGACTTCGCAGTAACACTGGCACTGGAAGGATGATGCCCTTGACCAAGTAGAAAAAATGACGTAACTTCGCAATAACAACATATCGGTAACACACAACAGAAATGAACGAAATAATGACAGACATCTGGCCGTTCCTCGTAACGGCCCTCTTTGGAGCAATAGGTTGGCAATGGAGGGAGAGCCATACGCTGAAAATCCGTGTGGCAGTCCTTGAGAATACTGTTGAGAACCTGCAGGGTACTCTCAGCAACATACAGAAGCGGCAGGACTCGCAGTCAAGGAAACAAGATGACATCCTCGACCGTATAAGCACCATGGAATCGGAACTGCTTAAACAGATGGGAGGTATGGCTTCCAATATATCTGCACTGTCTTCAGACGTGAAGGGATTACGCGAATTACTTGCTGTATCTGACATACCCAACAGACATTAGCGATGATCATGGGCGAACGGTTAAGAAGGACGGGCAACGAGGCCCGCAAGCGGTGGAGCCAGAAAATGCCACGCTTTTTCCGGCAGCTTACCGTGTTGTGCGCCTGCGTCGCAGGAACGGCATTCGGAATCAATACGATGCTGACAATGGCTGGGGCCGTGGCGCACGAATGGTGGAACGATGTGTACCCCTTGCTAATCGGCGTACCTACAGGCATGGCTATCGTATGCAAGCTGACAGTGGCTGGTGGGTATAAGGAAATAGACCCGGACAAGCTAACGCAAGGTAACATCATACTTGGAGAGGGATTCGGACACAAGAAGACGTGGCGTTCAGCGAATAAGGAAACGGAGGAGAATGAATAATCAACACAGAAATCAACATATAAGCATAAGCGACATGCTACAATATTTTTGTCATTTAGTAAGTAAATGGTTAGATAGGTTAGTAGAGTAAGTTTTTAAAGTATGAATTTATTTTAAAAGAAAAGACCGCCGTCCGCGAGGATAACGGTCTTTTTGGTTAGTCAAATCCGAACACCTTGCTCAGTTCGTCTTCCGTCCCATCTGAGGAATCCATCTTGAGAAGATATTCAGGCGTGTCAGCCGGATCCAGCAAATAGGTCGGGATCCATGCTTCATCAGGCACGCCACCTGGTGTGTCGTGAAAACGGAGAAGGAGATGGCCATGGCGCTCGTCAATGCGCTCGCCTATGCGGTCGTGCCACCGTTCTGCCAGTTTCCGCACTGCCAGGTAGAAGTCGTGCCGTTCCTCGTAGCCGTGCAACAGGTGGTCGCGAAGGGGTGCACGGTCAATTGTGGAGAGAACCTTGTAGAACTTTTTATCTTCCATCGGCTTTGTTTATTGATTAAACATGCTCCAGTCTTTAGCGACGGAGTGTGGATAGTTGTCGAAGATGTTATGCAACTCTTTGTCGGTAAAGAGACGATGGGCGGGGGTGCCGCCGATGAAGTCGCGCACAGACTGTTTCCAATAGACGGTGGCACGACCTTCGGTAGCCACCATCACATCCTGTACAAAAGCCAGGCATTCGGCGGGGTCGTAGGGTGGGAACACCGTACCGTCGATCGTGAAGCCGTTGCGGCAGACCTTCGTGTTCTTTGTCATCAGACCGATCTTGAAGTGTTGACAGCCTGCATTGAGGGCATAGTGGAGAATCTTTAAACTTGCTTTGAAATCTATGACTGGTTCCAGTGATGCCCATACGCGATACCCTGCGGCGTAAAAGGCATTCATGCTCTGGATACGCATATCGTTGGTTGGTGCATTGGGTTCCAGGTCGTATTGTCCTGTTAACGTCCAACCGAAGGCCACATATCTTCCGACAATGTCTTCCATCGGATTTGGCATCTTTATTTCCTGAAATGTGGCAACGTGGCTGTACCACGTGTTTACGATTTCGCTCTTAGTGAGAAACATCACGGGGATGTGCCATTTCATGGCTTCATCGGCTATGGTAAGGTTCAAGTTTCGACATACCCTCATCAGCGGGTCACTGGTGAATGTAAAAAACAGCCCTCCGTCGCGGATGATTTCATCCCTGTGCTCTATGATTTCGGCCATTGCCAGATGATAGGCATGCTCTTCATTGACGATGCCTTTTTTCAGCACCGGTTTGTTTTGTCCGAGGTAGGCGCCGGACGGTCCCGATTTCAGGTAGCAATACTTGCAGCCGTGTGAGCAGCCTATGTAGGGATTGACAGACCAACGTCCGTACTCTTCTGCATTGCCTTTGGGTTTGGATAGGATTTTCATTGGTTGTTTTTTTTATGCTTAAAGTATTCCCATTCTCTCAAATTCCCGACGTATTTCAGCATACTTGCTATAACGGTCGGTGGATGACAGAACGCGCACACCGTCGGAAAGGGAATATTGCGTGGTGCAATATTCACGGTGCTTTAATGTGGGCCGTCCACCTTCCGGTACTGGAGCAAAGAGATCGTCGTGCTTCGGATCGCGGTAGATGCCGTAACTCTCGCGCAGCAGCGCGTCTGGCACCTCCATGGTGACGCAAAGGTCGGGGTAGGTGCAGCCACTGAGCCAGTGGATTGCTTCTTCGGGATCTTCGATGAAGAAACAAAACCCAACGGAGTCAGTCTTGTGACCACTTCGTGAGTGGTCGGTGGCGTTCATCAGCTTCGCGCCACTTATCAGGCAGTCGTATTCTGCCTCTGACATAAATCTGTGTATTATCATACTTGTTTCTTTTTCATTTGGTAACTAATAACTTCAATACTGTCTGTCTTTCGCCAGAGTCTTATCCACCGGCGTGTCTTGGTGAGCAGCAGCGTGTAGAGCAGGTCGTGCGGATGTTCCGGCTCTACCACATGGAGAGCGAAGTTCTGCTTCAGGTAAGGCTCGCCTTCCTGACTTTTCCATCCGGCGTAGGCACGGATGCGCAGCACGGTTTCGGGAATGGCCTTGGCGACTTGTTCCTGCGGGTCATCGCCCTCTGATAGGGCGTAAAGCGCGGGCTGTGTGATATAGGCTTCGTGCTTATTGGGCATCACTTCGAGGAAGCCCTTCTGTTCGTAGGTGCGCAGCATGCCGAAGTAGTCGAGCCACGTCTGCAGGTCAGTTGTCTTTGCCATTGTCGCGTGATTTAATGTGAATACCGAATGCCACGAGCGTGAACAGCTGCACTACCAGCAGCACGCAGAGCGTAACCTTGGCGGGCAACAGCCACACCAGACCGGCGCATACTGCCACGATGAGCAGCAGCACCAGGAGATTTAAAATAATAAATTTTTTCATTGATGTTTGTTTTTTGATTTACTTCTTTCGGCGTGATTCTAACCACTCTTCAAATGTCGTTGAAGACACTATCCCACGGTCGGATTCTAAAGCCTTGTAGTGGATATACTCGCGGTAGAGCGAATTATCTGGGTCGGTCATGGGTCAGTCCTCCGTAAATTTATCCTTGTTCCTATGATACACTACCAGCCAGCCGATGTTGTCGATGGCACAGCACAAGCCCCAGATGAACATGGCTACTTTGAGCGAGGGCATGAACAGCAGGGCGCAGACGTAGCCGGCGATGCAGTAGATGCCGCACACCACGTCGTTGTTGTTGTCATAGACCTCTCGTTCGTGCTCGTTCCACAGCTTCGGACGGAAGGTCATCAGACACTTGCCGATGAACTCCGACACCAGCGTGCCGTAGAGCAGGCAGGCGATGGCCAGAACCCACACGTTGTACTCCACGAAGCAGAGCCACATGCCGACACAGAAGCCTGCTGACGATTCGATGATGCAAAGCACCGTAAACCACTGGATAGCCTTGCGGCGCACCCAGCCTTTCCATATCATGCCGATGAACAGCCCGACCACGGAATAGACGAGCGACTGGAACGCGAGCCATTCGGCAGGCAGTTCCGTCACCCATGCCTTCGAGATGGCTGGGCCGACGTAGGCATCCAGCAGTCCTACGATAAACAGTGTAGATAGCGTCCACCGCTGGTTCTCGTCGGGGTGGATGTTCAGCAGGTCGAGTAATCGCTTGAATAGTTTCTGCATTGTGTCAGCCCTCCTTTTTTACGACACATTTCAGGTAATATCCGAACTTGCCGGTCTCTGCCTTACCTTTCAGCTCGGGGTATATCTCCTCCATGATGATGTACATTCTTTCGTAAGCATCGTTCTGCGCCTGACGGAATATATTGTGCAACACAAACGTAGAATAGCAATCAAACTCGGGCGTCCCCTTGCGGGTGACAAGCAGTTCTTCAAACCATTCCTTACCTTCCGTCAAATCGTCGAACAGCATACTCTTATAAAGTGAGCCGACCATCGAATCGAAGAGCACCTTGCCTTTTACCAGCTCCATACGGAACTGCGTCAGCGTCATGTCTTCGCTCAGACTGAGGTGGTTCATGCGGTGCTGCCTGATTTCCTTGTGGTCGTAGTCCGTCCACTTACGCCCGTCCTTGGTTACGATGTTGTCGTCATCGTCGTGTTTCCAGCACTCGTCGCAATAGTGCTGTCCCTCGCACTCTATCCAGTTGCATTCGTTGAGTATCTGCGTCGTGAGCGCTTCCTTGTCGTCCCACCACGTCTCGTCAATCAGCCGCCCGCAAGCATCGCACTTGATGTTATGGAATTGCCTGTCAACTATCATTGCTCAGCCCTCCTTTTCGATGATTTCTTTTACTTCGTCCTGCGTGAAGATGAAGTCCTTGCCGTATGCCTGTAGGCAGCAGCAGGTCAGCTCCGCACCTACGGCCTTATAGTATTCCGCGACATGATAGAGGTCGGGGACGGCCTGCGGATTGAACTGCTCCTTGTGTTCCTTGATGCGGTGTATCGCATTGTAGCGGTGCAATCCAATCTCGCTCATCATCAGTCCGTAGTCGAGCCAGCCTTTCTTCTGACTTTCCTCTTCGATACCCGGAGGTGTCGGCTCTTCCTGCTTCATCTCGTCGATGATGGACTTAACATCATTATAGGCCCAAACCCTGTGCGACCCCATGTTGTGTAACTCTTCAAGATTTACGTCCATCAGCCTTTTGTTTATCTCGGCAATCAGTTTATCTGCGTCAATGTACTTCATAGTTCTTTATACTTTTTGATTCGTTACGTTATCGATGATGTAGGCGTTTTCACCTGCGATGGTCAGGTATTCACGCGCCTCTCTTAGTGTCTTGAAGTCTATCTTCTCCCATCGTGGAATCCAATCGTCAAACCGCTTGTCAATGCAAATGCGGTGAACGTAGTGTAGTGTGTACCGCCTGTGTGGTGGCGGAATGTCTGGTGCTTGAACGTGTCCCATAATTTGTATTTCTTTTAAGTTATTTATTCTTTTTCATTTCTACGGCTGATGCCTGATGTTAGAAGCTGAGAATGTTCAGTCTGTTGAGCGCATCGAAGTATGGCGAGAACAATTCCCTGAACTGCTCCGACATCTGACGATGCTCAACGTATTCCTTCACTGCTGCACCGCGCTGCTCGTCGGGCATGTTGACAAAGTCCATCAGCCGTTCTATCCATTCCTTCTGAGCCTCTATCAGCTCTTTCAGCTTAGCGTTCTCGTCGTTCATGTCTGCAAGCCGCTTTGTGGCATCCATATAGTTCTCCCATCGGTCGCGAGCCAACTTCTTCCAATGTTCCACGTCCTGCTTGTACTTTGCCGCCATCTGCTTGCGCATTTCCTCGCGGATTTCGTTCGGTTTCTTTGCCTTTGCCATCGTGTCAGTCCTCCTTGATCTTTGGTTGCAGATACTCCAGGTTGCGGTTAATCATGCGGATGAGGGCCGTTTCGTGCTGCTTGAACTTGCGGGCGGCTTCGGCCTCGCTGTCAAGATCTGTCACATCACACATGCTCCGCTTGCAGCACGACAGCGTGTAGTGCAGGTCACTCATTTCGTGCTGGTCAACCTCATACTCGTAGTCGTAGGTCATATAGCCGCCGTCTTTGATGTCGGGGTACATCTCTCGCGGAATGGCTACCTTGAAGTCCTCGGGCGAAGCGGAGTAGTTGCACCACTCGCCCCGTTCGTTCAGCGTCGGTTTCTGCCCGATAAAGATGCGCAATCGCCCAGGCAGACAGCCCTGCGTGTTCTTGTCGCGGCAGATGAATAGTCTCGGTGCTCTCATCGGTCAGTCCTCTTTATTCTTTTGCATATTTAGGATAATCAAATGCAATTTCTCTTGCAAGGTCATCCCAATCGTGGACGCAATGATCCATTCCACAGCACACTCCTGGTCCTCGTTCTACATAGTTTGCACTGATTATCTTATCAAAGCCAAGAACCATAGACTTGTGGTCTTTGCCGTCAGACCACTTTCTCGTGTCGTGATAGATAAAAGCATGAAGCACATACCCATTGTACTGCCTCTTTAGAATCTTCAAGACACTCTTAGGCAGGGGGACATGCTCATACATTTTATTGTCTTTCCACAATTCCTTGAAATCGCTTTCTTTCATCGCCTATCCTCCTTGTTTTTCTCGTTAAAAGCATCATTTAACTTACCACTCGCCGATGCCTCTGACATTTGGGCTGAGACATGAGTTGCGTTTCTTGCCGCAATAATTTCCATAATCCACGTCTCCATCATCCGTAGGCCATCCCTTATACCTCTCTCGTAAAAGTTCAGCACAATATCAGTAAACTTCCTGTCATAGACAAAGCCGGGAATCATCTTTTCTAAATCCTCCCTCTTGCTTTTGACAAAGTTGTCAACGACTTCATCCTTCTTTGCTGAAGAAATAAAAACATTGTTCATTTGGTCAGTCCTCCTTAATTTTATCATATCGCTCCACCCACTTATGCTCTTTTAGGTCGTAGATGCCGACGTTCCAGTTGCCGATGATCGTGCATGGGATGTCGAAGTATTTGTTGATGAACTCGTGCCACTCCTTCTGCGCCTCTTCTTTCTTGCTGTAGGTCACGTCCTGGTCGTCGTCGATGTTGTGGTCACAGTAGAACTTGTCCGTCATCTGGTCGGCTATATCGTCCAGCGATGGCGCGAAGTCGGCAGGCTCGTAAGTCTCAGCCGTGCCAACGTAGATGCAACCAGTGTAGTCACAGTCTTCATCGAACGGGTTACCGTCCTTATCGTCCCATGACGCTTGTGCATACTCGATCACTTCTTCGATCGTGTCGAAGAGGTCAGCCTCGCAGTGCGTGTCACTTGTACCGAAGGCGTACTTTAATTTATTCTCTGCCATAATCGTATTCATTTTAATTATTTACTTCTTTCGGCGGTTGATTGTTTCTAAAAATATATTCGATGTTTACACAATGGGCAAGTGATGTATCTAAGTGCGCTATCCCAATCTTCAGGCATTGCACAATCTACCTCAATATCATTGGAATTGTATTCGAGATTTACACCACAATGCTTGCAAGAAACCCTTCCTGATAATACTCTCATTGGTCAGCCCTCCTTAGATATACCTTTCCTTCTGATAGCCACGGACGATGACGGCATGGTCGCGCTCATCAACGGTGATGCCCGTCTTCCAAGGGCAGATGCTGCCAATGCTGTTGTCGGGTACACCTGCCTGCTCCAGCAGTCTGCCTAATGCGCTGTTTGGTCCGTAGTCGCAGTAAGGTTCACTTTTTACACAGCCGTATTTGCCATCATTATAGCGACATCCGCCAAGGTAGTATTCCTTGCAGAGCTTGCGGAATCGCTCAATAACCTCGCTGCTGATGCCGCGTTTGGCCTTGTCCTTGGCGAGTGTGCCTAACACCATTGTCAGTCCGCCTGCGTCCGACTGGTCACCGTTGTCCTGTATATGGTTGCTGAATATCATGCGCGTCCACTCGTCGGCTGCTATCTGACAGGCTTCTTCCATTGTGTGACGCTGGCCGTGGCGATAGACGTATTCCCATTCCACGAGCTTTGCCCACTTCTCAAAGCGGTTGTCGCTCCATCCGTAGAAGTATTCCCGCCATTCCTTATACTCCTCGGAGTCGTATTCAGGCTCTGGCCAATATTGCTCCTGCAGCCGCGCTTGTATGGTGTATCGCAGCTTGCGCCACGAATCCGCCTCGTTCATCACTTGCACCACGATGGGTGCTGCCTGCTCACGTTTGATACGGTCGCACTCGGGAAATGCGGTCATCAGTTCCTCGTCGGTCCTGCGTTTCGTCTGTTCTTCCATACGCTGTTGTGCTAAGGGTTTTGCTAAGTATTGCTGTCTGAATTGCTCTGGCGTGAAGCGGCGTGCAAGCCGCTTTATCCAGTCGATGCCTAATATCTTTTTTTCAGATGTTTCCATGTCCGTTCTTTTAATATCCTGTCTGCTTTCTCTCCGTCATAGTGGTCGCCGCAAAGAGCGTCCATAAACTCTGCGTAGTCTTCCTGCGTCATTCCGTTGTGCTGACGGCGGAAGAAGGTGTCGTAGGTGTCGAACGAGAACATCGGCACACCGTTGAAGATGCCATAGCACATTCCGAGACTGCGGCCTATTTGCTGCGTAATCTTCAGGCAGTCCTCCTTACTGTACTTGTAAGGGTACTCAATGAGAAACATGCCGCTGCGGGTCGAATAGACGGGTACGATGTCCAGCACCTTGTCTGTTCCTAACTCGCGCACTTTGAAGTCGCAGATAAACATGTGGCTCTTCAACTCCTCGCGTATCTTCCTCTCCCGTTCCCATACTGGCTGCATACGCTCACGGTACTTCCTGCGCTCCGACAGGCTGCCGTTCGGGTCGTACTTGAAGTCAAGTATCTCTTTGGCCAGCGTCTCGCCGTCGGTACAGAGGTCGCGCAGGGCAGCGCATATCATGTGTGCCGACGTGCCGTTGCAGTCAAACTCCTGAAACTTGTCGTAAGCCTGGCGGCGGCGGTCTGCCAATGGCATCACCTCGTTGTGCATAATCTCGCAAAGGAGCAGCACGTTGTCCACATAGCGCAGTCCCATCCACGACTTGCAGTTGTTGTCAACCATTTTGTCGAAATTCTCCCATTTCGATTCTTCGATAACGCCGTGTCCCCGTTCCTTCAGGGCTTCGGCTGAGTAGTTGTCTTTTTCCATATCGCCAAAATAAATTCGTGTCAATTAGTGAAATTCGTGGTTCGTTAATACTTTCGGTAGAAGTGCCAGACGTAGAATCCGTCGCGGGTGACTACAGAGCCGATGTGCTCGATGGCTCCGTCTGGAGTGCCTGGGTCGGGCATCCTGTAGCCCGTGCCGAAGCAGAGGATTTCCACCTTCAACAGCGGCATGTCTGGCGTACATTCGTACCAGATGCAGGGAGTGCCCTGCTGCATGGCAACGTGGATGATCTGATAGTCCAGTGGCAGCTCCACGGTCTGATAGTCGCAGACGTCGAGCTTTGTCTTGAAGATTGTTCGCATGGGTCAGTCCTCCATTGGTTTCCGGTCGTTGCCATTTGTATGTACTCGGTTATACTCGTCGCATCGGTTCCATAAATCTTCAGGGATTCGTATCACGCCATGCTCGTCGATAATCTGGTGTATATGTCCCCACCGCTCGCAGTAGTATTCGACAGCCCGCTTATTCGTCGGGTTGTCCTTCAGTTCATAGACAAACAGCCCCGAAGATACAAGGCTCTTTGCACTCACTTCTTTGTTTATCTGCTTCGGCTTTTCGTTTTTGAATGGAGATTTATACCAAGTGCCTTTGGTCAGCAGATATTCTTCGATAATCTTTTCAATCTCCATATCCCGATATTCCTTGATGGTCGGTTCGCCGTAAAACATATTGTTCTTAATCATAATCATATTCCTTTTAAGTTATTTACTTCTTTCGGCGATTTTTCGCTATCTCAAAGGCACGCTGTATGCGCTGCAGCCCTTCTATGAGTTTCGGTTTGTCGGCCTCCATGCGCTGTCTTATCTCGCGGGCAGAGCGGTTGCCGTCGGCACGCTCCTGCTCGGTGGTGTGGCTGTTGAGCCACTTGTTCCAGCAGTCCTTTGAACAGAAGAAGTGGCAGCCCTCGATGCCAAAGAGTATCGGCATCTTGAACACAAAGCCCTTCTGCTGTGCCTCTGCGCCAGCCGCGCCGCCATCCTTCTCGCTGTCGAAGAGATGCTTGCCGCACTCCTCGCAATAATACTGATGCTGTGCCATACGCTTAATGTCGTTTGATGAGTTTCGGATTGTCGTAGATGTTGCCTATTACCTTGGCCCATTCGTGAGTAGGGGCGTTGCAGGGGAACTCGTCGTCGAGGTCGCCGAGACGGATAGGCACTATCTTGTCCCAATACTCCAGTTCGCTCTCGATGATCACACCGCGAGCCACCTTGCGGTAGTGTTCTGTCAGTTCGGGGATGCGGGCCTCGTGCGCCTTCCGCTTGGCCTCGTAGTCCTCCATCCACTTTCTCACCTCTTCGTCGTGTTCGGCCTTCGTCTTACCCGTGATGCGCAGATAGGCGTCATCGTCGGTGTCCGTCGAAAGCAGGTACTTGTCGTTGAACACGGCCTTCAACACCTCGCCGCTCTCGTCGGCAGCGGCCATTTTCCCTAAATTCTTCAGGCAGCTGTCAATCGTGCCGCCATACAATGTTACTTCTTTCATTGATGTTTGTTTTAGATTTCAATATTAGTCAATGTTCACACTCACATATTATCAAGCTCCTTTTGCCAGTTTTTTATCTGTTCTTCCTTGTAGTTGACAGCAAGTTTGATAATCAGACTCAACAAATTTTCATCTGCCGTGATGCGGTTGGTCCCCAAAATAATATAGCCCATGTCAAATGGAACATCATTCATAACTCGTACCTCTTCAGTTGCCATTCCGATATTGTGGGCGAGCTCTAATACTTTCTTTACTTGTTTTTTGTCCATATCGTTTTTCTTGTTATGGCCTTGCGGCCAGAAATTATACAAATTAGGTTCAAATTATTCAATGATGCCGACCGAAGTAGCACCATCGACAGCGGTTGCATCTGCGTTTCTTCGGCTTGGATATCTCTCATTGTATCGGCGCTCTGTCTCAGCCATGATTTCCTTGTACTTCTCCTTGACATCAATACCAAGGGATCTCAACACATCGAAGAACACATGGCGCTCGATGGTATTGTAGTCGGCACCCTCGACCATCGTCATATACATGCCATAGTAATTCTGCGCCTGCTTCTTAAATGCTTCCACGTATTGTTGCGCCGTTTTCAGTTCATCCTCCAGTTCGCTGTACGACTTTTCCTGGTGTTTGGAATCCAGCTCGTGCTGCAACCGCTGGCGGTACATCAGCGAGTATTCGGTTTGCTCCTTGTGACGTCGCTGCCACGACTTCATGTTGTAGTAGAACTTTTCGCCCAGATTCATTTCACCGTCGGTGTACTTCGTCGAGTGCAAGCGTGGAGCCTCGCGGACGATACGCAGGAATTTGCCGTGGTAAGTGCTCTCTTCAAAGACATAAATCAGTCCGGCGTATGGTGGCACCTCGTCGGGTTCGATCATCCCATCAGGTACAGCGTAATAGAAGTAGTTTGGCATCTTATCGCCCACGGGCTTCAGCATCTGCTTTGCAACGTCCATCGTAATCTGTGGGGCTCGCTTTTGCTTCTGCTTGAGCAAGTGGTCAAAGAGGTCGGCCTGCCGTGCCTCGGTCTTCTCGTCGGGCAGCGCTGAGTTGAGCAGCAGGTGTTTCTCAACCTTGTGTCGGAAGTCGTTCATATAGTCAGCGCGGCTTATCTTCACCTCGAACTCGTAGATGTATCCTGCCTTGGTCCAGATGAGCTTGTCGCTCTCCCATCCGAACACAAACAGTCCGTCCACGTTGTACTTCCACGAGGCGAAGAACCCGTTGAGCCGACGCTGTATCAACTGCTCGGTCAGCGGTTCGCTCTTTACTGGTGTTGATGGTTTTCTTATTCCCATATCTAAATCGTTGTTGTTTATTTATTCAGCGCCACATACTTTCCCTCGATGCCGGACTGGTGCAGCCGGCGGTCGCAGTCGTCGCCCCAGGCTACGAGACAGGAGCCAAAGAAGGGCGAGCCAGTGGAACCGTCGGGACGGATGAACTTCACGCGGTGACGCATGAATATCATCGACTTGGCCGTGGGGAAAATGACTTCCTGCCAGAGCAGGTTGTCCTGACGGTTGACGAGCAGGGCGATGCCGTCGCCGTGGGTGGCCATCTTCTCGCAGAAGCGGCGCAGGAGAACACGGCTGTATGGAGGGTTCATCCATACGGTGCCGTGCCAGTCGTGAGACAGTCCATCATCAGCTTTCGTCCATGCCGTCGGTGCGATGGTGAACGGTCGCCTATCCTCTGGCGGTGCGCACGGGTCGAGGTCGAAAGGTCCGAGCACGTCGATGATCCAGCGCGGGGTGTACCATTCATCAGAACTTACCGACGGATTTGTCTGTTGCCTTGTGTCCATGATTCGTTGTTTCTACTAACTACCAAATTTCCATGTTGGGCTGAGAGCCTGGGGTGGGGGAGGAGGGCTGCGACGGGGACGCAGCAGACGGGACGGATGCGGGGGCAGATGCTTCTGTTTCGTCTTCCCACCTGCGGTGGTTCAGATAGCCTTGCGCGTACATCATGGCGATGCCTCTGCGCTGACAGTCCTCCCGGTAGGCGGTAATGCCGTTAAAAGCCGCAATACGATCCTTGACCGACAGTCGCAGGAATGCTTTCTCTGCAGCTATGCGATCGCGCTTCAGGCCGTAGGCGTTCCAGAACTCAGGGAATGTTGGCGTAGCCTTTTTCTTGATGCGTTCTCTCATTGATTAAAACTAATGTTTTGAATTTAACATTTTTTCTGTATGGGTAATTGCCGATAACCATATTGATAATCGGCAATTACCAATATGGTTATTCGCGACTTTCTATGCCAGTACATTGGGGTCGATGATGACGTTATCTTTATCTTCGCTACAATTGCGATACTCAAACACGTCAAGTATCTTGGTCTCGTCGATGGCGCAGGCTTCGTAGTCGATCATCGTGCCTCCCATCACCTCGTCCACGTTCTTGATGGCCCGGTGAATGTTTTCAGCCTGTACGAGGTACACTACGCGGCTGCGCTTTTCCTTCTCTGTCTTTTCATCGAGAGTGAGGAAGTCGAGCTTTGCCTTGTAGTAGCGGGTAGCGGAGCAGTCTTTGTCTTCAAAGAACACCTCCTTATACTGTGCCTTCTTCAGGTCTTTCACCTCAAACTCTCCACTGATGTAGGCTGACATCGCATCGGTGATTCTCTCCTCTGCTTCGGCATAGCTGAGGGCATCAACTACATACTGTTCGGTCACTTTCTTCTGGAGACCGTCCTCCATTTGTTTTTCGTACTGGATCTTTGCTTCAAACCAGGTTGCTGTTTTACTTCTCATAATTTTAATGTTTAAATTGTGAATAAAAAGTTGTTCGCATTATGCTAAAATTGAAGGGAGGAGTGGACTCGAACCACCGACCTACAGATAGAACCTCTTGCGAGGCTGCTTTTCCCAAGCATTTAATCTTCTATTGCTCTACCAACTGAGCTACCTCCCCATGGTGCCCACCGCCGTGGGCTAACTCAAAACTATAAATTTAAAGAATATGAGTAAAACATAAAAGTAAAATGCCCTCACGGGTTATTTATCTGCATATCTTGACATGTATCCGCAGTGCGGGCACATAAATTCTTCACCTTCCTCGTCTAATGCCTTAGCAATGTCGAGATCAAACTCCTTGTTACACTTAACGCACTTCATAGTTCTATCTCCTTTGTTATACCGCACATCCTTAATGCGTGTTGCAACTCATGTACATACTCACACGGAATGTGAACATGCACTTTCCCCGTATCATTTTGATGCAATTCCAGTTCATGCTTATAGTTTTTCAAAACAGGATCATCAACAAAATGCCACATTATCAGCGGACTATCTCCGAAGTTGCCTCTTGTTCTCTCTTTTCTTCGCCACGAATATCAATCATCCTATTTCGCACTTGCATTGCGGGAGAATCATGCAAACTGATTTCCAACACTTCATACTCATCGCCGTTGCTATAGCCTTTAACAAACTGCACAGCATTGTCCGTGTGCGTTACACTACACCAACCAAAGAACTGATCGGGGTACTTGGAATAATGGTATTCACACTCCTTTATCATACACTCCCAGCCATCAACCTTTTGCAATTCTTTAAGCAGGTTTCTCGCTTCCTTGTCTATTCGTTCGCGACATTCTTTTAATTCTGACTTAAGATATTTATAATGCCGAATATCTTCTATTAGTTTACCTTGTATTGTAACCATATCTTTACCCTTTCTTCGTTTTTTCTTCATCTTGTCTGACAATGGTTTTTATAAAGTTCGCAATATCCGCACTAAACTTTTGGTCTTTGCTCGTTCTTCTTTAACTTTTTATTCTCAAAGTCAAAGGTATATCCACCTTCTTTCATCTTTGAAAATAGAATTTCGCGCTGTTCTTTGGTTGCTGGTTTGATATTATGTTCATGATGATATGTTCCTTCTTTGAACATCTGTCTGTCACCTGCTGTTAGAAAACAATAAGAACTGTAATCTGATGGTCTCACAAGTCCAAAATTAACACGTTCAAACTTCTTTAGAATAAAGATTAGTGGATTATCGTATGCCTCATGATAATCACAAAGCACATCACCAGACTTCGCATCTTGCAAAGTCCATAACCTAATTAATTCATTATCAAAATGTACTGACATTGTACCACCTAAATAATGTCTTAGGTAATAACGATAATTGTCTATTCTCTCGACTTGATATACACTATTATGGCGTTCATTAAAGATTAGCCAATCGCGAACCTTGAACTTTGGTTCAACCTTATCAGTGGGATTCTGCTCACCATCGGTAGGCAATTCTCTTGTTACAAGAGCATTTATTCCACCATCACCTGTTTCCACTATAGTGGTGTAACTGGCTTTCTGCTCTCCCTGCTTTAACTTTTTATTTTCGGCATTCCATTCATAACCAGCTTCTTCCATCTTTTGAAATAAGAGGTCACGCTGTTCTTTGGTTGCTGGAGTTATACTATCGTATTTGGCACTTAGTACAGAAGGAATATCTATGCCGAAACCACTAATAGAGTTATATATAAAATAAGAATCTATATTGTTATGTTCATTAAGACACTTATTCATAACGATATATTCAATTCCATTTTCGGCTTTATGGTAAAGCACATCACCATCCTTTGCATCTTGGATTGTCCAAAGTCTAAGATATCTTTGAAACACAGCCCAATTGTTGCAGTTATATTTCCTAACATTATCGTCAATAATATACCCATCAGAAATACCATAGTAAACATTCCCTTGGGTTATTCCAACATTATTCTTTATGCAAATATACCATTTACCTTTTTCAACACGGAAATGCGATTCAACCTTATCAGCAGGCTTTTGCTTACCTTGTTTTTCAAGCCAAGCAGCCCATTCAGTAAGGTTATTGTCTTTTAAGTGGTCAATAATTGCACCTCTTATCCTCTCACCCTCGGACTCTGCAAGTTCGGCGAGTATTCTATCAATGGCAGCAGCAATCAAAGCACCCGCCTTAACCAAATCACGAACATCAGTTGATGGTTTGAAATCCCATCCAAATGGATAGTCTCTTCCTATTTCTACCTTCCTCATCATAATCTCATGTTCATTGGTGTTACCCGTTTCAGCGCAGTTAATACCAATCTTTGCCGACTCCACATAGGCAATAGCAGCATAGATAAGCTCACTCGCCTTATGTTGTGAATCGTGCTGTTCACTATATCCTTCTACATCAATTTGTCTCTGCCGTTCTTCGGCAATTAGTTCAATTCCTCTTTTCATATCATTTATCTTTTAATAATTCTGTGTACACAGACCCAAATATAAATCCAATAACGATTGCCAATAAAATATCAGTCATATCACTTACCTTTTAATTGTTTATTAACCTTGTCTTTGCTTTCCTCAGGAACTCTCCCATCAAGTCCATACAGAATTATGCCGCCATGTGCATATTCGTCATTTGGTTGTAATCTGTTATCTATCATATCTTATTCTCCTTTCAGCGCTTTAATCACATCTTTGATTTCGTCTTTCACATCATCAAATCCGCATTCCTCAAAGGATTCCTTGACGGTATCGCGAACCTCCCTTATTATATCTCCTAATACTCCCATAATCACTTGTATTTATATTATTCTCCTGTGAACACCGTAACGGCATGCACAGGCTGTTCATATCGGATCTTTACCTTAGCGAGGTAATAGGAACAATAGTCCTTCTTGCTCATCTTCCTGCGGTGCTTCATGCACCACCCGGTATCAGACTTTATCCTTGGGGCAGAGAATCGCTTACAGTACTTGCAACATTCCCGGTTTTCTTCATCCATCACGCCTACACCTTTCTTTGTGGCTATATACTTCGCCCTCTGGTAAGCCTTCAAGCGTTCGGCATTCTTTTTGTACCATTCACGCATGTATTGTCTTTTCTCATCCTGGTTCATATCTTATTAAGTTTTTCAAATAATACACTCCCAATCTTTATCTTTTAAACGATTTCTACTAATAGAAATATTTGTTTGTTTCCGTTCAATAACATCAGCTAAATGTAATATTGCTTCTGTTCTTTGTTGGTATTTTTCTGAAAAATGTCTTGCTATTTTCAGAATAAGTTCTCTATCTTCTTGTGTCATGATTACCAAGGATATTTATTTCGTTTTTTATTTGCTCTATTTTCCCATAGATATTTCTCCGCAACATCGTGCCAAAGAAGTTTAGCAGCTTCGATCGCCTCTTCTTTAGTAGTGTATTCGCCAGGCAATGCAATGTTATGACCATGGCAAATACGCCAAGATTTTTTACTACAACCTGCAACGTGACTCCAATTTCGTATTTCATACATGTTCCATGTTTCTTTACGAAGTCTTTTCAACAGCTTTACTTTCATCTTATTCTTCTGGTTTTATTATATTACGGCTTTCCTGTCTTTCTGCAAGCGATGGGAAAGAGCTTCGCAGAGAACACGACTCATGTTCACCTCCACGGCATTGCCGATGAATTTCTTCTGATCGGCCTGGGTGCCGACGAGGATGTAGGAATCAGGGAAACCCATGATGCGTTTAAGCTCTGAGATCTTCAGCATTCGCATACGGATATCAATGATGCCGTAGGCTGCCATGAACTCCTTAACCTTGCGAGTCATGGGAGAGTCTTTTGGGGTGATGGAGATGGCTAATTCCCCTTGCTCCGTTGTTACCAGATAGGGCGGCATCTTATCCATACGGGCAATGAGTGTGAAGCAAGGCTTGTTTATGCTGCCGCCGTGGCTTTGGTACTGAGGGTTCATCAGGAACTTGGTGGCGAAACTATAGCCACAGACTGAACAACTGACAAGGCTCTGTTTGGGATTATTGACCACAGTTGGAGAAGGGCTGTCAATGCTGGCAGGCGTTCCGTTTCCATACTGGTTATCGAGGAACTGGCAGTTGACAATACTCAGGCGGTCTTTGGTTGTGACCGTAGGGGCTGGTTCATCCACACTCGAATTGTAACCATTACCGTAATATGCGGTGACGAAGGCATGGTGATCCTTACAAGTGACAGTTCCTGCAGGGCGGTCGATGCTCTGGTTCTTGTGCATGGGGTCGCCACTGAACTGCTTGGAGAGGAAGCGGCACTTTACCAGACCGAGGCGGTTTTGAACAGCAACAACGGGGCACGGCTCGTCAATGCCAGGCGGGTTGTGGTGGCCGCCCTGATTGGTGGAATTGTATTTCAAAATCCATGCGTCTGCCTTCTCCTTGCCTCCTGCAACAAACTTTACCAGGCCGGCGTAGATGCGCTCCAGCGTCTTCTCGCACAGGGGCTTGCGCCTGGTAAAAATGCTGCTGCCTTCATCCTGCAGGTCAAGAACTTCACGGACAGGCTTCCATGGCTTGTAAATGCCAGGAAAGAGGCTTTTTGTAGTACGGCAACAAACAGGACTCTTGGCGTGTGTCTGAACCGGGAAGGCAATTGGGAGTCCATGACGGGCAAACTGACCGAAGAAACGCTTACGGGAGGTGTAGGCGCCGAAGTCGGCGGCATTCAGCAAGTGCCAGTCGTAGGTGTAGCCATACTCGCAAACGTGACGTACCCACCGCATATAAGATGATCCTTTGTGCCTGGAGATGGGTTTTCCGTTTTTATCCAACTCGCCCCAACACATAAACTCTTCCACGTTCTCAATCTGCATATAGTCTGGTTGCAGGGCCTCAATGTAGCGGAAGAGGTGTTCGGCCAGTGTACGACTGTCTGCATCACGTGGCTGACCGCCTTTGGCACGGCTGAAGTTGGTGCATTCCAGCGAAGCCCACAACACTACGTAGGCATCGGGGTATTGATTCTTCATGCGCTGTAGATGCTCTACCATTGGGGAGAGTTCCAGCGTGCGGATATCTTCGGTAAAGTGAAGCGCGTCTGGGTGGTTTGCCTGATGGGAGAGGATGGCATTCTTATCGTGGTTGACACAGGCCACCACTTTAGCACATTTTTCTCCGTTTACACGGGCATATTCCACACCAGAAGACGTGCCTCCGGCACCGCAAAACAGGTCTATGTAAAGTAGGTTTATCATTTTAGTATTCTTATTTCGTATTGCCATGTTTCCGAACATACTGATTATGTTCTATTTTCTCCAGCAACTTGTATGTGTTTGAAACACATACTTGTTGAGCTAACAACTTCTCTGCAGCCGGCCACTCCTTTTTTCGTAAGATTACAACCAGCTCTTCCATACGGTACAGCAAATCAAAGGCGCGTTCTCTACAGATAACAAGACGCTTTTCTTCGGCTTTTGATAAATTTTCCATTTCGTTGATTTTTACACGTTTGAAAAAAAAATCTCTCTGACGTTTAACACGGTTATATCACTTAAAATCAAATGTTAGTTGGCTCATTTCTTCCTTCACTCGCTTTACGCATTTCTCCCAATAAACAGGATCTTTCTCAAAGCCAATGAAATGCCTTTTCTCTTTCACACACGCCACAGCAGTCGTTCCACTTCCTATACAGTTATCAAGCACCGTGTCTCCTTCGTTTGTGTACGTCCTTATAAGGTAGCGCAGCAGGTCAACGGGCTTCTGGGTGGGGTGAAACTGTCCTTCGTTGCAATGCACAGCATTCTTTACGATAATACTGCGGGGATGTTTTTTGTCCTCGTAAGTAGGATTGATTCGCCCAACCTTTCCATAACATGAGTTTTTTTCAGTATGTTCACCATGTCCTTGCGGATGATTACGCTCCCTGCCGTTCAACGCTTCCATTTGTGGGTTGTAGGTTCCAAGTTGACGATAAAAAACACAGATGTCTTCATGATTGCGTAATGGCATACGGTTGGCATTTAGAAATCCAGTCGCTCTGACTTTATCCCATATTAGATTGTACCGCCACATCTTTTCATTTGACATCATCAGCTTGGCTGTAAACATACCCTGACCAAACAACACGATTGCAGCAGAAGGTTTAGTGATTCTTCTGTACTCATCCCATAGTGGTTCAAATGGGATTATTGTGTCCCATGAGCCGCCCTCGCTTTCGCCATTCAGCACCCCATACGGCAAATCGCAAATCACCGCGTCAATCGTCCCATCGGGTATCAACTTCATGCCCTCCAGACAGTCCATGTTGTATATTTTGTCAATCCCCAGCATCCTCTCTTTACACGTTTGAAAAAAACTTTTCTCGCTCACGTTTAACACGGTTATGATAATAACCCCGCTGGTATGCAAGCATCTTATCCTTGTTCCGTTGGTAATACTCTCGTTGATATTCCAGCTTCTTCTCACGGTGACGTTGATAGTACTGGCTGTAGTATGCACTCCTGTTTGCCATATTTGTTTCATTTATTGAAATTCTTCCTCCTGCGGTATTGCGCCAACTCATTAGCATAGTTATTACTGATATACTCTTTCAGTCCGTTAAATGACCGTCTTTGCAGTAGGCTGGCTGATTCAAGAAGACTGTAAATCTCCCCGACATCATCGGCAGACACTCTTATTTCTAAATCACCTGAAGGTTCTTTCCCGTAATGTATCATGTGGATTTCAATTTATTGTTAAACCACTCCATTTCTTTCTTATGCAACTCCTCAAAGTTTTTATACAGATGGCATTTGCGACATGGCGTAGCTTTTTGCATCTTGCGAAAAGCTGCTCCTGCTCCGTCGCTGACGTGGGCTACGGTGGGACAAAGCCACGATTCGGACATGTGTATATTGCCATCTGGATCAATTAGCGGTCGGCAAAACTTGCCAGCCTGAGCGGCCATCGTAAGGAAGTGTTTCAGGTTCCGTGCCTGGAGGGCGAGCAGGTGAGAGTTAATACACGACGGCACATGATCGCTCTGTCGCACCTCTTCCTGGCAATTCTTACGAGCTCGGCCAAGATCCTGCATGAAGATTGGACTGGTGAAGTCGGGGATGCAGCCTATACTACGGAACTGCTGTTTGTGCTCCACAGTCCATTCATGATCTTTATAATACTTGGGATGGCTGTACACCTGTACCTTTACGCGACCTTTGTACTCACGGACAAGTCGGGCCATTGCAAGGCGCTGTTTAGTATCCTCGATCCATGCGCCGTTGGTAAGGATGGAAAGAACTTTTACGCTTGGCAGGCCCATCAGAGCACGAGCCATAACGTGCCACAAAGGATTCTCGGTGGGTTCGCCACCTGTGATGGACACGACCAAAGGCCGTGCCTGCCTGCAAAACTCCACAACCTGTTCAAAGGTTTCTTCGGTCATGTGCTTGCCACGTGCGGTACTATCCTGCATACAATGCGGACAGCCCATGTGGCAGCGGTTGGTGATTTGTATTAACATAATTGTATTATTTTATCAGTTCAAACTCATAGACGAACACCCAAGGGTTGCGCTGCCAGGTGCCACGGCCACTGATGCGGTCGATGAGGGAGGCGAAGGCTTCGCGAGCCGATAAAAAGATATGACTCGGATTGTCCCAGTCCGATTTCGGAAACGTATAAAAGGGCTTGGTCTGGCCTTCTCCAAACCTCATTATTATTCCCTCGCTGACTATATCCGATTCGCTGATGTCTTGCAAGCGTTCTACGCGAATGCCTGTGATACGGATGCGATGGGGCATGAGGTCGGCACGGACGAACATTTTGTTTTTCCAACCGGGCTCGTCTTCGTAGAGCATTTTGTTCACCCAATCGAGGGGATGGATAGCTTCTTCGTAACGTTGTGCCACGGCCACCTCTTCGCCTATCTGATAAGCAGGATATACGTCTTCGGTCAGACCGGTGGAATAGGTGATGGTGACGTTTGCTTTGCCTTTGTCGTCAATGCCCCACTCAGAGATGGACGTTACGAGCGGATGATTCAGTTTTTTGTCTTCGCGTCGCGTCATCGTCTTGATGAGGTCGATAACCGCCTGCTCCAGACCGTAGCGTGTGCTGAATGCTATCTTCTTCATTGTTCTTGGTTTATTTGTTTATAACTTTATGCCGAAATACTTTTCCAGAAATTCCCGGTAATGGGGGGGGTAAATTGCGTTACCGTTTTGTGATCTTCCCAATATGCCTGACGCTCGAAGAACACTTCACGGGTGAACCACTCATACACGTCGGCATATTTCTTCACGGTATCCACGTCGGGATGGGTGTTGCGATACTTCTCTGCAGCACGCAGATAGGCACGCACCATGCCAGGATAGCGCCGAAAGTAGTCGATGCGCTTACGATAGTAGGCCAACGGACAACACATGCAACCAAGGCGACGCTTAGGGTCGATGGTTCCGTCCTTGCGGTAGTAGAGCGGATGAACCTTAATGCCACGCCCAGTAATAAACTCCACCACGTCTTCGTCGGTCCAGTACAGGATAGGATAGAAGGCTTCTACGGACTGCTTCTTGCGGCCCTTTCCATAGACGCGGCACTCGGTAGGCTCCTCGTAGTTCTTATCGCGTTCTGTACTTTCTGCTTTGCGCACACCCATGATGCAGCGATCGAGTGTCTTCTTTTCCTTGATGAGTCTGCAGCACTTACGCTGAAAACGATTTGGCATCCCATACTCAGCAATGAGTTGGAAAAACGACTTGTCAGGCTGAAAGATTTCCGCACCATGCTCACGGACATGCTTTATGGTGCCGGGAGGGTCGATGGTGGTATTGTGATAGATGGCGCGATATGGAATGCCTGCCATGCGCGTCAGCTCCAGGATCACGTCAGAGTCCTTGCCGCCAGAGTAAGCCACCTCTACGGGCGAACCGTCGGTGTAGGCCGCCGACTGTATCAGACGTACAGCTGCATCCACTTTACGCTGCAGTTCTTCTGTCATACCAATAATATCGCTACCGTTGGTTTTATCGTTTGTTCGATAGTTCATGTCTCGTCGTTTCTTTTTACATCAGCCACAATAACCTCACAACATTCGTCGCCATACATTTTCCGAAAACTATGCAGCGACTTTTTCAAGCTATCTTCAGCCTTCAAGATAAATGGCTTCAGCTTCTCAGCTTCCTCGTATTCCTCGTGCTTTATGAGATCCGCAAATGATTTTTTCATTTCGTTGATTTGATCAACATTGCTGCGAAGATGACTGATCAACGTTAGCATCAGTATTTTATTCAGCAAAGGTTCCTCTCTGCGAATGCTGAGACACGACTTGATAGCATGATACGTTAAAGCAATAAGGCATATACTGCATAAGATAAGTTGGATAATTGCTATTACTTTCATATTGTTCTGTTTTTAGTCAAAGTTCATATTGTTCCGTTTTCCGTCAAAGAAAGGTTCAAGAGCCATGCGCTTACGCGCCCGAAGTTCAAGTTCTTTTATCTGCCGTTTCAGATGATGGTATTCAGGAGAATTATATGGAACAAAATCCATATCAATTTTCAGTGACCTTAGACGGTCATAATAGGGTGATGTGACAGGAATACCCTGCATAAAGATCTGTTGTTTGCTCATAATTTCTATGTTTTAATTTTAGGATTTTCTTTTCATTTTACTGTTCATCTTCTCAATCTCTTTTGCATCCTTCACCATGGTGTTCAGTATATCCAAAACAAAAGGCAAGTTGGAGTCGTACACTTGCTGCTGCTCTGCATATCCAGCATACTTCATTATGGTGTTCACAGTACCCACCTCACCGGTCAGTGCATCTCGTAGAGTATCGCCACTCTCATTGCTCGTAAACAACAAAGGATAGGCTATTGAGTAGTAGTTGAGTGCTGTTTGGTACGTCTGGAAGCAGATATGAAACAGGGTTGACATTGAACATTGAACATTTCGTTTGTTCTTACCTGTGAGCTTGGCATAAAGCCTTAAAATATGTGCGCGTTTAATTTCCTTCTTCAAATTGCGCTCAAAATAACTTACAAGACCTTCTGCCTGTTCAGCATTGTAGCGGTATTCGTAATGTGGCCGCAAACGAATGCTTCCTCCACTGGTGTCGAGTACGGCAATAGTACGGGGTGTAAGGATATTGGCCAAGAACTTCGCCTGTAAGACCAAAGCCTGATCATCGGTAATGCCCTCCGCAAACAGTTGTGGAGAAATTGTCTGCAGGCTCCGATACTGCTGCCATGTAAGGTTATTGCAAGCAACACCTGGCAAAGCAAAGTGCCGAAAGCTAATTTTCAAAGTCTCGATCGGAAGCATCATTGCGTCGCGCATAAAACTGACATAGCCTGAAACTGGTTCTCGGCGCTCCTTAATGACATTTCCCTGCTTGTCGCGCTGCTCCTTTTCGCCTGGATCGCCATACGGGAAGTCAAACCATGCAAGAACCTTATTCGCCATATACGCCGCCTCTCGTGCAGTGACAGTCCGCAAACGGCCATCAACATCAGTAAGTTGGTAAAGTTGTTCACCTGTAACAGGATGTAAATTTGAACTGCTTGATTTTCGTGGATGATATACGTTACAATGCAGCAAAGCAAGAAGCGCAGCAACTCTGGCGACATCGTTATTGCCGCCATAACGTTGTTTTACTTCCCACATCTGGCACAGCTGCTGCCATGTCAGCTCGCTCCAGCTCTTAGGAAGGCTTTGTTTGTTGTTATCAACCATCATCTTTTTTCTTTTACAGATTATTACCACACTTCACCAAATGGCAGCCAGTCGAAATGCTCTTCAAGCCATTGCCTGGTTTTTTCCTTACGCCTACGCTTTAACTCACGCTCGGCCTCTATTTCCTGCTTACTTATTTCTGGAAGATCCGGCTGATCCTCGGCTTGAAAGCGTATGCGTCTTGGCTTATCCGGGTCTATCATTGATGATATGCTTATTTGTTGTTCAGTAATTCCTTGCGAAGCGGTTCCAGGAGAGCACGATATAGCACGCGCTTCTCTTCGGGGAAATCGCTTTCGTCGATACTTGCCAGCAGGAAGTATGACTGCGGCACGCCCAAGGCGAGACAAATTCGCTCGATGGTGGTCTTCGGCGGGTAAGCCTTATCGGTTTCCAACGAGCAGATCGCATTGGCCGACATGCCGCACTGTTCGGCCAACTGTGCTTGTGTCATTCCCTGTGACTGACGTAAAGTCTTGATTGCTTGTCCTGTTGTCATTGTTTGTATGTTCCTTTCTCGTCGTTTTGTTTATTTATCATAATTGGCATTAGCGATAACTTCCGCGCTCACGCATTTTGCGACGAATTTCACGGTCGATACTTCGGCGGCGGCGCTCCTCGATGATATGGTTATAGAACTCCGTTTTCCCGTCGGTTTCCCTTTTCCCTATGGCCAACAGTTGCTTGGCAGCTTCTATTTGCTCGGCGGTTAGTCCTGCATCAAGCACGCTGCTGGAACTGCTGTCGCAAGAGAGTAGCCTCTGTATATTGCTTCGTCGCTTTGCAAGCGTCTCACCCCATTGCCTTACCCGTTCCAACTCCCGTTTACATGCACGCCAGTATGCCAAACGCGCTGATCGTTCGGACGGTCCCCGGTATATCCAAACGGCCTGTCCTGTCAGACATGACTTCTGGATAATGGTGATAAGGCTGTTTTTTTTCATTCTAATATCTTTATTGACTTTCTGATTTCTCAGGATCTGTTTCCGGTGCCGCCTGAACCCAGTCCCTGTCGCCTGCATGTGCCTCGTCGTACAAGTGGCGTGGAATGGCATTCTTGCGGTAGAAATAATACACACGTGGATATGGTGCTTTCTTCACAAGCTCACGTGGCTGCCGGTTGCCGGCATTGTCGATTGCAACACTGTACCCATCGCTGCCGCGTGGATGCTGCCAGGCTGCACACCTGCGAAATCCATTCTCACGATCGGTGGGTGTTAGCAAAACAACCGGAGGATCCACCACATAGATACTCGTTCGGATATAATCATCAATATTGTCACGAATCCTTTTGTAGGCAGCCTTCATTGTCTTCTCGCCAATCGTAATACCGCAGTAGTCAAGCAGTGATATAGCGAGTTCGCGTTGGGCAATGGGATAACCGATATGACGGCGGTCGGCAAGATACGAAGCTATCCAACGTGTGAACTGTTCATCTTTCGACGCTGCCAGTGCCTGACGAAGCAGGGCACGGCTGTCGCGAGGCGGTCGCATGGTTTCATCGGGATATTGGAAAAACAACTGTACGCACCCCAACAGAAAGTTCCTTGCTTCATTCAGGAGCGTTGGAGGAAGGTTTCTCGCCACCTCCTTAATGCCATATTGTTTGCGGAAATCATCAGCAGGCGTATGTGCCGGACGCGACCCGTCCATACTCCGGGGATGATACCAATCAGAAACAAGTACCTGATATGTACGGCGTGAAGTTGAATCGGATGAAAGATCAAGCTGCTCATTACTGGCCACCACAAATTTGGGCAGGTCGTCACCTTCAAGCACTACGCTCGACCTGTACAGTCCTCTTGAAGTGAGCGAAAGCGTATAGTTGTATAGTGTCTTGGGCGAGAAACCTTGCGGCAGTTCGTCAAGCGCTACAATGTTATGCAGACCAGGTACTACCTTGTCTAACTCCTGCGTCAAGGTAACGTTGCCACCCTCTAATGCCTTTCCGTCAACCTTCAGGACACGACGCATCAACCCAAGCAGTTCCAATATTGCGGTCTTTCCTGTTCCTCCACTTGCCAGATCCTCGCGGCGTGTGCCGTTATCCGTGATATGTATATATTGCTGACGGTTAGCTGAACGATGGCGCACCAAAGCCGATCCTATAGCATGAAGCATCGTGATGAAATACATGTCCTGCACCTGTTTCTCTGTAGCCGAAAGTTCTTCTCCTGCGGCCTCTTTCTCCCAGAAAATGCGCGAAGCATTGAACAAGAAGCGGAAATGCAAAGGCATTTCATCCAACGGCTTATCCATGATAAGTCTGTACTTCCAAAGTGATGACCAGGTGTCCCACCTCATGTTCTCCTGCGCACGTTCCTCATGGGTATTCAGCGACAGCAGTGTTTCCTCATGTATTTTTAATTCTTCATCATAACGTTGGTTTTTTACCACATGCCATGCCTGCGTAAGCATACTAAACGAACCTTCAAGAATGGCTTCCGAATTGGTCCACCACTTCATCTGATTATATGGTATGGCCCGTATTTCCTCGCGTGAAACTTTCACTGCGGTGTTCTCGAAGAAGAAATAATCAAAGTCTTCACCGTAGCTCTTTTCGTCGAAATCAAGTTGCTCGATGCTTTCCAGAGTGCCTTGCTCCAATTTGGCTGAATATATAGCACGAGAAAGCGCACCTTTCTCGTCGTTGTGTTCCTTGTGCGCCCGAAGCCACTCGGCCATGAGGTCTCGCGCCTGGGCCACGAGTTTGTTGCTTCCCTTTTCACCCGGAAAGCATTCGGTGTAGATATTATCGTTTCCCAACAGGAAGAAACGCGAAAACGACACCTTCCCTTGCTGCATCACGCGGCGCACCATTCCACGGGCACGTAAGAATACCGGCGTGTTGCGCAAATCAAACTTATAGCGTGCCCTACCTGTGCCGTCTGCATCTTTTCGCTCACTCTCCCACTGCCAGAACTGGGTTGTTGGGGTGTCAAAGAGCGCATTATCAAACCAGTCAACAGGGTCGTCGTGCTGCAGGTCAGCAGGCATTCTTGCCTCTACCTCACTGAAACGGCCAACAAAATCGGTCACGTCCTTCAGCTTTTTAGCAGGTTTGCCACGCTGACCCACTGTTATCTGAGTAAGCTCTGATGGAAGGCGAAGCCAATGCACCTGCGGAGAGTTAAGTGCGATGGCCTGACTGGCAGCCAGACCTGTAGAATCTTCATCATAACAAACGTAAAGACCACCTTCAACAGTAACACTTTGCAACTTCCTGATTAATGCACGCAACCACCTGTTAGGTCGTAAGTTCTCACCCTTGTTGTTGAATCCGCTTGTCTCTGAATGTAACCATATAACATGCGCATTACTATGTGAATATACCGCAATGGCATCCCTCGGACCTGAGCAGATCACCACACGCTCAAAACGGTATTTCTTGATGTTTCCGTCCTTATCCTTTTCGGTTATCACAAACGGATGTTGCTTATCCGGCTGTGGAATGACACCCTCCTTGTTCAGAGCATCATCAAGAGCATCCTTCAAGTCGCAGTCGGCATACCACCTATGGTCAAGGTCAGCATCCTCGGCAACGTTCCACCAAGTCCATTTGGATCCTCCATATCCTGCCTTCGGCTCGTATTTCTTGATACCCCATGGATATCTGAACACAAACATTGGGTAGTTTTTTGTTGACTTAACAATAATGACGACCGCCCCACCCTGTTTTGGCGTATCTCGTTTGACAAAACGCGCTATGGGCTCCACGCCAAAAGTATGCTCTACGGCTTCGCCCCATCCCGAAATGGTTTTAGTTTCTGCTTTCGGACCCCGGTAGAAATCCTTTCCGAATGAGCAACGATATAACGGCTCCCCTGTGTCAGGATCAAACTCCGTAAGCATATCACCTGTACGGATTTCAGCTGCATTACCCTGTATGTCGCTTTTCTTTGCCCGCCGTGTAGCCAGCACCACCTTCAAGCCAAGTGCTTTTAGTGCTTCTTCCGTCCATTCTCCGCGCTCGAATATCGGTTGTTCTCCCGTCCAGGCATCATATTGTTTTTCCTCCTCGCGGAAAACATCCCATCCAACGACTTTCACTCGAAGATTGTCTCTCCATGGCTTTCCGTCATCCTCCGGCTCAAGGTCCACGTCGCATCGGGTAGCCAGTTCGTTCAAGACCTGCGGTAAATCCTCATTAGGCACTTTGCCAGCATCAAATCCCATGAGCCTTGCGGCTAACTGAATGGCTCCGTAGCCCTCTTCTCCACAGGCAAAGCACTTGAATCCAAGATCTGTAGCGCCATCGCGCACAACCTTATCAACCACCAAGGACGGATGATGATCGTCATGCCAGGGGCACAGATATGATGCTGTCGCGGAACTTCTCGCTTCACGCCTCGCTACATATCCCCAACCGCGCATCACTTCCACAAGCGGTATGGCATTCAGTATCTTCAAGTTTACTTCGTTCATAACAGGTCTCCTACAACCCCTAAGAGTATCTTTTACGTCAATTTCAGTTTATATGCTTGGATACGTTTCTCGTATTCTGCCTTCGCTGCTCGATAATCATGCTCTTGCTGAGACAGTTGTTCATCCTTATCCCTGATACGCTCTCTAAGATTCTCCACAAGCGTCTGGTAGTCAATGAGCCATCTCTCTACAGTAACCATATTGTCCTGCAACTTGAAGTACATATCATTAAGCATGCCTACTTTCTCTGCAGCCGATTCAAATTTCTCTTTCACCTCGTTCAGCTCAAGCTGAAACGGGTTTCTACCCAACAGGGCCATCAGCAGATTTCTAAAATAACGCCTCATATTGTAAAATTTTTCGGGTTAATGTGCCCAAAATTCACTAAAAAGTTGTAACTTAGGCGCAAAGATACAACTTTTTCGTGAATCGCCAAACGATTTGGGGTATTTTTAACATCATTTTCGTATGTTAAATAACGAGTAACAAATAACAAAAATAATAAAGCTATGGAGAAATGGAGTTTTAACAATTTGCTATTTAGCAGATTATCCGATGTCTTAGATATCTCTGGTATGGAGATTGCACGTAGGTGTGGAATAACACAACAGGTATTCAGCCGTTACACAACAAACGATGTGACTATATCAGTTCAAGTGCTTATTAAGATCTGCAACGCACTTCGGATGCCATGTCACTATTTTGTCTCGGAAGATAACAACCACATTGTACCTAATCGGGAAAATGCTACGATTGTACCAGACTACTGGCACCCTATCTTTTGGGACAGACAAGCTGTTGAGCATACGTTTGGCGATGGTGAAGGAAGGATCTTTTGGAAAGATGTTGCCGAAGCAATGGGTGTGAGTCCACAAAAACCACACGACCGATTCCTGCTCGTAACCAGATTTCCCATTACAGATTTCCTTAAAACTTGCAGTCATCTAAACATTTCGCCATTCCGCTTTCTCATTGACAGCAATCGTTATCAGGATTTATCTGGTGGTAAAAACAACAAGACAAACTTTAACGGAGAAATCTATGCTCTGCGCACACAAATAGCTGAGCTGTCAAAAACCGCTGATGATCTCACTGACAAGTACCGAGTTCTTCTTGAACGTCAAAATCGTTTAGAAAACATGGTAAACGATTTTCTTAGAGAAAACGACATTGCTTTTGCTGCTGATACAGATAAGAATTGAACCGTTGAATAAAAATACGCCCGCAAAAAAACTTAGCGGGCGTATTATATGATATAATAATGTGCGTTACTGCTGGTATGGTGTTACAATCATATCGAAGTTCTGACGGTCATATAGTTCTGCTACGACACGTATATAGCCGTCACCAGATTTTAAGCGTGACAACATCTTCCTGATATTCCCTCGTCCGCCTACATAAAAACCACCAGTCGATATAAACTTTGATCCAGTGTTATTTTCAATAAACATAATAACCTGGAATTTTGTAGTCATTTTGTCGTTATTGTCGTAGAAGCCAACATTTACAGGAACACACAGTCCTGTGCCTGCAACTGCTACCTGATGAAAGAATCCCTGGTCGGTGATAAGACGGAAAGAAGGTTTACTCCAATCCCATACCACGAGAGATCCAAGTCCTTTAACATTGTAAACATACACGTCTTGTGCTTCCTGCCCCAAAAGAGGATCTGCCTGACGATGAGTGACAGACCAGGTTCCCTGAGCGCTGACTGTCAGTCCTACCAACAGCAGCAGCGCGATTGTAAGTAGTTTTTTCATTGTTGTTTTCTTTTTAGTTCGTTAATCATAATGAGCAAAGCATTCTTGGGGCGCCGCCGAGAAAGGTGCAGCGGAAACCGCTGCTATCCGGATTGGCCCAGAACTGGAGATTGGCCATATTACCGCGATGGGTCAGTTCTGCGGGATTGTCCTGCACATGTTTCACAGCCTTGCCGTAGGCATCCATTCCGCTATCGGCGATGATGTCGCCCTCAAAGGTGGAGGTGGTGATATAATCGTTGCCCTTGGTGGCAAACACCATCAACTCCAGGTCAAGCTCCACATGGTACCAGCCATGTCGCGGCTCACTGAGTTCTGCCATGCGTCGCTGCTTGGCGGCTTCAGCCTGACGCATGCGCTCTGCCTTGGCTGCCTCGCGCTGCTCGTTATAGATACGCTCGTGCTCTTCCAGTGTGTCGGCAAGTGCAGGATGAAAACCAATCTCCCATGCGCCGCAACCCGTGGTGCGGAAGCCAGCGTAGGTGCGTGGCTCACCACTTGGATAGTTGCCGAAGCCGTTGCGGAACAGGTCACGGATCTTCTCTGCTGTGCGCTCGTTCACGACGATGCAGTCTGGAGAGTTTTTCCTTCCGTAAGGCTTCCAGGTGTTGATAACTGCGATGGCCTCTTCTGCTGAATGTGCCATTGTCTTGTAGGGTACATACGTGTTACCGTTGTTTGCGCGTCCGCCGTAGGTGATAAAGAATACGTTTGTCATAATCTTAACTGTTTAACCGATCAGTCCGGGGTCTTAAATGATTTCGTTATAGCTTTCGCTTGCAAAGATATTTCTTTTTGTTGATTTATGCAAATAATTATCTGCAAATTATTTGCTACCCTTCAGCCACACAAGTAGCAGAAGAATTGCCCAGATCCAATTTTCTATCATAAGCGTTATTTTTAGTTAATACTTGTTTTCAATTATCTCCAACCCACGTTTATGGGCCTTCTTATAGAAGTCCTGCTTGACCGCTTCGGTCGGGAGCCACGCCAGTGTGCGCCGCTCCCGTCCGTCCTTGGCACGCAGGGTAAGTTCAAAGACATTGTTAGTACGGTCCATACGGTCCTTCCCTTTCTCCTTTATCCCAATCGTGTTCGTAGTAGCTGCCACGATAGCATCTGTTACAACACGATTCTCCTTCATTCTTGCATTTGTCGCAATATCCGAATCTTCCCATATTTTATGCGTCGATTACTTGTTGTACATAGTCGATAACATCACTCTCCAGGCTGTCGATGGCCGACTGGAGGTTGTCGATATTTTCCTGCATGGCATCGCCACGCTCACTGTTCTGGAGGCCCTCGGGCATATTGTCGAAGGCTTCCTGTTCTTCGTCCATGACGGCCTCGATGCCGTCTTTGATTGTTCCGAGCTGTTCGATCAGGTCTTCCAGCTGCTTACGTCTTGCTTTGTTCATAGTTTTTTTGTTCAGAGTTTAACTTTGAAATACTGTGAGTCGTCAACTATACTGCGGTCTTCTCCTACCCATGTTACGGCTCTGACTGGCTCCAGTGTCCTGACGTGATTCTTTACCTTGAAGTGAAGTTCATAGTCGGCTTTGTCGCTTGCAAAGACAATGCCCCACGTCTTGCCGTCGTTCCATTCCTCGTCAACAATGTCGGTCGCCTGGTTCTTCTTCGACTTACTGATTGTTGTCAGATCGTCACTGACGATGGCCGTCACCTTGATGACCTCGCCGTTTGATTTGAATGTGCATTTGATAGTTCTCATATTTGTTACTTGTTTTGTTTTACAAATCTCCGTCCATTGATACGCTCATACTTCACGTTGCGGTCGAAACGTTTGATGAGCATCCGTAGTTGAGCATCGGTCAGCTTCGGGCAGTCGTAATACTTGAAGCATTTTGCATCGCCCTGCCTGTCGCCGAAGTTCCGCAGCGGTAGCCAACGTCGGAGTCCTCTTGCATCCTCCATCAGTACCGCCACCTCATAGCCGTTGTTATAGTTGATTGCAAATTCCATAGCTGCTTGAGTTTTGTTAAACCATATACTCGCATAGTTGTGAGTTTGTTAAATAGTTTTTACTTGCATCCCCACTTCATCAAAGCGAGGAGCACGAGGATTGCGAAAAAATAATTCTCTGGCATGTTGTTTGGTTTTAAGTTATTGAATTGCTATGATGTATTTTTCGGGTACTGGCTTCCAGTGTCCTTCATTCACACCACCATCATTAATATATGGTTTATCAAGCCACACACCATACACACCTGTCGTTTCGTTGTACGGCATGGTGTCTATCACACCATCACCTATCGGCGTTCTTACACGCTGATTCAGTTGGAATTTATTGTTTGCCATAGTTATGCTGCTTGTAATTTTTCTATTAAGAGTTGCTTTAAACCAAGGTCATTGCCGAAGAGTTTTTTGATTGTGGCAAGGTCGGTTATGATGTCATCCACATAGCCCGTTCCGATGTACGGGTGTTCTGGAGCCAGTTTCTTCACCAGTCCTTGTGCAGTATAGGTGCCACGCAGCCGTCCTACTTCCTCTGCGTGTCGTAGGTCTATCTTATAGAGATACACGCTCTTGCCGTCGCTCTTTCTCACACCGTCGTACACGCTTTCGTAGCAGTATTTCACACAGAAGAAGCGTGCAATGATATTCCACTCGCTTCTCGTTGCCTTCACTTTGATTGTTGATTCCATAGTCGTTAATCGTTTGATGTGTAGTGATAAACTTTCTTCTTTATTATCTGAGAGATTCTTTCGATGGCGTCAACCTTAATGCGGGCTGACACCTGAATATCATCGTATGCCATGAGGTCTTTCAATTCCTCCGCATAACCTATCAGAAGACGAATATCGCCTTTGATGTCGTTCCTTGATGTCGCAATGATTTTCTTTGCCATAATGATTTTGAGTTTTTAGTGTAAGTTCTTTCTCATTTCTCGTAAATAATACTCAGCATTCCGATCGACAGGATGGCAGTAGAGCCATTCCTGATAATCCTGAGCCTGACAGAGATTGTGGTAAATACCATATTCCCTGCATGTCTTCAAATCACGAACTTGCTGGAACGTAAGATTCTTGTATGTCTTACCGCAGAATTTCGTAATGTCTTCACCTGTTTCAGGGTCGTGCATTGTGCAAGGAACCTCGTTCTGCGCGGCAATGTGCTGCTGACACAAATCAGCAATCAGGTCTTGTAGGGGAATAATTGTTTCCATAATGATTTTGAGTTATAATTATGCTGTTTGCAGATAATTATACAATTCCGTGGCGGTCTTGTAGCAGCCGTCGAGTTGCGGACGGCGCTTACCACGAGTACGGTAATACTGACAAGATCCTTTGCCGTTGATGTTGGCAATGACCTGCTGCAGGTTATGCACAGTGCGCAGATGGATGGCGATACCGTAGCGGCGGCAGAGATCCACCACATCGCATCCTGCAATACTCTCTCCGTTCTTGAACTTCTCGGCCTCCTGTGTCAGTCGCTCTTGCTCCTGGCGTTCTTCCTCGGCACGCTTGCGGGCTTCTTCCTCGCGAGCTTTCGCGGCGGCTTCTTTGCGCTTGCGCTGTTCTTCCTCGCGCCGTTCCAATCCCATAGCACGGAGTTCTTTCAGGCCGGAGAGGATTGGTGACTGCACTTCCTCGTAGGCACGGATGTCAGAGCATTTCACCCATGAAGATACAGAAAGCAAGTAGTTGTCATAGTCTATCGCCAGTTTCAGACGCGCCAGAAGATTATCACGGTCTTTCTTTCTGCCTTCCATGTTTTCCTCATTCCACTTGCGCTCCTTGGCCTTGTAGTCATCACTGGCATCGGGATGTTCTGTGAGAAATTTTTGCCAGCGCATCTGTCCGTCTGCTTCAATCTCTGCGTCGGTTGGCTGCATACGTTCTAATAGGCTTGCACTCACAACGGTTATCATTGCAGCCACCTTGTCGCTCAGTTGGGCGTATAGGAAGTATTGCACATAGGTTCGGTAGCCCTCGTCTTCTTCCTCACGTTCATACCAGAGCGGCGTCTTCGCTTTCTCGTTGCCAATGTTGGGCAGCAGTTCACTGAGGTTTGTCAGTTCAATGTTGCGTCTCTTCGGCGTATTGCCGTCGTTGCCAATATAGTGGCACCAGAATTTCTTTGTTGTCATAGTTGTTATGCTTTTGGATTATTTATGCTGCCTTCTCCCATTTGTTCTGACCATTCTTGCGAACTGGAATGACAAAGGGAGTTTCAGATATTTGCGTATAGCGAGTCTTGATTCGTTGCACCACCTTCTCTGCTGCATTACGCGAAGCGTACTGAAAAGCATACTCCAGATGGGCGGTGTAATGCAGATGTCGTGGAGTCATCTTTTCCACATAGCGATAGCCAAACTGAACAACAAATCCAACAGTCTTCGCCTCCTTGGGTTTTTTCTCTAACTTCTTGCGGTATTTGTTCCACAGATAGTCAGACAGTCGGCGGTAGCCTATCCAGATGTTGCGCTTCTCGGCTTTCAGTTCTTCCCATAGTTGCAACAGTTCCTGTTCACTCTTAGCGTAGCGATGCTCCCAATGGGGATATTCTGTACACCAGTATAGGTCGAGTTCCAAATCAGGATCATCGAAACTGATAGCCTGGTCGAAGCCTTTCAGAAAGAAGTTGCGAACCTGTTGCGCACTTGTGTTGTTGCAATGTTTACCCTCAATGGCGATGCCTGAGTAATAGCCCCAGTTCTTTTCAATCTCCTGCTCGGTATATACGCCCTCCTTATGCTCATAGTCGGCATAAGGCTTACCAACACGTTCTTTCTCGATGTTGATAACACGCTCCACCTCGTTCATGATCTCGCTACGGGTAAAAGCCAATTTATCGTACTGCTGGTTTATGACCCATTGCTGCCAACTACGGCTGCGTCGTTGGTGTCCGTTCCACGATATGTCATAAACGTTGTTGTCTCCCATCTCTACGAGTGGAATATATCGTCCGTCACTCATTTGGACAAACATACTGCGATAAAGTATTGTGTAACTCATGTTGTTTGATGTTTAAGAGGTTATTTCAGTATCACCTTCGTACACTTCCGTGGCCCGCTTCACGAGCAGGTCGCGGTTTTTGGGAGAGAGTTCGGCATAGAACCGCTCAGCTGCTCCAAACACGCTGTGTCTTTCGCAGATGCCGCACCATTTATTCCAGAAGTGCTGCCAGTTGTTGCCTCGAGCAGAGAAAGCCTTCTTGCATTCCTCCTCGCACCAGGCGTTCCACATGTAGAAGAAGAACGACGTTACGTCGTTTCTTTCTCGATTGTGTCGCTTGATGTCCTTGGCAAACTCATTGATGGTATAAGGACCATCTGCTTTGTGACCATGGTCAAAGAACGCATGGAACACTGCAGCGTTAAACTGCATCGGGTAACGGTCAATCTCTTTCCCGTCCTCCAATGCCAACACGTCAATGGGAAACAGCCCATCGTCATTTATTTGAATAAATGTATCAGGATAGTCCTCATGCCAGAACTGCTCAAGGGTTTCCCAAATATCATTAGTATCATACTCGAAGAAATACTGCAAATCGCCAACCTTTGCGATCAGCAGGTAGTTTGCTGTTGTTATCATAATAGTTGTTGTTTTAAAGTTTCAGTAAAATGTCATCAATATCTCCTTCGTTCTCCCACCAGCCTTCGGGCAGGTCGTTGTCTTGTCCGTATTCTTCCAGCAGGTCGATCACCTTGGCATCGTCTGTAACATAGTCGCTGGGTGCCATGTGATTACGGTAATTGCGATCTACCTGAGCACGGATGACCGCCAAATCTTCCTCGGCCATTTGCTCCCTCACGTAGTCGAGAGCAGGTTTTAGCGGGTCAGCATCGGTATCATCCTCGCACTCGCTGACCTCGTAGATGTCGAAGTCTGTGCAACTGTCGGGTGTCGTGCAATACTGATAGGGGTTGCTGTCGAGCTTTTCTTTTGCAAGTTTCTCGGCCTGCTCTGCTGTTTCTGCATCCACATAGATGCGCTTGGTGACGCGGAAGTCCACGTCGATTGCAAATTGTTTCATTGTCTTGTGTTTTTATTTGTAAGGCAGTATTGTTCCGTTTTGGATTTCGTTTACGATAAACTCATCCATTTCGTCAAGAGTTTTAAAGGTCGCCGTTAAACTTCCCGTACTGAATTTCCCTGCATGGTGTGGCCGCAGCGTACTGATATGGTCATACTCGTTCAGGTGTGGATAACCTGTGGCATGTGTAATAGCCATCAGCCGCTCATTGTGCCGGTAGTGAAAGATTATGTCATGATGGCCGTCGTAGATGTTACGCTCATCTATAGACGTCCTGGTTATATCAGGAGTCATACAGATTGTGGTCCTTATTGCCATAACTAAATTCGATTTTGATTGTTTTTATTTCCGCTTTTTGCAAAATTTCTACAAATTCAGCATTTAGAATGTGATTTTATCACGATTAGAGTATCACGCGGCACAAGCAAGAGGCTGTGGTGCCCCTTGCTTTTCCCTTTCGTGTAATTCCTTCTCGATCCTTCGGTCGAGCGCCTGCAGTTCGGTGCGGAGTTCGGCGAGTTGTTTTTCCTTGCCCCACTTCTTACCGAGAATGGTAGCGAGTTGATTGATGGCTACCTGGTTCTTCTCTATCTGCTCCTCCCATTTATTGATAATATCGGGTATGCGCTCAATAGCCAACAATGGGAAGCCTGCCGACAGACGAGCCGACGTATGGTTCAGCTTTGCTTCGTTGTACGACCACAATAGACGACCACGCTTCACATAGTAGCGGTTCTCGTAAATGGGTTTGTCGTCGAGTTTTCCGGCAATGACCGTCTTCACCAACAACTGAAAACCGTAGATGCTGCCAATGGTCTTGTAGGTGTCGTTGGTCTGCGTCTCACGGTCGATGCGGAACAGCTCAGTACCGATGTCCTTCAGGCGGTCCTTACTGTCAGCAGGAACATTATAACGTAATAGCGATATATCGTTATAGACGCTTCCGTCGGCATTCACACGGCGCACCTTATTAAAGGCTGCCACATCTTCACGAGCTTCGCGGATGTTACGCTCGTGACGTTCATTCTCTTTCTGCCAGAACTCGCGCTTTGCTTCCTGCTCGTGCTGATCCTTATAAAAGCTCTTGCGCTCGGCCTCCAGTCCTGCAATCTTCTTCTCCAGCTTGGCACGCTCCAGCAAATCGGTGTTGCCGGAAAGGATTGCCATGTACTCCGAGAAGTTCATGCCCGTATGCTCGTCCATGCTTCCCTCGTCGAGGGTACGGATGGAGAGCTGGCCACGCTTCAGCTGATTAATGAACCGCTGCTTACAATCTAATAGATTGAACTTGTAGCTGTCAAGGCTTCTTTCTACGGCGTAGATAATCACATCCACTTTATTGTCGGCATAGTCGCGAGCAACCTCGTTACCCTTGCGAACGGCACGACCATCGCGCTGCTCCAGGTCGGAGGGTCGCCACGGGGTGTCGAGGTGATGAACGGCCACCACTCGCTGCTGGGCGTTCACACCGGTACCGAGCATCGACGTACTGCCAAACAGCACGCGGATGTTACCTTTGTTCACTTCGGCAATCATCTGCTGCTTGGCTCTATCGCTCTTACACTCCTGGATAAAGCGTATTTCAGAGGCAGGGATGCCGTACTGAGAAATCAACTTGTGCTTGATCTCAGAATAGACGTTCCAACCGCCACCGTTGCCTTGCCAGGTACTCAGGTCGGAGAATACCAGCTGCGTACCCTTCTTCTCGTTGTACTTACGGTAGTAGGCTGCAATCTGCTTGGCGCACTGACTGGCCTTGTTGTTGGGATGATCATGATACGACGGGTCAATCATTCGCATATCAAGGCTCATCTTTCGGGCATGGTCGGTAGCATACAGCATCTTGGCCTTGCGCTGCTTGTCGGTGGGATTCTTGATGCCAATCAAACTAAAGTCACCGTCCTTGGCGAACTTCATCAGCACCTTGATATAGTCCTCCTGGTCGGGGGTGGGCTTCAGGTTCAGCAACATGGCGTGCTTCGCAGGTCGCTCAATGCCTACGTCTTCGGCGGTGCGGAAGTCGGTTATCTCATTGTAGAACATGGCCAGCTCAGGAACCTTGATAAAGTAGCGGAAACGTTCTTTCAGCACAATCGAGTTGGTGATGGAGAACTCGAACTCCTGCGACTTCTTGGTGAAGATTGCAGCCCAGGCATCGAAACAGGTGATGCGCTGCTTGGCCAGAGCATTTGGCCTTAAATAACGGAACAGACTGTAAAGCTCCGTGAGCGAGTTTGTCACCGTGGTACCACTAAGGAACGTTGCTCCGAGGTCGCGCCCCGTGCGGTTCTGAATGGTACGTATAGCCATGAGCAGGTTGAAGGCTCGCTTACTTCCCTCTGTGTTGCCGATGCCGGCCACACGGTCGTGACGGGTGGAGAAACCGAGATTCTTAAACTGGTGGCTCTCATCCACAAAGATATGGTCGATACCCATCATGGCAAAATCAACCACGTCGTCGGCACGTTCACGGATAGCATCCTGTAACTTCTCCAGTGCCGCCTCCTTGTTACGTTTTCGCTGCTCCAGCCCACGGCGCATCTTCGAGCTGATGCCATAGCCCATGCCCTCTAATAGGTCGAGGGCATCATCCAACTGCTGCAGTTCGTCCTCAATCAAATCCTGCTGTACATCATCCGATTGCGGAATACGGCCAAACTGGTCGTGGCTCATAATGATACAATCGTAGTCGTTGTTCTTCATTTTGTTAAAGAACTCCACGCGGTTGCTGGCACTGTAATCACTGGCCGTTGCAAACAATATCTTCGCATCGGGATAGGCGGTGCGGTAGGTCTCAGCTATCGCACTCACGTTAGCCTTCAGTCCGATAATCATCGGTTTGTGGCACATTCCCAAACGTTTCATCTCGTGGGCGGCAATACACATGATCAGTGTCTTACCGCTACCTACCTCGTGGTCGCAGATGCCACCACCGTTCAGAAGCAACATCCAAATGCAGTCCTTCTGTGAGTCGTACAAACGCTCAATGCCGTACTTCTTTTTCAGTCCTGCCATATCAAGACCAGGGAACGTCTGGTGTGATCCGTCGTACTTGGGCTTTACAAAACAGTTGAAACGGCGGTTATAGGCATCGGCCAACCGGTCACGGAACTCTTTGGGCTGGCGCTGCAGCCATTCTACATAGCCCTGCCGGATTTCCTCAATCTTGGCAGCGGCCAACTGTGTCTTCTCAGGATCTTCAATCTTGATCTTGTTGTAATCCTCGTCGTACACAATCATGCCTTTCTCATCACGCAAATACTTCATCATCTTCGGTGTGGTATTGAGCAGGGCATGGGTGAACAGTTCGATACCATCCTTTCGGTCGGTAGCCTCCGATGAAACGCTGTACTGCGTCCAGATCTTTTCGTTATGCACGTTTGCGCTCACCGCGTACTGGTCGATAACTGCTTCGTACTTTACCGTTACCTTTAACGTCTCACGGCGGCCATAATAATTATCCTCATCGTTCGGCATATAGAAGAAGTCCGTGGCAAACTTGCCGTAGATATCGGCATCCACCCAACGCTCACCAAGATTAAAGTCCAGTTGAGCAAATGGGATAGGCTCAGGGATGGCAGCTTCGAGCGCCTTCACAGCATCGTCATAGCGTGATCCCTTCATACCAATATTACGAATCTTCTCAAGTTTCTCAATCACGTTACCGCTGATAAACTTTGCCTTGATTTCATAATCATTGGTCAGCGGGTTATAGAACACCTCTCCGCTCAGTTCGTCAAGCAGCTGCTCCTCGTCCATACCGGTAAGGCCCACCATATAACCGATGTGTGGTTTGCCGTATTCATTCAGACTGGCGGCCAGCGCCTCACGTGCTGTCTTAGGCCCAGGTTCTTCATCGGTGGCAAAGGCAATAGGACGAAGCATGATGTCTGCTTTCTGCCAGCGGCCATCCGTCTTCACCTCAATACCTAACAGTTCCTTTGCCACACTCTCTACCATCTGCACGTTCTTAGCATCATGCAGATAGCCGAACTCCTTCACAAAGTCATCATAGAGCTTGTTCAGGTCGCGGCGGTCTTCGTCATCCTCTGTCTGGCAACTCTGCTCATACTCATACAGCTGCTTATAGCATTCCTGAATGGCCATCAGCACCTTCTCCTTCTTGGTCTGGCGCTTTTCCTTGGGCTTTGCCGTTTTGTGCTCTGCGGTTTTTCCATCGAGGTTAGCGTTCAGGTTTGCTTCTATGTCGCGAGCCAGCACTTCACCAACAGCCTGCGCAATCCCCTTCACACCGTCTTTATGCTCATATACATACCCGGGCTTGCCGTAGGCATCGGTATCAACCGTCTTGCTCGTGGCAATCACATGGTCGGGCTTCATGGTGAAGTACAGGTTGGTGGGGCAGTCGTTGTCAGTATAGGTAGAGAGCAGCATCGTCTCGTCGAGCGTAAGATCTCCCCTACCCTGTTCCTTCTGCAACACCAGCAGGTCGGTACCCACGGTGGTTCCGTTATCCTTAAACAGGTTGTTGGCCAGACGGTAGGCACCAATCAGGCGGGCACTCTTCAAAGCCTCTGTCAGTTGGTCGCTGTCGCGGTTCAGATAGTTCGACGTGATGATGTAGGCCAGCAGACCGCCGTTCTTCAAACAGTCGAGTCCTTTCAGCACATAGTAGCGGTGGATCATCCGTGCAGCGTCGCGGCGCACCTGATTGTCGCTGTTGCTATATGCAGGGTCGAACACCCTGATGTCGCCAAAGGGAACGTTGGTGGTTACGAAATCATAGTGACAAAGCTCATCTTCTGAAATCGTCTCAAAACCTTTCACTCGCACCTCTTGGTTCTCACCCTTAAAACGCTCCAATATTAAGCCAGACAATAAGTCTTTCTCGTAGGCTACCAGCTTGGGTATTTTCATGTGCTCTAAAGAATAATAGCCAGCAGCCTTCATAAAGTATCCATGACTACCCGCCGCAGGATCAAGGGTGTATCTTGGCACATAAGCACCAAAAATAGCCTCCATTATTTTCCAGATAAACGGTGCCGGTGTATAGAACGCCGTCAGCGTGCTTGCCTTCAATGATTGCATCCATGCCTTAAACTCGCGCTCATCCTTACTGTTGTCACGCAACAGGTTATGAAGGCGCATCGTATCGCAGAAGCAGTCGAGGTCGCTTGCTGCCCATGCTCCGGTGTCGAGCGGATTGAGCACGAAGCCCAGCCCGCCGAAGCCCGTATATTTGCTCAGTATGTCGTTGTCGCACTTGTCTGATGTAAGTGCATGCTCCAATGCCGCGATATTGTCGCGTAGTCTCTGTAATTTCGTTGCCATAACTTATCTGTTTTGAGTTAAAAATCTTGTTGATTACGCAGCCAGCCGATCCCTGAGCGCAGCCCGCAGACGGTCGGCAATAGAGAGAGAAACAGTAGAACATTTCGAGGATGTCCTCGAAATGGTTGCCTTCTGTTTCTTAGTACACCGTGCCTTCGGCGCGGCTTTCACCTCCGGCAGTACCATCCACCGTTCGCCATCCTTATAGCAGAAGCGGGCCTTGCTGGCCATGCTCGGGCAGTTCCACTTGCAAAAACGGGATGTCACGTAAAACACATCTTTCAGAAAGAAGGAGCAACTGAAGTTCTCTATCTTCACCGTAGCATACATTTTCTTGCGGTCAAAGGTCAGCCCGTCAATAGGCTGCGTTTTGTTAAAGATTTCCCAGTATTTGCACAGATCCATCATAATCATGACATAGCCTGGTTTACTGTCGTATGCCCGCTTACCAAGTCCTTGCAGTACCTCACTCAGCTTGAACTCGCCTTCATTGGCGTTCTTGGTGCAGTGTTCCCACACCCATGCGCACTGCCGCAATAGCGACATAGCGATACGCATATTCAATTCCTGTTGTTCCATATTTTACCTCCTATATTTATTTTTTAATTTTTCAACTTTCAACTTTTCAATTTTAAATAGAAGAGGGCTAACCCGTCATCACGACGGACCAGCCCCAAAAACACTCAAAATTCAAAAGTTATGATTAACTTTCTTTTAATGTAGTTCCCGCAGTTGCGTCAAGGCGTAGGTCTAAGCCGCTACGGGATAAGATTAGTCTTCCACGCAAAAGTAGAATATTACGTTCAGTTTGTCGTTCAGTTGATAAAAGTCAACTACCAAATCTGGATTATCGTCACACTCCCATGCTTTAAACACACTGCGGTAGTGATTGAAAACCGCATCTCGTATGTCATCAAGACTCTCGCAGGGATTATAGGCCAAAAGCGTGATAGTAATGCTTGCGTCACCAAATTTCCATTTTACATCCACATACGCCTCCATGCCTAACAACTCCTTGTCATTATCGCCAAGGTTAATCGTTCCCAACAAATGACGCACACTGTTCTTGCGATGGTCGGTAGCATAATAGAAGTCACGGAACACGTCATCAACAAATCCGTCTTCCATCAGGTTCTTGTTGTCAATCGGTGCATAGATTTTTTCCATAGTCGTAATCTTTTTCAAATTTCAAAGCAATAGTGACCGCAGGGAGTTTCCTCTGTCACCTCGTTGTATTGTAGCACATAGTCGGCAGGTTGTCCGTTATAAAACTCGTTGATGCACTCCACAACACCGTCATCGTCCATATCCTCGATATACTGCTTAGCCTCACTAATCAGCCGGTCCGTATAACCGTCCTCCTTGGCCACATTCTGTACGAACTCTGCGATCGGAATGAAAACGCCGCATGGTTCCAGCAGGCGCCACGCTCCCTCGCCATTGTCCTCGCTCTGATACAGATAGCCGTCCAGATGCACCTCCTTGCCGTGCCTGCCGTCGTTCATCACCGTAAAGAACTCCAGTTCCATTGGTTCTGTAGCTCCATTAAATTTTTCCATAGTCGTTACATGTTTAAAAGTTTCAAATTCACTGACTGCCTCACGGTGTGGCATAATGCTTTACGTGTTTGATGATACCCGCTTTAACAGACTATCTCGACAGGCCGCCATCAGAATAAAAATGGACGGCCGTCTGAGAGAGGCTGGTTAAAGAAGCGAGGTATATGAATCATCCGCTCTACAGTCACGTCAGGCGGTATGCGCCGCCAAATCGTTTCGTCTGCTCATAATCCATAGCGCATTGCTTTAAAGCGTCGATAAGATCCGGTGTAACTTACCTGGATGTACTGGGAATATCCCAGTAGAATCCAGGTAAAATTGTGAACCGGATGTTTAAAACCGTTGGATGCCTTGCAGACCGCAGGGTGCGCTCCCCTACCCTGCTCAACGGACTCGGCACATCTCTTTAGTCGCTCGATATTCACAGTGTAATACGAAGGCGCCGGCCGGCGTCGTATAACAGTAGGGATACGACGCCGGCCTACGCCTTCCCTTATTTCACTGTGCGTTAAATGTGTCCGTCTGGCAGGTTGTACCCTGTGCTGGGATTGCTATGCTCCGTGCCCGGTGCATGTCTGTATAGTGTCGATGAGACGATCAGGTTTGTACCTGTCGGGCCTCCTGGTGGGCCACATCACATAGGGATGTCGGCCCCCTGGCGTCCCTACAGGTATCTAAAACCTGATCGACTAAAGATACACCAAATGGTCACGGCCTACAGCCGTAAACACTCCTCGAAGGGCGTGTGCCAGATATCCCACGCAGTCCTCACGTTCTTGCTCATCCTTCACCTCGTCGCCGATATAGTCGGCAAAGGAATTTTCGTAGTACGTCTCAGAATCTGTGTATTCGTCCTTGCTGATAGGCTTAGACGAAATCTGATAAATTTTACTGTGCATAGTCATTGCCCGTCATGCCGATAGCGCAGCCTTAATTATGAACTATGAATTATGAACTATGAACAATTCCTTACGCTGCCTTCAGCAACTTCTTCACATCCTCGGGGATGTCCTTGCCAGCCAACAGGTCGTTGAGCATAGCGGCTACATCCTCCTTGGTGTAGCACTTCTTCTCGGCCTCCTTCTTCGCCTTGCGCTCGGCACTCTTCTTCGCCCACTCAGCTTTCTGTGCCTCCCAGCGAGCTTTTCCGTCGCGCTGTGCCTGCTCAAAGATAGCCATGCAGGCAGCTTCGGCACGCTTCCACGCCTCGCGGTCGTTGGTGTTGTAGGCACCGGCCAGTGCCTTAGCCACGTCTATATAGCGAGTGCCAAACAGCAGGATATAGACTTTGTTGCCGTTCAGGTCCTTCTTCCATGATGCGGACACCCACTTGTGGCCAGCATCCTTATGCCCCTGCCAGCGCGGATCATCCTCACCTCCAAAGCCGATAATCTGCGGAGCGGTGTTGCCCTTCTTGGTGGTATAGGTAGAGAACTCCACATGGGGAAGATCAGTGGCGGTTACATCGACAATCTCGCCCACTGCGTCGGGGTCAGGCTCACCGTTGGGGTCGGCCTCTTCCTCCACAGTCTGCTCGCTGATAGGCTCAGCAGGTGTCAGTGGAACAGTCACCGCCTTCTCTTCCTTCTCCGTAGGCTCTTCTGTCGCAGCAGGTTGATTGAGTTTCGGTGCCTCCAGCTGGTCACAGATAGCCACGCGCTTGCCAGCCCTAATCAGTTTTGGCAGATAGGTATCGAGAGCATGGTGGGGGAAGCCCGCCATCTGCACGCCATCGCCCTTCGTAAGCGTGATGCCCAGCACCTCGGCTGCATCCTTCGCATCCTGCTCGTATGTCTCATAGAAGTCGCCACAGCGGAACAGCAGGATAGCGTTGGGGTTCTTCTCCTTCAGCTGCTTGAACTGCTTCATCATGGGTGACTCGTTAGCAGGGTTAGAAACTTGTGCGTTCTGCACGTTACCACTCTCGTTGTTGTTGGCCTTCTTGTTGGCCTTGATTTTCAAAGTTGCCATAATTGTATGATTTTAATTTGTTTGTTAAATTTATTACGCTGCTTCATCCAGTTCTACTTCGCCCCACCAGCCTCCTAAAGCGTGCAGGTCGCTCTCATAGAGCTTGCTGATACAGGTAAAGAACCATGCGGCTGCCATTCTGTGAGCCGCCTCGTTCTCAATCTGATAGAGCACCGATTGGAAGAAATGCCACAGCCTTATACGCAGGTCATGCTTAGTCATCACGCCCTCCACCTGATGGAAAATGATGCCGTCGTCGGAGGTATAGCCGTCGTTGCCGATGAGTTCGCCCTTCTTGCAATAGGCTTCAAACACATCGTCATAGCTATTCTCGTCGGGTACAATAGGCTCGTGGTGGCTATACTGCTCGTTCACACTCGCCACGTTCAGGGCATAGACGTGATCAAACTCCTTGCGCACATTATCCAGGAACCAGCGGTGCGCATCACGTTTAGCCGATTCCATTCCGTACATCAGACCTGCGGCCTTGACGTACTCAACTTTGCCAATGATAAAACTGCTCATAACTGATTTTGATTTTGAGTTTATAAAAAGCCCCTCCTTTGTGGAGGGGTTGATGCTTTTATTAGATACCCAGTCCGTAGCGGTCGCTGATATACTCCACAAAACTCTCGTTCTGTGGCAGGATGTTAGGCAGGTCCATAGAGGCCACCTTATAGAGCGCCGTGGCACTCTGGTACACATCATACAGCGCCACCTCCTGCTTGCGACTGAACGTCAGCAGCAGCGACTCCGTGAACCGGCTTATCTGCGTCTGCGTGAGCGGATAGCAGTTGCCGTTGGCCATACCGCGAACGTCGCGGTTCGACGAGTCGAAGGCCACACGGGTAGCCGTCAGTTCTCCCACCATCTGAAACAGGTCGTTAGGACTGATAGATATGCGCTTCATGCGCTCCAGCACCTCCATGTCGTCGGCAAAGCGGTAGCCCTGCACCATCTGGCGCACTCGCTGAATGAACGTCTTTACGTCCATCTGTGTACGCTCTCCGTTGCCGTAGCTGCTCACAAGATGCGATGCACCGAGAATAGTCTGGTTACGGCACGCCTTGCAGTTTGCGCCAATAGCCACCTGCAAGCCACGCTGGTTAGTGGCCACCACGATATTCGCCATGTGGGTATCGGTTTCATAACGGGTAAGCGTGATGTTGCAGAAGACTCTGTTAAACGTCACCGCTGCAAACGGAATGTCCTTCGTACCCGTGCGCTCCTGGTAAGCCTCCGTCAGCTGCTTGTTGATAGCGATGCCGTTGCCCTGCGCCCGGTTCTTGTTGTCGGCCACAAACAGGTCTTGGATAGCACACTCCGCATGATACTCACGGGCGATCTGCGCCACCTGATTGATGAGCGTATAGGCATTGATGCCGTTGTTCAGGTTGCCGTCGCGGTCGGTAAGGTCGGCACTCGCCTGCAGCTGCGCCATAGTAATTCCCTTGGTCTTGCTCTCGTCAAGCGGAGCAAAGTACACGGTGTTGTCACTGATAGGAGCAATACGCTGGTTCTCGTCTGCGAGACTCAGCAATATCTCCTCGTTAGTAATCTCCTTGATGATGGGTGCTGCAACGGCACCCTTGTTGATTGAAAATGCCATAATTCGTTTATTTGTTAAATTCGTTGTTAGATTTTATTCCACAATACACGGTCCACTCTGAATTATCCAAATATTGCATCCTAACAGTAGGTCGCTATTTGGGTCGATAGGTTTTTCGTTCTCGTCCGTTACACCGAACTCAACGAGAATCCGCTTGTATTCCTCCTTGCTCAACCGATGGTCAGAACAGTTCACCTTGCTTTTCACTTTGTTCAGGTCCACGCTGGGCGTAGAACGCAGATAGCATTCGCGGACGAATGCAGGAAAATCAAATTTTGCCATAGTCAGTCCTCCTTTGTTTTTAGCCATTCATTGTAGTTCTGTTCGTCTGCATAGTCCAGCCATTCAAGCCCGAACTCATTACAGAGGTAGTCAATAAATTCTTGCGGCATAGTCAGTCCTCCCATCATGCTACGAGTCCGTCGAACGGATCCCACGTATAGTCAATCACAGTCCCATCCATAGGGATAAAATCCTCTCCGAACTCAGCTTTAAGGTCGGCAATAGCCGTCTGAGCTGCCAATGCTGCCATGCTTACCACGATAGCCTTCTTTGCGCTTTTCTTGGCTGCGCCTGCCATTTTCTTTGTAGCCATAACTAATGATTTTTGAGTTTTGTTTGATTATTTTTTCTGCCAGATAAGCGAGCGCCATAGCAGTTTGCTCAATGCGCCCACCACCTTGATACCGATGTTGTTTTCACTTCGCACCATAGTGCAGATATAGATAGCCGTACCCCAACCACCTTCACACGCTTTGCGTGCTTTCTCAAAAGTGTCGTAGGTATTCCAACCGCCCAGGATATTAGGGCAGTTAGTTTGATAATACGAATACGTGTTCATGCTGCGTCCTCCCACTTTTTCAGGTTGATAGACGTTTCATTCTTGTGCTCACTTTCTGCGCTGTCAGCGTAGGCAAAGCACACAGCACCACCGCCCAACAGCAGCAGCGCATAGATAGCTTGCACGGGGTTTACGTCGATGCCCGTAGCCACGAGCATGCCAAGGGCGAACAAAATACCGCCCACGATAGATAATTTTTTCATGTTTTTGTCCTCCAAAGTTTTTAGTGAATAGTAGGAGAGCACGGTCTCGAACCGCATAGGCACAATAGTTATGCCCATAGTCCAGCTTAATCTCTCCTTATCCGTCACGCTGATAGTTCATACTCCATGTAGTTACGACAGCGGTGTGCTGGATAGCAAACGTGCAGGGCATAGTCACCCTGCACGTTGTCCGCTTGTTGATAGGCTTACTCACTTTCGTAGCTTTGCTTCAATAGCCTTCATGCGGATAGCCTGGCCCTCCAGATCCTCTTCTCCGAAAGAATCGCAGATAGGAGCATCGGGCGCAATCTTAACTTCCAACATAGCGTTGTCGATTAGCGTTAAACAGATACATTTAAACGTAGTCAGACGGATAGGCGCAGCCCGCCACCTACTGCATTATTCGCGATAGTTCCTGTCCGTCGTCTTTGAGATAGTCACACTGCGGATAGCCCAGCCACCCAGCCATATTGTCGCTGTCACGCTCACGATAGCGCTTTGTTTCCTTACAGTGTAGATAGTTCAGTTCACTTCTGCCTATGGTTCCGGACGCTTGTAGCCCAACAGTAGGGAGTTCTGCTAACAAATAGCCCGTACAAACGCTTTATCCCATAGCCAACCACTCGCACTCATGTCCTCACGGATAGAGCCATTGTGGGTTTACTCGTTGTCATACACTGCCGATAAGACATAGCTCGCGCTTGTCAGGCGATAGCTCCACATAGCGGTCTCACGGATTACCTTTCGTGCGCTTTAGGCCGGTCAGCACCATTGCCTCCGATAGTAACACACATACTTGAACATGATCCACCGCACAAATAGTACCCGCAATCGGAGTCGAACCGATAGAGGGGCTTGCAACCGCCACCTACGCATAGACGCGATAGTAGCCCCCTGCCTCGTTCATACGAGCTGCCAGATAGAGTTAGCACGGTTTTGCCTTGTAATAGACCGTGATATGACTGTTGGGGAAGCGGCGCGTGCGCATAGTGGGACGCTCGCCCTTGGAATAGGTAGCATGGGTACTCTTCCACTGCACGGTAGTCTTCCCACTCCTTACAATCTTGCTGCGCTTAGTACCTTGCAACCTGAAATAGGCTTTCCGTGCAGCCACCTCATGCCGATAGTTCTTCATAGACGCTTCAAAAGCCTCACGCTCACGCTCGGCCTGCAGCGAGCGCTCGATAAGCGCTCGCTGCCGCTCGTAATAGACATCATGCTCCATAGTCCTTACTTGTCAGATAGTCCTCACTGATAGATTAGGCGTTGATGCTCTCCAGACGCACCTGGAACTTCATCAGACGACCGTCCACGTTCTTAACGATATAGAGACCCTTAGCCTTGTCATCTTCAAACTTGGCTGCACTTGCCTCGGCACGCTTAACTTCCTCGTCAATCTGACGGCTCTGACGGAGCACCTTCACAATAAGACCAGGACCCCAACCGAACTCACTGATAGTAGCTTTACGATAGAGCTTGCACGTCTTAGCGCCCTTCTCACCCTTGATAACCTTGTCGGCCTCTTCACTCGTATAGAGCGAATAGTCCTTGGTTCCCTGATTGGCATCATCCATAGTGACCGTCACTACTCGATCGACATAGACCTTGACAGCCTTAGTCTTTCCGTCAGTACCAATCTCTTTCAGAGACTCATCTACGGCGGCATAGAACGTAGCAGGCGTATAGCCAAGCACGACACCCTTTTTAGACGTGTGGGGTTTCATACCCAGATTCTTCTCCAGGTGCTCACGCTTAGTGATAGCATACTCTGTCACCTTGCCGTCCTTGTCCGTACTCTTCAGCTTATAGCCAGCATCCGTATTAACGGCATTGAGCTGTGCCTTGAGTGTCATAGAACTTGCCTTAGCGGCGTTGTCAAGTCTCTTCTGATTTGATTTTTCTTGCTTAGTCATAATTGTAAAATTTTGAGTGTTAATAAATCAATTTTCTGCAATAAACGCATTGAAGGCAGATAGGGAGTCGAACCCAGATCCGCCCGATAGTGCGCACATGACATGCAAGCATAATCGTATAGGCAGTGTATTCTTTTCGGCAGCGCATAGTTCGTAGAGCGTACTCCATCCCAGTATTGGTATGCGCATAGGTCACCCATGTACCCTAAAAGCACTATTTTCCAATCAATAGTGCAGCCGTTTTGCAAAGGTACTCATAAACAATAGGGCTTTTACAGTTTCCTGTTAATGCACAAATGCAGGCTTTTACAGTTTCTACATTTTAGTACCTATTCATGCAAGGTGTCAATATTTCAAAGAACTTTCAAAAAACCCTTTTTGGTATCGGAGGATTAACCGTCAATGATTTTATTTAGGTGTAACATTGCACCAGAGCGAAACCACTCATTTTTTTTGTTTCCGTTTCTCGCTTAATTGCGTTTGTTTCTTGTTTCTGATGCAAAGGTATGGTGTTTTCTTTTAACCTCCAAATATTTGCGGGTTTTTCTTTTATTTATTAACTTTTATTTATTTTTGATTGGTATTTTCTTTTATTTTTATACATATTTTCACACAAATATACTTATAAGTGTAATGTAAACACCCAAACAAGCGTATTTTTTTATATATATAATGTACGCGCGTAAGTGCATGGTGTTCGCTGCATGGTGTTCGCTGCATGGTGTTCGCTGCATGGTGTTCGCTGCATGGTGTTCGCTGCATGGTGTTCGCTGCATGGTGTTCGCAGCATATATGCAAACATTCAGGCAGCACCAGCACCCACACCCGCCTTGAGCGAGGCGCGGAGTGTTCTTCGTAAAAACAAAAAAAAAAAAGGGGGAAAAAAGACTGTTAGAAACAGTTTATGAAAGAACAAATGCAATAAACAACTGCGGACTTCAATCAATTTTGGAAGTCCGCAGTATTTATATTTTAATTACTAATTATAAATTATAATGAAGTATTTATATTAAATAGAGGTTTAAATTTAACGTTTCAAACCAACATAATTAATATTTCAGAAAGAACATCATTTATTCACACCCGTACATATCTGTGAACATCACGCGCTTTTCCTGGGCACTTAGACGAGTAAGAATATTAGACATTTGCTCGCTATCTATATAAGATGTGACAAGTCCGGTTTCCACGTTGGTGTATATCTCTATGGATCTGTCAATCTCATGCACCAGAAGGGCATCGTCGCCTTCAGCGGTGTAGCCGCCATTGACACGAAAGAGCAAAACATCACCAGGGAACTGCTCACGATACAAGCGGCGGCGCTCCGGCAAACTCAGAGAAGTGTCTTCCCATGGATATGCTTGCGAAGCAAATGTATCTTCCATGCGCTTGCGCGTTCCTTTCTTATCTTTCTTTGTTTCAGGGGTTTTCACGGATGGAGATTCGGAAGAGGATGATGACGAACTGCTTTCATCTGGCACCACTTCGTAACTGGAAAGCACCCCGGCCACTGCCAGCAATTCAGCGTTGATGCGGTCGGCATCGGCCTTACTAATATTGCCATAGTTTTTCGAGGACGGAGATACAAGTGTGTTCTCCTTTTTGTTCTGGTTCCATCCAAGCACACGGCTCACCAGAGCCGTCAGATTCAGCAAGTTACCAATTCTCTTTATGGGTTCTATCAATGCGGGATCATACGTGCTACCACGCATGTTTGTAAATGTCCGGTCACTACCGAAGGTAAGCATACATCCACGAAGTTCGTCTGCCATCTGCTCCAGAGCGACGTTGAGTTTACGGATATTATAACGTGTGAAAGAGCGAGGATTTCCATGTACATCGTTATGATGCCTGAAGCACGAGTTGACACTTGCTTCGGAAACACCCATTATTTCTGCAATACGTACCAGTTTTATATTATGATCCATAATATACTGATACAATGTGTCTTGTGAGATTTTAACTTTTTCCATTATTTTGTTGTAGCCTTAATTGAAATTTCTGCTGCAAAAGTACGGTATTTTATTTATAACACCAAATAAATTTCGGTAAAATCTTCACAATATAATTATTTTTAACATTTAGTATTAAACTTCAGCCCGGCTGGCACTAAGGCTGTCGGGCTGAATGTTGTGTGTTTTGATCCGATAGGCTACGGTTCGGTGGTGCCGTTCTCGTTGTCAAAGGCTGGAATGAAGTTGCCGTTGCCGGCATACAGGTCGGCCTCCTTGAACTTACATTCGGCAAGGAGATTGCGGGCACGGAAGCGACTGCCTAAGTACAGGTTCATGTGTACTCCCTTGATGCTGTTGGCCTTGATCTTGTCCTAAAACCGACAAAATAATGTGGTTAATGATTATTAAATATCTGTTTCATTTCGTTCGGTTTTGTCCAAAATGAGTGTAGCACCTTTCGCTACTTCATGTTTTTTGGGCTGATATCGCATCTTGTTTCTCTTTCGGATGGGTGGATCTTGCAAGTTGCGCCTGAACGACTGGCGCGTAGGATCGAACTGTCCCTGCTCAATCTCCCTGCGCAGGTTGAGTGTAGGATAGAACTTCAGGCGCTTCTTGGGCGGGAGCATGCGCATCTCGTCCTTACCGCAATAGGTGTAATGATACTGGCGCTCGGGTATGTCAACAACACCGAATGTTCCAAACGACTCGATAGGCACACAATGGTATCTACCTTCAATAAGCTGATAACGGATCTCGTCGAACACTGCAGGAAGCACCTGCTCGACGGTTGCCTGACAAATTCCTGACCTCTTAGTCACTTCCTTTGCAAGCCGGGTTAGATATTCTTTTGGGAGCATGAGAGGCAAAATTTAAAATTGAAAATTAAATACGAAGAATGAAATCGTCGGCGCGGAGAATGCAACAGTCGCGAAGGCGGCGCGTCTGGCCACTGGCCGTGAACTGAACGAGACGTGACGGATAGTTACCAGGACCACCGGTAACATCTACCGACAACGTGACACATTCCTCACCATAGATGCAGTCGCCGTTGGAGGCGGCCACATACCATACACGCCAGGGGATGCGCTCAAGAACCTCTCCCCCTACCCCACCACGAAGGGAACTGGGTACTTTTACTATACGGGAGCGCTCGGCTACGCGGCGCAGTTCTGAGAGAGCGAGGGTTTTGAGTTTCATTTTCCTTATGTCGTTATTTCGTTATAACGTTATTACGCTATTTTCTGAAGAAGCTGAGCCACCATACACGCTTGCGGAATGCCCATACGCCTGCTGCGATGGCAAGTGCTATAAGTATGATGTTGGCCAGATAAAGTCTTATCTGCTGCCACCGTGACAGCGGTTTCTCTACCTGCTTTTCTATGGTGGTCTGCCTGAGCTGCAATAAGGAGTCGGAGTGTTGCAGCTGCTGGCGCATGACGCTGAGCGTGGAATCCATGATCTCCAGCCGGCTCATCATCACCTCACGCTCCTGGCGGTCGGTCTCGCTGTTGGTTTCCTTCTCGATGCGGATGATCGTTGTTTCCTTGATCACCTTTCCTGCAGAATCAACCACGAAGGTACGACTGGTGTCGTTTCTCTCGCGGATGCTCTGGAACTGACTCATCAACAGCTCTCGCCATGAGCTGTCCTGCCGGATTACCTGGCGCGTATTGATGACGGAATCCATGCGGTCCATCAGGGTCTGCACACGGTGCTGTTCTACGGAAGTTACAGTCTTTGTGGTCCTGCACGATGCAAGGATTATGCAGGCGGCGATACAGATCACGATAAGGTAGTGCTTGTTGTTCATAAACTTTTTTTATTCAAAATAGCCGTTTGAAGTAGTTTCGTCAAGGTCATAGCAACGAAAAAGCGCCAACTACCCCGTAAAAGCTACAACGCAGGTAGTTGACGCAAGAGCTTTTAAACTCGATGTCATTAATTATTATGTACCTATTGATGCTGCAAAATTACTCATTTCCTATGTAACTGCCAAAATAATAGATAGTTATCTTAAATTTCGCGGCGCAAAAAGCATCGTATTTCCAGCGTTATCTGATAGTTATCAAAACGCGAAATAAACGCTAAGTAACTGATTATCAGTTTATTATGTTTATAAATTGCGGTTATTTTTATAATATGTTTCTATAAAAGTATTTCAAAAAATATTGTGAGTTTATTATATATTATTTATAATGTATTGATAATGAGATATTTATCTTTATTTGTGTATTTTATTTTATTAATTGTGGGGTACGGGGAGTTTCGCGCGTGATGTGTTGATATTTGATTAGAAGTAAAACAAGTGTTTTATGTGTTTACAATAGAGATGTAGCCGAAAACTCGATTTTTAGATAACTGCACCGAAATTAGTACATAACTATTTGACTATCAAGTTATTTTGAGTTATCTGGCAGTTATGGAACAAACGAGGGGAAAACCGGGGCATTTGTATTTGCAAAATGCTGATTATCAGCGGTTTCATATATTTATCTGAACTGTTATCAGAAAATAGATTTTCCATGGAAAAACGGCATTTTTCATGGAAATGAAATGTGAACTCCTGTTAAAATTCAGCTAAGAAGCATACTACCCTACCCTGTTTGTCATATCTGTGACGGCAAGGCTGATTCTTTTAACATGAATTGCTATTTTTCCACATAGGTATATTGAAAAGAAATCGTATATTTGCAGCATGGAAAAGACCTACAAGTTGCCTGCCATAACGTGGCTGAAAGTTACTGACTACCTGCACGGCTGGCTACAGTATGAACTGGGTGGCGGTGCCATGGTTAAGGGTCAGAAGGTGATCTGTGTTCAGCATCTGCCTGGAGCAAGGCACTTGCTGAAGATGGAAACTGTGGATGATGTGACGGTTGCGCCAGGTGACGCGGGGATTTCAATGTCTGACACGCGAAAGAACTGCATCGAGTACGGGTTGAAGTTAGATCCGGACACGGTGGAAAAGCTCTATGGAATGACAAAGGAACGGCTGAAGATGTATGTGCCGATAGAGTGCCCGAAGCTGTGCCTGACAAAGAACGGTGTGCTCAGGCCATGGACGCTTGACGTATGCTTCAGTCAGAAGCAGGGCACAGCCCTTCACCGACTGCTCCGGCAGGAGTTCTGGAAAGCCGTGGAGAAGTTCAACGAGGAGTATGCCCGCAGGATGGACGGGATGAAGTATCCGGCTGTGGAGATGATCGAGGAGTTCTGCATGGAGACCGGCACGTCGGACATCCATGTCGATGCCCTGCGAAGGGAATGGCAGCGCAGGGTGAAGAGGGGCAAGGATTCTGTTAACGCCTCATGCTCTTCCCTGTGAAAAGTACAGCCTTTGTGATGACGGACAGGCGGTCAAGCACTTCGCGTCCGTAGCGTTCTTCGATGGAGCATGGGTAGTCCTGCCGCCACTGAGGGTTAACGGGTGTTGTTGACAGGTTGGTTGTGATGATAAGCAGGTTGCCTTTGCGTTCTGCATTGTTGCAAAGCTCGAAAAAAGTGTTGTCAATGTCGCCGAAGTGCTTGCGCGGTTCCTTGCCAAGATCGTCAATAATAAGTATGCGCTCTTTCATGAGTTCGGCGGCACGTGCTTTCAGCTCCGTGGCCAGCACGCTTGTGATGGGCCTGCCGCCATTTCCAAGAATAACTGGCAGCAGTTTCTGGCAGACAAGCGATTTTCCCAAACCTGTTGTACCCACACAGAGCAATCCCCTACCCTTGTTGTCAGTGAGCCATTCGGCCACCTGATCGTATGCAGCGATCCATGTGTAGCCCTCTGGAAGGAAATACTTCAGTCCGTCTTCAAGTCGGCGGCGGGCGTTAGCTATGCGGATGTTGCACGTGTCGCGGCGCGGGTCGTAACCCTGCTGCCTGAGATAGTCGGCCACCTCGCCAAACGAAGGCTCCTGCCTCGCCAGACGGTACTGCAGCCGTATGCCTGGCTTGAATGCCTCATTAAGTACCTGCTGCATCATCGGTATGTGCAGCTGCTCAATGTATTCATACACGTAATGCGATGGAACGCATAGCGTCACGCAGTTCTCCGACTCATCGTAACCATCGAGCGTGATGCCGTTGAACCAGGTCTTATAGATATGGTCGTCGTGCAATTGCTCGCGGATCATCCCAAGGCAACGATTCCATTGTAATATGTAAGCATCCATATTATACCAGGTTAGAATAGTTTCATGTCGGGTCCGGAAGCTGATTCCTCAACTGCTTCCTTCTGCACCGTATTCTTGTTGTATTTGCTTTCAAGTTTCTTCTGATTGATGCGCCTTCCAAGATCGGTCAGATGTATGTGGAACACGATAGCTTCGGGCGTACCGCGTTTCTTTCCTGCCGGATATCTAAACTCGTAGTCGAAAGTACAGTCCACTCGGTCGGCTGCATCGGCAATCTCACGCCTGGCTGGTTCGAGAACCCGCTTCTTGAAATCGCTGATGTCGCGGTACTTATCGACAGTAGCCTTCTTCGTTGTCTCGTCGTAGGTTGTAAGCAGTATCTTGCGCAGTTTCTCATACTCCACTGTCCACGTTCCCAGCTGCTTGTTTGCATTGATGAGCAGGTATATGCGCCCTGCATAGTTGCTGGAGAAGAGGAAGATAGCATCCTTGAGATACATGTGGTAAGGTATCATCTTAAAGAGGTCTTCCGCAGTACTCTTAGTCATGTGCAGCTTGATGTCTGTGCGCCGCTCACCTTTCGACTTGTCGGGAATATCAACCACCGGGAACGCCACGATATTACGGGTGTAACCATCCACCTCCTTCTCATAGATGATGCGCATCATGGCCTTGGCAGCCACATCAACATCACTGTAGTGTGAAGGCTCTATACCCAGTTCTGAATATTCAACCTTGAACGTAAGGTACTTCGTGCGGTCGTTCTCATAGATTGGCTTGTAGTCGTCACTATCAAAAAGGTCGCCGAAATAGCCCTGTATGGCCTTACGGTCGAATGCCCTGCGTATCTTCACCTGCAGTTTCTCCATGATCATCGTCTGAATGCGAGTCTGCATCATCGTCATCTCTCCATTCAGGTAGGTAAACGTAATGGGCTGAGTAATCATCTTACGTTGTTCGGCAGGTACGCTGCTGATGATTTCCTGCCGAAGCTGCTCGGCCTTACGGGATTTTCTTGCCATAATCAAAAAGTTTAAATCGTTGTAGCGAGGGCAAAGTTACAAATTTGTCCGTAAACTTCCAAGCGATTTCGCTTTTATTTTCAGTAGGTTGCTAAATTTTATATTTTGTTAATAATTCAACATACTTACGGAAATGTCCGTATTTTGATAAATACTTCCGGTTTTGTCCGTGTTCCGTTTTTGTCTGTAAAAAACTACGAAATTGTCCGGTTTACTTCCGGTTTTGTCCGCATCACCTTCCGGTTTTGTCCGAGAATACTCACGAAACTGTCTGAAAAAGCTACGGAACTGTCCGTAAATACATCCGTTATTGTCAGCAATATGTTACGTTATTGTCTGACTTGACAATCTTATTATACTGATTATCAAATAGTTACGGCATCGTATAACTAAATAACTTAAATAAAAAGTAAACAAAGCGGATAATTTCTTATAATCCTTATTTTATCTTTTCTTCCGTATGTGGTTGTAAAGTGCTGGGTATAAGCCGCATATAAGCATAAATAAAACTCGGACAGATTAGTAACATACTGAAAACATAAATAATGAAAGATTATATATAATTCGGACAGATTAGTAACTTTGTATAATCATACGTGGGTGTACTATGTGCGTATGATGAATGTTATCATCAGGTAACAGTTCTTCTAAAACAAACCGCCAGACAAGAGAATATTGCCTGGCGGATACAACGTGTGACAAAATTTCACGGTTTAATTATTGCAATATTGCAGTAGTATATTATTGCAATATAAGTTTATTGTTTCCTTCCTTTCCATCCGTATTCGTTTGGTAGTGTCAATGCCTCGTCGCGTTGTTCTGCAGAGATGATACCCTGTTGTTCAAGACTATTAACAATGGTCTCAAAGAAGAAACGCTTGGCGGTGAGGTCGCGGTCCTCGGCGGCGCGGGTCGCCAGGCGATGAATTGATTTAGGAAGGTAGCATAGGGCACCGATGGCTTTTTCGGCTGCCAGACCTGTAGGTTCCGGATCGGTGCTGGATGATGAATCCCCCACCCTACTCTCTAATGCACGTTTGCGCTGCAGGATTTCGTCTGGTGACTCATTCATAATCTTCTGCGTCTTTTCCTTTTTGTTCTTATTACTGATTGCTGACATAATGATGTATTGTTTTATTGCATTATTGACTTATTGCTATATTGGCTTATTGTAATTATTTAATATAATATTATTGCAATATTAAATTATTGAGATATTGAATTATTGCATTATTGCAATAATGTTTTAGTGCGCTTGATGATTTCATTGGCAAGCAGTGTGAACTCTTCGCGTGGTGTGCCGGCATTGGCGATTGAATATACGCTCGTAAATTCGCGTTGGCTCTTAGCAACTGCTTCACGTTCGGAAATGGCGACTGGCAGAACTTGTTTCCCATAACGCTGTTTAAGCTGTTCTTCTGCTTCCCGTTGTCCTCTAACATTGGCTTTCCTGCGTGATACGAGGAAGCCGAGGTTTGTGAGCTCGTCGTTTTCTGTTTCGCGTATTTCCTGTATGTATGCGAGGTAGTTCTGCAGTCCGTTTAGTGCAAATCCCTCCAAGTTGATGGGGATGAGCACGGCGTTTACCGCGATCAGGATATTGTCGATAAGCACCTGCGGACCGACAGGTGAGTCGATCAGGATGAAGTCGAAGTCGGTGGTCCAGTCGGTTATACCTTCTCCTGTCCGGTCGTCAGGTGCCTTCTGGAGTGCCCGTGTCAGTTTCATGGCGGGGTTCCTCATGGTGGGCAGCTGCTGGTCAACCTTGTTCATGATGGATGTGGATGGGCAGTAATAGAGTCCCGACTCGCTCCTATATACGGGGATAGGCGCATCCTCGCACAGTACATGGTAGATGGTGGGGTAGTGGTTGAGTTCCATGTCAGGTTTCCAGTCCGTACAGCTTGATAGGTTGGCCTGTCGGTCCATGTCGATGATCATCACTCGGTAGCCTTGCAAGTGTAAAGCCATAGCGAGGTTGAGGGTGGTGGTAGTCTTTCCTACGCCTCCCTTGTAGTTGCCGATACCGATGACGGCACGCAACTGTGTCTTGCGTTTCTTTTTCATACAAATAGGTTTTAAAAATGTTGTAGCTGCCGCAAATGTACGAAATATTATTGATTTATTGCAATATTGCAGTAATAATTTATTGCAATTATGCAATATTATAAGTTTATTTAACATTTGGCGTGGTTACACATGCCCTTGACTATTGAATATGTTACATATATCTTGCACAAAAAAGACAAAATCAGAGATTGTTATGATTCAGAAGATTTCAAGCAACGAATACCTGAAAAGGTTCGACAAGATGACTGCAGCTGAGAAGCGGTCGATGATTGACAGGGTAGGGCAGTGGCTACGTGGTGCAGGTCGTACACTGAAGGTACGGGAGGTTGACCCCATGGCCAGACTGCAGAACGTGATGCAAGTGAGTTTGGGCTGGAACGATGTTGAGTGCCAGGCATGGATGGAAGGTGTGAAGTTACTCACGGCATTTGTGACAATAAAGGACACATGGCTTCCTGACATGATCTACAACATGGCAGCCAAAAGAGGCATCAAGAAAATACACAATGTTCTGTCTGAGGTAATGGCAGACAAGGATCTCGTTTCAGGTCCTGTTCCGAAGAATACCGAAAACAAGGCGGCTTTTAAACCGGTGAAAGAGGAGCATGCGGAGGGAACCAAAAGTGTAACGCATGCCGTCGCGGATAGAGCCGCTGTAAAGGATCCAAAGTCGGCAGAGGAGCATATTGTTTCTATGCAGTACAGCAAACTTGCCGTAGTAAGGCCCAAGCACATAGATCAGTATGCACATCTCCTTCCCAAGAAGACACAGGAGAAGGCTGCGACCATAAGGGGTCTGCTAAGGGATCTTGACACAGCGAGGGAGAACATGCGGAAGCTGATGGAAGCTGGGGACAATTCAGCGGACAAAACCGCACAGTGGGCACGGACTGCTGCAAAGATCGACGAGAAAGTCAAGAAGATATACATGGAGATTGATGCCGAATGGGAGAAACTGGTGAATACAGGAAAGGTAAAGGTGGATGCAGTAGGGAATGTTAGTGTGACGGATTCGGCTGTGAGTCAGTCGCAGCATACCGAACCGGAGAAACCCGAACTGACATCTGAGCAGAAGCACAGACGCAGAGATCTTCGCAAATGGCTTATCGACACCCGACGCGGTGCTGAGGGAAAGGCACGTGAGAAGCGCATCGAACAGTGGAAGGTGAACATCCGTGAGTACTTGACACTGGAACCTGCGGAGGCCGCACTGAAGGATAAGAAGATTGTTGCTGCGGCAAAACACTATGGGGTTAAAATTGAAGAATTGAAAAACTGAAACAACTATGACTTTTCATTCGATCATAAGGCAATGGTGCCGGACATACAAGCCGATGCTCGACAATTCTGGGGACATCGACCAGAACGGAGAACTGGACAGCGATAAGAATGGGAACAGGAGGTTTTACCTGACAGATTCCACGGCTGGTGTGGTGGAACTGGCAAAGGGTATCTCTAACTCGTTTTCGCCTTGTGTTGTGATGGAATCAAACGTGGAAGGGTATATAGATGGTGGCCGCATCTACAGGAACTACCCCGTGTATTTCTTTGTCAGAGCCAGGGATATGGCCGATGGTGATGCTGCTGCAGAGGCGAAGGAGGAGGCATGGTGGCATGCACAGAACTTCCTGACATGGCTTAGGAAGCGGCATGATGAAGATTCTCCGAACGGGGAATACGGACGTATTGATCTGGAGGACAACCTCGACATGATGACCGTAGGTCCGATTGAGAACGGATGGTTTGCCGTGCTTATACAGATAACAAGGCTTGAACTGCTTGACCTCTGTGTGAACGAGGACCTATATGTGGAAGAACTGGACGAATCAAGCATGTAGTTGAAACTGTCATGGCAAAGAAAAAGGAAGATGACGAGCAGGACGAGGTGATAAGTGCGACTGATATCGAAGCGCTTGTAGATAATGCAACAGCAGCTGTAATGGCCTTTGCTGAACGTTGGATGCCTATGCCGATGTTTAAGGAGAATGTCGAGGTAATGGACCAGGCAGATCTCCGTGATGCGATGGGGCTCAGGGCAACAATGGCAGGCGATCCGTGGCCGGCTGCAGAGAAGCTGTTGCTTGCACAAGGATTCCGCTGGCAATGGCTTGGAACGTCGCGTGTGATGTTCCTTCGGGAACGGGACGGATGGAGTGCCGATGACGGATGGGATGACGGCAAGGAAGTTATTGATAATTGAAGGCTGTAAGGCCATAGTATTAACTTAAATAAAAACGACAATGAAAAAGAATTTTATTGCACAACTGTTAGGCGTGTTGCTGTTGGCAGTTACAGGACTGATGATCAGCAGCTGTAAGGGCTGCAAGGGTGACACACCAAAGAATGATGGTCAGGAGGCGTACCACGACTACGATGGCGTGGTGGAGGACTTCACGGCAGGCACGGCGCAGATCCAGGCGCTGCACCGCCAGACGATGTACAATCTCGCTGGAGGTGTTAAGTACGAGTGGCGCAACTCGCGTGTCATCCTGAACGACGTTATCACAATGGAGAACATCGACGAGCTGCATGTGACGGACGTCAACGACGTGTTCTGCTACTGGAATGAACGCGGGTCGTGGGTTCAGTATGTCAATTCAAACGTTAAGAACGGTGTTCAGATACCTTGGCCTATCAACGACATCTGGATTGAGGACAGCGACCTGAGCAATCTACAGATACAACTGAGTGCCGAGGATGCGTTGCAGCGGTTGAAGGAATGGAACGGTATTATACCACCTGCTACTTTCCTTACTCTGCGCTGCCCTGTGGGACCGAAGGACTGTAATGCCCAATGGGTGATCGGCAATGTCAATGACGTGATCTTCATTGATGCTGTGACAGGAGAGATTAACGACTCTAATCCTGCGTTTAGATAATGGCCCGTGACTGGAAAGGCGGCTCTGCATCGACATTCAAGACGATTGGGGCATCGAACCACTGTGAGCACGAACGGGCTGACAAGGACTACTATGCCACGGAGCCGGCTGCTACTGACTGGCTATGCAGGATAGAGCAGTTTTGTGGGCCTATATTGGAACCAGCGTGCGGAGAGGGTCATATCTCGCGCAGGCTGATGGCTCATGGCTATGATGTGGTGAGTCGTGACCTTGCCGACCGTGGGTTTGGCGAGGTCGCCGACTTCCTCTCTGAAAAGAATACGGCGTGGGACGGTGACATAGTGACCAACCCGCCGTATGCCTTTGCGCAGGAGTTCGTGGAGAAGGCGCTGGCCATTATCCCCGACGGCAGGAAGGTGGCCATGTTCCTGAAGCTGACGTTCCTGGAAGGGAAGAAGCGGGCATCGCTATTCCAGAATTACCCCCCCCGCAGGGTGTGGGTTTCTCGTGCGCGGTTGAAATGTGCCATGAACGGGGACTTTGAGCATTCACCAGGCTCAGCCACTGCATACGGCTGGTTTGTTTGGGAGAAGGGGTTCAAGGGATCGCCTGAGATACGTTGGTTTAATTAAGCATTCAGAAACAATAACGACACAAACAAAATAACGACCATGGCTATAATCTACAAGTTTGGAAGTAGGGGAGAGGTTGTGAAGCAGATTCAGAAGGCTTTGAACCTTTATCCCGATGGGATCTTTGGCGTACTGACCAAGGAAAGAGTTATGCAGTTCCAAAGAGAAAACGGGTTGACTGTTGACGGCTTAGTCGGACCAGCCACACTGGCAAAGCTGATACCGTTCCGGCTGAAAAAATCCAAGCGCGTGATTACGGATATTATCATCCATTGCACAGCCACACCGGAGGGAAAGCATTTAACCGTAGATGACTTCCGTCGTGAGCACAAGAAACAGGGATGGAGCGACATCGGATATCACTACGTTGTGTATCTTGACGGAACGGTGCATGACGGGCGTAACGTTGACATCATCGGTGCACACTGCTCGGGCCATAATGCCAACAGCATTGGCGTTGCTTATGTGGGCGGTGTGGCTCGCGACGGCAAGAAGTCAAAGGACACTCGCACTGACGAGCAGAAGGCAGCACTGTTGTCGCTGCTGATGGATCTGCGTAAGCTCTATCCAAGAGCAAGGATCTCCGGGCATCGCGACTTCTCACCCGACAAGAACGGCAACGGCATTGTTGAAAAGAATGAGTGGATAAAAGACTGTCCCTGCTTCGATGCAAAAAGTGAATACATACGGATATGAACACAAGCAGCCTACCACAGGAACTGATGAGGAACTCGCTGCTGCTCTTTGAGAACGGCGTTCCTATTGACGACTTGCATCTTCGCCCGGAACAGAAACGCAGGCTTGCCAGGGTGCAGCACGTTTACTGGCAATGGCTTCGCAATCCGTTCCTTGACGTGTTCCCCATGTTCAAGCAACTGGTGAAGGGGAAATATGCAGACACGCAAAGCGAATGGCGAGCAGCCCAAAAAGACAAGATGCTTTTTGACTTCATCGTGAGAAGCGTGACTCCAGAGGACCGAAAGGTGAGCGAGGCGCAGGTGAGGGCGGTGAGCAAACGGCTCATGAAGAACGGCATGGCCACCGACAACGGGCGTGACATGGCCGAGGGGGCAAAGATCCTGATGAAACTGGACCGTCTGGACCAGCCGGAAGACAAGCATGGCGAACTGTCAAAGGCCGTATTCCTACCTCCTGTGGTTACAACATCTGCCCATGAGGTGGATGATACCAAGAAGGATATCCCAGACGAGCAGGCGCAGCTCATCATGAAGAAATACGGTGCGCACATTGACGAGAAAAGACTGGCTGTGGAAAATCGCGTGGAGGTGATGATGGCCAAGCGTGAGGCAAACATCGAAGACGCCGAGGTCGTTCCAAATCCAGATATAGAGAATACACAAAGTCCATGAAACAGGTTTACGTTTTTGATGTCCGTCTTATGAACGGAACTGTGACAATGCGGTCGGAGAAAGGGATCTTTGCCAGCAGAGATCTTGCCGAACAGACCAGGAAGGCCGTCATGGAGGCAAACTGTAGCCACGAACAACCGGAAGGATTGGTAGCTATATGCTCGCATATTGAAGAAACAGTAGTCTATGAGAGCGAGGATGAAGTGCCAATACTAAATCAGGAACACTGAATATATTGCTCCTTATAAGACAAGCAAGGATTTATGAGCAGATTAGGAACAAACCCGAATTTGAGCAGTGACCAGCTGGAGGCGAAGTTGCTTCCGGATGTCGAGGATCCCCAGGCCGAGAAGGGTGGGGTAGTGGACCTGCTTGGCGACGGGGCGCATAAGATTTATATGCACCGTGGGCAGCTTGATATCTACAACTTCGGTTCCAGAAGCACAAAGGTCAGGGCGGCACGTGGATTCGGGAAGACCTCGTTGCTTGGCATCTATAACATAAAGTGCGTAATGGGAATGCGCCGCATGATCGGCCTGTTCCTTGGAGCAAGTGCGAAGCAGCTATACACCCGCACCATGCCCAATGTAATGAAGATCTTCAACCAGATGGGGTTTGAGGAGGGTATTTATTATTTCAGAGGGCAGGCTCCAGCCAAGTTGCGGTGGGAGTATCCATTAGCAAAACCGAGGGTTTGGGAGAACTGCGTGCACTTCCAGAACGGGGCTGTGCTGATGGCCGCGAGCATGGCAGTGAAGGGTTCGTGCAACGGTATCAATGCTGCATGGTTATGCGGCGATGAGTCGAAATACCTGCCATGGTCGCGGGTGAAAGAGGAAGCCTTTCCTACACTTCGTGGTGACTTCATGCCGACAGCAATGCGGAAGACGGAGAAGAAGCAGTGGGGGTATGGAACCGATCCGACAATCAACAACTACTATTGCAGTTCATTTTTCGTCTCGGACGCGGGGTTGACGCAGAAGCAATGCGAATGGGAGAAAGAGGAGATATATGAAACCAAGGACATCAACAACCAGATAGCAGACATGCTGGCTGAGCTGAAATACCTTGAGAAGACAAACCCACGACTGGCCGTTGAACTTGCACAGAACGAAGTGTTTCTGAAACAACTGCATTTCCTGAGATCGCAGTCCGAAACGTTCTGGAACTTCTCTTCCGTAGAAAACGCTGCAATGTTAGGAGGTGAGGCGTGGATCCGTCAGATGAAGCGCGAACTGCCCGACCTGATGTTCCGCATACAGATTCTTGGTCAGAAAAAAGGAGCGGCAAAGGACGGGTTCTATTCAAATTTCGACATCGAGTTACATGGCTACACCTGTGATGATATCGCCACATACAATCTTATTGCCGACAAGTTTACCGTAAAGAAGAAGGGGAAAGCGCTTGACTCGCAGAAATGGCCGACAGCATACGAGACGGAAGTAATCGACATGGATGGTTGCCAGGCTGCAGCCGGGAACTGCTCACTTGACACGGATATAGATTACACAGAGCCGCTACGCATAGCCATCGACTGCAATGCCAACCTGAACTGTATGGTCATCGGACAGCTGCGACAGTTTGAAGGACGGGAAAGCCTGCTTGTCTTAAAGTCGATGTTTGTAATGAATGAACGTAAATTACGTGCACTATGCAGAGACTTTACTGACTATTTCAAGCCCTTCCTTCGTAGGAATGGTGATGTTATCTTCTACTTTACTGCTACCATCAAGCAGGGCGCTAATACGGCTTATGCCGTTGAGGGAGCCGACGACAACCGCTTTGACAAGGTGGTGGTGCAGGAACTGGAACAAATGGGCTGGAACGTGAATGCTGTTGACATGGGAGGAGCCATGTATAGGGAAGACAAGTACATCTACATCAACGATGTGCTGGCATTCCAGCAAAGTCCCGCTCTTCGCATTAACAAGGAAGCTGGGCGAAACGACTACCTTATAACGGCAATGGAAAATGCAGGGATAATACCAGGAACCTTCAAGAAAGACAAGAGCAGGGAAAAACTGAAAAGCACAGCAGAAGATTCGCTTGGAGGGGATCCGCGTGAACGCACCGATGTAACTGACGCACTCGATGATCTCCTGATTGGTTCGCGCTTCCATGGTGACGGTCACAAGAAGGTAGGCGGAAGACTTAGGGGGCGTTTTACTAATCTGATAATATCTCGCTAATACGAATAAGACGAATTTTACATATCTATTAAATCAAACAATTATTATTAAATCAAACAATTATGATGAACCATGATGAAATGGCCGAGGAGTACATCCGGGCTCGAGAGAAACAGAAGAGAGTTGATAACCCCGAATGGGACGGTACGACGTTCACACGCGGCGACATGGAGACCTGTTATGTGTGTGGCGCGATGGATTCAGAGATGCTGCACGATGGACAGACAGGCACGTTCGGACAGGCCATTGCTGCACTGAAGCGCGGCTTTAAGGTAGCGCGAGAGGGATGGAACGGTAAGGGTATGTGGCTCTGGCTGAAACAAGAGACAATGGTCAAGAGCGAGTGGTGCCACGACCAGGCACTGAAGGATATTGCCGACAAGAACGGCGGTCAGATCTACGCTGGCGGCTGTATCTGCTTGAAGACTGCGCAGAACACTATCCAGAGCGGATGGAACCCGTCGCAGCCTGATGTGCTGGCAACAGACTGGGTGCTGGTCAATCCTTAATCGGTTGTGCAAACACATACCGTATCGGGGCGCGTATGGTCATGGTGCTATTCGCGCCCCGCGTTTTTGCCCTTGATTTTTGTCATGTTACGATATATCTTGCAGACAAACTAAACGTTTTCTCTTATGGCTAATAGTGTTAAAATTATAAAGGCAAAAAGCCGAAAAGATTTCTCGCGCATCAACAACGAGCTGAACAAACGCGGCTATGTGGCCATCGACGCGCTGAAGCCTGGACCGGTGCGGACGCTGATCTTGGGCGACAATGACCCGTCGAACGGGCAGGCGAAGGATCTGGCAACGTGTATCGGCAATGGGGCGTGGTCGAACGGACCGTTGGCGAAGGTTGCATGGTCGTTTGACGAACGAAACAATTCGGTGGTGAGCGTCAAGGACAAGGACGGAATAACTCTCGGACATGGTTACGTAAAATGGGGAGCTGGCAACAGTATCCCGTCGGTTATCCCGCCACTGGCATTGAGCAGTCCCTATACGGCTGCACCACTGCGCTATATTGCCGACCTGACATCCGGATTAGGACCGCGTTTGATGTACCGTATGGGTAAAGACGACCTGGTGGAGTTCAAGGATGCCGGGGAGATCCTTTTGGCCAAGGTTGAGGAATTGGAAGCGAAAGAAGAGAAAACGGATGATGTGTTTGAGATATTGCCACAGAAACCGAAGGAGCGGAGAGCGACCCCGCTGAGTCGTGCACGTGAGGCTTACTATAATTGGGAGCGCACGTGGCTGGGATATGACATCGAGGAAGAAGACGGAACAAAGACTCATGTTCCCGGTGCAAAGGAATTTTTGGCAGATAACAATCTGGACCTGCATTTCACGCAATGCGAGCAAGACGATGTAATGCTGGATATTTACTTCCCGACTGTAGGGTTCCAGCGCGGCAGGCGTGGAAAATGGAATCCAAAGATCGTGCAGGTTTCCATGCTTCCATGTCACTCGACCCGACTTGAAGTGATGAACGAATATCGTCATATCAATCACTGCTATTTCAGTGATCAGTGGCGAACTCTTGGCTCAACAACCACGACCACTGTCGGAGCCGACAATGATAACATTGTAATGTACCCTTGTGCCATGCCACAGCATCTCCTCAGCGACCTGCGCTACATCGTGGAGTCAAACCAGCGTACTCGCATTAAGGACCGTCCTGTGTGGGTGGTATGCCCGACGTTCTATCCAAGCGGGCAGAAGCCCTATTATCCACAGCCTGCATGGTGGAGTATCTTCACAAGCAAGGCTTTTGACTTTTCATCGACCATCCTGTATGACAAAGCTAAAGCCCGTGAGAACAACACCTCGTGGGGTAAGATTATCTATATATCTCTGGACTATCTTGACCAGGTATTTGCCGACTCGGGGTATCAGGGTAATAAGGACGCACAGGATAAATTTGTCGAAGAACTGGAACTGTCGATGGAGGATTTCCTGAAGCACAGGGAGAACCACGGGAAGATGATGCGCCAGTGGATGTGGTTGGATCAGAACGGAAAGGAACACCACAACGTGGAGATTGTGGATGTGGCTGAGACGACCAGTGATGTGACAAAAGCTGGAAAGGAGGAACTGGAGCTTTCCACTTCGCCCATCTTCCTTGCGCTACAGGTGGATCCCCGTCTGGTGGGTGTGCCGATGGTGGCCGCATCTAACGGTGGTACGGCCTTGCGCGAGATGCACTTGCTGAAGCAGCAGCAGCTGAACCCCAAGCAGCGACTGTACTTGCAGTTCCTGAACACCGTGGCAAGGTTCAATGAGTGGGATGAACATGCGGAGTTCCACATCAAGCAGCAGACACTAACGACGCTCGACTACAACAAGACGGGCGTGGTAGAGACCATTGCGGGAGAAGGGGCTTAGGGATTCGTTCCTATAAAGGTCACTTTATTCCCGTTTTGTCGGAGACTGCCTGTGAATGTTTTTTGGTTACGCTCTCTCCATAGCGCGGCATTACGTTTCCACTTGGTGTCACGCCTGTAGGTGGCACGGAAGCCCTTCTTCAATTTTCGGGGCAGTTGCAGCTCGTTTGGTACGATGATGACATTTGACTTTCTACCATCCCACTGATTCAGTAATTCTTCCATTTCCGGAGATGTCCGCGTGAATGTCGCTTTGCCCTCAATTGTGAAGCCTTTCATTTTCCAATGATCCGCACCTCCATAGCGCGGTTCCGCTACTTTCAATTCGGATGTCGCATTAAGTGCAACCGGCTTCATTTCCAAGTCATCCTTGCAACAGACAAATATCTTCCCAAGTCCGACAGGTATTCTATCAGCCAGTCGCGGTGTTTCAAAATCTGTCATAGCTTCTTTTATTTCCAAATTCGTTTTCTTTTCTCCCTTAGCGTCTTGCCACATCGCTCGCAGTATGTGATAGTGTAGAGGTCCTTTATACCGGTATAATATCGCTTTTTAGACCTCCCCTTGTTTGTGGTGCGGAACTTGTGCTTGACAGTGAAGTGTTGCTGCTTCGGTTTATGGAAGCCCAGCTTGCATCTCAGATCGTAGATCATTGTCTTCAACTTTGCAAGTTATCTCCCATCGTTGACCGTATATAATGGCTGAATGGATGGCGGTTGCCACGGCTGCACTGGCAGCGTCACGGGGTAGGGTGTTGGCACACTTATCTCCTTCGGCTTGTCGATGACAAACGACATCAGGAAGAAATAGTCGTCGTCACTGATGACAGGTGTTCCGTCTGCCCACTTGGAGGCTTTGAGGTTGTTCAGGATCTCAATACCTTTGCGTTGTTGTTCTGTCATAATTTTTTTTGTTATTTTTGTTTATCAATGTTTAATCTGTTTTAGTCGAGGATGATTATCTCTTCCTCACCTCGCCTGCTGATGTAGGCGAAGATGTCTTCGCGAGACACCTGTCGCTGCTTGATGACACGCCCTTGCGAGCGGGCATAGTTCTCGCACCATGCACGGTCGAGCGTCCAGGAAATTCCAGGGTCGATGTCGGGATAACGCACAGCATCGTAGGCTCTCCAGACTGTTAGCGGGAACGTCATTGCATCGAGAGAGGCTGCATCCTCTGGTGTCATAAACCAGCTCTTGCAGGGCCTGTTTGACTTCATCATCATGCGAAACAGCTGTGCCGTCTCGGTACTGCCGGCAGCCACCCATACCGTGCGCATTAGTTCCCAATAGCGTGGATTTGAAAGCAGTTTGGCTTTGCGGTAGAAGATATCTAAGACCTTTTCGTATTCTCCATCCATGTGAGCTTTAACTATCTGCATAGCTATCTTCGAGTCACGGTGCATCTGTTTGTCGGTCAGTCCCGTCGGTATGCGGCGGGTGAAGTCAGACCGCTCGTTGTATGCCAGTGAGTTCGGGTTATACGTCGATACGTTGTATTTTGGCAGCTCGTTCATGGTCAGTCCTCTTTAAGGTTTTGTATCAGTGCAAGGTCTTTGTCCTGCAGGGCGATTTTCTCTATGGCTTCAGAGCGGTGGCGATCGTAGAATATGCGGATTGACTTCTCGATGCTTTCTGCTGCTACAAGTCGGTTGTTGATGCGAAAGACATAGCCGAGTGAATAGCTCTCCTTGGCGCAGTCTGGCTGTGCTCCTTCCGTAGGCATTGGTGCTCTTTCCTCCAGTTCAAGTCGCTCTTCGTCGCTGACTAAGCAGATGCCGTCTTCGCCCGTGTTGAGCACATAGCACCTACAACTGCCATCCCAGAAGCAGAACACGACAGTCAGATGCTTCTCAAACACCGTCTTGCAATGATTAACTTGCGTTACAAGTGCATCACCTTGTTTCATGCGCACCACGTCGCCAGGCTTAAATTTAAATACTCTTGCCATAGTTGTTTCTTTTTTATTTCTTTTTTATTTCTTTTCTTTTTTGCCATCGTGTCAGTCTATCTTGATTTCTTTCTTGAAAGCGCAGACAATCGTGTTGATGTTGGTTTTCGATGTTTCGTATTGCTTCATCACTCTCAGTAGGGCATCTACGCATTCCTTCTTGGTGTCTGCAATGGCATCCATACGGTAATATTCAAGCGCACCGTTCGGCATATCTTCAATGATCTCCCTCTTCTTTACCAGTCCACGCTGAAACTCCAGTCCGTTGTCATGGAGTGCTTTGATGTATCCATTCATAAATGACAGGCTGACCTCGCAGAACTCAGCGGTAAGACAGTCACGTATTCTTTCGTACCATCCGTTCATGAGGCAGACGTACTTAGCATAGACATCCGTCACTTCTTTCAAGTCCATCATCTCATCTATGCGTACCATGCGGTCTTGCAACTCGCTCTCCAGTACGTTGACCGCTTCCTCTCGCTTACGTCTGTTGCTCCATTCCTTTAACTTTCCGATAATCTTCATAATTCGCAATTCGTTATTTAAATAAAATTGTTTACCTGTTCTGTTTGATGATTAATACTTCTTTCCGTGCATTTTTACACGGTGTTCGTTGTATTCCATCTTCTGTGCGATATGCCACTCTAAATCAATGTTCTCAGACTTGGCCCAACTTACGAGGTAAAAGATAGCTTGCTGGAAACGAGTTTTAGTAGCGGTGTTGATCCGCGTCAATATCTTACAAACGTCAAACGCCTTCTCTGTTACGGATTGATTCCTGAAAGACTGGAGATAGTCATCGGGGAAGATCTCCTTATTATACGGGTAATATTGATACCCCAACACCCCGGCAAGGTCGAATAATCGTATGCAGACATCGGCCATTTCGTCCTCAAAGGTGTCCTTGATAAATAACTCAAAGCAGTAAATCCAATGATTATTCCTGTTCTCTTTGGGCTGCTTTGAAAAGGCTTCTCGCTTGAACATAGCAACATTGGCGTGCTTCTCCTTGCGGTCGGCTTCCACCATTTCAGCCACTTCCGTAATGGCCATCATCAACCAGTGATTTTTCGGCTGACTCTTGTCGTGAAACCCATGCTTACATGCCGTATCATAAGCTCGCCTGATATATTCGTTGTAGTTCATCAATTAGTCCTCCTTAGTTTTTCCATCAACACCGAGCGGTCGTCGTGAATGTTGCCGACGTATAGAAAGCCCTTTCCGCTGCCCTCCAGCATGTAATCGCTGTAGAAGGTTTCGTCGTCAATGAAGTCGATCTTGCCGTCCTTTGTGACGTATCCACGTGTCGGCGTATAGAGCAGCTTGCGCCAACCTCTCTTTGTGGCTACATACACACCTGCGTCACCGCAACGGGTGAAATCGCAGAATATGCGGTCTGTGGGGTTTGCGTAGAGTAGGTAGATATCCCCATCGAAATACTGGAACTTCTCGCGGTGGTTGCCTTTCATCTCACCTTCCAGAAATCCGATGTGCTCCGCAACGCCATGCAGAGTAACGTCTTCTTTGTTCAACAGTTCAGAGAGCAGCATGATGTCTGAGCGTGACGACAGGCATACATCAAGGATGTGTTTTACATCACCTTCCTTGTAGAAGTAACGGCGAACGTCTTGACTCCTGTAGTTATTGTGTTCGACATAGGGCACATCGTTTCTATCCCGTTTCATGCTGTATGCCGACTCTGCTATCTCGATGGCCTGTGGCAGATACTTAATACTTTTCGGATACCAGTTCGATTTGCGGGTTTCCTCGTTATCGTATTCGGCTATATATTCCACCAGCCGTAGTGTCATGTTCAGCATGCCGTACATTACGTCAAGCACATATTTGTCTTCGATGCCGAAGCGTGTCTGCGCAACCATGTCAAAGCGTTCGCGTGTTACGTAGGTTCGTATCTCGTTGATGCGATGGAATACCTTCGCCGCTGATTTCAATTCTTCAAATGTCATAGTTGGTTCTCCCGTTATAATTCGTTGATGATAAATTGATGATATTCGTCCATCGCCTTGCGGAGATGAGAAGCATCTGTTGTCAAGTACTGCGCTGCATAATACATCGCATCGGCCAGCTTCTTCAGTTTCTGTAGTTTCGGCGCAGTTTCTTTCATCTGAAACGCTGCACCTACTTCCAGGTATTCCTTTACGGCCTCCTTGGGAACGGGGTGCTCTCGGTCGTCATTGTGATGGGCGTAATAGCCAAAGCCGCAAATCAATGTCGCCAGGTGGTCAAGCGACTCTGCCCTCTGTAACAAGTGTTTGCTTGCATTTGTCATAGTTATTTCTCCAACTTTTTGATTTTATCAATAGCACTCGCCACCTGGGTAGCAAGGGTATCTGTGTTCAATTCGGTATCGGGGCATAGTTATTTCACTTTATAACTTCTTGGCATATCTTACAATCGGATTGATATAGTCGCTGTCATACAACCAATCTCTGTTCGGTGAATCGTTGTCGAAACCGATAACCTCATACAGAAACCTATGGCCTTTGTCGTTGTATATAACAGTGCCGCCAATGCCGGGGCAGTTGATATAACTACCATCCGCATCGAAGATTTCTATGAAGGATTCTTCGGTAAGTCTGGCTTTTGACAGCATGGCCCGATAGTTGTACCACATACGTTCTTTGTACGGAACACCCTCACGTTTTGCTTCGCGCTTCCTTTTCAGCGACTTAAAGAAATTGATAATTCCCATAGTTATTTTAATTTATTTATAACTTGCTCTGTTTTCTCCTTCAATGCTTCAAGACACCCAAGCAATTCGGAAACTGCGCTGTCTTTGTCTTTATATGGATCAGTCTCGTAATACATCTCACCTATAGAAATAGAGCCTATCCACCTGCCACTATGCTCATTCCTTTCTACGGCGTAAGTCACAAAAGGATAACAGTGTATGCCTAAATTATATGCTTTTTCGTTCATATCGTTATGGTCTTCCTTGTTTCTTCTTTTGTCATAATCTATAAGCCTATTTTAAATTCTTCAGATCCTTCCCCGAATCGGTGTTTCGGGAACTTGCCTTCCGTAATCCATTCTTGTATATAACCCGTCAGTCTGGATGTTATGAACTTCAAGCAATCTACGAAGTATTCTGCCACTTCTTTGGCGCAGCCTGACAGGTACTTCATTCTGTCACAAGAATACGCTATCGTGTAATAACGCTCCTTGTATCTTATATGAATGTATATCATAGGGTACGGCTCTTTGTCCCAAGAGCCGATGAGGATTTCGTAGAACCCATCGACAAGGGAATCTCCCTGTCCAACGGTGAAGATGATGTTCTTTATGGCGGCCATGTGGTAGTGCTCCTGCAGATACTCCATATACTTGGTGCGTTTCTCGACATCTTGTATCAAGCAGATGCCGATGCAGTGCTCCGGTGCAAAGTCCGTCACAATGAAAAAACCGCGCTTGCACAGCTCCTCCCTTATCTTCTGGTAAAAAAATAGTTTATCATCCATATTTATTGCTCAAATCTCTGGTTAGTAAATATAAAAATACACCACACTTAGAGCTGTCAGGATCAGTGTGCGGGACCCCGGAGACCTTACGGCTACTCCACTCGTCAGTGCGGTGTAAGATGGTTCTATGTAAGTGCATGAAAAAAGCCGCTATTTGGGCGGCATATTCATCCGCACAACTGATTTGACGTTGCAAATATACAACTTTTCCGTAAATCAACAAACGCAAAAGGGTAGTTATAACATCTTTTTCGAAAAGATAACATATTGAGATTTCTGTTAATTGTGATTCTTTTCCTCTGCCCTTGATTCCAATTCAGTTATGATATATCTTGCAGACAAAAAGATATGCGATGAAGGACTGGTTCAAGAAAACATTTCATCGAAAAGAGATGACGGAGAAAAAGTCAGAACCACTCGTAATTGATGGTATTGATCCGGCACCAATAACTGCAGAACCTGACGAAGCTGAGCAGGCTGCACAGGCTTTGCTTGAATCACTTTCAAATACTGAGTTCATTGTAAGCGGCACGACAAAGGGAGATGCGAGTGAAGAACCAAAGGGAACTCCTGCATACTACAGGATGTTGGCCAAGCGCATGGAGAAGGCGCATATTGCTGCTGTACAGCGCACAACACGTTTTGTCGCATTTTGTGAACAGGAACTGAAAAATCCCAATCTTCCTATGGAGGGCCCTGGTTCTCTGTCGCTGTTGGAAACAGAGATCTACAAGCGCATTGATACCGTGGACCGGGAGGGCGGAGAACTGAAACGACGGTGGCAACACTGTCTTGCTGAGGTGACGGTCCGCCTTATGCAGATGAAAGATAAAGGATGAAAGATGAAGGATTATGGCTTCACATAAATTTACACCTGAGAATATTCCACCTGAGCAACTGCTGACACAGTTCTCGTGGAATGACCCGATGGTGGCAGGGTATGTTAACAACTTCTTTATCCTGCTAACCCGCGACGCATTGCGTAACCTTGACCGGTTGGACGTGAAGAACCACAGCGGCCGGTTGCGGCGCAACATCTATTGGAAGACATGGCGGGCAGCCGGCGGTGATGTTCAGATGTTCACACTCATGTATCAGCGCTATGCAAAGTTTGTGGAGCTGGCCCTGGGAAAGAATCACGAGCTTGTACAGATTGCTGCGATTGGAGGTCCGAGATGGCGACCTATACCACGTCCTGACAACAAGCCCCGTAAGGCAAAGCCGTTTATCACCTCCGAGATGCGCATGCAGGTCCGCAAGTTTGAGAACATGCTTGTGTCACAGTTTGCCTTCCGTGGCACGGCCTATATACTCTGGGGATTGCAGGACAAAGACGCGGAAGTGACTCACGAGTTGAAACGCCTACAAAAACAATATATCCGATTTGAACGAAGATAACACAAAAACTACATATATATGGCACGTAATAACGTACAGACAACTGTTACCGTCGGCATGGACGTGCAGCTTGCCAAGCGCAACGCCGAAGCGCTTAAAGATGTCATTGCAACTTTAAAAAGAGAGTTAAAGGAAACGCGGACAGTTCTGGAAAACCCAGGTTCCTACGGCGCAGCGGAAATAGACCGCGCAACGGAAGCTGTGAAGCGGTTGACTTTACAGATACAGACCTTGCAGAAAGTGCAGCGGTCGGCCACTCCTGCTGCTGCCTACGAGGCGTATATCAGTGGTGACGTGATGAACAGCAACAAGCTCCGTCAGGCACAACGCGGAGCCAAGAACCGACTGAACACAGTCCCCAGCGGCGCAAGTGACCAGACGGCACGAACTCTCATCAACGACATTAACCGCGTACAGGTTGAACTCAATCGTTTGCAGGCAGGTTTCCAAAAGCCGTTACAGTCTGTCAAGAAGGAATTGCGTGACCTTAGCGGCAACGAGCTCCAACGCTTGCTCCAGCTCCTGAAACAAGAACAGACACTTGTGCAGGGTAACGACAAGGCGTGGGCTGCATACGCAGCCGCCATCGGCAAGGTCGAAGAGCGCATGCGTGAGTACGATACGTTGGCTCGTCAGCAGATGGGCGCATCTACGCTTTCACGTTCACAGAAGGGCGGTTTTGCACAGGCCAACGAGCGCGACATCCAGCGTGCCATTGACAAGCTGAAGGAATACCGTGCAGTTATCAACGACCCCAAAGGCAGCGGAAAAGCAACATTTGAAGCAACCAATGCCGAGATACAAAAATTGCAAGCCAATCTCGATGCCCTGAAACAGAAGGAGCTGGAGGCGAGCGGACAGGCTGTTTCGCTCATCACAGCCCTTCGTACAGGCGTACAGTCAATGCGTGGTACATTCCAAGGAGATACTCAGCAACTTACGCTCGCCAAGAAAGCCCTTGAAGAAAACTTGCTGACAGCCACAAAGGGCTCTGCTGCATATAATGGCATGAAACGCGCCTTGAATGCCATCAACCTTGAATTGCAACGGACAGGGGTTCTCACCAAAGAAGTGCAGGCCGTGCTTGATGCGCCAAAGGGAAAATCGTTTAATGAACTGAAGATTGCCGTGGAGCAGGGTAGGGCAGCGCTGCAAAATATGCGGCGCACTACCGAACAAGAGAAAAAAGACTTTGACGAACTGGCTGCTAAGGTGAAGGCTGCAGACATCGAGATGAAGAGTCTCGGTGCCAGCAGCAAGGGAACGGCCTCTTCGTTTGACAAGGCATGGTCGCGACTGAAGACCTACATCGGTCTGTATATGGGTGCCGCTGTGGCCATACAAAGACTGACGGCAACAATGGGTGACCTGATGGAACTGTCGGACAAGATGGGTGAGGTTCGCAAGACCACTGGATTTACAGCCGACGAGGTTGGCCGTCTGAGCAATGAGCTGAGGAAGATGGACACCCGTACTGCTTTGACAGGACTTATGGACCTGAGTGTGGCAGCCGGACAGTTGGGCTTGAAGACGGAGGAAGACGTGCTGGGCTTTACAGAGGCGGCCAACAAACTGATGGTGGCCTTGCCTGAAATGGGTAAGGAGGGTGCCACGGAGATGCTGAAGGTTGCTTTGGCAACTGGAGAGATAGAAAAGATACGCAGGCAGATGGAGCAAGGACTGATTGACGGTTCTTCGGCAACGGCTGTAGCCATGGAGAAGGTAGGTTCCACGATTGACCGTCTGCGTGCCACCAGTGCCGCAACGGCTCCCGCCATCACCGACTTCGTGAAACGTGTAGGTGCCGTAGGTGCCCAAAGTGGTATCAGCATCGACCAGGTGGCTGCGCTTGGTTCAACCGTTGATGCCCTGGGTATGCGCGTGGAGATGTCGGCCACGGCCCTCTCCCGTATGATGCCTGCCATCAGGAACAATGCCTTTGACATTGCAAAGATACTCGGTATTACGCCTGATACTATCCGTAAGCTCTACGATACCGGTCAGGGTATGGAGGTAATCCTGATGATCCTGCAGCGCATGAAGGACAGCAACATGGATGCCGACAGCATTGAGCAGATGCTGGGTATGGGCGGCATGAAGGAGATAATGAAGGAGCTCAACCAGCAGGGTGCCAGAGCAGGCATTGTGTTCGGTGGCTTGTCACAAAACGTGGATGAGCTGCGCCGACAGTTGGGTGTTGCCAAACAAGCCTACGAAGAGAACATTGCCATCCAACAGGAGTATGACAAGATGAACGAGACCACTGCTGCGAAGTGGGAGCGGCTAAAGAACGAGATAGAGGAAGCCTTTGTAGGAGATACGGCGCAACGTTTACTTGGAGGACTTATTGATGTGCTGCGCGGGCTGGTGAATTTACTTACCGGCAACGTAGGACCTGCACTTGGATGGATTACCGTACTTTTGAAGACATTCATTGCCTATTGGGCTGCACTGAAAATAGGTCTTGGCGAAGCATTATTTGTCAAGACAGGCGAGGGCCTTGTGGCAATGGGAAATGGGCTGAGAAATCTCATATCTCATACGCAACAATACATTGTACTGAGCAGAGCCCTTCGCAACGCCAAACTGGCAGAGGCGGCTGCCTCGACAGCGGCAGAGAAGGCCATAGCGGCACAAAGTGTTGCGACCATCAAAGCAAAGATGGCGCAAGAGGGATTGAACAAAGCCATGATTGCGAATATATGGACGGCTGTTCTTGCTGCTGTCCTTGCTCTTGGATTTGCACTATATAGATATATAGACTCTATGAGAGAGGCTGGTCGGGAAGCCGCGAAGTTCCAGGCCGAGTTGGATAAGGAGCAACGCAAGGTGAACGATTTGACCAATTCTATCGGTGCAGCAAGGGTCAAGATAGAGGATGCCAACAAAGAAGTGGCGAAGGCACGTGCGGAGCTTGATGCCGCCAAGAAAGCCAATGACGGCACAACCGAATCTGTGAATCGGCTGGCCAAGGCTGAATCAGAATTGTTGGTAAAGGAAGAAGCGAAGAAAAATGCGATGGCTGCCGAGAAGCAACTGATCACGGAGTTCAATAATCAGTATAGCAAGTATCTTGGCTTCATGCTCTCCGAGGTATCTTCTAATCTTGAACTGGCTCGCGCCCGTGATCTGGTGAACAGTAAGTTACGTGAGACGCTTACTCTGAAACGCCAAGAGGCAGCCATCGAGCGAGTGGAGAAAGACATGGGAGGAGACAGGGATAAAGCGTATGGTAAGTTGTATGACAGTATTGCCGGCGAGAATGGTCTTGTGGTTGTAAACGGCCGCAAGATGTCTCCTGATCCCACGCAAAGACCTCGCATTATGGCTGCTCTTGCAAAAGCCGCTAACAGTGCCAAAGACCGAAATGCCTTTATTGCACAGACAAAGAAGATTTTCAAGGACAACAAATATCCACTTATCGAAGATATCCTTAATCGAGCAGTTTCTTATTACGACCAGGTTAAAAACGTCCGTGATGCCACAGACCGAGTAATAGAGCAGAATAAGGGAGAAAATGCGGCAAACCGGCAGATATCGCAAGGTGATTTAATCCTTGAAACCAATGCCAGTTTCTCCAATTACAACCGCCTGTTGAGAAAATACAGAGGTTCAAAGGGGGATAACAGGGCGCGTAACGCTGCTGCCGTGTTGCAGCAGATGGACATGCTGGAGGATATAAGAACCAATGCCAGCACTTACTATGACATGACAAATCCTAAAGAAGCAGCGCTATACCGCAAGCAGTTCGGGGCAGTCAACGCTTGGAAGGGTTATGACCGCAATACACTGTTAAAGGAGGCTGGCCGTTACTATACACCTCGTAAGAAGATGCAGCCCGGCGGTGGCAGCGGCAGTGGTGGCAGTTTTACCACGAGCAACCAATACACCAGCGGCTATTCCGGTGATGGCATCTGGGGCAACGATGTGGATGCTGCGAGTACCGATTACAGCACCTGGGACGTGAACGAGCTGGTGGCCCGCCGTAATCAGATGAATAAGTTCAAGAACGTACTGAAGCCGGGTATCGAGGTGAGGAAGGTACTGGCAGAGGACAAGGCACTGATGAAGGCCATTGACGAAGGTAAGGTGGGGGAAGACTGGCAGAGTGTACTGGACTGGTATAATGCTGAGCGTAAGAAAATCCAACAGGAACTGAAGAGCGAACGCTTCTCGACCAACGAAGGAAACTGGCGCGACGAAGCAACCAAGAAAGGTAAAAAGAGAGCAAATCCATTGTTGGAGTCTGACTATGCACTGGCCGAACTGGACCGTTACTATTCACGTCGTAAGGAAGCGTTGGAGAAAGCTCGTTCCGAGGAAAACATCAGCGAAGAACTGTATAACCGTCAACTGGAAATGCTGGAACAGGAGCATCTGGAACGACGTTCAAAACTGCGCGGTACGTTTACCGGCGAGGTGAGCAAGGCAGAGACAAAGGCGTTCCGAAAGTGGTGGGAGGATCTGGAAAAGATGGACGAGCTTGACCATGTTCCATGGGCAACTGTGGAAAGCGAGTGGAGTAAGGCCACCGCTGAACAGATATGGCGTAACAACCTGAAAATGCAGCAGGACATGACGCAGATGGAAAGCATCACCATGAAGCATGTGAACGCTATCGCCAAGATCATTGCCAAGGAACGTCCGTATGACGCCATCACGGATGACCTGCAAGCCAACCTCACGAAGATGGACATCCTTTTTGCCGACTTAGGCACGGTGACAAAAAAACAGCTGGAAGACGGAAGTCTGACCAAAGAGCTGAGCCGCCGTCTGTCGTTCCTGTTGGGAGAGGCTGAACATGCCTATTCTCTCAATGCGGAACAACTGATGAGCGACATGGGAGAAAAGGGGTTCAAGGCATGGGCCGACGCGATTGCCAGTGCTGAGAACAGTGAGGAGCTGAAACGTCAGCTGCTTGCACAGTTGCAGGCAGCCTACGATGCTGTTCAGGACGCCATCAAGAAGGAGGCGAATCTGATTAAGAAACAGGCAGAGATACAATGGAACGACGCAGCGATGCCTAACGGGAAGAGTCAGAGGCAGAACTACGAGTCAGTCTTGTCGGCCCTTGGACTGAGGGAAGACCAGGTGAAGCGTGCAAACCAACTCATCGCAGCCGGTCAGGCCAGCGAGCGCGTGGCCGACAAGCTCGCCATCAGGCAGATGCAGATAAGACTTGCGATGCAGGAACAATACTACGCCCTGATTTATAAGATCGGCCAGGAACGCATAAAGCAACTTGAAGATGCGGGGAAACTGGAGGATGCGGAGCACCTGCGAAAGAGCCTGAACCTCTCCCTGAGTGAGGAACAGAAAAAGCTCGACGAGCAGCGGGTGGCCATTCAGAACCAGTTGGAGGAAAGCCAGAACCGTCTCTATACGGAGCTGAAGTCGTGGGCTGACCTTTTCGGCAGTTCGCTGCAGTCGCTGTTCGAGGCTTCGCACGCCGGAGATCCTGAATATTACAACGAACGGGCGAAACTGAACCTTACAGGAAAGGGTGGTCCCGGTGCAGGTACCTACGTGATAACAGACAGGGCCGGCACAAGCGGTGCCAAAGCACATTACGAATACCTCGATGATCGGGCTGCCCTTGAACGGCAGCGAGAGATAGAACGGCAGAACGCACTGGCCGATGCTTGGAGGAAGGTGATGGACGACATCAATATGAAGATGAACGACATGATCACCGACCAGATCAATGCGATGTTGCAGAATGCGGCCATTGATACCAACACCACTGCCGTCAATGCCAATACGGAGGCTATCGGACACTTGTCTGAGGTTGTTTCAAAAGGGCTTAACGTAACTGTATCGCAAATGTCTGGAGAAGGATTCCCAGCCATTGACGAGAACAATCCTGACACATGGCCACGTGCCATGCGTAAAAGGGCAGGTCTGGATGTCAGCGATACGCCTCATGACCATACTCAGGCTGTAGATCCAGTGGCAGCGGCACAGGTTGAAATTGATGCGAGCAATGCAGTGACAGATACTATTGTCAGGAACGAGCAGACTCAGGTACAGGCAACAAAGAAAAGCAACAACGAGATACAGGCAAGCACGCAGAGTGCCTTTGCCAAGATGACCATGGCCGCCAACCTCTACGGGGTTGCCTATCAGGCCATGTCGAACAACAACTTGAGTACAGCGCAGAAGTTCCAGATGATTGCCCTGCAGGCCGTAGGAAACGGTGCCATCGCTGCGTTGACGACCAACCTGGCACAGACACAGGGAGAAGTAGCCACTCAACTTCCCGGCATACTTGGAAAGGCTGCCTCGCAGCTTGGTCCCATCGCAGGTCCCATCGCCTTTGCCGCATTGAGCGCATTGCTCGGCGGACTGATGGGTATGGCTGTCAGCAAGATAGCCAAGAGCAAAAGCCAGATTGCACAGGTGACAGGCGCAAGCATTGGTGCAGGCCGCCTCACAACGGGTATGTTTACCTATGCAGAGGGTAACGTGAACGAGTTCACCGACCCGTCAACGCTCACGGTTGGCAGGCAGTACAACGTTGATGCCGCAGACGGCAGGACATACCGGGCGCGGTACATGGGCAGGAATCCAAAGACCCACATCACCAACGGTCCGGAGTTCCATCTTGTCGGTGAGCGTGGGCGTGAGGCCATCATTGACGCGCAAACCACACGCCAGCTGCAGATGGACGACAACGGGATATGGAAGGCAATACAAACACTATATAACGGAGGCTCGATAGGTTCACGCAGGCGGAGAACAGTCCGTAGAGGAGTTCACGCATTCGCAGAGGGAAACATGGACCAATTCGTTGACATGGACGATATGGTGTCAGCAGACAACGGCGGGGCAACAGACCAGATGCTGTCGCTGCAGGCCAGCATCGACCGCCAGAGCGACCTGCTTGAAGACTTGCGCAAGTATGGTATCAAGGCACACTTTGACGTGTACGGTAAAGGAGGGTTGATTGACAGCTATGATACGGGTAAGAAAATTGTGAGCAGCCATGGAGAGAAACATTGATCTTGTCATCCCAATGGTATTCCCTGACGACACCCAATGGCAACGGGAGTTCTCCAGGCATAAAGGCAACGGTTCCGGTGCAGTTAGACATGTCAGGTACCGATCATGGAATACTGAGGAACTACTTGTCAGGTGCTGTCTGAAATACATGCCGTGGCTGCGGCGCATTCACCTGCTGCTGGCTTCGCCCTCACAGGTACGTGAATGGATGGTTACGATGGCAGCGCAAGATGAAGGACTGACGGAAATACGGACGGTCTATCACCGGGATTTTATGCCGGAAGAATACACGCCCTGTTTCTCTTCACCATGCTTTGAGATGTTCCTACACAGGATACCTGATCTTTCTGAAAGGTTCATCTATTCCAACGATGATATGTTCCCGCTGTCGCCGTTGTCGCCCGACGACTTTTTCCGTGAGGGAAGACCCTGCCAGCGTTTTGTCGAGAAGCCGTTTCCTGCAAAGCCGAACATATTCCAGCGCAAGTGCATGTACCAGCTGAACATGATAGCAAAACCGTTCGGGAAACACTACAGGGGGACTTGGATGAAGAACGGGCACAGCATGGCACCCATACTGAAGAGCTCGTGCGAGGAGGTATGGAGAAGGCACGGAAAGGAAATCATACAATATCTTTCTCCCTTGAAACGGACAGACCGCAGCTACAATCACTATATCTATTCCCTGTACCAGTACTTTGCCGGTATTGATGTTACCCACGCTCCAAGGCAGCAGTACGCAGGAAAGGGAACACCGACATCGCGTATCGCTGAGATCATCCGTGATGCGCAGGCCGGTATCGTGTGCTTGAACGACAACGAAGGACTTGACGACTGGAAGAAAAGGGCGGCTGTAGTAAGGAAAGAGATAGCCGCCAAGCTCGCGGACACCTAAAAGCAATTCACAGATGGAAACAACAGTAATGACCATACACTTCAACACGCCTGAGCTGCTGGATGCCTGTCTAAGGTCGGTCAGGAAACAGATGGGCGAGCATCAGCGCGTCGTCGTCGTGGAGAACAGTACCGTGCGGCCATATACCTGCGACATGCCGAATGTGGAGATCATCGACAACAGGAAGGGTCAGGTGGTTGACTTGGACAAACGTATCGGGGAATGGCCAGACAGATGGGAGAACAAGATGTGCAACAACTGGGCGAGTGCCAGGCACACGCTCACCATCGACGCGATGACGGACGTGCTCACGGACGGGTTCATCCTCATCGACAGCGATACGCTCCTGCTGCGCGACCTCTCTCCGATAGCCGACCCCACGAAGGCATGTGTTGCCGACATCCAGACGCAGAAGGAGCGGAAAGGCTTTGTACAGCGCCTCTGCCCCTATGTGCAATGGGTGAACGTGCCGATGCTGAAGGAGCACGATATCCGCTACTTCAACGGCAACTACATGTGGCTTCTCACCAAGCAATGGCCCAACTGCTGGTACGACACCGGCGCATGGCTCTTCAAGGCCATACGCGATCGGTCATTGCCCTACGGGAGGATAGACTACAACGACTACGTGCTGCACCTGGACCACGGAAGCCACCCGTTAGCAACCGGAAAGTCAGGTGGCTGGCTGGAGGCAAACAAAAAACTGTATATATGATAGATGTGATATATAGAAGCTATGACGAGATGGCCAACTGCATACGGCGGAACCTGTGGAAGGTGCCGTCGGACGCTGATGTGATCGTCGGCATACCCCGTTCAGGGATGATCCCGGCACTGATGCTGGCCGAACTGCTGAACAAACGGTGCGCAGACCTCGATTCCTTCGTTGACGGAAGGGAGATGTCATGCGGCTCGCGTGGCGGTATGATGCGCAGGGGCAAGACCGGCAAGGTCGTCGTCATCGACGACTGCGTGAACTCGGGACTCTCCCTTAAGAAGGTGCGCGAGCTGCTTGCGCTACGGACCGACAAGTGCGAGGTCATATACGGCTGCGTATATGTCGAAAGCGAGAAGGCCAAGCAGATGGTGGATTTCTGGTTCGAGGATATCAGCAGACCGGGAAAGATAACGCACCTGAAGGAGTGGAACATCCTGCATCTGTACAGGAAGAGGATGAACAGGAGTATGTGGGACATTGACGGGCTGCTGTGCAAGGATCCGCCTGACGACCGGGACACGTCAGCATACGAGGCTTATCTGCCCGATGCCGTACCTATGGTGATCCCTACCAACCGCATCGGCGCTTTCGTAACATACCGGCTGGAGAAATACCGTGATATCACCGAGGCATGGCTGGCGAGATATGGCATCGACTACGGCAGTCTGGAGATGTTCGACGCACCTGACAGGGAGACGCGCAACGGCAGCATAAGCTCTGCAAGGTACAAGGCGCGACTGTACAGCGCCGCATCCTGGGCTGAACTGTTCGTCGAGAGCGACGTGCGCCAGGCGGAGAGGATCTTCCGGTATTCTGGAAAGCCCGTTTACTGCTATGAGAACGGAAAACTTTACAACACATAGTAACATGCTCGCAGCAATAGTACATTACAACACACCGAAACTTACACGCGCTGCAGTGCTCTCGCTATGGAAGCATACGCCGGGATGCAGGGTGACGGTCTTCGACAACAGCGACCGTCTGCCGATAGCCATGAGCGGGGCATGGGCCGAACTGCTCAGGAACCCGCTTGTCACGGTCATAGACAACACAAGGGGGCAGATCATAGACTGGGCATCATGGCTTGATATGTTTCCAGACAAGGAACCGTCGCCTGGCAACAACTACGGAAGTGCAAAGCACTGCCGTTCTGTGCAATGGCTGTGCGACTATCTAAATGAACCGTTTGTGCTCATGGATTCCGATGTGCTGGTTAAGAAGGACATATCCCCATTTTGTGAGCATCCTGACTGTGCCTGGGTGGGAGAACTGGGAGAGAACGTCAGGCGCCGGTTCGGATACAGCTTCATGAAGGTACAGCCTTTTCTTTGTTGGCTGAACGTACCGATTATGCGTCAGCGCGACATCAGGTATTTCAACGGAGAATGGATGTGGAACCTGACGTCAAGGAAGCCTAACCACAGATACGACACTGGTGCATGGTTCTGCAAGGCCGTGCGGGAAGCGGGGCTTCCGACTTTTGAGATACCGCTGCGGGACTATATTATCCACCTCGGTCACGGTTCGTGGAAGGACAGGAACCCGATGGCATGGATGATGCGACACAGTGCCTTGTGGAAATAGCCTTATGCCCTTGACACCTGAGCCCCGGAAGGCGATATTGTAGATAAAACGATACGATTATGCTCATAACCACACAAAACGAAATCATATCCCTGATGCCTACGGCACGGTGGGACAGGCCGCAGCAACTGTTCGGGTATCTCGAAGAGGAAGAAAGCGTGGCGCTGGAACCGCTGTTGGGAACCACCCTGTATAACCATCTGCTGACGGAGTATGACCGTCTGCGGGAGAAATATACAGACATTACGCCCACGACCGTGCGCCCTACGAAAAAGGCAAAGAAGGACGCACGGCTTGCCCATGCCGACGTTACGGAGAGGCTGGAGCAGATACAGCAGGGGAAATACAGAGAGACATACACTACGGCTGAAAGCGGTGAGGATGACGTTCCTGCGTTAGACCTTGACACAATCCGGCTTATCCGCATCTGCCAACAGATAGAATGGTACAAGATGCTTGCGCATAAAGCAGGACTGCTTACCGTATCGTTCAATGAAGGCGGCGGCATGAACATGGTGAGCGCAGATGGTTATGAGCCAGCCGACGAGAAACGCATGGAACGTGTGGTGAAGGATGCCTGGATGAGTGCCGGGAGGGCTGTTGACTCGCTGCTGCTGTTTTTGGAGAACGACGCCAAGGGTGCCAGGCGGTTTACGGAGAAGTGGAAGGATGCCGATGCCTTCTACCTACACAAGGACCTGCTGTTTCAGACTGCCCGCACGCTGAACGAATACCTTGACATAAAGGGTGAGCGGATGGCCTATGTCGCACTGGTGCGTGATATCCGCTTCTGCCAGAACACCTATCTGAAACCGCGCATCGGTTCCAAGCTGTTGAAGGCGGTTATCGAGTACGGTAATGTCGGCATACCTGAGTTACACAGCGATGACAGTTCATCATCAAGCAGTAGTGATGACAACAGCGAAGGAACAGGCAAAAACGAGATATTCGATGATCTGCTGTCTATGCTTCGTACTGCTCTCGCATTCTTTGTGGAAGGACGGCGTACCGACCTTGAGCCCGTCAGGGATAAACTGTCACGGCGCGACAGTATGACCGATGCCCAGCAGGCACTGGCCATGGCCTGTGAGTTCGTAGAGCAGAACCTGGAAGGTCTTGGAGAGACAGCAAACGGCACGCCTATCTACATTAAGGTCATGGAGAAAAAGGCACGAGAAAAGCAGGACGCTGCGGCAGCTGCAAGAAGGTGCCGTTGCAAGGAGAAGAGCGATCAGAACAGCAGGAAGATATATACAGGATTCCCGCCAACGCACAGGATGCCTGAAAGGAAATGATACCACCCTTTCACCTCCAAAACAAAGGGCGATATGACTTGCCCTTGATTGCTGAGCGCCAACTTATTACATTTGTGATAAACAACGGACTTCTGTCCCACAAAAACAAGAACTAATATGTTAAGAACCTATTTTGAACAGACCTTCTACGATATGCCCGTAGAGATCGCACAGAAATACGCGGATGGAATCCGCGTGGCTATCCTGGCCGGCAAGGATTTCGAAGGCGAAAAGCAGAAGGGTTTTTTCCTGTCGAAGAAGCGAGGCTTCGAAGACAAGTTGTATGTCGGCAACATCCACCGCATTGAGAATCATCTCTACTGGAAAGATGAGGAACTGGCTGATGATGATCAGATAGTGAACGTGGTGGTGATTGACGGGCCTGTTACGCGCGATGGAGACGGCTGCTCGTATGGTTCGAAAGACCATCGCGACCAGATTCTGTATGCCAATACCATCCCGCAGGTCGTTGGCCATATCTTCATCCTCAATACGCCAGGCGGCGCTGCCAGTGCACGTATTGACTATGAACAGGCATTTGCTGATTGCCGCGAGAAGGGGAAACCCACTGTGGCATGGGTAGATGGATTGTGCTGCTCAGCCGGTCAGTTGATTGCTGCGTTGTGCGATCGCACGATTGTGATGAACGGACGTGACACAATGGGCTGTATCGGTACGATGTGTGCCTTCTGGGGCGTTGCCAACGGGACGGTTGACAAGGACGGATACCGCTACATTGAGTTGGTTAGCGTGACCAGTCCGGACAAGAATGCAAAGTACCGAGAGGCAGTAGATGGTAAGACGGAGAAACTGCAGGCCGAGTTGGACAAGCTGGGTGAGGAGTTCCGCGAGACCGTCAGACAGAACCGTCCGCTGGTGAAGGAAGAGCACCTGACCGGCAAGACCTTCGATGCGAAGGAGGTGATGGGTGTCCTGGTGGATGAGATCGGTGACTACAACCGCGCCATCGAGGCTGTGTTTGAACTGGCCGACCAGAAGATTCCAGCAGCACGGTTTGCCACTAACGAGTCCAACGAAGAAAAGACGGGCACAGAGGATCAGGAACAGCAGAAAGACATGGCCGCGCTGAATGATCAGCAGAAAGCTGCCATTGCTGCAAATCCAGGCGCTATGGTCAAAGTTGAGGACGGTCATGTAAAGACTGCTGTAAATACACCGTTCGGACCAAAAGAAGTAGAAATTGCTAAACCCCAAAACGATAAAGAAATGACAGAAGAAGAGAAGAAGGCCGCAGAGGTTGCCGAGCAGCCCGCAGCCACGCAGGAGGAACAAGCCCCTGCTACCGAACAGCCTGCAGAGGAAGCACCAGCGACCGCTGCACCAGCTGAGGAAGCACCCGCTGAGGAGACCACGCACGAGGCAGGCGGTGCCAATACCGTCTCCGATGGAGAGGTAACCACTGTCACTGAGGAAGCCCCCGCTGAGGAAGCACCAGCTGAGGAAACTATCGCGGAGGCACAGGATGAGATCGACCGCATCACCGCTACACTGCACAACGCAGAGCAGATGGTGGAGCAGAAGGACAAGGAGATTGCCGAGCTGCGGGAATCGTTGTCAACGCTGGAAGGCATTAAGGAGGAACGCAACAAGAATCACGCAGACCTGGAGAAAGCCTATGCAAGCATTGATGAAAAGGACAAGGAGATTGCCGAGCTTCAGGATTCTGTTCAAAAGCTGAAGAAACAGGTTGACGACCTGAATGCTGAGGTGAAGGAACTTTCCGGGAAACCCGCACCAATGGTATCTGCGGCCAGCGGAATACCGGCAGACAACGGTACCGGTGTAGCTCCGAAGGTAAACAATGAGCGGCCCATCCGCAGCGGCATGACCTACGAGGAGATCCGTAAAGCGCAGCGACGGAAGTAGGCTTGCCCTTGACTTTCTACATCCCACTAAGTAAATTAGCAACAACACAAACACAATTATTTATTCACCCTTTAACACAAGAACAACTATGGCATACGCATTTAGCATCGCCCAGATCAATTCCGTAAAGGAAAAGATCCACGCAGAGCTGGTGGCAAAGGCATACCTGCTCACCGATTCCATGTTTGAGGACCTTGGTATGAAGGTGACAACGGATGTTGAGAATATCGACACCTGCTACATCTTCAGTCGTCAGGGCCTTCAGGCAAGACCTTATGTTGTGGGTAATGTCAAGAGCTCCCAGCTTGGGAAGTTCGTTGACAACCCAGCCAAGGTGGAAAGCATCGTGCTTCACACCTCCGACAGTATCGAGCGCTACAAGGAGAAGGGTCCCTTCGATGAGACCAATGTAGCTGAGAGCGCCGAGCACACCATCTTCCTTCTGAACGAGCTGAGTGGCCGCATTGCTGAAGACACACGCGCTAACGTGTTCTTCGGTAACAAGGCTAACCGATCTCTTCCTGAGACCGCAGCCAATCAGGTGAAGCTGGGACTCTCCCTCTTTGACGGTTTCTACACCATCATCGCCAAGCGCCGCACCGACGGCACCATCAGCAAGGCCAACGGCAACCTGATCGAGACCGGCGACATCTCCGGGAAGACCGCCAAGCAGGTGTATGAAATCCTCACCTCCTTCTACGGTGGCCTGAGCGCTGCCATGAAGAAGCCGGAGCAGACCGTATATATCTATGCAAGCGACCTGTTCTGCCGCCAGGCAATCAAGGGTTACATGGAGACTTATCCGCAGATCGCGCCCACCGTGCTTCAGGCAGGATGGAAGTTCGCTGAGATGCCGAACGTCAAGCTCGTAACCTCATCTTCCATGGGTTCGGGCGGTCAGCTCATCGCCTCTGTCGAGGGCAACCTTGAGTTCGTGTGCGGCAATCGCGAGGGCGATGCCATCATCAGCATCGGTCAGGTGAATACCGACCTGCGTGTGTTCGACTATCAGGCTAACGGTCGTGCCTGCGTGCGCATCCGTGATTTCGGCCCGGAGGTGTTCGCCACCAACGACGCCGTGAACGAGTACACAACGCTGCCAGGCGACTATATCGCTGACATCTTCACTGTATCCAGCAGTAACACCAACGAGGGAACCGTGGCCATCACTTCTGGCCAGAAGGATCTCTATGCTGATGGCGACATCATCACTGTTGCCGCTACTCCGAAGAGCGGATTCGTATTCGCAGGATGGAGCGACGGCGCAACGGCAAATCCATACAACTACACCTTCACAGGTGGTGTGGAAGACCTTGTCGCTCATTTTGAGGAGGAGACCGCATCCAGCGAATCCAGCGCATCCAGTGACTAATACCCATCGGAGGTGAGCGGCGTGATTAGGCTTGCCGAAAACGCCGCCCTCTGATTCTCTCTGTAACGCAATCCCATATCAACACAAAACACAAAATAGTAATCATTATGGCATGCAATCTTAAAAACGTACTCTCCAGCGGCTCAGGCTGCAAGGAGAATCCCGCTGGTCTGAGCAACCATGTATATGTGGTTCCTCTCGACAGCGACCATATCACTAAGATCGGCATCCACGACGGCAAGAACCAGTACGTCATCACGCCGAAGTCGGGTAGTGCCCTCAAAGGCTTCCGAATCGACTTCAAGGCGCAGACGGGTCAGGTGACATCCGAGGATAACGGCCTTGGCAAGGGCTGGACCCATACTGGAACAGGCCGTGTGGAGCTGAACGAGGATGATATGGCCTACACCAGCCGTGTTCTTGGTAACACCGACAAGAACCTGTATTTCTTCCCGACGGGTGTTGTCACCAATGAAGGTGCGGAATACAAGGTTATCGGTAACCAGTTCGGCGAGGCCGAGTGGCAAGTGGCAGGCGACAGCGGTGCAGCTCGTGGCGACGACCACGGACAGACTTTCACTGTGACCTGCGCTTATCAGGTATATCCCGTTATGAAGTGGTACGGTACGATCACCCAGGAGGACGACCCAACATCGTCTGAGCTGGCTGACGACTCCGGCGACGACATCGTGATCACGGATTAATTTCTCTTTTTTTTCATAGCAAAGCCCAGGCCATGACAGTCTGGGCTTTGCCGTATAAAGGTAACATGAAATAACCATGAAACAGCAAAAGAACCATGTTTGTAATTGAACCTTGCTGCACCCAAAAGCAGCTGCTTGCGTTGCGCAGTAAACTCGGAGTTGACGGCACGACTTTCTTTCACGGATACGGCGATCTGTCACTGGCCGAACTGCTGCCAGTTTTGCTGACACGATACAGTGAGGCAGATGTGATGATTGTTGCACCTTCGCTGCCCAACGGAGCTGCAAAGGTACTGAGGCAGATGATGGATAAGCAGTGGTCAGACGGGAAGGGCGTGGTGAACGCCATCGGCCACCTTACGCTTGTCGCTGACCTGCGGAAGTCGAAATCCCCCGCAGCATCCGCATGGGTTCAGGAGAACCCGTTTAAAGAACGGCTCACGCTTCATGACGTGCAGCAGAACGACACAGCGATCATCCTGCCGGACATTGCCTTGTACGGCAGTATCAATCTGACGTATGGAGGTCATTTCTCTGGCATTGCGACAAAGCGGGCAAGAACCATCGAGTCCTTGCGTTTAATGTACGGATCCCTGGCGCGGCGATAGGAGCCGGTCACTTAGGATGTGATCAGCTGAATGCCCATCAGGTTATGGATGTTGAACGATACGGACGTCTTGGCACCGTCGCGCTCTACTTCGCATAGGTATGTGTCTTCCGTTGCCAACACGAAGGCACGTGTTCCGTCCCTGAACGTCAGCAGCAAATGGGCTGGCGTTCGCTCCAATGCAAGCAGATGATCCCATGAACCGCTGTCGCGGTCGTCCACCTCGCATGTGACATTGACTGTATGCAGCCTTCCGGCTACGTTGTCAGACTCCTGGTCCTTTGCCTTTCCCGTGAATCGTATGATCGGAATGAGCGTGCCACCTGAATAGGCTGGCTGTTGTCCGATCGTTATGGAATGGGTCAGGGTGGGGGAGAAGGCAGCACCCGAAATTGTCGGTGTAAGCTGCCACGTGGACACTCCGGCATTGAAGTCGGAAACCGGTACGGTCGTAATGGCCATCACGTCGTCCAGGACAAATTCCTTGCAACTGTTCATATCGTTCCGTTTTTGCTTCTAATATCGCAAAATACCGGACGGAAATCAAGGGCAGACCGGGCAGAGCATGGGTATGATGCCGTCGTAGGCTATCTGTCCGAGATACCCCTGCAGATAGGCGGCATCCTCCGTACCTTGCGGCACATCGTAATAGTCGAGGATGGTGTCTTGCAGGTGGTCGAACTCATGGAGCAGGGAGTTGATGAACTGCGAGGGATGTGTGACGCGGCCAACGACCATGACGGACATACGCGCCCATGGTGCGGAAAACACGAATGCCTTGTTAGCCTGGTGGATGGTGCGCCAGGCTTTTTCTATCTCCTGTTCCGGGCATCCGAACTCACGGAGGATAGGACCGAGCTGGGAGAAGTCGGAAGGGAGCACATCGTAGTATGCGAGGATACCCCAGTGACGGTCGATGTCTAAGTAATCGCGTATCATAGGCAATGGGGCTGCAATACATTTGCAGCGTACAGAATTGTTAGATCATGTCTTCCCAGTATGGGATATAGTGAGGGCCGAGACCGCAGATGTCAGAGAACCAGCGGTCGAACAGATAGCCTTCGGCCTTGTCGATGTCGTCTATGTAGTCGCGTATGGCAAGCGCATGATGCTTCGCATCGGCTACGCTGGATCCGAGCTGGTCAGAAGCAACCATATTGGCAACGAACACGTGGTCGTAGAGAACGTTGTTCTTCAGTTCCACACCGTTGGTCTTCAGCAGCGCGTCCACCTCTTCGCGCGTCATGGGCTTGATGCGCTGCGGCTTGCCGTCTGGACCCGCCTTCATCATCAGCGATACGGCGTAGTCGCATAGCTTCTTGTTGAAGTGCTTGCCGAAGTTGGCAAGATACTTACGTAGATCTTCGGGGATGATATCGTATTGGTGCATGATAGTTTACAGTTTAGGGTTTAGAGGGAAGGGCGACGGCGGTTGTGCCGCCGCCCTCTTGGGTGTGAAGGGGATTAGTAACCACGACGATCACCGGCGCCTGTATAGGCGGGGTTCTCGCGGTACATTCCGTAGCCACCCATAGCTGGGCCGTAGCCCATTGAGGGACCGTAGCCACCCTCGCGGTAGTTGGTACCGCCGCCGTAGTTACGGTAGCCTACGTTGCCGTTCCAGCCCATGCCATAGCCGCCGCGATAGCGACCGTTGCGCTCCTGGATCTGGTGGAGTTCTGGCATGTGCTCGGCCATCTTCTCCCAGAGGTCACATACAGCTTCCTTGGCAGTTTGTGCCTTTTCGACGAGTTCCTGCTTGTCGTGCTCGTCACGAAATTCAATACCGAATAACATAGTCGTAATGGTGTTAAAGGATTTCTACTTGCTCTTTGACGAGGAAATGCTCTTTTTAAGGTCCTGCATCATTGACATCATAGCACCCATCGTGTTCTCGATGTTGCCCATCTGAGACTTCAGGTTGGCGATGTCCTGCTTCTGCTCCTTCTCTTCCCGATAGCGCGGGTTGAGCGTTTCCAGCATTTTCTCGCCCTCAACAAGTACCGCCTTATGGTAGTCCACCCGCTCAATGGCCTTACGGCTTTCTTGAATCATTGCGTCAACGGCAGGCAACATCGCATCAGGCGTTGTAGTGATGAATGTCTGGCCGTTGTTATAGGTGGCCGATGTGTCGGTAGGTGTGAGGTTGCTGAAAGGCACATCCTCTTTGCCGCATTTTGCCACAATCTCCACGACGGGCTGCATCATATTTGTTCCGGTATAGACGTTAGGCGTTGCGCCTGGTGCCTGTGCCATATAGCGGGGCTTTGGCTCCGGCTTGTTCTGAACTGTTCCGATGATGAGTCTTGGAGTGTTGTCATCGCGGTGCAGGATATAGATTGCACTGCCTGGTCTTAAACTTTGGAAATCCATGTGTTAATATTTTTTGTTGGTTAAAAATAAGGGCAGCGGCAGAACCGCTGCCTTTTGTGAACGGTCAGACGACGGTGCGACTCATCAGTTGGAGTATGCCGTTTTCATCGTCGTTGAAGACAGTGAACACGCCGGTCCCGCCGATGAGCTCGGCCACTGTTACTGGGGTTCCGTCGAAAAGAGTGAGCGCACGGGTCACACCATTCCGCGTCAGAGTGACGGGCAGCGTGGCTGTTGTTCCCGTCGGGATGGCGTCGGTGATGCGCACCGTGAAATAACCAACGGACGGCAACGGACGGCGATAAGAACCGAGTGCGAGGTCCACCGTGGCGGTACCAACGGTCGTGTTCGTCGTGCGCAAGTACGGAATCCCGTTGATATTAGTCGGATAATTGATATAGCATCCCATAGCTCACCTCCTTTCTTAGAAACCGAAGTTACCGTAGTTGTAACCGCCTCCGAACATGCCGTTGGGGTAGATGCCGCCGCTCACATAGGGAGTAGCGTTCACGGCCACAAGGTTCGGGTACTGCACGTTCACAGTGTTTGGCAGTTTGCACTTGATGTCATCCACCTCCTTGTTCAGGGCGGCGAGGGCACCGTTAACCGGAGCAAGGCTCTGACCCACCACGCCAGCGATGTACTGGTTCTGGTTGAGCTGAGAGATCTCGCCCTTCAGGGCGGTGTTCTTGTCGCGCTCTGCCTCCAGCTTGTCCTGCAAGGTCTGGGTCTGCATCTCGCCCAGCTTGTTCAGGATAGCCTGAGTGCTGGTGTTCTGACCGTCACGCAGCGTATAGGTCTGCTGACATACGTTCAGGTCGTCGCGGCCCTGGTTGATGGCCATCTGCGTCTGGATGCCGCTGATGCCGCGCTCCACGCCGTTGAAGCCCTGGTTCAGGCCCATCTGCACACCGTTGAAGCCCGCGTTCATGCCCTGCTGGAGCTGGCTGGTCTGTTCTGCGATAGCAAACTTGTTGTCGCAGCAGCACTGACACAGCTGCTGGCTCAGGGAAGCGTTGCCGGCCTGGATGCTGTTGATGATCTGCAGCGGTGTTGTGCCCTGCTGTGCAGCGATCTGTGCAAGCGAGCTCTGGATAAGCTGGATGCCGCTGTTGACGAGGTTGAAGTCCTGACCGAGCATAGTGGAGAGCGTCTGCGTTGCGGTACGGCTCTGTTCTCCCTGTGCAGTCACGGCCTGCATGATGAGGTCACGGCCATTGTCGTTGTTCAGCTGGTTGGCCAGGAATCCGACACCGTTGGCTCCGTTGCCTCCGAAACCGCCTCCGTTGTTCCATCCGAACATCGAAGCGAGAATGCCCATGGCAAAGAGCTCCGTGATGTTACTCATGTTCATCATGTTCCAGCCGCCATAGCCGCCTCCGAATCCGAATCCGCCCATGCCGCCGCTCATGCCCGCCCCGAGGATGAACGGGACAATGCCATTGCCGAGGACGTTGTTTCCATTGCCATTACCGTCGGGAATGGAAAATACTTTCATGTCACTCATAATTGTAAAGTGTTTGTGTTGTGAATAATTGGGTTACCTGTGGAAGTCTCTTTGATTTCCACCACAAAGATAATCCATCAGAAAGAACATTCCTAAGATTTTCCCGAAAACAGGGGTTCACGGATTGACCCATGTTGAAAACCTTGATTCTATGCGTTTTAGCGTGCTTTCGCTAACCAGGTATTTCTTTGAGAGGTGTTGCCGGATGCGTTCCTTCGGCACGCCTTCTTTCAGCAGGGAAAGGTATTCCTCAAAGATCGGCACGTTCTTCCAATCGGAAGTCATTATTCCAATCTTTGACATCTCGCGCAATTGATTTAGATTAAGTTTTACCCAATTATAGGCACGATATCCCTGAATTTTATCAGGTTCTGTGATTTTATTGTTGTATCTTTGCATTCGATTCGCAGTCATTAATTAAAAATTCACCATGTTACTTGATAGGGAAGATTTGTATATCGCCCCCTCGTCAGGCAAAGTAACATGGATGTTGACCGCGAATCAATTCCAAGCCTGACAGGGGCGATTTCTATTTACGTTAGATCAGGGAATACACTGATCCCCACAATGCACCGATGATGTCAGCCACGAAGTCCTCGTAGTCAAACTTATCATCGTCAATTTCCTTGTAAAAGCCGATTGCAATGGTGACAGGTAGCGCCACCAGCACACCCGGCTTTCCCATGAACGGATATAATGCACGCGACAGGCAGAAAGCGATCACCTGGCACGTAAGCACATGCACGTACTTGTCGCCGCTGATCTTGCCCATCCTGTCCGTGTACTTCTTCAGCCACCTCAGCATACGCTCAAAGCCGTTGCGAGTGCGATGATGATACCGAAGATACCGCCATAGCACACGTTCTTCAACATACCCTTCCACTCTTCCTTGTAATCAACCTCGCAGAACACACCGCGAGCCAACTCTACACACAAGGAAAGTGAGATACCATAGGTTGCACCAACGGCAAACGCATTGAGGAAATAAAGTGGAGTACCCAACCATACCTCTTGCATGATTCCCAACAAGGCCGCAACAACGGCTACAATAGCGTTGACAACCCAACTCTTACTAAAAAACTGTTTCATAATCATTTTTCATTTAAGTTAAACATTCTTTTTGTTTCCTCTTCCGAAACATCCTCTTTGGGATCTAATCGGAATACCATGTAGTCCTTACTCGTACAACACATACTATATCCTTTTAAGTTAAACA
>JAFZPZ010000111.1 GCA_017552435.1 Bacteroidaceae bacterium
CCTTGCTGGCTTGCCATACGAGCACATCGTCATCCTTGCTAATACGGACAATTATGGCGGCGGAGGCATCTTCAACAGCTATCTGATGTCGGCAGCCCACAACTTCCAGAACCTGCCCGTGGTTGTTCACGAGTTCGGTCACAGTTTTGCAGGATTGGCGGACGAGTACTACTACGATGACCAGTACGAGACCTCTTATCCTTCTGATACTGAACCATGGGAACCCAACCTTACTACACTTGTTGACTTCAAGAGCAAGTGGGCTGATATGTTGGGCGAGAATGTGCAAATTCCGTCCATTCCATCGGAAGAGAACATCTACACCGAGCTGGGAGTTTACGAAGGCGGAGGTTACCAGTCGAAGGGTGTTTACAGGCCGGTTCAGGAGTGTCGCATGAAGATAAACCAGGCGCCTGTCTTCTGTCCTGTTTGTGAGAGGGCAATCCGCAGAATGATAGATTACCAGACGAAGTAAAGCCTACATCAGTATTGTTCCAACGATGCCGCAGACGATGCCGATGAGGGTGCCGCCAAGGACTTGCCCGAGGGTGTGCTGACGGAGTATCATGCGGCTTGTCATCACACATCCTGCGACGAAAATTGCGAGCGAGAGCCACCAAATGGGATTGAAGCCGAAGATGGCCGAATAGGCGATTATAGCGCCGATTACACCTCCTGCTCCTGCCGAGTGCATGCTGACTTTCCACCAGATATTCACCACGATGCAGGCACATTGAATGAGCAACGAAATGCCGACGATTGCCATCAGGAAATGAGGCATGTGAGTGACGGCGAAGATGTGCATCAGGCAGAGGTAGCAACAGATGTTGATAATGTAGGGAACGACGCGTTTGTGTCGCTTGCGAAGCTCGAAAGCGCTCCAGCCATGAAAGCGTCTGTAGATGTAGATGCCAAGTGCCGGCAGGCAGAAGGTGAAGACATAAACGAGCGCAAGAATCCACAGCTTGAACGTCCACGGGAAGAGACTCAAGTAGGTGAAGCTCAACAAGATGAATGTTCCGACTGTCGGATAGTACGACGGACGGAAGATTGTCGAGAGGATGCGTGCTATGAGAAGAAGGCTTTTCATTTCCTCATTCTTGCTACGGGGATTCCCATTTGTTCGCGATATTTGGCAACTGTTCTGCGAGCTATGCTGAAGCCATCGGCATGAAGCATTTGTGTGAGGCGTTCGTCGCTGAGCGGTTGCCGCTTGTCTTCCTGCTCGATGTAGCCTCGCAAGGCCGCCATCACCTGCCTGGCAGTCACATCGCCGCCTTCGTCATTCTGCGTGGCTTTGTGCGTGAAGAACCACTTCAGCGGGAACGTTCCAAAGCTGGTCTCTACGTACTTACTGTTCGCGGCTCGGCTGATGGTACTGATGTCGTAGCCCGTCAGTTCTGCCACATCGTCCAGCTTCATGGGTCGCAGCAAAGTCTCGTCGCCTTCTTGGAAGAACGGCTTCTGCAGTTTCACGATGGCCTGCATGGTTCGCATCATCGTCTCAGAGCGTTGCTGGAGGGCGTTGATGAACATCTGTCCTCGCTCCACATACTGACGGACGAAAGCGTCGTGTTGCCCCTCTACATCTGGGCTGATGATGAGCGAGGGCTGGTTGCCGCGAGAAAGGGTGACGGTAATCGTTCCGTCCTCGTCCGAATCCACATAGAAGTCGGGCTGTATGCTTTGAGCGCGATCGGCACTCTTGGCTCCAAGCGTTCCTCCAGGCCTCGGATTGAGCCGCAGAATCTCGTGCCTGAGTTGTTCGGCCTGAGCATGATTGATGTGGAGTCGCTGCTCAATTCTCGACCAACGCTTGTGGATGAAGTCGTCGAAACATTTGTCCAGCACCTTGATGAGCATGTCGCGAAAAGGATTGTCCTCGTCCCTTCTGACCTGAATGAGCAGGCATTCCTGCAGGGAACGCGCTCCGATGCCAGGCGGGTCGAACTGCTGAAGCACCTCCAGCACCTTTCCCAGCTCCTCCGCATTCGTGTTGAGACCTTGATAAATCTCAGCTTCGTCGGCAAGGATGGCGAGCGATTTCTTCAAGAGGCCGTCCTCGTCGAGCGAACCGATGAGGTACTCCATCAGCTCTTTCTCGTGGTCATCGAGGTCGAAATCCGCCATTTGTTCGCGAAGGCGGTCAGTCAGCGAAAGCGTATCGTCGTAGGACATGAACTCAGCCGCATTGTTGCTGTGGCTCGCCCCAGTCAGGAAGTCGGGAATGTCGTCCTCTGAGCGATAGTCGTAGGAAGCGTCACCAGCCGTCGCATCGTTATAGGAGTCATCCCCCTGCGGCTCTCCGTAGTCCGTTGCCTCTTGTCCGTTGTCTGTAATCTGTTGTCCGTTGTCTTTCCTTTCCAGCCACGGATTCTCCATGCACTCCAGTTCCACCCGATGCTGCAGGCTCTCCACAGGCATTTCCATCAGCCTGACGAGCATGACCTGCTGAGGCAACAGTTGCTGCACTTGCACCTGCTGCTGCGTCTGTTCCTGCGTCTGTACGTTTTTCTGTATCATCGTTTCGCTTGCAAAGTTAGCGAAAAATAATAAGACAGCAAAAAAAGAATACAAAAAAAGAGCCAACAGGCTCTTTCTTATATGTATTCGTCGTGCTTAGCGATCTGTAATACTTGCCGCTACCGCATTGCTTACTATCGAACGCAAACGAACTGTGGCGCCGCCTTCATCAGGGTGGACGGAGTTCGTGAGCAGAATGACGCTGCAATCCAACTCAGGGTCAATGACGATGCCCGTTCCCGTGAAGCCCGTGTGGCAGTAGGTCTGTCTGGAGAACAAGTCACCGTTGCACGAGGCATAGGCGCTGTAGCAATCCCAACCATAAGTGCGTCCGAAGGGCTCGGCAAAGCGCGGAACCGTGCGAAGCAGTTGTGCTGTCTGTTTGCTCATGATGCGTTTGCCATTCCATTTTCCATCGTTTTGGAGCATGGCACAGAGAATGGCGATGTCCTCGGCCGAACTGAAGAGTCCGGCGTTACCGCTGATGCCACCATTCATAATGCGTGCCAGTGGATCGTGCACCATGCCGCAAAGCACGCTGTCAGCTCCTTGCTTCGTCGTTGGAGCCACGATGCTGCGCCAATCCTCGCCTTTAGTCATCAGGGAGGCCCAGCAAGGCAAGTCTGTGTTGTGCCACACTCCATCTGCATCTGGGGCACAAGGGATGTAGTCGGTGTGGTTCATTCCGAGTGGCTCGAAGATTTGTTTGCGTGAGAAATCACGAAGAGATGTGCCGCTGAGTTTTTCTATGATACGCTGCAAGGTAATGAAGTTCAGGCAGCTGTAGCGGAATCCCTTGCCTGGCTCGAAGCCACGTTTCATGTGCGAGATGTGCTCGATGCAGGCATCGGGATTTGGCGTAGCCTTGGGGTCAGGCGAATAATAGGCAGGCAGACCAGAGGTGTGCGTCATCAAATGATGGATGCGAATGGTTGTCGTTTCGCCTGATTCGTCTTTCCAATCCTCGAAGTCAGGGATGTAGCGATTCACGGCGTCGAGCATCCGAAACTTACCCTCTTCGCACAGAATGAGTGCGGAAATTGCTGTGGACATCGCTTTGCTGCACGACGCCATATCGAAGATCGTGTTGGTAGTCATGGGACGTACCACGGGCCACACTTGTCGGTTGCCATAAGCCTTCAAGTAGGCCATCTTCCCATGTCTTACCACAGCCAGTACGGCTCCAGGTATGTCGCCTTGCCTGATAGCGTCCTCGATGATTGAATCGGCCTTGAGTAACTTTTGCGAGTCCATGCCCACCTTTTCCGGGCGTACTTGTTTCAGTTGCGCCATGCTCAGGGCAGGCACTACCGCAAGAGTAATCAGGCAGAGGAGTTTCGAAATGGTTTTTGTCATATTACCTGTGTTTGATTTCTTTTTGCAAAGATAGTGTTTTTTCTTTTACGCACAAAGAATTTTGCGGGGGAAGCAGGTGTTTAACTTCTCAGGTACTGAAAGAGCTTCCTGCGTTCGAGGTAATCCAGGTCGTTCTGGTGTTGGTAGGCTTCTTTCTCGAAACGGATGTGGCGATATGCTTCTATGGCGTTTCTGTATTTAAGGAACAGGATGAGCCATTCGAGTCCATACCAGAAGAAAAAGGGCAAAAAGAGCAGTTCTCGTTGTTGGGCTGCGTGGATGAGTTCATGGTTGAGTTCCCGCGGGTTGAGAGGGCGGACTGAGAAGACGAAACCAAACAGACAAATGGCCAGAAAGCCTTTGCCCATCGGGTGTCGCTTTATGAGATGAACCTTATGTTGCTTGCTTTTCTTCATCATCTTTCCTCAGTATCCCGAAAGTTTACCCATGAAACAACTCCAGTACCAACGTGGAGGTACTGGAGTACATCCCTGTAGGTACTGGAGTACTGGCATGGAGGTACTGATGCCCTCGCACGCTAAGACTAACTAATCGAAATAGTTGATTTGCTCCTGATAGCGGTCGAACTCCATATCTTCCTTGACGCCTGCTTTGCGAAGAGCTGCAAGAACGATTTCCTGCTCCTTTGGTGGGAGTGCAGTTTCACCACGACGACGCTCGAAATAGGAATTTCTGCCAAACTTCTTTATCAGAGTCCGCATAAAGATTTGGTACTGAGCTGGGTACATTCTTTGCTGGAAGTTTGTGAATCCAAAAGCATAAGTCACCTTCCTCGAATCGCGATAGTACTTGCAGGTATTACTCGTGGTGCACTTTTGGGGGTTGATGAGCCGCATATAAGTTTCTTTCTTCTGCAACTTCTTGAGTGCCAACACATGCAGGCAAGTTTCGGCCATAGGGCATTCTTCGAGTATGCAAACGGCATAGTCTGAAGGTAGTGTTTTGTAGATTTTCCTTGGCATAATAGTATCTAATTATGGTTTATCGCCAACAAATTTACGAAAAAGTTTTTGATATCAGCAAGAGTTTTGGCAGAATTTACACAAAAAAACCTTCCTGACAAGTCGACAGGAAGGTTTTCGTGGTATTCTTTTGTCTCAAAAAGAGGCTTATTCTGTTGGAACGCCGCCAAGACTCTGTACTTGGACATCTGAAAGGGCTTCGTTCCAGAAGCGAATCTCAGCGGTTTCGATGGCTTTCTCCTCTCCATCATTATCGGCAAAGAAGAGGGCACCGGTGCTGAGTTGCCAATGTTGTGAGCTGGCAGAAGTGCTTCGACCAACCTTTGCTCCATCGATATAGACGGCACCATAATTGTCCTTAACCACAAACATGACACGATGCCATTTTCCAGCAGTAAGGCTGCCGTTATAGCCAAGACCAGCATTATTCAGACCGACTTGAGCGTTCTTGATGAAGAGGCTGCCGTCCTTTCCATTGGTAAGACCGTTCTGGAGAAGCGGACTATAGCCGGAAAGGTCTGTTGCACGAATATCCCACATAACGGAATAAGTGCTCATGCTTGTCACTCCGAGGTTGGAAGTCATCATCAGGCTAGAGCCTATGGGAAGGGCAAGAGCGCCATTGCCTTCTGCGGGACCTGCCACAATCGAGATATTGGCATCGGCAATTGTGTTGTATGTTGTTACGTTGCCATTTGTATGTTTGGCAGCTTTAAGGGTAGCAACACCGGTTCCTGCTAAGATATCTGCAGTATTGTCGAAAGTCCAAGCGCCTGTTGCTTCAGGAATAGTGACAGGTTCTGGAATATCGTTTGGATTGACTTTACCAAGCTTCGTTACCTGACCATTGGTGAGAGCCTTATCCCAGAAACGAATCTCTGAAGTTTCTATTTGATGCTCCTCGCCATTCTCATCAGCAAAGAAGAGAACAGCTTTGCCCAGTTGCCAATGTACATCATTAGCAGAAGTGCTTTGTCCGATAAGTGTTCCATCGAGATAAACCTTGATAGCATTGTTCTTTACTACAATGACGACGCGATACCATTTATCATTATCAAGGAAGCCATTATAGCCCAAACCGTTGGAGTTCAGACCAATTTTTCCGTTACTGATAAAGAGACTTCCGTCCTTGTTGTTTGCGGGATCATTCTGGAAGAGTGGTGTATAACCGTTTAGCTCTGTAGAATGGATGTCCATGAGCAAAGAGTAAGTGCTAAGAGTAGTAGCCTCAAGGTTAGTGGTCATCAAAAGGCTCGAGTTTACAGGAACAGTGATTGCTCCATTTCCTTCATAAGGACCAGCAAAAGGAACGATGCCTAAATCTTCAAGATTGGAAACATTTACATTGCCTTTGGAATGAGCTGTACCTTGCAGAGTAGCTACACCCGTTCCTTCCAAGAGATTATCAGGATTGTCGAAGGTCCACCAACCAACAGGATCAGGAACAGGAGCATCATCGGCAGTAGTCGTAAAGGTAGCCGTCAAAGGTACAGACTGATTGTCGTAGGAGTCATAGGCTATGACTTCAGCAGTATATTTCGTTTTCTCGGCCAGGCCATCAATAGTATAGGAAAGCGTATGCGGCTTGTCTGTCATGAGATAGAACTGCGAGAAGACAAAGGCACTCTTGACTTCCGTCTCGCCATTAAGCACGCGAACCTTGTATCGGAAGACGCATTCATTGTCGGTAGCCTGCGGGAAGGTAATGGTCACATCATTAGGATAAGTGTCGAGTGTCAACTTAGCACTTTTGTAAAAAGCAGGAGCAGGCAGGCCGTTGCGCAGAGGAACATTGTTCGGGTTGTCGTCTGCGTCGCGAATGTCTGCGTATTCAAACATGCTGCCGTCGAAGGGAGCTTTCAGTAGCCAACGATGCTCGGGGTCAATCTCCAAGCCGCGATAGGTGTCGTAACGACGTATTTCGATGTCGCCGTTAGGTTGCTCCTCGAGAATCATGCCCTCAGTAACGTTCTTGAAGCCTTCAGGATGTATACCTTCCTCGACTGCGCCTGGATTGATCTCGGAGTAGGTTATGCTGCCGGTATTGATTCCAGTGTAGTAGTTGTTGCGCGAGCTGTTGGGGTTGGCTCCTTGATGGATGCTGCGAGGGTCGCCAAGAGGATAGTGGCTGTGGCCTCCGAAGATAACAACTTGCGGGTATTGGTTCAGGACAGGGTTCAACACCTTCATGGCCCATGCCGCACCTTCAATTTCTCCCCAAGAGCTGTAACAAGTCCAGCGTGGAGGAACATGAGTGAAGACAAAGATGGGTTTGCCTGGAGCATCTTGAGCTGCTTGCTTCAGGTAGCGCTTAAGCGTGGTTACCACAGTAGAGGGATAGGAGGCAGTGCCGTTGCTGGCGTTGTCATCGTTGTTGTAGCCGGCACGGACGCTTATCGTAATGAAGGGATAGCCTTTGATGAGGACATACTGGTCGAGAGGATAAGACTTGTTTCCGTTGAACACCTTCAGACCAGATTTGTAATTGCTTTGACCACTACCATTGTAGTTGTCGTGGTTGCCCATCATGAAGAGGAAGTTGTCAACGGGGCTGACGAAGTTCTCGCTGTTGCCGAAGAGCTGCACGAATTCCGTGTACTGGTTCGTGTCGCCGTGATCGGTAAGGTCGCCTACGACAGCTAAAGCATCGAGTTTGCCTTGACCTGTCAAATACTGGAGTGTATTCGAGACTTTCTCCACATATCTTCCGCCATAGCTGTTGCCGACGTGTGTGTCGGAGATGACGGCAAAGACGAGACGTGCTTCCTGCTTGACTGTGATGAGCAGAGGATGGAAGTCCTTGCTGCGAACAGAAAGGATGGCTGTGCGAGCCTCATCGGAAGCGTTCTCTGTAACGGTCAGATGGAGTGTGTCGTTTGTGAAAGAGGCTTCACACCAATCTGCATCACTAGTAACTATTGCGTTCTGATTGGTCTGTATGGGAATGTCGTGAGTTGTAGGTCCGAAAGGAAGACTAATGACGCCATTGACTATCTTTTCTGAAGAGAAAGTGGCTGCACCAGGAGTGGCCAGCGAAGTGACGATATAGTTTTGTGCTCGTGTCTGCAGCAAGAAGCTGGGAACAAGCAGCAAGAGAAAGAGAATATGCTTTTTCATTGTCTTATTAATCTTAATTGTCAGTAATCATAATTCTATCTCTGTTTACGGAATTGCCACCTTAAAGGATTTCTGCGGCATCTTCACCATGTAAACGCCTGTTGGCAAAGCTACTGTGCGAGGCATTTCTTCGCCTTCGGCATTGAACAGTTGCCATTCGGAACAGCCGCTTACAGAGATGCGTTTGTTCTTCACTTGAATGGTGGCGCGACCTGCCTTTGTTGAGCCGATACCTGTCTGAATCTCAACGGGGAAGAACTTCCAGCCTACGAAGGAAGTGCTTTCGCCTGATTCAGGATAAGTAAGAGCTTCGCCACTGATGTCGGCCAAAGCGAGACAACGGTTCACGCCATCGTCCTCTACGCCTTCCAGCTTGAAAGCATAGTCGCCGAGAGAAGTGGCTGTAAAGCCAGGTGTACCAGAAGAGGAGAGCCATGTTGCATTGTGGTCGCCGTTATTGACGGAGATATTGCTTATCTGACTTCCTGTTGCACGATTGGTGATGATGACTTTTCCGTCTTCGCCAGCCGTCAGTTTCCACTGAGAGCGGTAATCATCCGTCTCTGTAGGTAGCAGATGAACCATGTAGCTGATGTCTTCCTCAGTCTCCGAGTCAAGGTCGGTCATAGCATAACTTTCCATACCAGAAGCTGCACTGCAGATGCGGTACCAATAGACGACATCGGTACTCAATTGCAGCTCTGAATCAAACTCTTGGGCTCTTGCCGACAAGGAGGCCAGCAAAGCTATGCCCAAAGAAAGTGTTTTGAGTGATTTGTAAGTCATAGATGTTAGTTTATTTTATAATGATTAGGTTTTCTGTTGCAAAGGTACATCTTTTTCCGTTTTTGCCCAAAAGAACAAACGAAAAGTTTTACCTCTCTCAACTAGGCACGCCTAATTTACAA
>JAFZPZ010000112.1 GCA_017552435.1 Bacteroidaceae bacterium
CGACAAGCTCATCATGCGCTATGCCGCCACCGAGCCCGAGTATGACTTCATCGCACCCATCGATGGCTTCGGCCACAAGTTCTGGGTCATCAGCGACGCTGCCGACATCGCCACCATCACCGAGGAGTTCCGCAAGATGCCGTCGCTCTACATTGCCGACGGTCATCACCGCTCCGCTGCAGCTGCCCTCGTGGGTGCAGAGAAGGCCAAGCAGAACCCCAACCATCGTGGTGATGAGGAGTACAATTACTTCATGGCTGTCGCTTTCCAGGCTTCGCAGCTCACCATCCTCGATTACAATCGCGTCCTCAAGGACCTCAATGGCCTCACCTCCGAACAGTTCCTCGATGCCATTCGCAAGAACTTCACGGTGGAGGACAAGGGTACGGAAATCTACAAGCCCGCCAAACTCCATGAGTTTTCGCTCTACCTCGACGGACACTGGTTCTCTCTCGTGGCCAAGGACGGCACCTACGACAACAACGATCCCATCGGTGTGCTCGACGTGGATATCTCCAGCCGCCTGATTCTCGAAGATATCCTGCAGCTCGGCGACCTCCGTTCCTCGAAGCGCATCGACTTCGTCGGTGGTCTGCGCGGTCTCGGTGAACTCAGGCGTCGCGTGGATAGCGGTGAGATGCGAGCAGCCCTCGCCCTTTATCCCGTCTCGATGCAGCAGATCATGGATATCGCCGACAGCGGCAAGATCATGCCTCCCAAGGCAACATGGTTCGAGCCGAAGCTTCGTAGTGGACTCGTGATTCATAAATTGAGTTAAGAGTTACAGCCCCCTCCAAACCTCCCCGAGGGGAGGCTTAAATGTTCTCCCCCTCGGGGGAGTTAGAAGGGGGCCGGACGGGTTGTCTATGATAGATACTTACAAAACCATTAAATCCCAAAGCGAGGGCACTTACACTGAACTCAGGAGTAAGTTCCTCGCTTTTGCGCATCCTGTCAGCACGGTCGAGGAGGCGATGGCGCTGGTGGAGCAGTACCAGAAGAAGTACTACGATGCTCGACACGTCTGTTGGGCTTATATGATTGGGGCAGAGCGGGAGACGTTCCGCTCTAATGACAACGGCGAACCGAGCGGCACCGCAGGTAAGCCCATCCTGGGACAAATCAACTCGAACGAACTGACGAACATCATCATCCTTGTGGTGCGCTACTTTGGCGGCGTCAAGCTCGGCACAAGTGGACTGATAGTAGCCTATCGCACAGCTGCTGCCGAGGCCATTGCTGCTGCTACCATCGAGGAGCGACAGGTCGAGGCGGAGTATGATTTCTCCTTTGAATACCCCCTGATGAATGCCGTAATGAAGGTCGTCCGCGATATGGATGCCCGCGTCCTTTCGCAAAGCTACGACATGGATTGCCAAATGAAGGTCTGCATCCGCAAAGGCCTTTTAGAGGAACTCCAGACACGCATCAGGAAAGCCATTGAGCCTTATTGAATCAAAAAGGGGAGTCTAAGAACTCCCCTTTAAGTTGTTTTGCTCTGTAGTATATATAGTAGAGTATTTTAGTTTATTCGTCAAACTCAATTACATTGGCCGTCGCATCACAGATGATTTCCACATAAAGAGGTGTTATCATTTTTCGCGATACATGAACATTAGTATTTACTAATGCTTGAGAACCTGTGAGTTTTGCGTTACGAGACATCTCGTCAATGGCATTGGCACGAAGAGCTTTTTTACTTAGTCCTCCCATTCCTAGGACATAAATGGCCTTAGATTGTCCATAGGCTTGACCTACAACATGGAAATTCTTCTTTTGCAATAAAACTTTGGTCTCTGATACACCAAGAGAAGGATTTCCTGTTATTCCACAACTGTTCAATGACAAGGCAGCTACAGTGATGGCGCAAATTCTAAATAGCTTTTTCATAGTTTTTACTGATTTAATTGTGAATAATAATGATGCTATATGTTAATCTCTCCAACTAGGATATAACTTTTTATCTGTAACTTGTTCATTTTCTTCTTCATTTTCTTCTTCTAGCTTTTCAATACTTACTTTTTTTAGAATCATTTGAGCTTGTTTGTGCATTGATTTGTTAATGGTATTATAATCCCAAAACTTTAAAGAAGAAGTTTTTTTGTTGTTATACAACTGAATGTATTTAACGCATGTTGATATCTGTTGTATCTGTTTTACTTTCAGTGGGAATCGCAAGAATCCGTCATTATTATTATCAACAATTTCCTTTGTTGTTAATAGTGTTACCTCACCATTATATGTTTTAATTATCAGTTTGTCATTTTCTTCAATAACAGATTCTTTCCCTTTGAAAGCCCTTATAAGAATAAAACAGCAATTATTTTCATGTCCAATGCGATATTCGAATGTACACCTTCTGCCATATAACTTATTGATAGGTGTAGCATATTGTTCTCCATATATAGAAAACGTAATTGTAAGAAGCACAATTATTACTATTATTTTTTTCATTTTGTTATTTGTTAATAAGTTCTACATAATCCGAACAGATATGTGTATTGAGACTATTACACAAAAAAGCGCGGGTCTATTGCCTTATATTCGGATTCTGAGGTCTTCGACTACCTGACGTCCCTAAATATGTGGAATAAAGCCCACGCGGAAATGCGCGTGAGCATTTGTTCTATTCCTAGGGACGTATGTTGAAAGTGTCGAAGTTTCAGAATACCCAAAATAATAACAAACGCTTTTTGCTAATATGTCTTGTGTTATTTTATGTCATAGGCATAGTTTTATTAGTTTTATTAGTTTTATAAAAATAAATTATTACGTTCTTTAGTTATTTGTTTTGTTTTTTTGAAGCAGACTAACGTTAGATTATGAGACGATGTGTTCATCGTTCCAACAAAAACGATGCAAATATACATGTTTTTTAGATTATATGCAAGTTTTTTAGTAAAAATAAAATAATGCGAGTGACGAGTACTTCTTATAACTCTCATACATTGTACTAATAAACATAGGCATGAGATGTTACGAAGATTCCGTGCTATAATGGCCAATATAACACGTTATCTTTGCCAACATAGCACGTTAAGTTTGTAATTTAACCTTGTTTAGTTGGAAAACTCGTCCTGCTGCGTTTTTGAGTATTTTCTTGTTTAATATTTTATAACTCAAAATCTTTTTTGTAATTTTGTAGCGGGAAATTATTATTGAACATTGAACATGATACATTTAATTACTCCCCCTAAAGGGGGCTGGGGGGTCTTCTTCCTGACCTTCCTACTCATTTCAAGCTTCGTGAGTGCCCGCACGGAGCGGGTGATTATTCAGGGCGACCACGGGAAGTTGGTTGCTGATTTGCAAACACCGGACGTGATGCCCAGGAATTGTCCGATTGTGATTCTGTGTCACGGCTTCACGGGCAATAGGAACGGCGGTTTGGAACGCGGCATCGCCCACGAACTGGAGTCGTTGGGTATTGCCAGTATCCGTTTCGACTTCAACGGACACGGCGAGAGCGAGGGGGATTTTCAGCAGATGACAGTCCCCAACGAGATTGAGGATGCCAACCACGTCTATAACTGGGTGAAGGCTGATGGACGGTTCGGTAAGATAGGCATTGCCGGGCATTCTCAAGGTGGAGTTGTTACGGCTATGCTGGCCGGTCGATTGGGCAAGAAAGCGCTGAAGGGCGGTGTGGTGCTGTTGGCTCCTGCCGGCGTGCTGCGCGACGATGCCATCCGCGGGAACGTGCCTGGTCAAGCTGCTCCAACCGGTGACCCACTGGATCCGCCTGAATATGTCGAAGTGTGGGGACACCATCTGGGGCGTGACTATATTAAAACGGCTTTCTGGTTGCCCATCTACGAGACGGCAGCTGGCTACACTGGACGTGCCTGTATCATCCATGGCACCTCCGACCGCACCGTGCCCTTCACATACGGCCTGCGTTTCCACCAGATGTGGAAGAAGAGCGAGTGGCATCTGCTCGACCGCTATGATCACGGCTTCGGTCCCCATCCTGAGGAGGCTGTAAAGCTCGCTGTCACGTTCTTCCGACAGACTTTTTGCCGATAGCAAAGGGTCAGGTCAACTTTCCCCAGGCTGGATAAACCAGAAAAGACCCCCGCGGCAGATTTCCCCAGGCTGGATAAGTCAGAAAAGACCCCCGCGGCAGATTTCCCCAGGCTGGATAAGTCAGAAAAGACCCCCGCGGCAGATTTCCCCAAGCTGGATAAGTCAGAAAATACCCCCGCGGCCGACTTTTACGAGTCGTAAAAACCAGAAAAGATCCCCACGGCAGACTTTTACGAGTCGTAAAAACCAGATAAGACTCCCTTTTGAGGATTTTTACAACTTATGCTTCTTTCTCTTCCTCGGTTTTCATCCAGCTTGCTACGGAGAGATTCATAAAACGCTTGAAGGCGGCGCTAAAGGTACTGTAGCTGCTGAAGCCGCTCTGCTGGGAGAGGTCCTGCACAGTGCATGGGCCCAGGGCCAACATGCCTGCCCCACCATAAATCATAAGAAAGACTAAATCCTGAAGACTCTGTTCTCCGTACATTGTTTTCTGTTTTTCGGTGCAAAGGTACTCAATTTTTCCAAGACAACAGCACCTGCGGACTATCAGATATTACAATCCACTCTCAGAATATACAAAATTTTCTCTAATTGGCTTCACAATGTTGTAATATGCCGAGAAAGTGCGTAACTTTGCTTCGTTTTTGTGACGAACCAAAGCAAAATGTAAACTCTAGTAATTGTACATTATAATATATTATGGGAACAAATCAAGCTTTCCTGATTGTGCTTATGGTAGTTATTATCGCTTTTATTGTGCTTCTTCTCGTTATGGCAAAGTTGGGCGATCGCGATAAGCAATTCTATGATAAGCGCTGGAAAATCTATAATCCTGAGAATACAGAGAAAGAGGAGAAAGGGAAGAAAGGGAAGAAGTAATTATTCCCCCAGGAACTCACGGGCTTTGGCGAGGGCGACATCGATGTGCGGACAGATGTGGTCGGGGTTCATCTTGTCGTAGAAACCTGCTTTCTCCAGTTGTGAGTGAACCTTGGGCGTCACACCGGAGAGAATAACGTGAATGCCCTCCTCGTGATTCATCTCGATGAGGTTGGCCAGGTTGTGGATGCCAGTCGAGTCGATGAACGGCACCTTGCGCATGCGGATGATGCGGACTCTGGGCTTTTCATGTCCGATGTTTGCCATCAGGTCGTCGAACTTGTTGGCGATGCCGAAGAAGTAGGGACCGTTGATTTCATAGACAGCACAGCCTTTGGGAATAACAAGATGCTCCTCGTGCATTGCCATATCCGAAGCGTCGCCCAGGTCAATCTCGTCGCGGATGACAGAGATTTCGGTGGTCTCCATAATGCGCTTCATGAAGAGGGCGCAGGCCAGGATGAGGCCGACTTCGATGGCAATAGTGAGGTCGAAGACAACAGTCAGGAAGAAAGTCACGCAAAGCACGATAACGTCGCTCTTCGGGTTCTTCAGCAGACCCCGAATCGTGCGCCAGCCGCTCATATTGTAGCTCACTATAACCAATACGGCAGCCAGCGAAGCCATTGGAATGTATTCCGCGTAGGGCATCAGCAATAGCAGGATGGCTAGCAGAATAAGGGCGTGGATGAGTCCCGCAACCGGTGTGCGGCCACCGTTGTTGATGTTTGTCATTGTGCGTGCGATGGCTCCCGTAGCGGGAATGCCGCCGAAGAGGGGTGTCACCATATTCGCCACGCCCTGCGCGATGAGTTCCATGTTCGAGTCGTGCTTGTCGCTGATGACACCGTCGGCAACGGTAGCGGAGAGCAGGCTCTCGATGGCTCCCAGGATGGCGATGGTGAAGGCGACAGGCATGAGCTGCTGGAAGAGTTCAAATGTGATGCTGGGTACTACCATTTTTGGCAATTGTGCCTGGATGTGGAAGCGGTCGCCGATGGTGTCGATGCCCTCTATACCGTACTGCTTCATGATGAGCACAGCAGCTGTTCCGAGCAGAATGCCATAGAGCGAGCCGGGGATTTTGTTGAGTCCGGGCACCCGCTTCAATGCTTTGGGCGAGAAAATGATGATGAGCAGTGAACCGATGGCCACGACGAAATTCCAGAGGTTGAATGTCCCGATGTTCTCGGCATAGCAAATCCATTTGCCCACGAAGTCGCCCGGCGTCTTCAAGGGGATGCGGATGGCCTCTCCCGTTGTGCTGATCGCGGTTTGCGTCAGTCCCAGAATATCACTGATTTGTGTCGTGAAGATGGTTAGGGCTATACCTGCCGTGAAACCTATAATAATAGGGTAGGGGATGAACTTGATGACAACGCCTAATCGGAATGCGCCCAGGGCAATGAGAATCACACCGGCCAGGATAGTGGCGATGAGCAGGCCTTGCAGTCCGTACTCGGGATTGTTAACAATACCGTAGATGATGACGATGAAGGCTCCGGTTGGACCGCCAATCTGCACCTTCGTGCCGCCCAGCAGCGAGATGAGAAAACCCGCCACAATGGCTGTGATGATGCCCTTCTCGGGTGTTACGCCGCTGGCGATGCCGAATGCGATGGCGAGGGGCAGGGCAACAATACCCACGATGATGCCCGCCATCAGGTCCTTCATGAAGGTCTCGCGGCTGTAGTCCTTCACACAACTTATGATTCTTGGTTTCATTCCTTTCATGTCTATCTTTATTTATGCTGCAAAAGTACAATAATTTTTCATTTTTCATTTTTCATTTTTTATTTATTTCGTATCTTTGTCCCCAAATAATTAACTAAAATCAATTTTTACTATGTTTGAAGTATTATCTACTCCCATGATTGTGGGATTATTTGCAGTCTGGTTCTGTTTTCTTCTGTTGTTCTACAAGGGTCAGCCCAAGGGCCTTTGGACATTAGCTTTGGCCAATACCGGCGAGCGTTTCGGTTACTACACCATGCTGGCCGTGTTCGTGCTTTTTCTGCACGACAACTTTGGTTTCGACTCTGGCTGGGCCAGTGAGACATTTTCCAACTTCCTGTTCGTGGTGTATCTGTTGCCTCTGTTTGGTGGTATGCTGGCCGACAAGTATGGATACAGCAAGATGGTGGTGACCGGCATTATGATAATGTTCTTCGGTTATCTGATTCTGTCCATTCCCATGGGCGGCGCTACTCCTGCCATCGTGGCTATGGTAGCAGGCCTGTTGTTGGTATCACTTGGAACTGGCCTCTTCAAGGGCAACCTGCAAGTGATGGTGGGCGACCTTTACAACTCTTCCGAATTTGCAGACAAGCGTGCCAGCGGCTTCTCACTCTTCTACATGGCCATCAACATCGGTGCCCTGTTCGCTCCCACAGCAGCCATCAAAATTATGGAGTGGGCACAGAACTCGCTTGGATACTGCAAGGCTGACTCCTATCATTTTGCCTTTGCTGTTGCATGTGTGAGCGTGATAGCTTCCATCCTGATTTATTATTTAGGCAAGAAGACTTTCGCACATGTCATCGGTACGACCAAAAAGGCTGTCAGCACTGCCGAGTCGCAAAAGGCTGAAGTACCTGCCGAGAACGATACAAAGGAGCGCATCGTCTGCCTCTGCCTCGTCTTTGCTGTGGTTATCTTCTTCTGGATGGCCTTCCACCAGAACGGCCTTACCCTGACATGGTTTGCTGACGAATATACGGCCACGACCTCTACAGGTATTGAGAGCATGATGTTTGACGTCCGCAACCTCTTAGCTGTAATCTTCATCGTATATGGTCTGTTTGGCATCTTCCAGTCAAAGGGCGTTACCCCCCGTATCCTGGCCGGCTTGATGATAGCAGGAGCTGCAGCTTTCCTCTTCAATATGGTACCCGGCACAGGCGTTGAAACCGCCATCTCTGCGCCTATCTTCCAGCACTTCAACCCTTGTTTCGTAGTTATTCTGACTCCTGTCAGTGTTGCTCTCTTCAGCTGGTTGGGCAGCAAGGGTAAGGAACCGAAGGATCCTGTTAAGATCGGCTTGGGTATGTTGGTTGCAGCTGTTGCCTATTTGCTGCTTGCAGTGGATTCAATGGGACTTCCTGCTGCCGACCCCGTAAATCACATTCATCAGGCCAATGTGGCTCCGACTCTCTTGGTTAGGACATACCTGATTCTTACCTTTGCCGAGTTGCTGCTCTCACCCATTGGCATTGCATTCGTCACCAAGGTCTCTCCTGTCAAGTACAAGGGCATGATGATGGGCGGCTGGTTCGTAGCTACAGCTATTGGAAACAAACTGGTGAGCATTCCCGGCCACATGTGGGGCATGAACCTCACTATTGTTTGGGGAACGCTGATGGCTATCTGTCTGGTAGCTGCCCTGTTTATCTTTTCGATTATCAAGAAGCTCAACAAGGTAGCGTAGTGTGAAGCGCCTTCCTCCTCTCTGGCTTTCGTGTGTGCCACTGGTAATTCTGGTGGCACTCATCTCTGTCGTTGTCTCTATCTTCGGCGACGAGACGCTCTCCGGAGCCTCGCAGATTTCGCTCATTGTGGCAACGGCTGTCTGCGTTATCATCGGGCTGTTGAGGAAGATTACGACGTGGACCGACTTCGAGAAGGCGCTGTCCGACAAGATAGGGGGCGTGAGTGGCGGCATCATCATCCTGCTACTCATCGGTGCCTTGGGTGGCTCGTGGATGGTGGGCGGCATTGTTCCTACCCTGATATATTATGGTATGCAGATTATGTCGCCCCAATGGTTCTTGGTTTCCGCTTGCGTCATCTGTGCTTTGGTGAGTGTGATAACAGGTTCCTCGTGGACCACCATCGCCACCATCGGCATCGCCCTGATGGGCATTGGTCAGGCTTTGGGTTTCCATGCGGGATGGGCGGCAGGTGCCATCATCTCCGGTGCTTATTTTGGTGACAAGATTTCTCCGCTCTCCGACACCACCGTGTTGGCTAGCAGTACCGTAGGAACGCCGCTCTTCACGCATATCCGCTACATGCTCTACACCACTGTTCCCACCTTCCTGATTACATTGACGATATTCACCGTCGTGGGTTTGGGGCACGCCCCGGCTGCTTCGGAACACGTCTTGATGGTGCAGAACACGTTGCAGCAGACCTTCTTCATCTCGCCCTGGTTGCTGGTGGTTCCCCTCCTCACAGGCTTGCTCATCGCCATGCGTCTGCCATCGATGGTGGTGCTCTTCCTGGCTACGCTGATGGGAACATTGACGGCGGTTTTTACCCAGGGCGCTTTACTCGACGAGATTGCGGGTGCCGACCTTGAGGGCTTCTCCCAGCGCCTGCGCGGAGCACTGATTGTGGTGTACGGCCAGACGAATCTGGATACGGGCGTGCCAGAGCTGAATGATCTTGTTGCCACACGCGGTATGGCCGGAATGCTGGATACCATCTGGCTCATCATCTGTGCGATGCTCTTTGGTGCCGCTATGACGGCAACCCGAATGCTCGAAAGCATCATGCAGGCCTTGCTGCGGCTGGTTCGCGGCACGGTCTCCCTTGTGGCAAGCACAGCCTTCTCCGGCATCTTCCTCAACGTCGTTTCTGCCGACCAATATCTGAGTATCATCCTGACGGCCACGATGTTTGGCGACACCTATCGTCAGCGCGGTTACGAGTCTCGTCTGCTGAGCCGTACCTGCGAGGACAGTGCAACGGTGACCTCTGTGCTGATTCCCTGGAACACTTGCGGCATGACGCAGAGCCATGTGTTGGGCGTCTCGACCCTCGTCTATGCGCCATTCTGCTTCTTCTGTTACCTGAGTCCCATCATGACCATCCTTGCAGCAACCATGCTGCCCCAAAAAACCCTTTCCAAATGATGAAACGAAATCATATAGCCCTTTTGCTTCTTGCTCAATTATCAATTGTCAATTGTCAATTATCAATGGCTTTAGCTGCAGAGCTTTCCTTCAAGGTAAAGAACAAGTACCTCAACCTGCCCATCTCGCAGCAGGAGCAACGTCATCGCCTGACTTTCCAGGCAAAAGGCGTGGATGACCTCAGTGTCGTAGCCCGACTCTCTGCTGACCCCGAATACTGGGTTTTTAAGGACCTGACGGCCTACAAGGGCAAGACACTGACCATTACTTATGATGGACCGGAAGAGGCTTTGGCGAAGGTCTATCAGGCAGACACCATCCGCGATGCCCAGAAGATGTATCACGAGAGGAACCGTCCGCAGTTCCACTTCACGTCTCGCCGAGGCTGGCTCAACGATCCCAACGGCTGCATCTGGCACGACGGACTTTACCACCTCTATTATCAACACAATCCCTTCGAACGCGAGTGGGAGAATATGACCTGGGGACACGCCACAAGTACCGATCTGCTGCATTGGACTGAACAGGCTCCCGTGCTCTTTCCCGATACGTTGGGCACGATGTTCAGCGGCTCTGCCGTCTTCGACAAGGACAATACGTCGGGGTTCGGAACCAAGAAAAATCCGCCGCTCGTCTTTGCCTACACAGCCGATTGCAGCGACCGCGAGGTGCAATGCATCGCCTACAGTCTGGACGGAGGCATGACGCTCCACAAATACGAGGGCAATCCCGTCATCGACTCACACGACAAATGGCAGACCCACGACACCCGCGACCCAAGGCTGTTCTACTGGACCCCCCAACCCCCTTTAGGGGGAGAAATGGTCAATGGTCAATGGTCAATGGTCAATGGTCCTGGCTGGTGGGTTCTCGTCCTAAACGAACGGAACGGCCACAGCATCTATACCTCCACGAATCTGCGCGACTGGACATATCAGAGCCATGTGAACGGCTTCTGGGAGTGCCCCGACCTCTTCCCGCTGCCCGTTGACGGTAATCCCAACGATGTGCGCTGGGTGATGCTTGGTGCCAGCAATACCTATATGATAGGCCGTTTCGACGGCAAGACCTTCACGCCCGAGAGCGGCAAGCACCGCTTCTCGACGGGCGCCATCTATGCCGCCCAGACCTTCAATAACACGCCCGACGGACGGCGCATCCAGATAGGCTGGGCCAACATCGAGCATCGGAGAATGCCTTTCCGCGGACAAATGCTGCTGCCAACTGAACTAACGCTTCGCACTACAAAAGACGGCATCCGCCTCGTAAGCAAGCCCATCGCCGAGGTCTCCTCGCTTCTGAAACCGCTCTACACCAACGACAAGACCCTGAGCGAACAAGAAGTGAACGAAGCTTTGGACAAAACTCTCCCCCTAAAGGGGGCTGGGGGGTCCCACCTCCACGCTACCCTCAACCTCACCTATGCCACCAGCGCCGGTCTTCGCTTCGACGGACAGAACATTATCGACTACGACCTCAATCGCAACACCCTGAACGGTCAGTTCTATTCGCCCCAAGACCCCACTAGTCTCTCACTTACGATGGATGTTTATATCGACCGCACCTCCATCGAAGTCTTCATCGACGACGGCCTCTACAGCTACTCGATGGAGCGTCGCAGGCCCATCGCCGCCGGCGGAAAGCAGACAGGCTTTGAGTTCTGGGGCACAGAAATCAGCGTCACAGACCTCCGTCTCAACGCCGTCGAAAGCATCTGGCAGTAAGTACAAAGTTTATTTGAGCTTATTCGAACAAAAAAGCAGTCACCGAAACTCAAATCCGATGACCGCCTGATTTTTGGATAGGGTTACTGTTTTTGGTAACGTTACTATGTTACCTTGCTTATTTCTTTTTGGTCAGCTGATTTTACCAAACAGCAGCGCAAATGGGTTATAAAAGTTACAGTACGCCAACCAAGATATCTGCCCTTCTGTAAGAATGATGGAATGTCTTTTGCCAGAGCATTCTTGATGGCAAATAAATTAAGAATGAAGAGTGTTCCGCGCCTTAGCGGCACGCTTTCGAGGACTCTTTAGAGCCACTACGCAATGTTGGTTGCGGAGGGTGCTAAAGCATCCAAGAAGAATGAAGAATTATAGTAAAAAGTAAAGAAATTCTTTTAAAATTAGTTTTGCTTCTACTAAAAATGACGTAACTATCAGATAGTAAGCACTATCCATTCATTTTTCCATCTACATTTCCTTCTACTAAAGTTCTACTAAAGCTCTACTAATTTTCCATGGTTTTTCAGTTTTGATACTACCTCGCAAATTATAAAGCTAATCTTTTTATGAGAATTCTGCACGTAGCCTATCATTTATTCCCAACGTGGGAATGTTTTGTTCCCAGGCTGGGAATATTTTATTCCCAAGGTGGGAATATCAAGCCGGCCCCTACTCCTTTTAATTCTGCGAGGTAGTATCAAAGTTGAAAATTAATAGAAAAATAGTAGAGCTTTAGTAGAGGGAAAGTAGAACTTTAGTAGAGGGAAAGTAGAAGGAAAGTTTGGGAATAGAAATTGTGTTGTGTACTGATTTTGGTTGACAGTTTTGTATACTATTCCTAAGTTGGTTTACACTTTACCTTTTTATTCCTACACAGGTTGTCAGTCTTATGACTTTATTCCTGTTTCAGTTTACACTTTAACCTTTATTCCTAAG
>JAFZPZ010000113.1 GCA_017552435.1 Bacteroidaceae bacterium
CACGTAGAGGTACTTGCCCGCATCGTTCTTGTTGAACCTCACCAGTCTCTCGACTGCTTTCACTTTAAGTGCCATAATTGAATTTAAAATTTTAAGGATGTAAAACTTTTTCCTATTCCTTAAAACCTCTTCCTTGATCCGTGTTTTTGCGCCCTAACTAGGAAAATCTTCCTCGTGCACTAGGAAAATATTTTTCCCTGGTTATGCCGCAAAAAGTGATGCGTATGTCTGTTTTTATCATGTAGAGAAAGGATTTTGAGTTCAAAGAATTTCTCGTCTCTGTATCCATAAGCCTGTCTTTTCATTGTTTTGATTTTGTTGTTTATACCTTCAAGTTTTCCAGTAGAGATGTGGTAGTCATACCATGCGATGATTCCACTTTTGAAAGCCATCAGCGTGTTGGCAAACTTTGTCAAGAGCGGTACTTTGGAGTCTCTGGCCTGCCTTACCCAGTCCATTAGGACTTTTTTGCCCTGTTCCTTGTCTATCTGCATCCATATCTCCCGAAGTGACTCCTTGAGATAGTATCCTTTCATGAGAGGCGCGTTCATCTCAAGTGCATTCTCTAGCCTGTTCCTGTGGCATGAGTCATATATGTCCTCTCCGTTGCAGAGCAGCAGCCATCGGGTTCCTTTAAGGACCTTGCGCTTCATGAGGTCGGCCTCCTGGCTGTATGCCTGCCTGCGCAGCTTGTCCAGCGTGTCGTTCATCAGCTTGACTATGTGGAAATGATCAAAGACGAGCGTTGCATTCGGCGCATTCTCTCTTACGGATGATATGAAGGCAGCAGACAGGTCCGTAGCCACAGCCTTTATCACGGCCTTTGCCTTTCGAATCTTCTTCCAGAACTTATCAAGCGCATCTGCACCTTTACCGTCGCCGACGTACACTACCTGCCCTGTCAGAAGGTCCGCCACGATTGTCTTATAGACATGTCCCTTGCGCACGGCAAACTCGTCTATTCCGATATACTCAAGCCTGCTCAGGTCCGGATTGCCGTAATGGCGCTGGAGATACCGCTTCTGGATGTCCTTGACCGTATCCCACGAGACGTTCAGGAACAGGGCAACATCTTTGATGGTGCCTATACGCGACAAGTCAACGACGTAGCGGGCAAACTTGTTCGTGTAACTTCGCTTGCCTGTCACAAAATGAATCTTCTCCTGACGGATACATCCGCATGACTTGCATTCTATACGCTGTACTTTCATTCGCAATATCGTCTCTCTATGGCCAACCGGAACGCTCCTTATATCCCTGTATGTACTGCCAGAACGGATAATCTTGCGACTTTTACACTCCGGACAGCACAAATTCTCCTTCTGAGTCTGAATATAATGAATATTTTGATTACCTTTGTACTCAGTTTTGGTACATTCTTGGTGACGCACACCAAATGCATGATACAGATAGCTGGGATTCATCTTACTATTCTTTAGTTAGGGGTAACCAAAGGTAGCAATTTAATCTTAGCTATCTTTCTTATTTTCCATTTATTTGCAGATTACCTACGCTTTTGCCGGATGAACCATAATTTTTCACTTTTCACTTTTCTTGGATGCTTTAGCACCAGGGCGCGATTGTAGTCGCGGAGCACTTTTCACTTTTTTTCGTACCTTCTTGCGCTCTTTCAGTGCTCAGACGCAGGCGGAAGACTTCGTCGAGCTACTTCTTCGCTCGGAAATACTTAAATAAATTTGGTATTTCGCTCGCTTATTTGTACCTTTGCACGCGATTTTAAGAAAATCGTAAATGGGAAATGAATAAATAGTAAATGAGAATATGAATATTTCATACAAATGGCTTAAGGAATATGTCGATACGACGCTGAGTGCACAGGAGGTTGCTGATGCCCTGACAAGTGCCGGACTCGAGGTGGATAGTGTAGAGGAGGTACAAACCATCAAAGGTGGCCTCGAAGGCCTCTGGGTGGCCGAGGTGCTGACCTGCGAGGTACATCCCAACAGCGACCACATGCACGTCTGCACAGTGAATGTGGGTCAGGACGAACCTATTCAGGTTGTCTGCGGTGCCCCCAATGTGGCTGCCGGTCAGAAGGTGATTGCAGCTGTCGTGGGTACCAAACTCTACGATGGCGACGAGTGCTTCACCATTAAGCGCAGCAAACTTCGTGGCGTGGAGAGCTGCGGCATGCTTTGTGCAGAAGACGAGATTGGCATCGGCAACGATCATAGCGGCATCATCGTACTTCCACAGGATGCAAAGGTCGGCACACCTGCTGCCGAGTACTTCCATGTGGAGAGCGACTGGCTGATTGAGGTGGATATTACCCCTAACCGTGCTGATGCTTGCAGCCACTATGGCGTGGCTCGCGACCTCTATGCTTGGCTCATCCAGAACGGCTACAAGACCAGCCTGCACCGTCCCGATTGCGACAGCTTCAAGGTGGACGACGAGTCGCTGCCCATCAGCATTACCATCGACGACCCGAACCTCTGTCCGCGCTATGTCGGCGTCACTTTGACAGGCTGTGAGGTGAAGGAGAGCCCTGAGTGGCTGCAGAACAAGCTGCGCACCATCGGGCTGCGTCCCATTAACAATATTGTCGATATCACGAACTACATTATGATGGCCTACGGCCAGCCTCTGCATTGCTTCGATGCCGACATGATCGAGGGCAAGCAGGTTATCGTGAAGACCCTGCCCGAAGGTACGCCCTTCGTGACGCTGGATGGGGTAGAGCACAAGCTCAGCGACCAGGATCTGGCCATTTGCAACGCCAAGGAACCGATGTGTATCGCCGGTGTGTTTGGCGGCAAGGGTAGCGGTACCTACGACACGACTGTCAACGTCCTGCTGGAGAGTGCCTACTTCAATCCCACCAGCATCCGCAAGAGTGCTCGCCGTCACGGCTTGAGCACCGACGCAAGCTTCCGCTTCGAACGCGGCATCGACCCCAACGGTCAGGTTTATGCCATCAAGCAGGCTGCTATCCTGGCAAAAGAACTGGCCGGCGCAAAGGTCAGCATGCAGATCGTGGATGTGCATCCGAAGCAACTGCCCGACTTCAAGGTGGCTCTGAAATACGATTATGTGGATAGCCTCATTGGCAAGCACATTCCCGCCGAGACCATCAAGAGCATCGTGACAAGCCTGGAGATGACCATCGACAAGGAGACGAGCGAAGGTCTGGAACTGACGGTTCCTGCCTACAGGGTGGATGTACAGCGTCCCTGCGATGTAGTGGAGGACATCCTGCGCATCTACGGATATAATAATGTGGAGATTCCCTCGACGCTCAAGAACAGCCTGACCGTCAAGACGATTCACGACATGAGCCACAAGCTGCAGAACATCATCGCAGAGCAACTGGTGGGCGGCGGCTTCCGCGAAATCCTCAACAACAGCCTCCAGCGCGGTGCTTACTACGACGGCTTGGAGAGCTACAAGAGCGAGGAATCCGTCAAGCTCCTCAATCCCCTCAGCCAGGACCTCAACGCCCTGCGTCAGACGCTGCTCTTCGGAGGTCTGGAAAGCATCGCAAGAAATGTCAGCTATCGCAACAGCGACCTGCGCTTCTTCGAGTACGGCAACTGCTACCGTTTCCAGGCAGAGAAGAAGTGTCCCGATATCATCCCAGGCGTGAGCAGCAGTCGCGACCCCGAGGTCATCAAACATGTGCTCGATGCCTATAGCGAGGACTATCACCTGGGACTTTGGCTCACAGGCAAGAGGGTTCGCGGCAGTTGGGCACATCCCGACGAAGACAGCTCGTTTGCCCAGCTCAAGGCATACGTCATCAATATATTCACACGCCTGGGCGTGCCTTTCGGTATGCTCGTCTTCGGTGAAGGTAAGAGCGACATCTACAGCACGTGTCTCAGCATCGAGAATAGGGGCGGTAAAGTGCTCGCCGAGATGGGCATTGTCAGCAGCAAGCTCACCAAGGCATTCGACATCGATGCGCCTGTCTATTTCGCGGATATCCGCTGGAACCAGATTATGCACATTATCAAGAACCAGAACGTTACCTACAAGGAAATCAGCAAGTTCCCCGCAGTAAGCCGCGACCTGGCTCTGTTGCTCGACAGCAGTGTGCCCTTCGGAGAAGTGGAGCGCATCGCCTATCAGACAGAGAAGAAACTGCTCAAGGCAGTCAAACTCTTCGATGTCTATGAGGGCAAGAATCTGCCCGAGGGCAAGAAGTCGTATGCTGTGAACTTCATCCTGCAGGACGAGACAAAGACCCTGAATGACAAAGCCATCGATGCTGTCATGCAGAAGCTCATCAACAACCTCAAGCAACAGCTCGGAGCAGAGCTGCGATAATTATCAATTGTCAATTATAAATCATCAATTATAAACTATGGGAAGAGCATTTGAATACCGTAAAGCTACAAAGCTGAAGAGATGGGGCCACATGGCCAAGACATTCACCCGCCTGGGCAAGCAGATTGCCATTGCTGTGAAGGCAGGAGGTCCGGAACCCGAGAACAACCCCGCATTGCGTAGTGTTATCGCCGTCTGCAAGCGCGAGAACATGCCAAAGGACAACATCGAACGTGCCATCAAGAACGCGATGGGTAAGGACCAGAGCGACTACAAGAGCGTGACTTACGAAGGATACGGCCCTCACGGAATCGCCGTCTTTGTGGATACCCTGACCGACAACACGACCCGCACTGTTGCCGACGTTCGCAGCGTCTTCAACAAGTTCTCCGGCAACATGGGTACGACTGGTTCCTTGGCATTCCTTTTTGACCACAAGTGTGTCTTTACCTTCAAGAAGAAGGACGGCATGGACATGGACGAATTCATCCTGGACATGATTGACTGCGGTGTGGAGGAAGAGTACGACGAGGAGTACGACGAGGAAAAGGACGTGACCACCATCACCATCTATGGCGAGCCAACCAGCTTCAATGTTATTCAGAAGAAACTCGAGGCAGACGGTTTCGAGGATGTCGGCGGTGAGTTCACCTACATCCCCAACGACGTGAAGGACGTGACACCCGAGCAGCGTGAGACCATCAACAAGATGGTGGAGAAGCTCGAGGAGTTCGACGACGTCCAGACCGTTTATACTAATATGAAGCCCGAGGAATAAGCGAGGGCAGAACCAAATTTATGGGGCTTATAGGGCTAATATGCCTTATAAGCCCCATATGATTTATGAGCCTTATAAAGCCCCTATATTATTCAGAATTGGTCTTCCTGGGGCGCGCTTTTTAAATCGGCAAATGGATCGTCGGCTCCGATTGCGTTGGCCAGGCGATCATTTTCCTCCATCTCTTCTGCCGTCATCTTTGGCGAGACGAAGCGTCCACCCATATCGCTTTCCTGCGTGCCAGGCAGGGGAATAGAGGACTCGATATCCGAGAAGCGGGCAAACTCGCTGCGGAATGCCAACTTGATGTCACCTACGGAACCGTTACGGTGTTTTGCTATGATGAACATCGCTTTCCCATGCCAATCGTAGCCTTTGTCGTCTACGAACAACTTATAGTATTCAGGACGATGAATAAAGCAAACGATGTCGGCATCCTGCTCGATGGCACCCGATTCACGCAAGTCACTCAGAACGGGTTGTTTCCCCTCGAATCCTTCACGGCTCTCCACACCACGGTTCAACTGGCTCAGGGCAATGACGGGGATGTTGAGTTCCTTGGCAAGCCCCTTCAAAGCACGACTCACAGCACTCACCTCTTCCTGACGGTTATTGGTGGTCAGACCGCTGGCAACCATCAGTTGCAGATAGTCTATCATGATGGCCTTAACGCCATGTTCGCGCACTAGCCGTCGAGCTTTTGTCCGTAGCTCGAAGACGCTGAGTGCAGGCGTGTCGTCAATGTATATAGGAGCATTATAGAGCTGGCGTACGCGTTTGTCGAGCTGTCCCCATTCGTAGGGTGCCAACTGTCCGCTACGCAGCTTTTCGCCACTCAACTCGCTGACGTTAATCATGAGACGCTGCACAAGTTGCTGGTTGCTCATCTCAAGGCTGAACATAGCACAAGGAATCTTGTTATCTACCGCCATACGTTTTATCATGGAGAGTGCAAAGGCAGTTTTACCCATTGAGGGACGAGCCGCAATAATGATGAGGTCGCTGTTCTGCCAGCCGTTCGTAATCTTGTCGAGTTCGCGGAAGCCAGATGGAAGACCGCTGAGGCCGCCTTCTTTTGCTTGAGCTTTCTGAATGAGTTCGATAACCTGGCCGATGATTGGGTCAATCTGCGTGAAGTCTTTTTTCAGGTTCTTCTGCGAGATGGAGAAGAGCATTCCCTCTGTCTCTTGCATTAGGTCGGCCACATCGATTGTGGCATCGAAGGCTTTTGTCTGTACGATGCTGGCAAAGGTGATGAGCTGTCGTTGCAGGGACTTCTGCGCAATAATCTTAGCGTGATATTCGATGTGGGCAGAGCTGGCAACCTGAGCATTGATTTGCATCAGATAGACTTCACCGCCGGATGCTTCGAGATTGTCGGTGGACTTGAGCTGCTCTATGACAGTCATGATATCAACAGGCTTTTGCTCGGCATTGAGTGTCTGAATAGCCTGATAGATGAGCTGATGGCGATGGTCGTAGAAACTCTCAGGCCTGAGCAGTTCTGCCACCAAACCATATGAGTCTTGTTCTACCATCAGTGCACCCAGTACAGCCACCTCCATGTCGAGGCTTTGTGGCTGTTTATGTCCATATTGGTCAACCTGAGGCACTTCCACAATCTTTGTTGTGTTAGAGCTTCTTCTTCCTGTTGTTCCTGCCATATCTTGTTTCTTTATTTTGCGCAACAAAGTTACGAAGAATAATTCATAATTATTACTGTTGAGCAAAAAATCATAAAACAGCAATCCCCGAGGACACATTTGTGCCTCGGGGATTGCCTATAAGAGTTAGAGCAGATGTTTATTCTGCGTTCCAGATATCCCAGGATTTGTCTTCCTTGGTGAGGGCGTCGCCACCATCAACCGGATCGTCGCTAATTGCCAGGCTTTCGGCCAGCATCTGAGCGGCCATAGCCTCTTCTACCTTCAAGGCAGGAATTAAATACATCTTCTTCATATTACTTAAGAATTTTCTTACCGTTAATAATGTTGATGCCCTTCTGCATCTTGTTGATGCGCTGACCTGCGAGGTTGTAGATTGCACCGTTCTCGACAGTCTTCTCTACATTAGCAATGCCAGTAGCTTCGCCAATAGCTTCGTCTTCTGCGAAGATGAATCCCTTGACGCCAGCAGCACTCTCGAGATAAGCCTTACCTGCCTGGATTGTACCAGTGGTAGCCTTGAAGAAGCCAACCTTATCCTCAACCTGAGCCAGAACATACTTGCCAGCAGCCTCAATATCCTCAGCAGCCCCCTTCAGGACATTGCCTTCGATATTCTCGGCAGCACCACTTGCAGCACTATAATATACAACCATGCTCTTGATGCGGACTTGGGTAGAGGTTTCATTGCTGAGTGTCACAGTTGTAGCCTCACCTTCCCATGTGGTGGTAGTTGTATTGTATTCGCCAGTGTCGAATGTGGGCGTGCAATTAGCAGAGAATGTAAACACAATTTTAGTGATAGCTGCACCACCTGCATAGATGCTTACAGAATTGCCTTTGTAGACACGAGCAGTACCACCACTAGCAGCGTAGAATGCTGGAGGATTGTTACCATCATTTTGCTGGAAGTTAAGATCAATATTTTCTACGCAAACCGTAGCAGTTGTGAGGTCATATGCATTTTCGAAGCCCAGATCGCTGAAAACTATGTTCACGTTCTCCGTGGCAGAGGCAGCAGGCTTGAAGGCATAGTAGCCAGCATCGCCCTTCAGCACTACAGGCTCCCAAGCGGGAACTGTACCCTCTACGGGATTGAGCTTCAACCATGATTCCTCGTATTCGCCTGTGAATACCTCAACGCCAGCGGGAATATTCACAGCATCGGGAATGTACATGGTAGCATAGCCAGCTTCGGTAATCTCCTTCATGACAGCGTGAGTCTGATCAAATACAGGATGTGCATCCTCACCGACATTCTGACGGAAGGCAACAGTACCCAGCTTAGCGCAGAGAGCACCGTTTGCAACTTCCTGAGCTGTAATGAGGTTGGTCTTGTCCTTGGAGTGATCATCGCCATATTGCTGACCTTCGATGCCTTCAATATCTACCTCGTAGCAGTTGATAACAGAAGTCTGGCCGCGAGTGAAGGAACCGGTGCCGTAGATACCTTCCAATGTGGCAGTGCTCCAACAGTTCTTAACAACAGAGTTTGCATTTGACCAAGAGCAGATAGTAGCAGATTCACGAGCACCTTTGACTGCTCCCGTTACGTAGCAATTGGTGATGTACAGCGTTGCGGAGCCACCCATGTCAACACCAAGGATGCCAGATGAGTTCTGTGCAGAACCTGTTACAGTACCTTCGTTACCCAAGTTTGAAAGATATACACTACCACCGCCATTGGTGCCACCAACGATACCGCAGAATGCACCGCCGCTGATAGAGCAAGAGCTGTCGAGAACAAAGTTCTTGATAACGGCACCGCCTCCGATAACACCAAACAGACCCTGATAGTCGCTGGTACTTGTGATAATCAGATTCTTGATAACGTGACCTTGACCGTCGAACTCACCAACGAACAAGCTAGCTTGTGTACCAATAGGCATGAAGCGAGTCATGTTGCCGTCCATGTTGATGTCGGCAGTCAGACGTGCCTTGACGGTAGGATACTTGGTTGCATAGTTGCTCCACCATGCGAGCTGTGCGCCATTGCCGATTTCGTACCAGCCATCGACAGGCGTCAGGAAGTCTTCCTGGAGGGTGCCGCAGACAGTACACCAGCCATTCACATTCGTGTGGTCAGGAATGTTGGCACCGGCTTCTGAATTGGAATATGCTACATCATCACCCAGAGGTGTACCGTCGCAGCGGTATTCAGAAGCAACACAGTAAACAAGTGCACCTTCCTTCTTGAAAGGCATAGGCTCTGGGTCTGTGCCAATCAATTGATAGAAACGGTCGAGACCACTCTCCTTGCCATTCAGCAAGAATGCGAGTTCACCATTGGCTATACCATCTACATTCTCATAGTGGATATATTTGTCGGAGTCACCAACGGAATTACCCTTAATGGGATTTACAACATAGCAATTCTCGGAGACTACGTTGCCATAGTTACGGGAGAGGTTGCCGGAGTTTTCTGTATCGTTATCCAAAGTCTGGTCGCCAGCACCGATGAAGTTACCGAGAACGGCACAATTGGTGAAGTACGTCTTTGTTGCAGCCCAGCCGCTGAAGCCACCAACACGTGCACATCTTGCACCACCGTCTGCACCTGGCAGCGTGAAGGTACCTGCATAGATACAGTTCTCTACTCTCTTTTCCTTGTCACCCATCCAGCCGCAGAAACCACCGGAGGTGTTGTCGCCTGCTACGGAGGAAGTGATGTTAATGTCGGAATAGACGTTGCGGATCAAAGCCATACGACCATTTGCAGCGATGGAGCCAGCGCGTGTTCCGCTTGTTGTAATCGAACCGTGCATAATGACGTTCTCGAAGTTACCAGTCATCTCGGGAATGAAGGCTGCATGTTCGCCTACATTGACCAGCTCGATGGTCAGGGTGTGACCTTGACCGTCGAAGTTACCGTCCACCCAGTTGCTGGTGTTGAAGATGAACTGGCCTTCAGGAGCTTTGACTTCAATGTCATCAGCCATCTTCATGTTCAGTTTGAAGCCGTCACCGATACGGTTCCAACCTTCTGCCAAATAGATGTCGTCTGCACTCTTGAGAAGGATGGCATTGTCTGCAACGTCAAACTCGAAGCCACCGAAGTTGAAGCAACCGCAAGCGGTACAGATGCCATACTTGTCGAATGTGTGTGCTGTGGTTATCGCATTGGTTGGGATGTTACTATAAGCAAGTGCCTCAGTAGAGGTTCCCTTACAGTCGGTAGCACCAGTGGCATAAACAGCATTCTCAAGGCTACCAAATGCAACGGGAACGGGGAATGGATCACCACCTTCACCAAGTTTCTGAACCCAGTTGAACTTGCTCTGGTCGTTGTTCAGCTGGAAGCAAATCTTACCGTCAGCGAGGTCAGCGAAAGGAACAACGGTTGTGGCGTTGTTGTCGCCCCACTGCTGGGTAACATAGTTGTTGTAGTTGGCACCAGCGGGACGGTTTCCGTAGGGATTCTCATTGTAGGTCTCGAGGTTTACAACATTTAGGTTGCCGCCGTTACGTGCAACGTTTGCACTGGCACCGTTGGAGACGTCGAGGGTGCTGCCTTCGCTGACAATCAGACAGTTTGCAATGTTGATCTTGTCATTTGCCCAGCCAACGACACCGCCGCAGTTCTGGGTTTTCTCTCCCAGAATGGCAACCTTTACAAGACAGTTCTCGATGACGGTGCCACGATATGCGATACCAACCAAGCCGCCATCTGTTGCGTCACCTTCTTTGCTGCTGTTGATGGTTACATCAGCGTAGCAGCCAAGGATGCGACCGCTGTTCCAGCCAGCAATACTTCCAGCGAACTGTGCACTGGTGGTGATGGTACCCTGCACTTTCAGGTCCTGAATTACGGCATGAACACCTACATTGCGGAAAAGTCCTGCGCCATTCTCCTCAAAAGTCATGTCGTAGGTGATGGTGTGGCCGGCGCCGTCGAAGACTCCCTGGAAGTCCTGGCCGTCACGACCGATTCGGTAGTTCTCGGTGCCCTTGTCGATGTCGGCTGTCAGCACGGCATTGGCATAAGGATTGCTACCGTTTACGAGCTCTGCGAAAGCTTTCAGGTCTTCCGCTGTACCAATCTGATAGACTCCATTCACTTCTGAGAGAGCCCATGCAGCTGTGGAGACAACGCTCAACAGAGCGGTCATACACAGATTCAATAGTTTTTTACTCATAGATTGTTTAATTTGGTTAATAAATAAGGTTTGTAAATCTATATCAATATCTATGTTTTTGGCACATATCTGCAGCAAAGATACACATTATTTTTTTAATTATTCATATTCAAACAAAAAAAAGATTAAATTTTGTAAAAAATATATGTGTAAGATTGTAATTTATACAAAAAAAGTACACCTAAACCATAGCCTTGGATAGACCTTATTCCATTACGTCTTTGGTTCCGCCAGTTGTTTGGAAGAAGGTGACTTGGGTATTAGTTTTCTTGTCGAAGAGTGTGCTGGAGAGTATCTCTACAATACCGAACTGTGCCATCGGAGTTTCCATGTTGACGTATTCCTGACTATTGTATGTGATGTTTATCTTTGCTCGTACAGGAATGTTGTAGTAAACGCCGTGCTCCATCTTGGCACGCTTTTTTGCTGTTTCTTCCGAGGGAACTGTTGTTGGGATGGTCTCCATTACCTTTAGAGATATGATAACGGGCTCGCCAGCCAGGTTGTCTGCGTCCAACACGCCGAGTTTCTGCGAGAAACGGAAGAGAACGTCACGGTCAGTTTCCTGTTGCGGGTCATAAAAGAAAGAGAACACTTCTGTGTCGATTTGCGAAGTGCCGCTAAAGAGTGACTCCAGGACGGAAGCCTGTTTGTCGAGTTGATCGAGCATGAGCTTGAGTTGTGCACCGTCCTTGGGCGTATTCTCTGCCTCGCCTCGGATGAGGGCATTCTTGCTCTCGCGGATGTCGTAGATTTCCTGAGCACAAAGTTCCGCCATCTTTGCGGAACTTCCAGCAGCAAGAATCTCCTGTGTCATATAAGAACGGGGATTCTCGGGAGCCTGCCCCTTTTCTGGCTTGGGGAGGTCGGGTAGGAATGATTCGTCTGCATCGCAGTTGATACTGAGTAGGATGCCATCGCGGCTCAGGCCGACGAGTGGTGCCACGGTCTTGCTCTTTATTTTGATACTGTAGGCCTTGTCCTTGTCGGGTTTGCCGAAGGGTTCCATTGTAATGCTTTTCAGGTTCCACTGTACGCTCTCTTCTGTTGGTACATTTTGCAGACGCAAATATCGGTCGGCATATTTGTGGAAATCTCCGGGACGGATGGTCGTCTTTTCTGCAATGACGGTAACCCGGAAAGCAGTGCGCGGAAGGTAATAGGCAACACCTTCAAGAGTGCTGCCAGGAACGAAACGTTCTACTTCTGTCTGTGCTGTCGCTGTCAGGGACAGCGCGGAAAAGAGAATAGGGATTAGAGAATAGAGATGTGTTTTCATTCTTAATTCTTAACTCTTAATTTTTAATTATTTGTGTCTGTTCGCGCGTTGACGGCGGATGTCAGCCTTCTTCTTGGCTGCACCACTGCTGTGAGCGCCAGTGATGTATTGTTTCTTCTTCGCCTTAGTCTTGATCTTAGGCTCATCTTTCTTGGGCCCACCTTTGCCGCCACCTCGGAAAGTAATACCTTCCATGATAACGGCATCGATATCGTCTCCTCCGAACTTCATGTTATTGAATATTGAGCATTGAACATTGAACATTGAGAGTTCATTCTTCACTTATTTAATGATGGAACAGTCTAACGCCTGTGAACGCCATAGCGATGCCGTATTTGTCGCATGTCATAATCACGTGGTCATCACGGACGCTTCCGCCTGCTTGCGCTATATATTGAACGCCACTCTTATGGGCGCGTTCCACATTGTCGCCAAAGGGGAAGAATGCATCGCTGCCAAGGCTGACGCCAGTGTTCTTAGCTATCCATGCTTGTTTTTCCTCGCGGCTGAGGGGCTCGGGCTTCTCTGTGAAGAACTTCTGCCATTCGCCTTCTGCCAAGACATCCATGAAATCGTCGCTGATATAGACATCGATGGTGTTATCTCTGTCGGCACGACGAATGCCGGGAATGAAAGGCAAAGCCATCACCTTCGGATTCTGACGCAGCCACCAGATATCGGCTTTGTTGCCAGCCAGACGGGTACAGTGGATGCGGCTCTGCTGACCTGCTCCGATACCGATGGCCTGACCGTCCTTGACGTAGCATACGCTGTTGCTTTGCGTATATTTGAGGGTAATCAGAGCTATAATGAGATCACGCTTGGCAGCTTCGGGGAAGTCCTTGTTGACAGTTGGAATGTTCTCGAAAAGTGCGGGGTCGTCCAGTTTTACCTCGTTTCGGCCTTGCTCGAAAGTGACGCCGAATACCTGCTTGCGTTCGATTGGCGCGGGCGTGTAATTGGGGTCAATCTGGATGATGTTATAGGTCCCCTTGCGCTTGTCTCGAAGAATTTGGAGTGCCTCCTCTGTGTAGCCGGGAGCAATGATGCCGTCGCTTACTTCGCGCTTGATGATAAGGGCTGTCGCTTCGTCGCAAGTGTCGCTCAAGGCAATGAAATCACCGTAGCTGCTCATGCGGTCTGCACCACGGGCTCGTGCATAAGCACATGCAATGGGACTGAGGGGTACCTTGATGTCATCCACGAAGTATATGCGTGCCAATGTGTCGTTCAGGGGCAGGCCGACTGCTGCTCCGGCTGGGGATACATGTTTGAAACTGGCTGCTGCAGGCAGACCTGTCGCGGCTTTGAGCTCCTTGACTAGTTGCCAGCTGTTTAACGCGTCGAGGAAGTTAATGTAGCCAGGGCGCCCGCCAAGAACTTCGATGGGAAGTGTTCCTTCTTCCATAAAGATGCGAGAAGGCTTCTGGTTGGGGTTACAGCCGTATTTGAGTTGCAGTTCTTTTTGTGCCATGTTGTGTTATTATTTTTGTTATATCGCGTACAAAGGTACGATATTTAATTCAAAATTCAAAATTAAGTAATTCAAAATTCTTTTGAGAGGGGACTTTTTAGAAGCGGAAATAGAGAAATGGCTGGATGTCGCTTGTGTGGAGTTCGATAACAATTTGTATGACAGCCAGGAAAATGAATAGCTTCATAAGCCAAGGCCAATGAATGAATTTTGCTTCTGCATGATGATAAAGTTTTTCTCCGGTAAATATGGACAAAGTACTGGTTGCTAGCATAATACACCATGTGGTGCGAGCGGAGAAAAAGGGCGCGACATAGCTTAGGTCCATGCGTGTAAAGATACCTGAGAATAGTTGCTGAACAGTATTGAGGTCCTGCGAACGGAAGAATGCCCAACAAAAGACAACGAAGCAGAAAGTCATGATTCGGGAAATGGTAATCGTTAGATTATTATTTCGGATGTTTCTAAGGACAGGTTGGAATACTTTGTGTATTGCGAGTCCTATGCCGTGCAAGGCTCCCCAAATTAGGAACATCTGGGTGCTTCCGTGCCATATTCCTGCAGCAATCATCGTGATAATCAGGCTGACGCAGGTACGCAGGATTCCGTGTCTGTTGCCTCCAAGGGGAATATAAACGTAGTCGCGAAACCAAGTGGATAGTGAGATGTGCCACCGATGCCAGAACTCTGTGAGGTTGCGGCTGCGGTAAGGGAAAGCAAAATTCTCGCGCAGACGGATTCCGAGCATGGCGGCGATGCCAATACTGATGTCGCTGTAACCGCTGAAATCCAGATAGATCTGCATCGAGAAGCCAATAAGTCCCATCAGGCACTCGAAGCCTGAATATGCATCTGGCGTTGAGAATATCCAATCGTTATACTGGGCAATATAATCGGCAATAATTGCCTTCTTGATAATACCGAGGATAACGAGCCAGAGTCCCAGATAAAGAAGCCGCTCGCTGACAATATTCTCCCGCCTGATTTGCGGGAAGAAGGTCTTGGCTCTGGTAATAGGGCCGGCCAGTAGGAGGGGGAAGAAGGAAAGGTATAAAAGGTACTCCAGGAATGTCACTTTGAGGCAGAAGTCGCGCCTATAGATATCCACCGTGTAGCTGATGGCTTGGAAGGTATAGAAGGAAATGCCGATGGGCAGCGCAATACTCGGGAGCGAGAAATTCGTGTCGAGCATCTGACTCAACAGTTCTGAGAAGGGGTGGCTGTATTTAAAAAAGAGAAGTGGTAGAAGGTCGAGTGCGACAATGAGGAAGAGCATCCATTTCCTCCCGCTGCCTTTCATTTTGGACATCCATTCCGTCAGCATCCATGAAATGATGGCTGTAGCGGGTAGCAAAAGCATCATCCATTGGTTGCTCAGATAAAAGAAACCGAGGCTGGCGAGTATGACATAGAGTATGAGCAGCTCACGCTTCGTCCTCCGCAACAACGCGAAGAAGAAGAGGAAGGCGATGAATGCTGCCCAAAACTGTATTGTCGTGAAAACCATAATATTCAATGGTTTAGGGGTTGCAGCGCATAGGTTTTGTAGGTGTGCTTCCTTCCGTCTGTCGGCTTTGTCATACGGATGGGATGTGCAGTTGCGGAACTTTCCATCCATCTTGCTATGGAGTCCATCCAAATGCTTGCTGCATAGAAAGTTGGATGCATTCGGTCCCTGCCGCGTTGCAGCGTGAGTCCCCGGCTGTCGAAGTAATGGTCTTTGCCAACAATCTGTCTGGTCAGGTCGTTGATTCCTGTGTCTTCCTTCCAGGCAGGAACACCAATCCAGACATAGGGGGTGTCGCCCAGTTTCTTTAGTATCCGGCGAATGCTTGCCTCTCGTTCGGCAGGATCTTTGATGAATTGCTCGTTGGTTCCCAAGCTAATCATGATGAAAGTTGGGTCCACCTTATTAATAAAATACTGTAGGGTGTCGGTATTCGCCCAAATATCGGTTGTCGAGCTATACCATACAACATTCGTCATGTTGTAGCCATTCATGAATGCATAGCAGTTCATTCGTCTGAGAAGGCCTTCTACCATCGAGTCGCCGAAGAATAGAATGCGGTGAGAGGTAGTGTCGGGGAGAGAGAGACTGGCTTCCAGGCTTTTGCTGGTTTCACTAGTCTTGCTAGTTGTACTAGTCTTACTAGTAATACTAGGTTTTTTAGACGTACTAGCTTTATTCCCCTTCTCCTTTGGGGAGTCAGAGGAGCGCCAGATGGGGGCTTTTGCCTTGCTCAGCTTCCATCCTGGCGGCGGTATCTGCACCGGACTGTAGGCATAGTATAGAACAAATGCCAATGGAAGCAGCAATATTGCTATGAGTTTCAGATAGGCCCTCATCTGCCCTTAGCTTTTAATTTTTAATTCTTCACTCCTCACTTAGTTATATTCATCCTCACGATTTTCTGCTCCTGGTTTATCAGGGCGGTTATGCGGTATTGGTTGGATGTGGGTTGGTTCGTGTCGCTACGGCTGATGGTTTCCTGCAGGCCCACTTCCACAGCAAAGCCCGTGTTTCCGTCGGGAAGGGTCTCTTTCCGGACACCCATCTGTTGCCCGATGATGTAGTGCAGCCCTATAACATCTTTCGCCATTTTCTCTCGGGCATATTGGACGATTGCTTCTGCGTTGGCGTTCTGTTTGCCGCAGAAATTCACCATCGTGTCGGGAATGGCCTGTCGTGCAGCCTCGATATCCTGATTGGCAATGGCTTTGGAGAAGAATGCTTCGAGTGTCCCGCGAATCATGGTGCGTTCGGCGGGAGTCACCTTTGCCAACAACATAGCGTTCTTTTTCTCGGCGGCTTCATTCACGTAGAGGCCCGACGGATGCTTGGAAAGATAATCTGTGATGGCTTCCTCGCTGCCGATAGCCTGTGCATCGTGCCAGTCGATGGAGTCGAGTATGTCTTCGCAGATCCGCTGACGGAGGGAGCCCGGGTGGTTCTGCAAGAAGCGCGCTACGGTTGCGCGGTTGATGCCCTGTTGCAGTTGCTGCCAATCTTTTGCTTCGACCTGAAGCTTGAGCATTCGGTCGTGTATCTCGTCGTAGTGCTTGCTTTCGGGGTAATCGTTGAGGAATTGCTGGTAGAATTCAGGGTTGGTGATGCTGGCAAGCCGCTTGTATTCAGCCAACTCCTTCTTCAGCTTTTCCTGTTTTTGGTACTGGAAAACACATATACCGATCAGACAGAAGAGAAACAGGGAAAAGACGGCCTTTACCAGATAACCGACTATCGCCATTTTTGATGATGCTGGTTCTGGAGTTTCCTTCTGGTTTTCTTCTACGACGGGGGTGTCCGATGTTTGACTTTGGCACTCCTCTGAAGTGGGAGCGGGGATGGGACTCTTGCATTCAGGACATTCCTCTTGGGTCACAAGGTAATAGCCGCCGCAGTTGGGGCATGTGCGGAGCTGACCGGAGATTCTTGTGCCGCAGTTGGGACAGGTGCCGGCCATCGTGGAAACCTGGCTCCTGCATTCGGGACATTTGATGATGCTCATAATTTTATTATTATATAAGGTACAAAGGGGCACAGGCTTTTTGCAGCCGTGCCCCTTTGGATTAATATGTTAACCAAAATTACTCTTCAGCCTTCTCCGGAGCCTCCTCTGCTGTGGGAGCTTCTTCCTCTGCAACGGGAGCTTCTTCTACTGCGGGAACTTCTTCCTCAACAACAGGAGCCTCTTCCTTTGCCTTTTTGGCTTTCTTCTCGGCGGGAGCTTTCTCCTCAGCGGGAGCAGCTGCGGGCTCGTTCTCTGCTATAACAGTGAAGGGCACCTGAGCGGCAACCTCCTTATGGAGCTTAACGGTAGCAACGTATTCGCCTGCAGTCTTCACGTCCTTGACGGCGATAATCTTGCGGTCGATGTTGAAACCGAGCTTCTGGAGTTCGTCGGCAATCTGCAAGCTGTTCACGCTGCCGTAGATGACACCGGTCTTGCTCACCTTGGCGCTGATGGTCAGGGAAACTGCGTTCAGCTTCTCGGCGAGAGCTTCAGCCTCAGCCTTGATCTTGGCGAGCTTAACGGCCTTCTGCTTGATTTCCTCGGCGAGAGCCTTCTTGGCACTTTCGCTGGCGATAACACCCTTGCCTGTGGGAATCAGGTAGTTGCGACCGTAGCCGGCCTTAACATTCACGATATCGTTCTTGTAACCGAGTCCGATTACGTCTTCTTTCAGTATAATTTCCATAATCTTCCTCCTTGCTTTACTTCATCAAATCAGTTACGAAAGGCAGCAGAGCCAGGTGGCGGGCACGCTTAACGGCCTGAGCGACACGGCGCTGATACTTGAGAGAAGTACCGGTAATGCGGCGGGGCAGAATCTTACCCTGCTCGTTGAGGAACTTCTTTAGGAATTCGGGATCCTTGTAGTCGATATACTTGATACCGCTCTTCTTGAAACGGCAGTATTTCTTCTTCTTGACGTCGATAGCGGGAGCGGTCAAGTAGCGGATTTCAGATGATTGCTGTGCCATGTCTTATGCCTCCTGCTCTTTAGGTTGTTTGTTACTCCTTCTCTTGGCTGCGTACTCGGCTGCGTACTTCTCCATCTTAACGGTGAGGTAGCGGAGCACTTTCTCGTCGCGACGATAAGCAATCTCAAGAGTCTTAATAGTCTCGGGTGCTGCATTGAATTCAATCAGCACATAGAATCCTGTTGTCTTCTTGTCGATGGGATAGGCGAACTTCTTCAGGCCCCAGTTCTCCTCGTTGATGATTTCTGCACCAGCATTAGTGAGAACGCCCTTGAACTTTTCTACCGCTTCCTTCATCTGTTCATCAGACAAAACGGGAGTCAAAATGAAAACGGTTTCGTATTGGTTCATAATACGTTAATAAGTGAATAAATAAATATTTTTTGCATAAAGCGCGGCAAAGGTACGGCTTTTTTCCGGAACACACAAACTTTTCCCCAATTATTTTGCTTTAGCATTCATTTTCTCCTCCGTTAGCAAAACACATTATATAATTAGTTGTCATCAGTATTGCCTCGACGGCGCTTCTACTATGCAATACATATTCTTACTAAGGACAAAATATTTTTGTACGGGGTATAAAGTATCCTGATACGGTTTATAAAACAATTATCTAGCTTTGAAAATATATTTTCATGGTTTGAAAATTTATTTTCAAAGCTTGGTTATATATTTTCAAGGCTTGAAAATAATTTTGTATGCCGTAGAAAAGACTTTTATCTGGTATACGAAATACTTTTGAACGTGGTATCGGACAGTTTTCTGAAATCTTGCCAAGTATCTTTTTGCTAATTAGGAAAAAATGCCTACCTTTGCCCAGGAAAAGACAAATTTAGGATAATAAACACCTACAAAATGGATAAACCAAGGTACGATATTCTTGATGGGCTGCGAGGTGTTGCGGCGCTGATGGTGGTTCTCTATCACGTATTTAACGACGCAAAGAGTTTCTATGTCTGGCCCACTCCTGTGAGTGAGTTCTATCACGGCTTCCTTGGCGTGGACTTCTTTTTCATCCTGTCGGGCTTCGTGATGGGCTATGCCTATGATACGCGATGGAAAGCCCCTCTCTCATCCCCCCAAGGGGGGGAGTCAGGTATGACACTATGGTCTTTCATTAAAAGAAGGTTAATCCGTCTGCACCCGATGGTGGTGATGGGCGTTCTGGTGGGGCTGGTGGCTTTCATCATTCAGGGCTGCACCAAATGGGACGGCACTACCGTCACAACGGAGGCGCTGATGCTGGTAACCCTGCTGGGCCTGTTTATGATACCATCGCCTGCCAGCCTCGAGGTTCGCGGCTATACCGAGGCCTTCCCCCTGAACGGTCCCCACTGGTCGATGTTCTTCGAGTACATAGGCAGCCTGCTCTACGGCCTGATGCTGCATCGCCTTCCCACCAAATGGCTCCGGGTTTGGGTGGCTTGCGGCATTGTGTCCATTACCGCTTATGCACTTATGCGGGAAGACGGCGGCATCGCCTACGGGTGGTCTTCCGAGCCGATGAACCTTCTGGGTGGCGCCCTCAGGATGCTCTATGCCTATCCTATGGGTCTGCTTATGGCCCGTATGTTCCGCGAACGGAACCCGAAGCCTGTTCATGGTCATGTTTTCCTGTTCTGCAGCCTTGCCCTGATGGCACTGATGGCGTTGCCTTCGCTGGGAAATAAAGATTTGAATACCATATACCAGCTTGCCTGCCTCTTGTCCTTCTTCCCGGCCCTTATCTGGTATGGGGCTCGCGGTGCTGTGTCGGGATGGCGGCAGCAGGCAGTCTCGTTCCTGGGGCGTCTGTCTTATCCCCTCTATGCCGTTCATTATCCGTTCGTTTACCTCTTTATATATTATATAGGTAGGGACGGACATCCCTACGAGGGTTACAGTCATCCCTGGGTGCCGTTGCTGATAGCTGTTGCAGCCTCCTTTGTTGCGGCAACACTCTGTCTCCTTTTTTATGATGAGCCTCTGCGTAGATGGCTGAATAGGAAGTATAAGTAATGTATAAGAGGTTCTCTCGCTCGGAAAAACTCAAATAAATTTGGTTTTTCGCTCGCTTATTTGTACCTTTGCAAACGGATAATTATAAAAATAAGGAAAACAATGAAAAAGAACATGCTCTTCGTTGCCGTTTCGGCACTTGGTTTCAGCCTGCTTTTCGGCTTAAGCAGCTGTAGCGAATCATCCAAAAAGGAAAACAAAGTTACTGTACAGAAGGACGAGGCAGAAGAACCTGCCGGCGATATTTTCTTCTATACAAGCAAACACCGCTCTGACAAATATGTGCCCACCGAAGAGAAAATGGGCTTCGGCTCGCAGATTCAGAGTATCAATACAGAGGAATTCATGGACAATAAGAGCCTGAAAGAAGTATGGATAGCTCCGCAGATCAAGCACATTGCCAACTATGCCTTTGCAGGTTGTACTTCGCTGGAAAAGGTACACTTTCAGGGTGAAATGCCTGTCATCAACGACGAGGCCTTCAAGGGCTGCTCTGCATTGAAGAACCTTCGTGTGGATGTCTATACAATCGGCCTGAATTCCTTCCAGGATTGCACATCGCTTGAAACGGCTCGCTTCGGCGAACATATCTATTGGATTCGTGATGGCGCTTTCGGCAATTGCAGCAAGCTGAAGAGCATCATTATGGCTATCACGATGAGTAAACTCGAGGACGGAGCCTTCGAAGGCTGTACCTCCATCGAGGAATTCTCTATCCCCAATGACTTCAAGAACCGTATGTTCGGCCTCGTTCCGTCGGCTTCGAAGTGGAAGAAAGTCTATCTGCTCAGCACGGAATACTACGCAATGCCGAAGAACTGTACGCCTCAAAAGGGTTGCACGCTCTACGTCCCCGATGCCTTCCTTGCTAAGTTCCAGGCCGACGAGAACTGGTCGCAGTTTGGCGCCATCGAACCCCTCAGCAAGAGTAAATACTTCACAGCCGAAGGGTTCCTGAAATAGAAACTAAAAAACCTCCCCGCGATGGGGAGGTTTTTTGTTTCTCCCTTAGGGGGAGTGTGTTTTGAATTTTATAATTTTGGATTCTTAACAGAGCGCTTGGGTGTCGAGGGCAATCATCAGTTCCTCGTCGGTAGGAATGCAGCAAACTGTGACCTGACTGTCGTCGGCACTCAGAATGGCTTCTGTAGCGCGACAACTGCGGTTCTTTGCCTGATCCATCTTGACACCCATGTACTCAAGGCCCTTTGTGGCGCCTTCGCGCACTTCCCATTGGTTCTCGCCAGCTCCGCCAGTAAAGAGGATGATGTCAACACCTCCCATAGCTGCGGCGTATGCTCCGATGTATTTTTTGATGCGGTAGGTGTACATCTCCTTTGCTAGACGCGCCTTGTCGTTGCCTGCAGCAATACCTGCCAGGATGTCGCGGAAGTCGCTGCTCAGCTCGCTCACGCCGGCGAGGCCCGACTTCTTGTTCAGCAGGTCGGATATGCCCTTCGTGTCGAGGTTGAACTTGTCCATCAGGTAGGTGACGGCTCCGGCATCGATATCGCCGGTACGCGTGCCCATGATAAGGCCTTCGAGGGGAGTGAGACCCATCGAGGTATCGACGCACTTGCCGTACTTGACGGCTGCAATGGAGGCTCCGTTGCCAATGTGACAAGTGATGATGCGCTTGTCCTCGGCCTTTACGCCCAGAAATTCGCAGACGCGCTGGCTAACGTAGCGGTGACTGGTTCCGTGGAAGCCGTAGCGACGCACGCCATATTCCTTGTAGAGGTTATAGGGTAGGGCGTACATGTAGGCATAGTCGGGCATCGTCTGGTGGAAAGCTGTGTCGAAGACACCCACCTGCGGAATATTGGGCAGCAAAGCCTTGACGGCATTCACACCTTTGATGTTGGCGGGATTATGCAGAGGAGCCAAGTCGTTGCAAGCCGCGAAAGCCTCCATCACTTCGGGAGTGAGGCGAACGGACTTGTTGAACTTCTCGCCGCCGTGTACCATCCTGTGACCTACGGCATCCAGCTCCTCAAGGCTTCCGAGTACGGCATACTCGCCTTTGGTCAACACCTCGAAGATGTATTGCACGCCAGCTGTGTGTTCCTTGATGGGGTGCTCCATCTTGTGCTTCTCGCCATTCAGCTTGACGGTTATAAACGAATCGGGCAGACCAATCTTCTCGATGCCGCCACTTGTGATGACGGACTGGTCGTCCATATTGTAGAGTGCATATTTAATGGAACTGCTGCCGCAGTTAAGAACAAGAATCTTCATTCTAACTATGAACTATGAATTATGAACTATGAATTTACTTTGCGTCCATCGCCTGGCAAGCTGTAATCGCTACCATCTTGTAAATATCATCTACAGAGCAGCCGCGGCTAAGGTCGTTGACGGGACGGGCAATACCTTGCAGGATGGGACCGATGGCTTCTGCTCCGGCGAGTCTTTGTACCAGTTTGTAGGCGATGTTGCCAACCTCCAGACAGGGAACGACGAGTACATTTGCCTTGCCAGCAATGTCGCTGCCGGGAGCTTTCTTTGCACCAACACTGGGAACGAGGGCTGCATCAGCTTGAAGTTCGCCGTCGATGTGAAGGCTTGGGTCTTTCTCTTTGGCAATCTTTGTGGCTTCGACAACCTTATCTACAACCTCGTGGCTCGCACTTCCCTTGGTGCTGAAGCTGAGCATTGCTACTCGAGGCTCTGCGAAACCGGCAACACTTTTCGCGGTTTGGGCCGTACAGATAGCAATCTGAGCAAGCTGGTTGGCATCGGGCATCGGGGTGACAGCCACATCGCCCATCACAAGCACGCCGTCTTCGCCATATTGCTTGGCAGGGGTAATCATCAGCATTGCACCGCTGACACAACTCACACCAGGAGCGCATTTGATGATTTGAAGGGCAGGCCGCAGCGTGTCTCCGGTTGTGGAGAGGGCTCCTGAAATCTGTCCGTCGGCATCGCCGTTCTTGATAATAAGGCAACCGTAATAGAGTGGGTCAAGCACTTTCTTGCGAGCCTCCTCCTCTGTCATACCTTTGTTCTTGCGCAGGTTGTAGAGCAGCTGGACATAGGTCTCTGTCCGCTCGCTTGTTGTGGGGTCGATGATGGTGGCTTTGCCGATGTTCTTTAGCCCCAGCTTGTCTGCGAGAGCAAAGATTTCGCCTTGCGCACCAATCAGGATGATGTCTGCCAGATTGTCTGCCAATGCCCTGTCGGCAGCTGTCAGCGTTCGCTCCTCCAGACTCTCTGGCAGCACAATGCGCTGCTTGCAGGATTTGGCTCGAGCGATGATTTGTTCCATTAGTGTCATGTTGTTTACTATTTTATTATTTACCATTTATTCCTTCTAAAGGGGGCCAGGGGGTCAAAACTTCCCCTTCATGAGTAACGTCTCCAGTTCCTCGGCCGAAAGGTGTGAGCGTAGTATGTCTGAGTATGCCGCAGTGATGTTGCCTGTCTCTTCACTCACCACGATAGCAAGCGCATCCGTTTCCTTGCTGATACCTTTTGCGGCACGGTGGCGAAGACCGAATTCCTTGGGAATGTCCAGGTCGTGACTGATGGGTAAGATACAGGATGCGGCTGCTATTTTCCCCTTCGCGATAATCATCGCTCCATCATGCAGAGGACTGTTCTTGAAAAATATGTTTTCGATGAGTCGTTGGGTTATCTTGGCATCGACTTCTTCACCTGTACGCATGAATTCGCCAAGCGGAAGGTCGTTCTGGAGTACGATAAGTGCGCCTACCCGTTGTTTGCTCATGTTCATACAAGCCAAAACGATGGGGAAGATGGTCTCGCGTTCGTAGCGGAACTCACCTGCATTCTTGTGCTTGTCCAGTCGAAAGAAGCGCAGGAATCGGTGTGCCTGCTGACGGGCTCCCAGATTGTAGAAGAAACGACGGATGTCCTCCTGGAAGAGAATGATGATGGCAAGGGCGCCGACACTTACCAGCTGGTCGAGAATACCGCCCAGCAACTTCATCTCCAGTACCTTGCTGATGATAATCCAGCCACTGATGAAGAGCAGCACGCCATAGAAGATGTTGACGGAGCGCGACTGCTTCATCAGCTTGTAGCAATAGAAAAGCACTATCGCCACAAGGAAGATGTCGATGAGGTCTTTGAAGCTTATGTTGGGCATCCGTTAGTTTTGTTAATAATCTTAATACACTCAATCGCTTCTCTTACTTCGTGAACACGAAGGATGTGAGCTCCTTTCTGCAGCGCTATTGTATGCAGGACCGTAGAGCCGTTGAGGGCTTCGTCTGGCGTTGTTCCAAGCAGCTTGTATATCATGCTCTTGTGACTGATGCCGACAAGCATGGGTAGATGCAATTCGTGCAACACCTCCAGGTTCCGCATGAGCGTATAGTTCTGGTCGAGTGTCTTGCCAAAGCCAAAACCTGGGTCAAGGATGATGTCGCAGACTCCCAGTTCATGAAGAGTCTCCACTTTGCTTCCCATATCTCGCAGCAATTGTGCCATGAAAGCAGCATCGTCCGTCTCGTTGATTGTAGTGTTGTGCGTCAGCACGTAGGGGATACCCAATTCTGCCACAGTCCTGAACATGTCAGCATCAAGGTTGCCTCCGCTGATGTCGTTCACAATCTGCACACCAAATTCCTCTACGCACATCTTGGCAACCTCAGCCCGGAATGTATCGACGCTTACGATGGCTTTAGGAGCTTTATTCCGAACGATGGTCAATGCCTCGCGAAGCCGACGCATCTCTTCCTTCTCGTCTGGCGGTGTGTAGCCAGGTCGGGTAGAGCAAGCACCGACATCCAAGATGGTTGCGCCCTCCGAGAGTATTTGTCGAGTACGCGTTCGGATGTCTTCGGCTCCTTCGTGATGCTGATAGAAGGAGTCGGGCGTTGCATTGAGAATACCCATGATGACAGGAGCATCCAACATAAGCAGTTCGCCTCCCACATTGATGGTATATGGTGCTGTTGCAGTCAACATTTACACATTTTATCGCGCAAAATTACACATTATTTACATAAAGGGCAAGGTTTTCCGAAAAAAGGTTTAACTTTGTACCGGAAAACGAAGAATCAATAACTATTTCAATGTCCATTATTCAATGAAAGCAGAACTTTATTCTTTATATAGAGAGCATCCAGTTGTAACGACTGATAGTCGTAACTGTCCTGAAGGAAGTATTTTTTTCGCCCTGAAAGGGACTACATTCGACGGTAATGCCTTTGCTGTTCAGGCACTCGATAAGGGCTGTGCCTATGCTGTCGTTGATAATCCCGAAGTGGCAGCGCAGGACAAGCGGCTCATCCTGGTTCCTGATGTTCTGACAGCTTTACAGGAACTGGCTGCATATCATCGCCATGTTTGGGGTGGCCCAGTGCTTCAGATAACAGGCACTAACGGCAAAACAACTACAAAAGAACTGATTGCTGCTGTCCTCTCGGAGGGTAAGCGTGTCCTATACACCGAAGGTAACCTCAACAATCATATTGGTGTGCCTCTCACCTTGTTGCGCATCAAACCAGAAGAGCATGATATCGCTGTCATCGAGACCGGAGCCAATCATCCAGGCGAGATAGCCGATCTCTGCCGCATCGTTCAGGCCGACTATGGACTCATTACCAATGTGGGGCGTGCGCATCTGGAGGGCTTTGGCAGCTTCAAAGGGGTGATGCAAACGAAAGGCGAACTCTATGATGACCTTCATAAGCGTGGCAAGCAAATCTTCCTCAATGCCTTCGATGATAACCTTTTGCAAATGGCTCAAGGACGCGGCTTTACCTTGCAGAAAGATGCTCTGCCATACATAGAAGGGCGTGTGAGTTGTGTTACACCGTTCGTCGAGATGCAATGGAGAGCAAACGTGGATGATCCTTGGCATACTGTTCAAACCAATCTTATCGGAGCTTACAACATTGCCAATCTGCGTGCTGCAGTTACTATAGGCCTTTATTTCGGCATCACCACCGAACAGATAGATCATGCTTTGGCTGCTTATAAACCAACCAACAGTCGCAGCGAGTTGCGTCAGGTTGGAACCAATCATCTGATTGTGGATGCATACAATGCCAATCCCTCGAGTATGTCTGCCGCCCTGACCAACTTCTCTTTTTTTGAGGATGCACACAAGATGGTGATACTCGGCGATATGCGAGAGCTTGGTGCAGAAAGCCATAAGGAGCATAAACGCATCGTCAAGCAGCTTCAGGAAATGAAACTGGAGCGCATTTGGCTTGTGGGTGATGAGTTTGAAAAGGTCGCTTCGGCTGGTATGCGCGTCTTTAAAGACGTAGATGCTGTCAAGGTCGCCCTGAAAGAAGAGCCGATTACCAACTCTACTATTTTAATAAAGGGCAGCAACAGCACAAAACTACATCAGTTGCCCGAGGCTATTTGATCTTCAGCGTGCATTCTTTCTCATCGAAAGTGATACCTTCTGCCTGGAGAAAACTTTGCAGGGTGCCACTTTCGGTGAGCGAAGCCGTTGTTCCTGCTTGGATTTTGCCGTCTTGAACAATCCAAAGTGCATCGCTTAGCTGGATAGCCATCTCTACATCATGGGTGCTTAGGAAAATGATTTTGTTCGTTTCATGAGCCAGTTTCAGCATCAAGCGAAGAGTGCTGACCTTGGCGTGGAAGTCGAGGAAAACTGTCGGCTCGTCAAGCAGGATGACGGGCGTCTGCTGCGCTAAGGCTTTTGCAAGCAAGGTTTTTTGGCGTTCTCCGTCGCTCAATGTATCAATAGTGCGTTGCGTGAGATGGCTTATCCCGACCAGCTCTATTGCTTCGCCCACAATGGTTCGGTCTTCTTTACTGAGTGTTCCGAAGAATCCGGTATAGGGCGAGCGTCCCATCCCGACGAGATCAGCAACCTTCATGTATGGCACCTCGACGCGTTCCGTCAGCACGACTGAAACGGCCTTGCTACGCTCGGAAAGGGAGAAAGAGAGGAGGTCACGACCTTCAAGCAGTACCTTTCCGGAAAGGGGAGAAAGGAAGCCTGCCAAAGTGCGGAGGATGGTGCTCTTGCCTACACCGTTTGCACCAAGCAGACAGACCATCTGTCCTTCCCGGAGGGACTGGTTGATGTCGGATAAAACGGCTTTCTCGCCATAACCGACTGTGAGATGCAGCAGTTCAATCATTCGTAGGCCGTGCAGAATTTATAGCCGAGACGACGGTAGATTTGTTCGAGTGCGGGTAGCCTCTGTAGGAACTGCTCGTAGTTCTTTGCTTCCGGCTTGAGCCACTGCACTTCGCACATGGCAGCCAGACGCGGCAGCAGCATGTACTCGGCATGGTCGGGACTGACCACGTATTCGGTCCATAGGTTGCACTGTGCCCCTATGATGTACTTGCCCTCTTCTGGTGTCAAATCATCGGGAACAGGCTCCATGCTATACACCTTGCTCAGAGGCAGATAGCCGCCGATGGCAAGGGGCTGCCTGTCGTGATTCTTGAGCTGGTAGTAGTCGATATAGCAATTGTCGGTCGGCGTCATAACCACTTGGTGATGGAGCTTTGCCGCAGCCTTGCCGCCATTGTAGCCTCGCCAACTCATGACGGCTGCATTCTCGCTGAGGCCACCTTCCAGCGTCTCGTCCCAACCGATAATCTGACGGCCCTTCTGTGCCAGGAATGCCTCCATCTCCTTATTAATATAGGTCTGCAGCTGGGCTTCGTTGCTCAAACCCAACTCCTTCATCTTTGCCTGACACTTGGGACATGCCTTCCAGCGGACACGCGGACTTTCGTCACCACCGATGTGAATCAGTTTGCTGGGGAAGATTTCGCAGAGTTCTCCATAGACGGTCTTGAGGAACTCCAGGGTCTTGGGATTGCCTGCGCAGAGCACATCGTCGGCCACACCCCATCTGCCCCAAACCTTGTAGGGACCGCCGGTACAGCCAAGCTCAGGATAGACACTCAGGGCCGCAATCATGTGGCCGGGCAGGTCAATCTCGGGAACAATCGTAATGTAGCGCTCTGCGGCGTATGCAACAATCTCGCGCATCTCCTCCTGGGTGTAGTAACCTGTTTCTGGTGTGTCGTCATAGATGGCATTATCGGGGTCGGAGAGGCCGATGTTCTTCCCGATGATGGTGCAGGGACGTATGCTGGCCTTCTGAGCAAGTTCTGGCAAAGCCTTCACCTCGAAGCGCCAGCCCTGGTCTTCCGTCAGATGCCAATGGAAACGGTTGATGCCGTGAAGGGCGAGGATGTCAATAAACTTCTTGATAAAGGCCACAGGGAAGAAATGGCGGGCACAGTCGAGCATCGTGCCGCGATAGCAGAAGCGTGGCGAACCGCACACCCAGGCGTAGGGGAGGCGAATCTCTCCCGTCTCGTTCATAATGCTTTTGCGAAGCGTCTGGATGCCATAGAACACGCCGCTCTCGCTGGCTCCTTGAATCATAATGCCTTTCTTGTTAATGGAGATGGCATAGTCATCGGGATTGCTGCTCTTCAGACCGAGTGCGAGGGTGATGTCGGCACCTTTCTTGTCTGTTGTTGTGGTAAGGCCAAAGTATTCTGCGGCAAATTCGGCATTGCGTTGCATCTGTGCATTGTCGGCAGGATAACCAACGGTCATGCCTTCGGATAGAACCATATACTTGCCACTCTTGTCAAAGCTGATCTGCTGTGGCAGAGGAATGACCTGATAATTGACTTCTGCAGCTGCACTCAGGCAGAATGCTGCGCAAAGGAGAAATGAAGAAAACTTATTCATAAGGATTATTATTATATTATTATTTTTTTTGCTTCAGTATGACATGAAGGACGACAGGGGCACCGATGAGTGGCGTAATGACGCTGATGGGAATGATGCTACCATCGCGAGGAAGTGTGCTCAGGAGATTGCATGCCAAAGCCAAGTTCGCTCCGATGAACATCGTGGCAGGCATGAGGGTGCGATGCCAGGCTGTGCCGAGTGTCAGGCGAGCCAGGTGGGGCACTGCAAGTCCGATGAACGAGATAGGGCCACAGAAAGCTGTCGTAGTAGCTGTGAGCAGTCCGGTAACGAGTAGCAGCATTTGTCGTACTCGACCTATCTTTATGCCCAGGTTCTCGGCATAGCGGTCGCCAAGTAGCAGGGCATCGAGGGGCTTGATAAGCAACAAAGCCAGCAACAATCCAATGACAGAGAGGGTGCAGAAGATGGGCAGTCGCTCCGGACCGACAGAAGAAAAGTTCCCCATGCCCCAGATGACAAAGCTGAAAACGCCTTGTTCCGTTGCCGAGTAGTTGAGCAACTGTATGACGCTGCCTGTCACATAACTGATGATGACACCCGTAATGAGTAGCATTACCTGACTGCGCAACAAACGACTCAGAATCATGAGCAGAGCCATGATAGCCAAAGCTCCGACCATTGCAGCTACGACAACAAGCAAATGTCCTCCGAGGGTCAGGCTTCCGATAGAGGCTGTGCCGCCAAGCAGCAGCAAAACGATGGCAACGCCCAGATTGGCTCCCGAATCGATGCCCAGAATAGAGGGACCTGCAAGGGGGTTACGGAATGCCGTCTGTAACAGCAAACCGCATGTACCCAATGCAGTACCGGTTAGCAAAGCTGTCAGCATTTGCGGTACTCGCCCCTGAAGTACAATAACGCTCCAGGCAGGATGTCCCTCCACTTCGTTGCCACAGAGAATGTGCCAGACATCGCGGACAGGAATATCGAGCGACCCCCACAGCACATTCGCTACTGCGAGCAGGACGAGGGCGAAAGATAGGAGAAGTAGAGGCCCCCTTCCGGCCTCCCCCTTTGGGTGAGGAGTCATAGGCTTAGTCATTTTTTTTCTTAACTCTTAATTCTAAATTGTCAATTATCAATTGTCAATTGTCAATTCTTTAAAATACTTGTATTCTGGCTCCACTCCCAGTTCCGGATGCAGGATGGCGATGAGGTTCTCCAGCAGGCGTTCCGGATGGAAAGGCGTTTCCTCGTAGAGCAGGCTGACGGAGGTGTCGCACCACCAAATGGGGGCTTTGATGCTTGCAAGGAGCGGCGTGTCGGAAATCATCTGCTGGCGGTCCAGCTTGCCGTGGTGTTTGATGAGCCAGATATCGGCATCGACAGCCTTGTCTATCACCTTTTCTGTACTGAGCGGGATGCCTCCATTGCCTTGGAGATGAGCAAAGAGATAGTCCGCCCCAGCATCGGCATAGAGCTTTGTGGAGGAACTTCCCGAGCCAGGCAGCGTCCATTGTCCGCTCCATGGCATCTCGGGCAGAAGGCGCGGCTTTGTCTTTGTGTTCTGAACTTTAGCGCACAGCTCCAGGTATCGTTTCTCTACGGCACTAAAGATGCTGTCTGCTTCGGCTGCTTTGCCAAAGAGACGGCCATAGAAATGTATCCATTCTGCACGTCCCAGCGGCGTGTTCTCCATGTAGTCGGCACACCAAATGATAGGGATGCCGAGTCTCTCTATTCGTCCCAGCCCGCCGCTGTTCTCGAAGGGACTCGGCAGTAAGGCATCGGGGTTCAGGTTGATGATCTGTTCTATGTTGGGCTGCATACTGTTGCCCAGATTGGCGATGCGCCCCTCGGCAACACCTTCCTTGTATTCAGGGAGGTTAAAGAACTCCAGATCGCAGATGCCGCCCACCGCATCATCTGCCCCCAGTTCGTGTAGCAGGGCACAATGCACACTTCCAAAGACCGCAGCATTATGGAGAGGAACCTGAACGAGTGAAGAGTGAAGAATTATTAGTTCCATTTTTCTCTTTGAGTTTTTTACTTTGAATAAGGCTGTACTTCGCCAACACTCCTGTTGTGTCCCAGGGGTTGCGCATTGTCACCTCTGTGTGGTCGGGATAGGTCACAATGGTCAGGTTCTTTGCGTAGCGGAGACAGAGTGTGTCGCCCGTTTCGGAGAGTCCGCGAGAGCTGTTCCCGTTACATGAAAGCAACAGGAGCGAAAGAAGTATATATAATATAATAATGTGTGGTTGCTCTCGCATTGCGGTGGAAAAATTATTCTTCATTGTGGACGATGACCTTTACTTTGACGATGCGGCGCTGGTCAACTTCCAGGACGTCGAAGGTGAAGCGCTTGTAGTCTATGCGTTCGCCTTGGGTGGGGAATTCGCCCTTGATTTCGAGCAAAAGGCCGGCCAGTGTCTCGGCTTCGCCTTCAATGGTTTCGAAGTAATCGTCGTCGAGACCCAGTATCTTCGTGAAGTCCGACATGAGTGTCTTTGCCTCGAAGATATAAGTGTTCTGGTTGAGGCGCTGGTAGGGCTTCTCCTCGTCGTCGTACTCGTCGTTTATCTCACCGACAATTTCCTCCAGGATATCTTCCATCGTGACGATGCCGCTTGTGCCGCCGAACTCATCGACGACAATGGCGATGTGCACTTTGTTTGCCTGAAAGTCACGCAGCAGGTCGTCCACCATCTTGGTTTCCGGCACGAAATAGGCGGGACGTATCAGCGTTTGCCAGCGGAAGCCTTGCGGTTTGCCGAGATGGGGCAGAAGGTCTTTGATGTAGAGCACGCCCTTGATGTTGTCCTGCGTGCCCTGATAGACGGGGATGCGGCTGTAGTTGTTGGCAACGATGCAGGCCAGGACATCGCTGAAAGAAGCCTTGATGTCGAGGTCCACGATATCTACGCGGCTGGTCATGATTTCCTTTGCCATCTCGCCGCCGAAGCGGATGATGCCTTTCAGCATGCCGGCTTCTTCGGCAATATCTTTTTTGTCGGTCAGTTCCATCGCCTTTTCCAGGTCATCCACCGTCAGCATCTCTGCCTCGTGGTTTGCAAACCGTCTTGTGATGACATTGCTGCGGATGAGCAGGCGGCTCAGGGGCCAGAATACTTTACTCAAGACTTGGAGCTTGGGTGCGGCAAAGCGGCAGAAGGCGAGTGCGTGCTGGGCGCTGTATATCTTGGGGATTATCTCACCGAAGAGGAGCAGCAGGAAGGTGAGCAGTACCGTCATGACGATGAATTCCAGCCACTTTGCCTGTCCGAAGTCGATGGTCTTGTCGAAGCAGAAATACAGGAGGATGATGACGGAGACATTCACCAGATTGTTGCTGATGAGGATGGTGGCCAGGAGTCGCTCGCTGTCGTCCAGCAGGGAAGCAACCTTTTCGTCGGCTGGGTGCTTCTCTTCGTCGATAGTGCTTCTATCGTTTGGGGTCAGGCTGAAGAACGCAATCTCGCTGGCCGATACGAATCCCGAGCACAAGAGAAGAACGAGGACGATGCCGAAAGCAATCCAGACGCCGAGGGAGGGCATATGTAGATGGATTGTATAGATGGAATCGAGAAACTCTTGGAGGTTGTACATTTTGTGGGATTAGGGATTAGAGATTAGGGATTAGAGAGTAACTCTTCATTCTTCACTTTTCACTTTTGGCGTTAGCAACTCCAGCGACTCTGCCCATATCTCCGTGACGGTGCGGCGGATGCCGTTGCGGTCCTCGTAGGTGCGGGTGTGTATCTGCCCTTCGATGAAGAGCTTGTCACCCTTATGCACATATTTCTCGATTACCTCTGCCAGCCCGCGCCAGAGCACTACGCTGTGCCATTCGGTGCGCTCGGGCACTTCTGTACCGTTCTGTAGAGTATAGCCGCGTTCGGTAGTGGCGAGCCTGACACTAGCCACGCAGACACCGCGATCCACGTACTTTATCTCCGGCTCCTGCCCGACATTGCCTATCAGCATCACTTTATTCATCTCTCATTTTACCATTTTATCATTTAACAATTGTCATTTGTTTGCAAAAATACGAAAAAGTTTTGGATTAGGTAATAGAGATTATAGATTATTTTGTAATTTTGTGCGAACAAACTAAACAAGACATGAAGAAACTACTTACTTGCATTTCAGCTTTTCTCATTCTCATCATCTTTTCTGCTACTAGCTTCTCGTCCGAGAAGTTCCCCCTAAAGGGGTCTAAGTCGTCGAATTGTTCGCTTCGTTGGGGAACCTTCAATATCCGTCTGCAGAACGACGGTGACGAAAAGGCCGGTGTGGGATGGAGCGTGCGCCGCGACCGTGTGGCGGACTACATCAAACAGAACCATATTGATATCGTTGGCATGCAGGAGGTTCTGCACCAGCAGCTCGAGGATTTACTGGAGCGTCTGCCAGAGTACGATTATGTAGGGGTGGGGCGCACCGATGGCGCAACGAAGGGAGAGTACAGCCCAGTCTTCTTCCTCAAAAAGAAGTTCAAGGTCCTGGAGAAGGGTAATTTCTGGCTGAGCGAGACCCCCGATGTGCCGGGCTCGGTGGGATGGGACGCCGCCCTCGAGCGCGTTGCTAGCTATGCGAAGCTCAAGGATAAGGCTACCGGTAAGGTTTTCATGGCTGTCAATACGCACTTCGACCATGTCGGTGTGAAGGCTCGCCGCGAGAGTGCCAAGCTCATCATGCGGAAGATTCAGGAAATTGTCGGCAAGCAGCCAGCCGTCGTGACGGGCGACTTCAATGTCACCGAGGACGATGAGGCCTACACCACGATGACGACGAATGACTTCAAATTCAACGACGCTTACCACATGACGACCAACCATACCGGCGCCACCTACACGTGGCACAACTTCTGCAAGATTCCGCCCTCCGAGGCCGAGAAGATAGACTTCATCTTCATCACCCCCACCATCCGCGTCACCCACACGCACATCGAGGTCCCCAACCCCGATGCCATGCTCTCCGACCACAATCCTCACTGGGCCGACCTGGAGTTCTGATCGAAGGTATTTTCGGCGCACCGCCGAAACCTTCGCGAGAAGAAAATCCCATGTTCGGCGCACCGCCGAAACCTTCCCGAGAAGAAAATCTCACCTTCGGCGCACCACCGAAACCTTCCCGAGAAGAAAATCCCATGTTCGGCGCACCGCCGAAACCTTCCCGTGGAGAAAATCCCATGTTCGGCGCACCGCCGAAACCTTCCCGTGAAGAAAATCTCACCTTCGGCGCACCGCCGAAACCTTCCCGAGAAGAAAATCTCATGTTCGGCGCACCGCCGAAACCTTCGCGAGAAGAAAATCCCACTTTCGGCGCACCGCCGAAACCCGCTTGGCGAAGTTTTATATCTCGACATGGATGAGGATTTCAAGTGGGCAAATAAAAACAAAAGAGTGTACCCGCGGATACACTCTTTTGCTATTGTCTGATTTCGGCTGTCTTATTTCCAGGTGAGCAATCTGCCGATCTGGTCGTAGAGGCTGGCCCAGTGGGCGCGGCTCTCGGCATCGGGGGCACTTTGGCTGGCGGTCTTTGTCTTCTTTTCCAATTGCTGCAGGGTGTAGAGCACAGCTGGACGGACGGTCTGGTTACCGTTGCCGTAGGCGCGGCTCAGGTGCATGTACATCGTGTTCTGCAGGGCCATGCGGTAGGGCGTTACCTTCTTGCCATTATCCAGCTCGGTGAAGACCATCTTCGTGAGGTCGGAGAGGTATGCCTGCGGCTTGTAGAGCTCGTTCAGGGCTTCGAGACGGTTCATCAGGTTCGTTACGACGTTCTCTCCCACGCTGTTGGTCATCAGCTGCGGGTCAACAGAGAGGACCTTTGCATAGCTCATGTCGCGGAGCCAGACGGGTTCGTTGAGCACCTGCTCGTTGATGAAGTTGAGTGCAGCCTTCTGCTTGTCGAGCGGCTGGGGTACAGAGGCGTCTGCCACTGAACCTTTGGGCTGGAAGTTGATGCGGTAGCCGCCGATGTTGCGGGTGACGTGACCCATGTAGCGGAGGAACTGGGTGCGGATGTGGTTGTACATGACGCGGAGGTCGTTCCAGTAGAGGTCCTTTTCGTTGTCCAATGTCCACTGTGGCAGGGCCTTGACTTCGCGCTTCAGGTTAAGTATGCCGTAGTAGCTGGCCTTGACTGGGTCATCGCCCAGGTCTTCCGTCTGGCGGCGCGGGTCGCGGTATTCTCCCTCTCCGTCGCCCCACCAGAGGCGCTTGTTCTGCTGAGCGCGGACAGTCATCGGCTCCAGCATCTTGTGGTCCTCGTCCTCGTCCTTGGCGTCGAGCATCGGGGTGTAGCCCCACTGGATGGCCCATTTGTCGTAGTCGTTGATGCGTGGGAAGATGCCGATGCGGTCGATGCCGTCCTCGGGCTGTGCCACGTAGTTGAATCGTGCATAGTCCATGATACTGGGCGTGTGTCCGTGGGCTTCTACCCAGGCCTTGTCCCTGAGGCTGTCAACGGGCACGGTGGAACTGCTGCCGAAGTTGTGGCGCAGGCCGAGCGTGTGACCCACCTCGTGGCTGGAGACGAAGCGAATGAGCTGACCCATCAGTTCCTCGTCGTAGTTCATCTTCTGAGCGGCTTCGTCGATGCTGCTGCACTGCACCATGTACCAGTTGTGAACGAGGCTCATGACGTTGTGGTACCAGCAGATGTGGCTCTCCAGAATCTCGCCGGTGCGGGGGTCGTGGACGTTTGGTCCGTAGGCATTCTCTATGGGGCTTGCCAAGTAGCGGATGCAGCTGTAGCGTGCATCCTCCATACTCATTGTGGAGTCGTTCTCGGGCCATTCCTCAGCTCGGATGGCGTTCTTGAAGCCGGCCTTCTCGAAAGCTGCCTGCCAGTCGTTGACGCCCTGGATGAGGTACTTGCGCCACTGCTTCGGCGTAGCGGGGTCAATGTAATAGACGATGGGCTTCTGTGGCTCGACGAGTTCGCCGCGCTTCATCTTCTCCACGTCTTCTGGTTTCGGCTCCAGACGCCAACGACAGACGAAACGCTTCTCCTCGACGCGCTGCTGGTCATCGCTGTAGCTGGTGTAGTCGTCGCTGAAGTAGCCTACGCGTGGGTCGTAGTAGCGGCGTATCATCTGCTTTTCGGGCAGGAGGACAAAGCTGATGTTCAGTCCGAACGTCGCCTTGCCTGTGCGTCCGACAGCTGGCATCCGCGACGTGTTGCCACCGTTGAAGGTCTTCACCATGCGCACCTCGGTGTTCATGGGGAAGGACTTGATGTCCTCGATGTAACTCATCTCGGGAACGAGGTTCTGCAGCGAGAAACCGTCCTTGACGTACTTGGGCAAACCCAGGGCTGGGTTGTCCCCGTTGAAGAACTGGCCAACCTTTATTTTATAGACTCCGTCCTTGTGGCTCTCCACCTTGAAGGCACCGATGATGGGATTCTCGTTGCTGATGGTGATGGCGCGGTTGATGTTCTGGGCCGTATCTGCCACGTTGACGATGAGTTTGGCGCGCATGAGGAGCTGGTCGTTGGGAGCCGTCTGGAAATAGACGGTCTGCTGGTTCACCATCTCGCCGCCGAACTTGCCAATGCTGGAGGGCGTGCTGGTGTAGCGTGTGGTGGTCAGGAACTCACGGCCAATCAGGCTGTCGGGAATCTCGAAGAACCAGTCTTCTTTCATCTTTGTCACATGGAAGAGTCCTTTGTGATCTACGCTGGGCTTCTCCACCTTGGCGCTGTCCTTTGGCGCCTCGGCGGGCTGGTTCTTCTTTTTCTTACCGAAGAGGGTCTTTCCCTTCTTCTTGTCAGTCTTCTTGTCTTTTGCTTTTTGCTCGGTCTTTGCCTTGTTATCCTTACTGAAGGCCATAGTGGGGGCCTGTCCCATTAGTGCTGCTGCGAGCAGCAGACTCAGATACTTTGCTTTCATATTATTGTTTGGTCGTTTGGGGAATTAGTCGTTTGGTCGTTTAGGGAAGTTACTTTCCGAGTGATTTGAGGGTTGCTTCGAGGACTGCAATCTTGCTCTGTGCGTCGGCGAGCTTCTTACGCTCCAGTTCAACGACCTGTGCGGGAGCATTCTGCACGAAACGCTCGTTCTGCAACTTCTTCTCGATGCCTGCCATGAAGCCCTGCAGACGCTTGATTTCCGTCTCGGCCTTTTCACGCTCTGCATCAGCATCAATCAGGTTGCCGATGGGTACGGCATATTCGTCGGTGCCAACGAGGAAAGCCTGTGTGCCTTCGCCCTTCTCGCTGACGGCCTCAATCTGATTCAGACCGCCCAGCTTCTTGATGATATCGGCCAAAGCCGGAATACTCGTCGCGCCATTCTTTGCAGCACCTACAACCTGCAGGGCCAAAGGTTCGCGCTGAGAGATATTCTTGCTCTGACGAATGGCACGAACGCCGCTCACGATTTGCTTCATCTCCTCGACCTTCGCGATGAGCTCATGGTCTTCTTTCGTTGGCTCTGCTGTCTTGAAGACGGATACCATGAGGGACTCGCCTTCCTTACGGTCGGCAATGTGCTGCCACAGCTCTTCGGTGATGAAGGGCATGAAGGGATGGATGATGTGCAGGAGCTGGTCGAAGATGTCGAGTGTGGCCTTCAGAGTGGCGGCATCGATGGGAGCCTCGTAGGCGGGTTTTATCATCTCGAGGAACCAGCCGCTAAATTCGTCGGTAAAGAGTTTGAAAGCTGCCATCAGCGCCTCGTTCAGGCGGTACTTGCTGTAGAGGTCGTTAATCTCAGCGTATGTGTCGTTGAGCTTGGCCTGCATCCATTTGATGGAAGTCACGTTGGCTTCGGGCTGGGCGATGTCGCCCGATACCTCCCAGCCCTTGACGAGACGGAAGGCGTTCCACATCTTGTTACAGAAGGCCAGGCCCTGGGCACAAAGGGCATCGTCGTAGAGAATATCGTTGCCGGCAGGAGCGGCGAGCATCATACCCATGCGTACGCCGTCTGCGCCATATTTCTCAATGAGTTCCAATGGGTCGGGCGAGTTGCCGAGCGACTTGCTCATCTTGCGTCCGAGCTTGTCACGCACAATACCTGTGAAATAGACATTGCGGAAGGGAATGTCACCCATGTATTCCTCACCAGCCATAATCATTCGTGCCACCCAGAAGAAGATGATGTCGGGACCGGTCACGAGGTCGCTGGTAGGGTAGTAATAGCGTATTTCCTCGTTGCCTGGATTGTTGATGCCGTCGAAGAGCGAGATAGGCCAAAGCCAGCTGCTGAACCAAGTGTCGAGGGCATCCTCGTCGCGATGTAACATATCCATCGTGATGTCCTTGCCAAACTTCTCCTGTGCCTTTGCCAAAGCCTCTTCGGGCGTAAGGGCAACTACGAAGCGCTCTTCGTCTTCTCCCTCAATGAAGTACGCAGGAATTCTATGTCCCCACCAGAGCTGACGGCTGATGCACCAGTCCTGAATGTTCTCCAGCCAGTTGCGGTAGGTGGTGACATACTTTGTGGGATGGAACTTGAGCTTGCCTTCGAGCACTGGAGGCAGGGCGATGTCGGCCATGTGCTTCATGGAGAGGAACCACTGCTTGCAAAGACGCGGCTCGACGGCTGTGTCCTGATTGCGCTCTGAGTAGCCCACCTTGTTCTCGTAGTCCTCGACCTTCTCGAGCAGGCCTGCTGCATCAAGGTCTTTCACAATCTGCTTGCGGCAATCCACGCGGTCCATACCTACATAAAGCGGACTCTGCTCGCTGATGGTGCCGTCGGGATTGAAGATGTCGATGGTCTCCAGGTTGTGCGTCTTACCGAGCTGGTAGTCGTTCACATCATGTGCAGGCGTCACCTTCAAACAGCCCGTACCGAACTCTATATCCACATAGCGGTCCTCGATGACGGGAATGACGCGACCAACCAGAGGCACGATGACTTTTTGTCCGCGGAGCCACTGGTTCTTCGGGTCCTTAGGATTGATGCACATCGCAGTATCGCCCATGATGGTTTCCGGGCGAGTGGTAGCCACAACAGCATAGTAGCCGCGCTCATCCTTGTGGATGACAGCGCCTTCCTCCGGAGATTCCGGAATATCCAGATTCTCCGGATTCTCCACATAGTATTTCAAATAATACAACTTGCTCTTCTCATCGCGGTAGATAACCTCTTCGGTGGAGAGTACCGTCTGGGCCTTGGGATCCCAGTTCACCATACGCAGGCCGCGATAGATGAGTCCTTTGTCGTAGAGGTCGCAGAAGACTTTCAGCACACTCTCGCTGCGCTTCTCGTCCATCGTGAAAGCGGTGCGGTCCCAGTCGCAGCTGGCTCCAAGCTTGCGGAGTTGCTTGAGAATGATGCCTCCGTGTTCCTCTGTCCAAGCCCATGCATGCTTCAGGAACTCTTCGCGAGTCAAGTCACGCTTCTTGATGCCCTGTTCAGCTAAACGGTTTACAACCTTAGCTTCGGTCGCGATAGAGGCGTGGTCGGTACCAGGCACCCAGCAGGCATTCTTCCCGTCGAGACGGGCCTTACGAATCAGAATGTCTTGAATGGTATTGTTGAGCATGTGGCCCATGTGCAGTACACCCGTTACATTTGGTGGCGGGATAACGATAGTGTAGGGTTCCCGGCTGTCAGGTTTGCTTGCAAAAAGCTTATGATCTGTCCAATACTGATACCATTTCGCCTCGACTTCTGCGGGGCTGTATTTCGTAGCTAATTCCATGTGTGAGTTTTGTGTGTTATTTATATATTAATTAGAAATGTTATTAGTACGTAAAGCCAATGTGTGATGATGCCTGCAGAAATGCCTCCGATGAAGGTGCAGGTAAAGCTGCGGGAAATGAAGTGGCGGTAACCGAGCGAGTCGAGTGTGGCTGCATCGGCACTGAGGAAACCGCTCCAGCACATGCCCATCGCGGTAAAGACGGCAATAGCGTTGCTGTCGATGATGCCTTTGCTCATCATCTCAGGAATAAGACCAAGAGCGGCTCCGACTGTACCGAGGGCGGTGATGGGGAAAGCTACAAGTTCGCTTGCATTGAAACCGAAGAGCCATTTGAAGACAAAGCTAATCTTACCAGCCAAAAGCGGCAAGAGTTCTGTTCCCTGATAGGCTCCTCCTGTATAAATTCCCGTTTCAGGGTCCTCCCCGAATGTGAACATCATGACAAGCGTTGAGATGATAAGTACGCCTGGTATGATGGCAAGACCGACCTCGACACCAGTCTTGCCGCCGTCGAGCAAAGCATCGAGTACACGAACGAAAAGCGTCTGTCGGGGATCGTCGGGTACGGTCTCGTAGGGAATCCGACCCCTCTCCAACTCCCCCGATGGGGAGAGGACATCCTCCTCAAGATACTCTGGATGTTCCTTGAGCACGAGCCGCTGCATCAGCCTTGTGGCAATGATGCTGCCAATGATGGCCCCGACTAATCCATAGATTGGTTCCGTGTAGAAACCGTGTCCCATCATAAAGATGATGACGAGTAAGCCCATCGCATAGCTGCCAGCAAAGTTCACGAGGCTGATGTGCTGATAGCGCTTGAAGTAGCGGGAGAACAGCGGATTCTTTGCCACAGATATTATAGCCGGCTTATCGCTGAGGAATGTCATCAGAGCTCCTGCGGAGGAGACACCGGGCAGATTGAAAAGAGGTCGCAGCACAGGTTTCAGCATCCTTTGTAGCAGATCAACTACGCCGAAGACACTGAAGATGCGGCTCAAAGCTGCTGTCAGCACGCACATCGCCATCAGGTAGAAGACGGTGTTGAGCAACAGGTCGTGTGCCGTCCGCATGATAGTGTTGAGCATATTGGTGAAGCCCATCACCGAAGACAGATAGCCGAAAAGTATAATGGTGACTATCAGGCACGGTATGCCGCGAGGTATCTTTTTCATTTACTTTTAGAAAATCCTACCGCAAAGACGGAAGTTCAGAACAGGATAAACCTTGAACTTGCTGATAACCCTGAATGCACCACCATCCGAGTTGTCCAAGTCCTGCTTGGAGAGAGAAACACCATTATGGTCAACAACATCGGGAGTGCCCCAGAACATAACACCCAAATCAACCTTGAAGCCGACGCGTTTGTGAGGTACTGCACGACCGTAACCAAGACCCAAATAGGGCTTGAAACCATTGGTGTTCAATGTTGCTCTTGCGTCGCCATTATCATCGGGTTTAAGTAGATAATCACCTACTTCAACGCCAATCGGTTTTGCTGCTCCAATATCGGATTTATTATACTCAGAGATTGCACTCAATTGGCCGGGTATAGTATTTCTGACTTCTACGATGCTGCCTTTTCCAAAGTATGCGCCAGCAGTGATATGAAAACTGTTTAGAGGGAAAGGATAGAAGTTGATGAGGAATTTACCGTTCACCATGTTCAGCTTACCCTGAATGGGGACGGTTGAAAGATTAACAAGTGTGTTGCTAATTGGATCAATGAATGATCCCATGTTAAGATGAACGTCCGTGTTGTACGTGATTTTAGGCATGATGCTGAATCCTGCCTCAAAGTCAAGGAATCTGGTACATGGTACGGCAACATCTGCTCCTATACCAGGTGTTCCTACGTTTAATGCTGCAGAAAGGTGGTTGAAAATGCGAGAGTCCACCTGCGCAGTTGCACTTGTCATCGCAAAGAATGCAGTTGCTATACAAAGAAGAGTCTTTTTCATAATTGTAATGTTTAAAAGCTAGTGAAAGAGGTATAGTTAGTCATCTATTTCAAAATAGTTTTCAAGGATAGTTTGTGCCTGCTTTTCCTTGTTGTCAATGTCTTGAATCACTTTGCCGTGTTCGAGGAGGACAATGCGTCCACTGATGTCAACGGTGTGCTGTAGGTTGTGACTGCTGACGAGAATCGTGGCCCCGGTCTCTTCATTGTATTTCTTCAGCAGGTGCTTGATAGCATTCTGACTGCTGGGATCAAGGAAGTTAAACGGCTCGTCGAGAATGAGCACTTGAGGACGGAGCAACATAGCAGCCATGATGCCTACTTTCTGCTTGTTTCCTGCACTTAGTGTGCGGATAAGTTTCTTTTGACCAGTCAGTTCATCAGCCATGAAGTGTTGATACTGAGCGAGGAAATCCTGCAACTGTTCATCGGTGGTATCTGTGAGGCGGGCAATGAATTGGAAGTATTCATCGGGCGTGAGATAGTCGATGAGAAAACTTTCATCTACGAATGCCCCGGTCCAATCTTTCCATTCTTCAGTCTCGGCTACATTGATATCAATGCCTGTGCCAAACATTCTTACTGTGCCCGTGTCGGCCTTGATGAGGTCGAGAATGAGTCGGAAAAGGGTACTCTTGCCTGCACCATTGTTGCCTACTAATCCCAGCAGTTCGCCGCTGTGAATTGTGAGTTCTGGTATATCGACGGCTACTTTCTCGCCGAAAGTCTTTATGAGGTTTTTTATAATAATTTCCATAACTATGAACGATGAATTATGAAGCTTTAGCTCGATGAATGTCAACTATGAATTGCGTGAAGCTCTGAACCCTTCCATATTTTTATAGCGCCGGGTCATGAAGCGTTTATATACGTTGCGAAGCCAATACTGATGGGTTGCGATGCCTGCTATGCCAAGTAGAGCCAAGAATACATACCCCCAAGGGTCACCAAGCAAGGCTGTGGCAGCTTTTTCAAACCCGATTGGCAGGAAAAGGATGACCATGCTGAATATTTGTTGTGCAGTATTGCCTTGTTTGCTTGTTATTTTCTGGTTCATGGGCAGCGTATTGTTGTTATATACAGCCATTTGGAAAAGGAGAGGGTAGAGTACTCCTGCCGTGAAGAAGAAGTAGCCGACATTCATCCATACGGAAATCTTGCCGATAATCATCAGGGGCAGCAAGATGATAGGGGGAATGATGAGCAAAAGGACATTGAAGTAGTATTTGGCTTGCAGCAGTTGCAGAATGCTCTCCCGTCTGCTCATAAGACCGTCGATGTAGTTACCCTCGTAGCACATAATTGTCACAAGCGTCATCATGCCAAGAACAATATAATTGTAGAGGCAGATGAAGGAGCGCATGAAGCTGCCGTCATATGCGGGGGTGAAATAAGAGATGGTACTCAGCAAAATCATGAAACCAAGACCGACAAAAAACGACATCCTTACTGTCTTATTGCGCAACCTCTGTTTAATTTCGAGTTTGAAATACTCGCCAAGTTTGCCGTATCTGTTAAGGAAGTTGAATTGCGTAGCATGTTTAATCTCCTTTTCTTCTTTCTTACCAACCTCATCATATACCATACCTATCTGCAAGCGATAATTCGCCCAATAGAGGAATGCTATCAAACCACCCACATAAATGAAAGGTAACAGTTTCCATCGCAGAAAGTCATACATCAAGATGGTGCAAGGCATATCGAGAGGATTCTTATCGGGCACTAGCATGATGGCAAGCAATGCTCCATGAATGGCTGCTGGAAGAAGTGTCCATGCCAAATGCTTCAAAATGAGAGCTCGACAGAATAGATAGGCAAAACCGTTGGCAACCAATAGCATCCACCAACCGAGCAGCCAGCCAAAGAATGCTCCCCATCCAAGAGGTATGGCAATAGTTATGAGTCCGAAAGGAATGAGTAAGAAAAACCAAAAGAGGTTCCCCCAAGCAAAGCCTGAGCGAGTAAGATAGACGTTCATGAGAAAGGAACGGCGGATAGGCAGCAAGGAGTAGGGTTGTACATTTTGTGCCGGAGTCTCCTGAAGGCCAAAGCGCATCCAGAAGTCAATCATCAGGACATAAAGCAAGCCGCCGTCGAAGACATGGAAGGCAGCTACACCATTGTAGCTGTGCTTCATGCCCATTGCCATCACAACGCCCAAGAAGAGCAGGATAGCAGCATAGTAGAGCCACATGAAGATCATCAGGAACTTCATGAAGCGGTTCTTGTCGAGCATAGGATGCCGTTTGTCCTTTAGGTCGGCATTCTGGTTTATCAGTTTATAAAGCTTGTATTTGTTCATTGTGCAAGGTATTTCTCAGCTTCCATTGCTGCTTTGGCACCGCTTCCGGCAGCGATGACAGCCTGGCGATAATGTGAGTCTGCCACATCTCCGGCGGCAAAGACTCCTGGTACAGAGGTTCGGGGTGAGTCGCCTTCGGTGATGATGTAGCCATTTTCGTCGGTCTTGAGCCAAGACGTGAACAACTCGCTGTTAGGATGATGCCCGATGGCTAGGAAGAAGCCGTCGATGGGCAGGTCGTATCGTCTTTCGTCGCTTTCCCCTTTTCTATATACAAGATGTGCGCCCTCTACGCCGTTCTCGCCATAAAGGCCGAGTGTATTAGTTTCGAAGAGCACCTCGATTTTTTCGTTGTTGAAGACGCGCTCCTGCATAATCCTGCTGGCGCGAAGATAAGGTTTGCGAACAATGAGATATACTTTCGAGGCGAGTCCTGCCAGATAAGTTGCTTCTTCGCAAGCAGTATCGCCACCACCAACGACAGCTACTACTTTCTTCCTATAGAAGAACCCATCGCAAGTGGCGCAGGCGCTCACACCTTGCCCCATATATTTCTGCTCGTCGCTCAGACCCAGGTACTTTGCGCTTGCGCCGGTAGCAATGATGATACTGTCGGCGGTCCATTCGCTGTCATCGTCGAGAGTGATACGGAAAGGACGCACATTAAGGTCGACTTTTGTGACTACGTTCGGCAGCATCTGTGTGCCGAAGCGTTCTGCCTGCTGGCGCATGTTGCCCATCAGCTCGTTCGCATCCACACCATTTGGCCAACCTGGAAAGTTCTCAACTTCGGTTGTTATTGTCAATTGGCCACCCGGCTGGAGTCCTTCAAGCAGGGTGGGGTTAAGGTTTGCGCGACCTGCGTATATAGCTGCGGTGTAGCCTGCCGGTCCGCTGCCTATAATTAGAAGCTTAGAATGGTTCATCTCATGTCATTTTTTAGTACATCCGGATAATCTTTTTCCGGAAAGTTGAAGAAATCGTCGCTTAACTGGAGGTTGCCCTTGAAACTGAGGATGCTGACGCGCTGCCAATCGTTATCTTCGCGGACTCGGATGCAGAGGGGTTGGTAGTCACTCTTGCGGATGTCGACATATACCTCTTTAACATCCATCTTGGCGTAGCGTGCCTTGAGATAGACTTCATAGACCGCTTCGTCGCGCAACACAGTCTCTTTGACAGTCATCTTGAACCCCTTTTTGTAGATACCCATAAAAGTATAAGGATTTATCGCTGCCATTTCTTTTCGGGAAGGCTCATCAATGTTCACTTCGTTGCTCACAGGAACAAAGCACCATCGGGTTTTGCCGTTATACCATGTAGTTATGTCTTCGGTCTCGAGTTTCATCTTGCTTTCCTGTAGCCACATGGTGCCAGTAGAGGACGCTTTTTCTGTCGCTCCGGCAAAGATACTTGCTTTATACTCTATTTTCACATTGCCTGCTTTGCGGATGTGATCGGCAGTAATGTCGAGTATCTTCATGGCATCCTGGGCGAATGAAAAATGAAGAAATGAAGAAATGAAGAAATGAAGAAAAAATAGAAAGGTTATACGTTTCATGATTCTTAACTCTTAACTACCGTAAGTTATCCATTATCATCATTAATTGTTCTTCGCTGACACAGAGTACTTCGCGGGGTTTGCTTCCCTTAGCCGGTCCTACGACACCGGCTTTTTCAAGCTGGTCCATAAGCCTTCCTGCACGGTTATATCCAATGCTGAACTTGCGCTGTATCATGCTTGTGCTGCCGTTCTGCTCACTTACTATCATTCTGGCAGCGTCCTCGAACATTGGGTCAAGATGCGTCATGTCCACATCCAGACTTCCTCCTTCTTCGTCACCCTCTAAAGGAACTTCTGGCAGGAGATAAGGAGAACTATAGCTTTGTTGGCAGGCAATATGATGAACAATGTCCTCCAATTCATTCGTATCAATGAAAGCACATTGTATGCGGACAGGTTCTGAGCCGGTTATTAAAAGCATATCGCCTTTCCCGACAAGTTGATTAGCACCAGTTCGGTCGAGAATGGTTTTACTATCGACGCCTGTCGTTACTTTGAATGCCATGCGAGCAGGAAAGTTGGCTTTGATAGTGCCGGTTATGATGTTGGTGGTGGGACGTTGAGTGGCGATAATCATATGAATACCAACGGCTCGAGCCAGTTGCGCAATACGAGCGATGGGCAATTCTATTTCTTTGCCTGCAGTCATAATGAGGTCGCCGAACTCGTCGATGACAACCACGATGTACGGCATATAGCGATGCCCGTTTTGGGGATTGAGCTGGCGGTCGCGGAATTTCTGATTGTATTCCTTTACGTTTCTTGCATGAGCTTTCTTCAAGAGGTCGTAACGGTTATCCATTTCGATGCAAAGGCTCCTAAGTGTTTGAATGACCTTGTTGACATCTGTAATAATGGGCTCTTCTACATCTTCATTGCCCTCAACTTGTGCCAAGAAGTGATTGACGATGGGGGCGTAAAGGTTGAACTCCACCTTCTTGGGGTCAATCATAACCAACTTCAGTTCTGCAGGATGCTTTTTGTAGAGGAGCGAAGTGATGATGACATTCAGGCCAACGGACTTGCCCATGCCAGTTGCTCCGGCAACCAGAAGATGCGGCATTTTTGTCAGGTCGGCAATGAATACCTCGTTTGTGATGGTTTTGCCGAGTGCCAAGGGCAGTTCGTAGTCCGTCTCTTGGAACTTGCGGCTGTTTAGTATGCTCTCCATTGATACCATTTGCGGCTTTAGGTTTGGTACTTCAATACCGATAGTGCCTTTGCCCGGTATAGGCGCGATGATACGGATGCCGAGAGCACTTAAACTTAGGGCTATGTCGTCTTCAAGATTGCGAATGGTGCTGATGCGGATACCTGGAGCAGGCGTGATTTCATAGAGCGTTATAGTGGGACCAATGGTAGCCTTCGTGTTGGGCATAATTTCCACACGGAAGTTGCTCAGAACTGTCTTGATGCGTTCTTTGTTGTTGCGTTGCTCCTCCATGTCAATGGCATTCGAGGTGTCATCATAATGTGTGAGCAAGTCGATGGTGGGGTACTTATAGTTCTCCAGATCAAGTTTTGGATCGTATGGCTCCAGCGCTCGTCCATCAGTAAAAACGGCTTTCTCTGGCTCATGTCCTACAACTACTGTAATGTCGTTATTGTCCTCCAAATCATTTTCAGAAATGACGCTGTCTTCCTCTTTTTTTCTAAAAAGAGTGTCGGAGGTGAGATCCTCTTCTTCAAATTCAATCGTTGTAGCTGTATCCGAAGCCTCATCACTAAACGGTGTGCGTTTTTCCTCCTCGTCCTCACTGTCCGATATCAGCGGATAGTTTATTTTTTGTTCTTCTACGTTTTTATTCTGCTCTTCTTCCTTTTTCTTGCGAACGACAAGATGTCGGATGAATGTAATGGCTTCGTCACTGAGGTAGAACAGATAGAGCAGTGCAGAGAGGATGAAAATGAGAAGTGTACCCAAGCCTCCAACTTTTTCCATTAAGAACTGCAGCTCGTTGTGTCCTATCATGCCGCCCCATATAATATATGTATCTTGAGCACCTGGGAAGATGCGGACGATATATGCGGCGAAGGTGGAAGCCCACGCCATGATAATCATGCAGTTAATAAACCATAGGTGAAGTCGTACTTTAGCAATTCCCATGATACGGATGCTGGTGGCGAGCATCAGTACAGGAATCAGGATAGACGATACGCCGAAGGTGTTGTCCATCATCCAGTGTGCTACCTCGTATCCCCATCGGCCTAGCCAGTTGGCAGCTGTATAAGAGTCGCTTGTGACATATTTTTGATCTTCTGCCCCAGTAAAGATGTGTGAAACGAGGGCAATGAGAATGGCTAGGGAGAGGGTCGCCAGCACTGCACCCCATACGAAGCGGAGGTTGTCCTTGTGCTCACCACGCACTTCAGGGTCAACATCGTCTTTGCCTGCGATGTTAGATCGGAACCAGTTCAGGGAACGAATCCACGTCGGTTGCTTTTTCGCCTTGTGTTTCCTGCCAGTTGTTTTGTTAGTGGGCTTGTATTGTCTTACGCTTTTCTTTGCGTCCATTATAATATCTGCTTTTTCCTGTCACGAATTACGGGCGCAAAGTTACAAAAAAAAACTCAATTCGCGACCTTTTTCCTTTCTTTTTTCTATGAAAGCAGACAAAGACTCCCTTTTTACCGATTTTTTTGTTGCAGACTTACCGTATTTGTTGCCAAAATATTTGCAGCATACCATAATTTGTTGTAACTTTGCACAAAATTAATAAAAATGTGCAAATGAAACCGACAGAAGTTCTTCGTTCAACTAAGGTGCAGGCTATACCATCGTATAATCAAATGATTCGTCAGAGTATTCAGGATCATTGGTTCTTGGATTCAATGTCAGATTATGGTCTGTTTACATTACAATATAAAGATGTAGCGCGCATCATGGAAAAAATGCATATCTTGTTCGAACAGGCTGGAGTAAAGCCTGGTGACAAGATTGCACTCTGCGGGCGTAACCTGAGTCGGTGGGGTGCTGCTTTTTTCAGCATTCTGACTTATGGCGCTGTAGCTGTGCCTATCCTGCATGAGTTTCATCCATCACAGGTACATGACATCGTGAATCATTCCGAGTCGAAGCTCCTTTTTGTGGGCGATAAGGTGTGGCCGGGACTCAATGCTGATGATATGCCTGATTTGTTGGGTGTAATTTCATTGGTTGACTACAGTCTTTTGGTGTGTCGGAGTGAGAAGTTAGGTTATGCGCGCGAGAATCTCAATCGTCTTTTCGGTGAGAAGTTCCCCAGTCGCTTTCTACCTGAATGCCTCAATTATTATCAGGATCAGCCTGATGAACTGGCTGTTCTGAACTATACCAGCGGGACAACAAGCAATTCGAAGGGTGTGATGATTCCTTATCGTGCTCTTTGGAGTAACTGTGATTTCGCTTATCATGTCCTCGGTAATGAAATCAAGGCTGGCGACAAGGTGCTCAGTATGTTGCCAATGGCCCATATGTATGGCATGGCCTTCGAGTTCACCTTTGAGTTCATGGCTGGTGTACATATCAACTTCCTAACCAAAATGGCTTCTCCCACTATTCTGATGAGAGCTCTCGCAGAGGTGAAGCCGGTTATTCTCATTGTTGTTCCTCTCATCATCGAGAAAGTGGTGCGCAAGGCTGTCATGCCTAGAATTCAAGACCCGAAGGTGAGAATGCTCATGAATGTCCCGGTCATTGGTGACCGCATCCGTAAACGGATTTGCGATGGATTGACACAAGCTCTTGGTGGCAGTTTCTACGAAGTTATCATTGGCGGAGCAGCACTCAATAAAGAAATCGAGCAGCTACTCCATGAAATAGGCTTCCGTTATACAGTGGGCTATGGCGCAACCGAATGTGCTCCCATTATTACTTATAATGACTGGAAGGAGCAGGTGGTAGGCAGTTGTGGCAAGAATGTTATTCATCAGGAACTGCGTATTGACAGCCCCGATCCAGAACGCATTCCAGGCGAGATTCTGACTAGAGGCCTGAATGTTATGCTTGGATATTACAGGAACGAGGAAGCGACTAAAGCAGCTATTGATGCAGATGGTTGGTATCATACAGGCGATCTTGGTGTGATAGACAGTCATGGTAATCTCTTTATTAAGGGCCGTAGTAAGAATATGTTGCTCGGCGCAAACGGGCAGAACATCTATCCCGAAGAGATAGAAGACAAACTTAGCAATATGACGCTTGTTAGTGAATGCCTCGTGGTACAGAAGGATGACAAGTTGGTAGGCTTGGTTTATCCCGACCAGGAGCAAGTGAAAAAACTTCGTCTCTCTGCAACCGACATCGAATCCATCATGGAACAGAACCGCAAGGAAATCAACCCGAACCTGCCTTCCTACTCCCAACTGTATAGTATCAAAGTGATGGAAAACGAGTTTGAAAAGACGCCCAAAAAGAGTATCAAACGATTCCTTTATACCAATTGATGAAAGGACGTTATGTCCGGTGGATTTTTTTACTTTTCCTCGAAATAGACGCGTTTCACTCGTGGCGCTATGCCGGTCAGGATTTCGTAGGGGATAGTGCCGCAGAGGGATGCCAGTTCCGATGGTGAAAGTTCATCTCCAAAGATGGTGGCTAGGTCACCTTCCTGGCAGGGGATATCAGTAACATCAATCATGCAGACATCCATGCATATATTGCCGACATAATCGGCCTTTTTCCCTTTTACTAGGCAGAAACCTTTTCTGTTACCCAAGAGTCGGTTCAGACCATCGGCATAGCCGATTGGGATGCTGGCAATGCGGCTGTCACGCTCCAGTATGGTTCGGCGGCTGTATCCTACGCTTTCTCCTGCTTTGACATCGTGGATTTGTAGGATTGTGGTACGCAAAGTACTAATGTTATAAATGGTTTTGTTGTTACGGCTGTTGATGCCATAGAGTCCAAGTCCGAGCCGCACCATATCGAGGTGTCTTTCGGGGAAGTGCTCGATGGCCGCACTGTTACAGATATGCCGCAGGATGGGGTAGGGAAAAGCTTCCTGAAGTTGTTGGCTCCCTGCGAGGAAACGTTTGTACTGCAGGTCGGAAAAGTCGTCGAAGTCATCCGAGTCGCTTCCAACGAAATGAGAGAAGACAGATCGCGGAATAAGGGCAGTTTGTCTGTGCAATCGTTCGATGAGTTGCGGCATATCCTTCTCAGGGTCGAACCCGAGACGGTGCATTCCTGTGTCGAGTTTGATGTGGACTGGGAAATTTGTGATGCCTTCGTGTTCGGCAGCGTGGATGAGTGCGTCGAGCAGGCGGAAACTATATATCTCGGGTTCTAGGTGGTATTGGAAAAGTGTACTGAAGCTACTCATCTCGGGATTCATAATCATGATACCCTGTGTGATGCCTTTTTCTCGGAGCGTCACACCTTCATCGGCCACAGCTACTGCGAGGTAGTCGACATGGTGGTCCTGCAACGTTTTTGCTACCTCCACAGCTCCGGCTCCGTAGGCATCCGCCTTGACCATGCAAACCATTTTCGTCTCGGGTTTCATGAGAGAACGGTAGTAGTTGAGGTTCTTGACGATGGCACTGAGGTTGACTTCCAGGATAGTTTCATGCACCTTTTTCTCCAGACGGTCTGTGATGCGTTCGAAGTGGAAACTGCGTGCACCCTTGATGAGAATGAGTTGGTGTGCAAGCGTAGAAAGTGTTTCGCTTGTCAGCAACGCATCTGTGTTCGGGAAGAAACGTCGGCAACCATGCAACCCAGAAAAGCAGTCTATATGGGCGGAAATAATTCCTCCAACGGCTATCAGGTTATTGATGCCGCGTTGCTCGAGCAAGTCCGCCAGTTGGGTGTAGAGGGCATGCGGCTCAACACCGCTTTGGAGTATGTCACTAAGGATGAGCGTTCGCTGACGGCCTTCCTTCTCGGGGCGGCGGTTCATAAAGTCGAGGGCGATATCTAGGCTGCTCAAGTCGCTGTTGTAAGAGTCATTAATGAGAGTGCAGTCGTTCTGCCCATCTTTTACTTCAAGTCTCATCGCAACTGGCTCTAGGGCGCGAAGCCGCTCCTCGATAATATCATCATCAAGTCCCATTTCGTGGCATGCAGCTCGACAAAGTGCTTTATTGTCTTCGAAGGCATTTCCTGTACTATGACAAGCAATCAACTTGCCTTGGGGATTCAATTCGCGGATGCAATTTTCTATGATGGGATTGCCTGCCGGATATATAACGACCTTTGCGTTTTTCATGAGTTGGAGTTTCTCTTGGCACTTTTCTTCCATCGAAGAGAAGTTCTCCTGGTGTGCGCTACCCAGACAGGTAAAGATGCCGATTGTGGGTTTGATGATGCGCTCCAGAGACGCCATCTCGTTCCTTTGGGAAATAGCTGCCTCGAAAAGAGCCACTTCGGTCTTCTCCCAAAGTCCCCAGACGGAGAGAGGTACACCTATTTGTGAGTTGTAGCTGCGGGGACTGCGAGTAACAGTGAAATCGGGAGCCAAGAGTTGATAGAGCCATTCCTTGACCAGCGTTTTGCCATTGCTGCCCGTAATACCGATGATGGGAATGTTGAAGCGGGAACGATGATATGCCGCCAAAGATTGTAGCGCAGTTAGGGTATTCGGCACGAACAGGAAGTCGGCATCGGGGAAGTTGCCTTGGGGTGTTTCGCTCACAACAAAAGCACGGACGCCTCTTTGGTAGAGGTCGGCTATGTAAAGATGTCCGTTGCCGCGTTCAGTCTTGATAGCGAAGAAAACCGTCGATTCTGGGTAACAGAGGCTGCGACTGTCTGTCAAGAGCCAATCAATCTTGCGCCTTTTTAGGTCTTTTACTTCGGCATCGATGATGGATGCTATTTCAAATGTATTGTACATCAAGTGTGGTTTAAAGTTAAATGTTTAAGGTGTGTGGTAAAAGGGCTTGTGCTCCTTTGCCTTCCTTGTTGGTTCGTAGTCTTTCAAGTATTGCTGCATATTTTTATCCATGCAGTTTTCTGCCATCTTCTGCCAGATATAGCGTACTGCTGTTGGGGCGGGGTGTATCATATCATCGGCATAGAACCGATAGTCGCGGAGGTCGTCGAGTACCAGCTCGTAGGCAGGGAAATAGCTTGCCTTTTCTGGGTAGAGGTGGCATATTTTATCGATAGTCAGGAGTAACGTTGCCTTTGCCAACTGACTTCCATGGAAGCCATACTTCTTGTAGCGATAAGGACTAACGGTAAAGACTACCTGAAGCTTCGGACATTTTTCCGAGAGGAGGTCCATCATGTTGCCCAGTGTTTCCAAACATGCCCCTACGTCAAGTGCCACCTCTTCAAAGATGCGGCTTGGCGCTTTGTGGCAATTTGTTACTGTCAGCCCATTTTCTCGCAGGCGATAGCAAACATTTGTGCCTAATGTGATGAAGAGATAGTTGGCTGTAAGAATTGCTTCGCCAAGCTTGGAGAAAGTCCGTTGTATTGTCTCGCGGAACCTACCTTCTTCTGTGTCGCTAATGAGTGTTCCTGCCCACCAGCAGTGCCATACAGCTTCTCCAGACCCCTCTGAAGGAAGAGAAAACAAAGTGGATTCAGGGAGCGCACCCTCTCCTTGGGATAGCGCAAGTGAGAGGCTCTCCTTTACCTGGATAGCAAGGCTTGCAGGGTTGTAAGTCACGCCAAGTGGATTGCAGACAGTATTAAGCCCGTAGCTTTGAAAATATTCCCCAATGTTCTGCGCGAAGCATGAGCCAAGCAGCACGAAACGGTGGTCTTGACGCATCGGGTTTGTCCATTTCGGTACATCCACAATGGTTCGAAAAGCCGTATCTTCTGCTCTCATTCTTGTCTCTTGTTGAAATTTATTGCACAAAATTACATAAAACTCCGCTAAAATGTTTAACTTTGCACATAAAAATTCTAATTAAGTGTGAAAAAAGAGCCTCAAGAGCTACTGCCAAAGATAAAGTATCCGTCTGACCTTCGGGCTTTGCCCATCGAAGTATTGCCTCAGGTTTGCAACGAACTCCGTCAGGAAATAATACAGGAGATGGCTAATAATCCCGGTCATTTCGCTAGTGGACTTGGTGTGGTCGAGCTAACGGTGGCATTGCATTACGTTTTTGATACGCCATACGACCGTATAGTATGGGATGTAGGACATCAGGCTGCTGGTCATAAGATTCTTACAGGTCGCCGCGATGCTTTCCCTACTTATCGTCATTTAGGCGGACTTCGTCCTTTCCCGTCGCCCGACGAGAGCGAGTACGATACCTTTGCCTGTGGACATGCCTCCAATAGTATTTCTGCAGCTTTGGGTATGGCTGTTGCGGCGCATCAACAGGGCGATGACAATCGGAAGGTTGTGGCTGTAATCGGTGATGGTAGTATGAGTGGCGGCCTTGCGTTCGAGGGACTCAATAACGCAAGTAGTACGCCCAACAACCTGCTTATCATTTTGAATGATAACAATATGAGTATCGACAGAAGTGTTGGCGGCATGAAGCATTATCTGCATCATCTGCACACTTCCAGCCTCTACAATAAAGTTCGTTTCCGTCTTTCGAACTGGCTCGTGCGAGTGGGTTTCCTTAGCGAAAGCAGGCGGCAGAAGATACTTCGTTTCAATAACTCCATCAAGTCTTTGCTTGTGGGGCAGCAGAACATTTTCGAGGGTCTCAATATTCGATACTTCGGACCTGCTGATGGACATAATGTTATAGAGCTTGTGGGGACGCTTCGGCAGATAAAGGACATGAAAGGTCCCAAACTGTTGCATCTGCATACCATTAAAGGCAAGGGCTTCAAGGCGGCGGAGAAGAATCCTACCGTTTTCCATGCGCCTGGCAAATACGATCCGGAGACAGGTGAGCGTTTGGGCGACAATACCGAGGGTTTGCCTCCGAAGTACCAGGATGTTTTTGGCGAGACTTTACTCGAATTAGCGCGTCAGAACGACCGAATTGTCGGCATTACTCCTGCGATGGCAACAGGTTGCAGCCTTTCTATCATGATGCGCGAGATGCCCAAGCGAACCTTCGATGTGGGAATTGCCGAAGGTCATGCTGTTACCTTCGCTGGCGGTCTTGCCAAAGAGGGACTAATACCTTTCTGCAACATCTACTCTTCCTTTGCTCAGCGCGCCTTCGATCATATCATCCATGATGTAGCGCTATGTCGGTTGCATGTGGTTTTTTGCTTCGACCGTGCAGGACTTGTAGGTCAGGATGGAGCTACCCATCATGGTGCCTTCGACCTGGCTGCTCTGCGTCCTATTCCGAACCTCACCATTTCATCACCAATGAACGAGCACGAGTTGCGCTGTCTCATGTACACTGCCCAGCTTCCTGACAAAGGTCCCTTCGTCATTCGTTATCCGCGAGGTCGTGGAGTCTTTGCCGATTGGCAGTGTCCGATGCAGGAACTCCCAATAGGTCGGGGACGCAAACTCTCCGACGGAGGGGATACAGCAGTCCTCAGTCTTGGGCCTCTTGGTAATGTTGTGGCTGAGGTCGTTCGTGAACTCCGGGAAGAAGGGAAATCCGTTGCACACTATGATATGCGATTCCTGAAGCCTATTGACGAGGTCATTCTCCATGAGGTCGGTACGACATGTCGCCGCATCGTTACGGTTGAAGACGGCGTCATTCAGGGCGGATTTGGTTCTGCTGTACTCGAGTATATGGCCGACCACAATCTCCATCCCGAGGTCATCCGCCTCGGTTTGCCTGATTACTTCGTTGAACACGGTACTCCCGATGAACTCTACCACCTTGTTGAGCTCGATGCGGAGGCAATAAAGAAAGCACTCTTATGAAAATCGTAATAGCAGGAGCAGGAGCTGTCGGATCACATCTTGCCGCACTCCTTTCGCGCGAAGACCAAGACATCATCCTCATCGACGAGAATCCAGAGAAGACGGCGCGCCTTCTCAATTCCGCGGATCTCGACCTCATGACGCTCAACGTCTCGCCGACATCGATTGGTGGTCTGCGTGAGGGGGGTGTGCACCAGTGCGACCTCTTTATTGCTGTTACACCCGAGGAAACACGCAACATCACTTGTTGTATGCTTGCCCACACGCTCGGTGCACGCAAGACCATTGCACGGGTCGATACTGCCGAATACACGATGCCCCAATACGGCGGCCTTTTCCACCAGATGGGTGTCGATTCCATCATCTATCCCGAGGGACTTGCTGCCCGCGAGATACTGGATGGCCTCAAACGCTCCTGGGTGCGGCAGTATTGGGAAGTAGCGGGTGGAGCTCTTGTCATGCTTGGCATCAAGTTGCGCGAGAAGGCTCGCATCACGGGTATCGCCCTTCGTGACCTTTGCGATGCTCAATCGCCTTATCGTATTGTGGCTGTCAAGCGCGGTGACGACACCATCATTCCTTCCGGTAATGATGAATTGCGTTTGGGCGATATTGCCTATTTCATGACTACTAAGCGCCATATCCAGTATATTCGTGAGATTGTGGGCAAGGAGGACTATGCTGATGTCCGGAATGTTATGATTATGGGCGGAGGACGTACTTCTGTCCATGTGGCAGAGGGTAAGCCCGATTTCTACAATATCAAAATCATCGAGCAAAACGAGGACCGTTGTCACCGGCTCAACGAAATACTGGAAGACAGCGATATTCGCATCATTCAGGGTGATGGACGCGACACGACGCTTCTGCTCGACGAGGGTCTTTCCGATATGCATGCTTTCTGTGCCTTAACCCCCGAGACAGAGACCAACATCCTGGCATGTCTTGCTGCCAAGCGTATGGGGGTACGCAAAACCGTAGCATTGGTCGATAATATGGACTATGTCTCAATGGCAGAAAAGCTCGATATTGGCACCATTATTAATAAGAAGATGATTGCTGCTGGACGTATCTATCAGATGATGCTCGAAACTGATGCGCACAATGTCAAATGTCTCACTGTTGCCAGTGCCGATGTGGCCGAGATAGTTGTGGGCGAAGGCAGTCCTGCCAGCGAGAAGCCCGTCAGCGAACTGCGTCTCCCTTCCGGAGTCACTTTGGGCGGCTATGTCCGCGGAGCCAATCAGGGCGCCCTTATTTACGGCAACACCCAGCTGCAACCTGGTGACAGAGTCGTTGTCTTCTGCAAAAGCGGTCTCATTAAGTTAATGGATCGTTTCTTCACCAAGAAAAGCGGCTTGCATATCTTCTGAAAAGAGTGTTCTTATGTTAGAAACGAGCACACGATAATATTTTGATTTAATTCCTAAATTCCAAATAAAGATAATGTCTCAAAAACCAAGTATACCAAAAGGCACACGCGATTTCGGACCTCAGGAAATGTCGCGTCGCAATTACATCTTCAATACCATTCGCGAAGTCTATTCCCTCTATGGGTTCCAGCAGATAGAGACGCCGGCGATGGAGAATCTATCCACCCTGATGGGAAAGTACGGCGAGGAGGGCGACAAACTGCTCTTCAAGATACTGAATAGCGGGGATTTCCTGCGTGGTATCTCTGCGGAAGACCTTCAGAATGGTGCTACAGGCCACCTCGCAGCTCAACTTTGTGAGAAGGGCCTCAGATACGATTTGACTGTCCCCTTCGCCCGTTATGTGGTGCAGCATCGTGAGGAGCTGACGTTGCCTTTCCGACGCTATCAGATCCAGCCCGTATGGCGTGCCGACCGTCCGCAGAAAGGCCGCTACCGCGAGTTCTATCAATGCGATGCTGATGTGGTGGGAAGTGACTCGCTGCTCTGTGAGGTGGAGTTGATGCAGATTATCGACGAAGTGTTCCGACGCTTTGGTATCCGCGTCTGCATCAAGATTAACAACCGCAAGATTCTCTCCGGAATTGCCGAGATGATTGGCGAGGCCGACAAGATTGTGGATATTACGGTTGCTATCGACAAGCTCGACAAGATTGGCCTGGATGCTGTGAACGAGGAACTTCGCGAGGACGGCATCAGCGAGGAAGCCATCCAGAAGCTCCAGCCCATCATCAACCTCAGCGGTACAAACGAAGAGAAGATTGCCACAATGCGACAGGTACTTGCCGGCAGCGAGATAGGGCAAAAGGGTATCGACGAGGTGGAGTATGTGCTGAATCAATTGTCAATTGTCAATTGTCAATTAGAGTTGGACCTGACCCTTGCCCGTGGCCTCAATTACTATACCGGCTGCATCTTCGAGGTGAAGGCGCTGGATGTAGAGATTGGCTCCATCACCGGCGGCGGACGCTACGACAACCTGACTGGTATCTTCGGTATGCCTGGTTTGAGTGGGGTAGGGATCAGCTTCGGAGCAGACCGTATCTATGATGTCCTGAACCAGCTCGACCTCTATCCCGAGGCTGTGACGACTGCCACTCAGGTGCTTTTCATCAACTTCGGAGAGAAGGAGACGGCCTATTCGCTACCCATTCTTGCCAGCCTTCGCCAGCAGGGTATCCGTTGCGAGATCTACCCCGATGCCAGCAAGATGAAGAAGCAGATGCAGTACGCCAACCAGAAGGGCATTCCCTTCGTCATCATGACAGGCGAAACAGAAATGGCGGAAGGGAAGGTAATGCTCAAGAATATGACAACTGGCGAACAGAAATTGCTAACGCCAGACACTTTGGTGTATTCAATTCAAAATAACTAAATTCAAAATTCAAAAAGCCTCCCCTTATGGGGAGGTTGGGAGGGGTCCGATGCTTCCTGCTTTATACTTGATTCCCGTTACGCTTGGCGAGACACCAATAGAACAAGTCTTGCCTTCCTATAACCATGAGGTTATCATGGGCATCCGCCACTTCATCGTGGAGGAAATCCGCTCCGCAAGACGATTCCTGAGAAAGACGGACCGCGAGTTCCCCATTGATGACTGCACCTTCTATGAGATGGGTAAACACGCAGACGAGAAGCAGTTCAGCGCGTACTTGCAGCCGCTTCGCGAGGGGAAACCTGTGGGAGTAATCAGCGAAGCCGGTTGTCCTGCTGTTGCCGACCCGGGTGCCGACATCGTCCGGATTGCCCAGCGGGAAGGCCTTCGGGTGGTGCCTCTGGTAGGACCGAACAGTATGATTATGGCAGTAATGAGCAGCGGCTTGGGTGGGCAGAGTTTCGCCTTCAACGGCTATCTTCCTGTCGAGCCCTCCGATCGTGCCAAACGCCTGAAAGCTCTCGAGTCAAGGGCTTGGACAGAAGGACAGACACAGCTCTTCATAGAAACGCCTTTCCGCAATCAGAAGATGTTCCAGTCACTCCTCAGCACCCTTCGTCCGCAGACACGCCTCTGCATCGCTGCAGGCATCACAACCGCCGACGAATACATCCGCACCCTTCGCATCTCGGAATGGAAGAAAGAAGAACTCCCCCTAAAGGGGGCTGGGGGGGCTGACCTGAGCAAAGTGCCCGCCATCTTCCTGATTAACAAATAGAATTATCAATTGTCAATTATCAATTATCAATTTTGAAGTATTCCATCATAGTTCCCGTATATAACCGCCCGGACGAGGTGGATGAGCTGCTCCAGAGCCTCACACAGCAGACGTTCAAGGATATGGAGGTCATTATCGTGGAGGACGGTTCCAGCCGTTCCAGCGAGGCTGTTGTGCACAAGTATGCCGGCAAGTTGCAGCTCCGCTACTATACGAAGGAGAACAGCGGTCCCGGGCCCACGCGCAATTTTGGTGCTGAGCACAGTCAGGGCGAGTTTCTCATCTTCCTCGACAGCGATTGCGTCCTGCCTCCAGGTTACCTGCAAGCCGTCGAAGACGAATGTTCAATGTTCAATGTTCTTCCCTACGGTCAGGCGCAGGCGGAGCAATGTTCAATGGGAATCGACGCTTGGGGCGGTCCCGACCGTGCTCACGAGAGCTTCACGCCAGTTCAGAAGGCCATCAGCTACAGCATGACTTCATTCCTGACGACTGGTGGCATCCGGGGCGGCAAGAAACAGATGGACAAGCGGTTCTATCCACGTTCCTTCAATCTGGGCATTCGCCGCAGTCTCTACAGGCAGTTGGGCGGTTTCTCTTCGATGCGTTTTGGCGAGGACATCGACCTGAGCATCCGCATCTATGAGAGCGGAGCCAGTTGCCGCCTCTTCCCTGAAGCATGGGTCTGGCACAAGCGCAGGACTGACTTCCGGAAGTTCTTCAAGCAGGTACACAACAGCGGCATCGCCCGCATCAACTTGATGAAGCGGCATCCGGGCAGTCTGAAGCTCGTACATCTGCTGCCCGCAGTTTTCACTATCGGAGTTTTCCTGCTGCTTCTCCTGCTGCTGACGGGACTGTTTTTCACGGGTCTTGGCCTTTACGTAGGCTTCTTCGGTGGAAGTGGTTGCAACATGGGACTTGTGGTTGCCTTCTTCGGAGCCGCATTGATGGCACTTGCCCTGCTGCCGCTTCTGCTCTTCTCGCTGATTGTCTTCATAGACAGCGCCATTCGGAACAAGAGCATGAAGATAGGCTTCCTCTCTATCTGGGCAAGTTTCATCCAGCTCATCGGCTACGGAACGGGCTTCCTTCGCGCCTGGTGGTTGCGCTGCGTCTGCGGCAGAAACGAGGAATTGCAAGCGTTCAAAAATAGCTTCTATAAATAGAAAATGGAGAGCATTAAGACCTGGGCATTAGATGATAGGCCGCGCGAGAAGATGGAAGCGCATGGTGCCGGTGTGCTGAGCAATGCAGAACTGCTGGCCATTCTGGTGGGTAGCGGCGTGCCCGGCAAGAGTGCCGTAGAGATGATGCGCGAGATACTGAACGACTATAACGACAGCCTGAAACTCCTGGGCAAGGCCACCATAGAGGACCTGACCCGCTACAAGGGTATGGGAAAGGCCAAGGCCATCACCGTGCTGGCTGCCTGTCAGCTCGCCAACCAGCGGCTGAAGGAAGAGCTGCCACAGCGCTTGCATATCGCCAGTTCTGCAGATATTTTCGAATACTTCCGTCCGCGTATGCAAGACCTTACCATCGAGGAATGTCACCTGCTTTTGCTCGACCAGGGGATGACCGTCAAAGGCTCTGTCCTCCTGAGCCGAGGCGGTATAGCGGGTGCTTCGGTCGATGTGCGTTGCCTGTTGCGGCACGCGCTTCTGGGCCAGGCCACTTCCGTCGTGCTTTGCCACAATCATCCCAGCGGACGCACCAATCCCAGCCGCGAGGATGACAACCTCACACAACAGGCTGCCGAAGCATGCAAGGTCGTTGGCATCCGGTTCATCGACCACGTCATCTTCGCAGGCAATGACTATTACAGTTATTTAGAAAATGGAAAACTCTGAATTGGATATGCAGGAGCGGGTTATCGAGGTACTCAAGACCGTCTTCGACCCGGAGATACCCGTCAATATATACGACCTCGGGCTCATCTATCGCATCGAGCTCAGCGAGGGCAATACCGTGCTGGATGTCGATATGACCCTGACGGCACCCAACTGCCCCGCTGCCGACTTCATCGTCGAGGATGTGCGGCAGAAGCTGGAAAACATCATCGGCATCGAAAAGGTGCAGGTCAACCTCGTCTTCGAGCCGGAATGGGACAAGGAAATGATGAGCGAAGAGGCAAAAATGGAGCTAGGGTTCCTGTAACCATTGACCATTGACCATTGAACATTGAGAGATGAAGAACGTCTATTTTATCAGCGATGCTCATTTGGGCAGTCTTGCCATTCAGCACCGTCGGCAGCAGGAACGGCGTCTGGTGCGTTTCCTCGATGAGATAAAGGAAAAGGCCGGAGCCATCTACATGCTCGGCGACATGTTCGACTTCTGGTTCGAGTATCAGACCGTCGTACCGAAGGGCTACACCCGTTTCCTCGGAAAAATCAGCGAACTGACCGATATGGGCATCGAGGTGCATTACTTCACCGGCAATCACGACATCTGGTGTCTGGACTATCTGGAGAAGGAATGTGGCATGATTCTGCATCATGGAGCGATTACGGTGGATATTGGCGACCAGACCTTCTACCTGGCTCATGGCGACGGACTCGGCGACCGCGACTGGAAGTTCCGGCTCATTCGGAGCATCTTCCACAACGATCTCTGCCAGTGGGCGTTCCGCTGGCTGCATCCTGCCATCGGTGTGCGTTTCGGCCTGAATTGGGCCAAGCACAGCCGCCTGAAACACGATTCTTCCTTGCGGGGCGGTGAAGGCGGCGATCCGCCATACCAGGGCGAGGACAAGGAGCCGCTGGTGATTTTTGCCAAGCAGTATTTGCAGGAGCATCCCGATGTTGACTACTTCATCTTCGGTCACCGCCACATCGAGCTAGACCTCGCCCTCAGTCGTCAGACGCGTGTCATCATCCTTGGCGACTGGATATCGCAGTTCACCTACGCTGTTTATGATGGCGAGCAGCTCTATCTGGAGAGTTATACCGAAGGCGAAGATATAGAGTAGCTCAAGTCCGCATTCTCATAGAGTATCATACAAGCACCTACATCAGCTGCTCGCTGTATGTATGTATATACCTCAGTTCGGGATAAGAAAGTTTCATAAAGAGTTGGTAATCTGAGATTATTTTGTATAATTGTAGGTGATTACTAGTTACTTACATTATACATCAAAAACGAATCTCATGATTACCAATGAAATAATTACTGAAATTTTCTGTGCTGTGGATGAATTTTGCAAAGAATTTGATAAAGAAGTGGATAAAAATTAAAGGGAAAATTTGCAGCCCCTAAGGGAAATATTTAAAAATTAAAAGTGAAAAATTAAAAATTAAGAAAAACCGGCTTTAATATAGAGAGTACTAACGAAAAACAAATTTCCAAATATTTAACAAAACAGCAAATACTATGGCAATCAAAATCAATGCAAAGGAGACACGGAGCAGTAAAATCTCCTCCGTGCTCCTGATATTTACGCGCTAATAACATGCCTTTATTTGCGGATAAAGGCATGTTATTGGATGAAAAAGGCATGTTATCAGATGATAAGGTCAGAGCCTACCATTTCCCGGAAATAGTTGCTATAGGAGGCCTTTTAGAGTTAGTGGGTAACTATAATAGAGTTAGTGGGTAACTGTATTAGAGTTAGTGGGTAACTCGAAAGCCCCTGCTTTTTAACCCTCTTTCTCTTCCCGTACCAACTATATCTGTCTCCTTCGATGATTCTGGTGTAAAGCTAGGCGATCCCTTTTTGTGCATTTCCTCTCTTGTACTCAATATTTTCGCTATAATGTTATTGCTATATCGGAAATAATTCATATCTTTGTACTGCATTCATGCAAAATTGTACATGCCTATGACATAAAAAAAAGATTTAGACATACATAAAGAAGCGTTAGCTTATATTCTTGTCATCTGAAATTTCGCCAAAATTAAAATGACACACAAGAGTAAAGTCTCAGCGCTCACGTCGGATCGACGTGGGCTTTTACTCGGATATAGTGTGTTGGGTGTTTGGCGATACCTCAGATGACGTAGACGAATGAAGTCCACGTTTTTTTTTGTATATAAATGACACATTATATTATTAACTTAAATTTATTATTAACTTAAACAAACTTAATTATGAAAAAAAATTACCAAAAACAATTAAGGCGACTGGCGGCAATGCTGCTGGTGGCAA
>JAFZPZ010000114.1 GCA_017552435.1 Bacteroidaceae bacterium
CCGGCATTGAAAGCATCACTACAATCTTCGACGCCAACGCTCCCGTCTACGACCTGAACGGCCGTCGCGTCAATGCCAAGAACCTGAAACGCGGAGTTTACGTCCGCCAGGGAAAGAAGGTTGTAGAAAAATAACTGAAAACAGATTACTTGTTGTATGCAAAGAGGGGGAGTGAACGAAATGTTCACCCCTCACAACATGAAAAGAACATCCCCGCGGCGGAAACCTTGAGTTCTGCAGCGGGGATTTTTTTGCCTCCAAGGCATCCAAATTCCTTTTGCTTTTCAAGTTTCTCTATAAAACTTTTGCCATTTAAGATTATCTTTGTAAATTTGCTGCCGGATTGCGATTTATATACCACTATTAGAAAACATTTACGTATGATATCATGGGAAAGAACCGATTAAAAATATTCTGTGATGATATGTCGGCCAGACGGTTGCTGACTTTTATGACAGCATCATTATTCTGTATAATCACTACTCATGCTCAGCAGATTATCGACCTGAAAGGCGTGTGGCAGTTCGGGATGGGCGATGCCGAGCACTACGACGACCAGGTGCAGTTGCCCGGCTCGATGCTGACCAACGGCAAGGGCTACGACGTAGATATCTTCACGCGGTGGACGGGCTCGCTCTATGACTCCAGCTACTACTACAATCCCTATATGGAGCCTTACAGGCAGAAAGGCCGGATGAAGTTCCCGTTCTTCCTGACGCCGGAAAAGCATTACATCGGCAATGCGTGGTACAAGCGTGTCGTCGATGTCCCGAAGGATTGGAGTGGCAGACAGGTAACGCTCTTCCTGGAGCGCCCGCACATCGAGACCACCGTTTTTGTGAACGAAAAGGAGGTGGGGCACCAGATGTCGCTCTCCACGCCGCATTGCTATGACGTGACGCAATTCATGAAGTGGGGTGAGCAGAACGTGATTGCCATTAAAATATATAATGGTATAGAGAACGTGTGTGTTGGACAGGACTCACACAGCGTGACCGACCAGACGCAGGGTAACTGGAACGGCATCGTGGGCCGGATGGAGCTACAAGCACAGCCCATCATCTGGCGCAAGCAGGTGATTCCGCACCTGAAGGAGAAGAAGGTGGATGTCGTCATCAATGATCAGACCTACCATCTGGATTTGGGCGACGACACGGAGCCGTGGGACGAGTTCAATCCCCGTCTCTATACCCGCACGGTGGACTACGAGGGCATGAAGGTGCCCGTGACTTTCGGCCTACGCGAGGTGACAATCCAGGGACGGCAGCTCTACATCAACGGTCGCCCGATGTTTCTGCGCGGCACGGTAGAGAATTGCTGCTTCCCCGAAACAGGTTATGCACCGATGGACGAGGCCGAGTGGCTGCGCGTGTTCCGGAAGTGCAAGGAATACGGGCTGAACTTCGTACGCTTTCACAGTTTCTGTCCGCCGGAAGCAGCTTTTGCTGCTGCCGACAAGGTGGGCATCTACCTGCAACCGGAAGGCCCGTCGTGGCCCAATCATGGCGTGAAACTGCGTAGCGGTCAGAAGATTGACAAGTATCTTTTAGAGGAATCGAAGCGCATCGTTGACACCTACGGTCACCATCCGTCGTTTGTGATGATGGCGGCTGGGAATGAGCCTGCCGGCGACTGGGTGCCTTACTGCAACGACTGGGTGAGGCAGATGCATGAATATGATGCCACAAAGGTGTATGCTGGTGCCAGCGTAGGTGGCGGCTGGGCTTGGGACAATGGCTCGGAGTATCATGTAAAGGCTGGTGCCCGCGGTTTGGACTGGGACAAAAAGGCACCGCAGTCGGAGGACGACTACTATAGCGGCATTGAGTATCCGCGTAATTACAAGGGCGAAACACCCAACCAATCGCCCATCATCGCCCACGAGCAAGGACAATGGTGTGCCTTCCCCGACTTCAAGGAGATACCGCAATATACAGGCGTTTACAAGGCACGCAACTTCGAGATTTTCCGCGACCTGCTGCGCGACAACGGCATGGAACCGATGGCCGAGAAGTTCCTGATGGCCAGCGGAAAACTACAGACGCTCTGCTACAAATACGAAATAGAGCGCAACCTGCGCACGAAGGATTATGCTGGTTTCCAGCTGTTGTCCCTGAACGATTACAGTGGTCAGGGCACGGCCCTTGTGGGCCCGCTGAATGTGCATTGGAACGAGAAGGGTTATGTCGATGCCAAGGAATGGTGCGAGTTCTGTAGTCCCGTCGTGCTGCTGGCACGCTTCCCGAAGTTCGTCTATACAAACGACGAGACGCTGCGTGTACCCATCGAATGCATGAACGCCAGCAGCGAGGATGTCGAGGCCCAGACCTTGACCTATGAGATATGGCAGGACGATACGCATCTTGTTACCAGCAATACTCTACAGGTGGGAGCTATCGCTTTGGGGAAGAACAATGAACTGGGAACGATCAGTCAGCGCCTCGACGTCATCGACAAGCCATCGAAGATGACGCTGAGAGTCCGACTGGGCAACCTGACGCAAAATCATTGGGATTTCTGGATGTATCCGAGTGCTTCGAGTGTTCAGAAAACTCAAAGTACTCAGATATATGTAGCCGATTCCCTTGATGCCAAGGCTCTCAAGGTGCTGAAGAAAGGCGGCACCGTGCTCCTAACTGCAGCAGGACGTGTAACGCTGGGCAGCGATGTGAAGCAGACATATCTGCCTGTGTTCTGGAACACTTCGTGGTTCAAGATGCGTCCGCCCCATACCACGGGTGCCTACATTAACACGGAACATCCGTTGTTCAGGTACGGCTTCCCAACCGATGACTGGAGCAACCTGAACTGGTGGGAGCTGCTGAACAAAGCGCAGGTGATGAACCTGATGGAACTGCCCAAGAACTATCAGTCGCCTATACAACCCATTGACACTTGGCATGTTAGCAGAAAGTTGGGCATGTTGGTCGAGGCCCGCGTGATGAAAGGAAAACTGCTGATGACCACGATGGACATCACTGGCGACCTGGAGCATCGTATCGTGGCCCGGCAGATGCGCAAGGCAATTCTCGACTATATGCAGAGCCGCGACTTCCAGCCGTCGCTGGAACTGGACGTTCAGACCATTCGCGACTTCTTCACCAAGCAGGCACCTAAGGTGAACATGTTTACGAAAGACTCGCCAGACGAGCTAAAACCTAAAATATAAGGATCTATATCTTCGAATGAAATACTAAAAAAAGAGGTGAAACTTTAGCGGTTCCACCTCTTTTTCTATAATCATTGTTCTTACTCGGACCAATCTTCCTGCGTCTTGCGGACGTAAGTCTTGTAGCGGCGCTGGGCAGCGGCCTTACAAGCATCGTAGAGCTCCTGAGCCTCGGTGGGAGCGGCTTTCTTCAGAGAGAGGAAGCGTACCTCGCCTTCGAGGAAGTCCTGGAACTTGTCCCAGTCGGGCTCCTTGCTGTCCAGCTGGAAGGGGTTCTTTCCCTCTTCTGCCAGAGCAGGATTGTTGCGCCACAGATGCCAGTATCCGCACTCAACGGCCTTAGCCTCCTCGGCTTGGCTCTTACCCATACCGCCCTTGGCCTTGAGACCGTGGTTGATACAGGGAGCGTAGGCGATGATGAGCGAAGGTCCGTGCCAAGCTTCAGCCTCGCGGAAAGCTTTCAGGCACTGGCTCTGGTCGGCACCCATTGCCACCTGAGCAACATAGACGTTGCCATAGGTGGCCTGCATGAGGCCGAGATCCTTCTTGCCCACGCGCTTACCGTTGGCTGCAAACTGTGCGATAGCTCCGATAGGCGTAGCCTTTGAAGCCTGACCGCCGGTATTGGAGTAAACTTCGGTATCGATAACGAAAATGTTGAGGTCCTCGCCAGAACCGATTACGTGGTCGAGACCGCCGTAACCGATGTCGTAGCTGGCACCGTCACCACCGATAATCCACTGAGAGCGTTTAACGAGGTAGTGCTCAAGTTCCTGAAGCTGTTTGCAAACGGGACAGCCAGCTGCGGCACTTTCGTCAATGAACGGAATGAGCTTGGCTGCTGCTGCTTTCGAAGCATCGGCATCATCCTTGCCTGCAATCCATTCCTTTGCAGCTTCCTTGTAACCCTCGGAAGTCTTGTCGCTGGCTATCATCTCTTCAAGCAGTGCCACAATGCGGGCACGCATCTTCTTGTTGGCCAGTACCATACCGAGGCCGTACTCGCAGAAGTCCTCGAACAGTGAGTTCGACCAGGCTGGTCCTTGTCCCTTGGCGTTCTTGGTATAAGGAGTAGAGGGGATGGAGCCGGAATAGATGCTGGAGCAACCTGTGGCGTTGGAAGCCATCTGGCGGTCACCGAAGAGCTGAGAAATCAACTTAACATAAGGAGTCTCACCGCAACCGGAGCAGGCACCGCTGAACTCGAAGAGAGGCTGTGCGAACTGGCTGTTCTTGGGGCTCTGCTTGATATCCACGAGGTCTTGCTTCGAGCTGACCTTTTTGACGCAATATTCCCAGTTCTTTGCTTCCTGGGCAGCTGCGACGCTGGAGTCGTCGTAGGCAACCATCTTGAGTGCAGGACCGCCGAGCTTGGGATTGCCCGGGCAGACATCGGCACAGTTGCCGCAACCGAGACAGTCCTTCACACCGACCTGCATGACGAAGTGCATACCCTTCATAGTGGCGGGAGCCTTCATCTCGATGGTCTTGCCCTCGAAACCCTTCACCTCCTCGTCGTTCATGACGATGGGACGGATGGCAGCGTGCGGACACACGAAAGCACACTTGTTACACTGGATACAGTTGTCTGGGTTCCAAACGGGAACGAAGCCGGCAACGCCACGCTTCTCGTAGGCTGCTGTGCCCTGTTCCCAAGCGCCGTCCTCATAGCCCTTGTAGGCGCTGACGGGAAGGTCGGCACCGTTCTGAGCATTGATGGGACGGATGAGCTTTGTAATGTATTCTGGCTCATCATAAACAGGAGTTGCATCAGCAGGCAGGCTGGCCCATGAGGGATCAACAGGCAGCACCTTGTACTCTCCGCCACGGTCAACTGCGGCAAAGTTCATGTTGACGACATCCTCGCCCTTCTTACCGTAGGACTTCACGATGGCCTTCTTCATCTGCTCAACAGCGAGTTCGACGGGAATGACCTCCGTGATGCGGAAGAATGCGCTCTGGAGGATGGTGTTCGTGCGATTGCCCAGGCCAATCTCCTGAGCTATCTTAGTTGCGTTGATATAATAGACGGTAATGTTCTTCTCTGCGAAGTACTTCTTGGCATTGTTGGGCAGAAAGTTCACGAGCTCCTTGCCCTCGAAGATGGTGTTCAGCAGGAACTGACCATTGGGACGTAGGCCGCGAATGACATCGTACATGCGCAGATAAGCCTGAACGTGACAAGCCACAAAGTTAGGCGTCTTAATCTGATAAGTGCTGCGGATGGGCGTATCACCAAAACGCAGGTGAGAGCAAGTGAAGCCACCCGACTTCTTGGAGTCGTAGCTGAAGTAAGCCTGGCAGTACTTGTTCGTGTTGTCACCGATTATCTTCACGCTGTTTTTGTTGGCACCAACGGTACCGTCGGCACCAAGACCGAAGAACTTGGCCTCGAAGATACCCTCGCCACCCAGAGCCATCTCTTCCTTAGCGGGCAGAGAGGTGAAGGTGAGGTCGTCCACGATACCAACAGTAAACTTGTTCTTTGGTTCGGGCAACTCGAGATTCTCATAGACGCTGAGCATCATGGTGGGAGTCACGTCGGCAGAACCGAGGCCGTAGCGTCCACCCACGATGACGGGAGCACCCGGCTGACCGTAGAATGCGTCACGAACATCGAGCAGCAGAGGCTCTCCGTTTGAACCGGGTTCCTTTGTGCGGTCAAGCACAGCAATGCGCTTGCAAGTCTTGGGAACTGCAGCCAGCAGGTGCTTCACGCTGAAAGGACGATAGAGATGAACGCTAACCATGCCGTACTTCTTTCCGTTGGCGTTAGCATAGTCGATAGCTTCGCGGGCAGCCTCTGAAGCAGAACCCATCAGGATGATGACTTGCTCGGCATCCTTGGCTCCGTAGTAGCTGAAGAGCTCGTACTTGCGACCTGTGCGCTCGCTGATGGCAGCCATGTATTTCTCCACGATAGCAGGAACTGCATCATAATAGCGGTTGCAGCTCTCTCGATGAGCAAAGAATGTCTCGGGGTTCTCGGCCATACCCTTAGCCTGAGGATGCTCAGGAGAGAGAGCACGGGCACGGAACTCGCTAAGTGCCTTCTGGTTGACGAGGTCGCGAACATCGTCCTCTTCCAGAAGCTCAACCTTCTGATACTCGTGAGAGGTGCGGAAGCCGTCGAAGAAGTTGATGAAAGGCACACGAGCCTCGAGAGCTGCCAAGTGAGCAACTGCAGAGAGGTCCATAACCTCCTGAACAGAACCCTCGGCCAGCATAGCAAAGCCTGTCTGACGGCAAGCCATCACGTCGCTGTGGTCACCGAAGATACACAAAGAATGTGTCGCTACGGTGCGGGCAGAAACATGGAAGACGCTGGGCAACAACTCGCCGGCAATCTTATACATATTCGGAATCATCAGGAGCAAACCCTGACTGGCAGTGAAGGTACTTGTCAGAGCACCAGCTTGCAGCGAACCGTGAACGGCACCGGCGGCACCGCCTTCGCTTTGCATTTCCTGAACCATTACTGTGTCGCCAAAGAGGTTCTTGCGTCCCTGAGCGGCCCACTCGTCAACATGCTCCGCCATAGGAGATGAGGGAGTGATAGGATAGATGGCAGCTACCTCGCTGAACATATAAGCTACATGTCCGGCACAGGTGTTGCCATCCCAAGTCACGAATTTCTTTTCTTTTGCCATAATTTATGAAAAAATTACCTTTTACCTTATATAACTATATAATTAATACTCTTTATTAATACAGGAACCCATACATCCAAAGTGGAATTTCCTGCTCCAAACCTTGTTTGACACCAGCCAAAGCATAGAGTACATCCGTGTTTTTGCGTTTCGGTTGCTCCATACAGATGCGGAATTTCTGTGTCTTGTCAACGATGAAAGTGCAGCTACGGTCGCCCTTCTGTACCTGATGGCGTCCCCAAAGTGCATTCTGGAAGAAAGTCTCCATAACCATCTGCTCGTCATTGAAGTCCGGCATCATCGCATACATCAGGTTCGTGTTATGCGGAAGAATGCTGGCAGGCTTCTTGGGGAAGTCCTCTCCTGGACGGTAGAGCATGTTGAGCAGGCGAGCATCGCTCAGATACTTGATGTAGTTGACCACCGTAGCGCGGCTCGTCTGCAGATCTTGTGCCAGCTGGCTGACGTTGGGTGCTCCGTAGTCGCCTGTCGCAAGCAGATAGAGCAACTTCTTGATTTTGCTCAGGTACTTGAGGTCAATCTGCTTGATGAGCAGAATGTCCACCTCGATCATCATATTGATGGCCTTGAGCAGATTCTCCACGAAACTTGCCTTCTCCAGGAAGAAAGGATAGTAGCCGTGATGGAGATAGTCGTTGAAAAAGTCGAGTGGATTGACCTGAGCGAGAACCTCTTCTGCAATGTGCTCGTGACGGTTCTGAATTTCACGAATAGTGTAGGGACGGAAATTAGTACCTGCCCTAAGGTTCAGATATTCGCGGAAAGAGAAACCACGCAGATTGTAGCTGGCAGCAATGCCGTTAAGCTCGGGGTTCTCGTCCTTGAGTCGCATTACGCTCGAACCAGCAAACACCACTCTGAGGCGTGGGCAGCGATCATAGATAAGGCGCAACTCGTGACTCCATTCGGGGTACTTGAAGACTTGGTCGATGAGAAGAACCTGGCCTCCTGCCTGCATGAATTCCTGCGCAAACTGAAATAGTGTTTTCCCTTGGAAGTAGAAATTGTTCATGTTGATGTACAGGCACCTGCGGTCTCTCGGACCAAAATTTTCCTTCGCATACTGTAAAAGGAAAGTTGTACGGCCTACGCCGCGGCTTCCTTTGATGCCAATAAGGCGCTTGTGCCAATCAATTTCATCCATCAAGGCGCGTCTGATTGGAGCCTGTGTACGCTCCACCAGATACTGATGCATTCGGTAGAAAGAATCAAACATAATAAGAAAAAAACGTTTTTTGCGTTGCAAAGATACGTATTTCTTTGCAATTTGCAAAGTCTACGTGGCAAAAAGTGCAATCGAGGGCATTATTTTTTTTGAAACACGTCAATATGGCGCATTTGCACCATGATTGCAGTTTGCCTTTTCAAGACATAGGGGGATGGGTCTTTGCTGCTGAATTTCAGTGGATTAGGCAATGTTGCGGCGATGAGAGCACAGTTTGGACGCGTCAAAGTAATAGCAGGGCGACCAAAGTGTTGTTGTGCGACTGCTTCGGCTCCATAGATGCCGTTACCCATTTCAATAGAATTGAGATATACTTCCATGATACGCTCTTTACCCCAAACTAATTCTATAAGTATGGTAAAGTAGGCCTCGAGACCTTTACGAACCCAACTCGGTTGCGGCCACAGGAAGACGTTTTTGGCTGTCTGCTGACTGATAGTACTGCCACCCCGATAGCGTTTCCCGGATCGTCTCTCTTCCAGCGCTTTGTCTATTTCAATGAAGTCAAAGCCGTTATGCGTGAGAAAGCGCTGGTCTTCGCTTGCCATCACTGCTACGGGCATGTAGATGCTCATCGAGTCGAGCGGCACCCAATGATGCTTGAGGCACAGTGTGTCTCCGTGTCGGACCTGCTGTGCACAGCGAATTATCATTAGCGGCGTGACATATACGGGACACCACTTATATACAAAAACAGCGAGGATTGTACTCCCAAAGAACAGGAGCACAATCCATCGCAAAGTTTTCTGTATTTTCTTAAAGATACTAATGTTCAATGTCTATTATTGAAGAGTTCCTGCGTTTGCAGCGTTGATCATAGCGTCGCTGGCATAGAGGTAAACCTCAACGCGACGGCTTGCAGCTCTGTCTTCCTTACCATTTGCATCGTAGATGAGATAGTTAGGATCTTCACCGTAACCTGTAGTGGACTTAATTTGAGAAGCACTTACGCCACAGGTATTTGTCAGGAAACCACGTACTGCGTTGGCACGGTTTTGGCTCAGAGTCAAGTTGGTTGCATCACTGCCATCGCTGCTTGCAAATCCATAGATGGCTACATCGCAGTCAGTATAAACGTTCAGCACATTGGTGGCGAACTGACGCAGAGAGTTTTGTGCGCCAGTCTGCAAATCGCTCTTGCCAACCTTGAAGAGAATGCCGTTGTCGAAGGTAACCTTTACAGCCTCAAGACCGTTCTTGTCAGTAACAGTTGATACCTCAGCGTTATCTACTGCTTCTGCAGCAGCTTTAGCCTTGTCCATCTTCTTACCAATGAGAACACCGGCAGTTGTACCGCCAACTACACCTACACCAGCACCAATGGCAGCGCCCAACTTGGCACCACTGGAACCACCAGCCAAAGCGCCGATAGCAGCGCCAAGACCTGCACCTACGGCACCACCACCAGCACCGCCGATCAAACCACCCTTAGTGGTATTATTCATGTTACAACCAGAGAGTACCAAAGCCATTGCCAAAGCACCCAAAAGGAATTTCTTTGCTTTCATTTTTTTTCGTTGATTTAATATGTTAATACTCGTTGTTGATTTCCTTTTCCGACTGCAAAGATATAAAAAAATGAAGAATGAAGAATGAAGAATAATTGTATCTTGTGAACTTTTTTTGTACTTTTGCCGCTGAAATTAAACAATAATAATACAATGGCAAAAGAATTGGACTTCCTCACGAAGCGGAGTGAGGACTATAGCAAGTGGTATAATGAATTGGTAGTAAAGGCTGACTTGGCTGAGCAAAGTGATGTGCGTGGCTGTATGGTCATCAAGCCTTACGGTTATGCAATATGGGAGAAAATGCAGCGTACCCTCGACGATATGTTCAAGGAAACGGGTGTTCAGAATGCATATTTCCCCCTGCTCATCCCAAAGAGTTTCCTTTCTCGCGAAGCAGAGCATGTCGAAGGTTTTGCGAAAGAATGTGCAGTTGTTACTCATTATCGTCTTAAAACCAACGAGACGCACGATGGGGTAGTGGTTGATCCCGCTGCTCGTCTCGAGGAGGAACTCATCATTCGTCCCACATCCGAAACCATTATCTGGAACACATTCAAGAACTGGATACATTCTTATCGTGACCTGCCTCTGCTGGTCAACCAATGGTGCAATGTGATGCGCTGGGAGATGCGTACCCGCTTGTTCCTGCGTACTAGCGAATTCCTCTGGCAGGAGGGGCACACGGCTCATGCCACACGTGAAGAGGCAGAGCAGCGTGCCCAGCAGATGCTCAAAGTCTATGCCAAGTTTGCCGAGGAATATATGGCTGTTCCCGTTGTACAGGGTGTCAAGAGCGAGACTGAGCGCTTCGCCGGCGCCCTCGACACCTATACTATCGAGGCAATGATGCAGGATGGTAAGGCTTTACAGAGTGGTACCAGCCACTTCCTGGGACAGAATTTCGGAAAAGCTTTCGAAGTGCAGTTCCTCAACAAGGAGAATAAACCAGAATACGCTTGGGCAACATCTTGGGGTGTAAGTACCAGACTGATGGGTGCTCTCATCATGACACACAGCGATGACAATGGCCTCGTCCTGCCTCCCGCTCTTGCTCCTGTTCAAGTGGTTATCATCCCCATTGGTGGCAAGCCCGAACAGGTGGCTGCCATCGATTCAGCTGTGGCTCCAATCGTTGAAGAGCTCAAACAGTTGGGCATCAGCGTGAAATACGACAATGCCGACAATAAGCGTCCAGGCTTCAAGTTCGCCGACTATGAACTGAAGGGTGTTCCCGTTCGCCTTGTGCTTGGCGCCCGTGATTTGGAGAACGGCACTGTCGAGGTGATGCGCCGTGATACCCTCGAGAAGGAAACACGTCCTTTGGAGGGTATAGCTGAGTATGTCAAGAATCTCCTTGATGAAATTCAGCAGAACATCTTCACGAAGGCAAAGACCTATCGCGATGCCCATATATACGAGTGTGAAAATTACGAGGAGTTCAAGGAGCGTATCAAGGATGGCGGCTTCTTCCTCTGCCATTGGGACGGCACAGCCGAAACAGAGGCGAGGATTAAGGAAGAGACACAGGCGACCATCCGCTGCGTGCCTTTCGGCGTGGAGCAGACACCCGGTGTGGATATGGTAACAGGTAAACCCAGCAAGGCGCGTGTCCTCATCGCAAGAAGCTACTAGACCTCGCGGCTTTTGGTTTCTGACGCTTTTTGCGGCAGAAGAGATTCCTGCGGCAATCGTCACTTATGTGGCTTTGCTGATGTTGCTCCAGTTAGGGTTGGCACCAGCCGAGGCCACATTATGTTCTGCTTTACTCTTCGTTCCTTGGGTGCTGAAGTCTTTCATGCGTCCTTGGGTGATGCGAGTAGGGTATTTCCGCCATATGCTGCATCTTGTCGAGGCATTAATCTTTGTTAGTCTGGTGCTCTTGGCCTTTTCCTTTAAGAGGGGACCTGTGGCTGTCTTCTTTGCTTTACTATTGGTCAGCTTGCTTTCAGCATGTCACGAAATGGTGGCGGGAATCTATTATGAGCGAGCGCTTCGTCCCGTCTTCCAACGCTTGTTTATTATTCCTAAACTTGTTTCCTCGCAGACGGCAGTCATCATTACTTATGGCTTACTGATTTTTCTGGTTGGTACACTTGAAGTTTATTTCCGCCAGATACGTTATTCGTGGGCGATGGGCTGCTATGTCGCTGCCGGCATATTCCTGCTCTTCGCCTTTCATCATCTGTTATGGCTAAAAGGTGGTAAAGTTCAAGGTATCACAAAGTATAAGCGGAGCACTTTTCACTTCTCACTCTTCACTCTTCATTACGCTTTCCTTTTTCTCCTCCTTTTGCCGCAGGCTTTTATGTTTCACGCGCGCGTACTATATTTATATGATACTCATGCGCATGGGGGACTTCAATGCACGATGCAGGAGATTGGTTTTGCTCAGGGTACGGTTGGCGTAATTGCCTTCAGCCTCGGCATTGCCTTGGGCCGGGTTCTCATCAACCGTTACAGCTTGCAGCGCCTCTTCTGGCCAATGGCTTTCTGTCTTGTCCTCTCACCCTTTGTCTATCTGGGCATGACAATTTGGCCACCCCAGTCCCTGTGGCATCTTTGCTGTTGCACCATGACGGCCCAGATTCTGTTCGGCTTGGGGATTGGTGTCAGTCGTCTTCCCATCAGTGCGGTTTCCGGTACTCGCTACCGCAACACCATCAACATGTTGCAGATACCGCTTGTCGCTGCTGCTATGATTGTGCCGATGGCTGTTAGCGGTTGGTTGGTTCAGCAACTGGGCTACAACAGCTTCTTCCTTGTTAATGCTCTTTCGGCTCCTGTCTGCCTGTTGGGTATTTATCTGCTGAAGCGTAGGGAATTTCCTCCCAAACTTTAGGGAAAGTCATCCTTCGTACTTATGATAATCGTCGTACCTTTGCCTCAGAAACAAAGAAACAGATTGTTTAACATTCTAAAAGCAACGATTATGAAAAAGATGAATTTCTTCGCCGCATTTGCTATCATGATGGCTATGGGCAATATGAACGCTAACGCAAATCAGATTGGTGCAAGGCACAATGAGTATCATATGGATGGAAGGGGTCATGTCGAGGTACATTTGAACGCTCATCACGGTCACATGATTTCTCACCACGAGGCAGAGCGCATCCGCCGTGAGGAGGCTCGTCGCAGAGAAGAAGCTCGTCGCCGTGAGGAAGCCCGCCGCAGAGAAGAGGCTCGCCGCATGGAGGCACACCACAGCCATATGGCACATCATCATGAAGTAGACAGAGTCGTAAATAATGTCGCTGCCGGTGTAGTCGTCGGAGCAACGGTTGCAGCATTCATCAGCGCTCTGGTAAACTAACTAGACGATAACATCATTCCAGGACTAAACCCAATGAAGAAAACAATTCTAACTATGTCTCTGGCTGCTGTCGCAATGACAGGGCCGGCACAGACATTCACCCCAATTGTGGAGGATAGTGTCGATTTTGTGATTGAAGGTACAACCACAAAGGAAACGACCACTGTATACGTTGATGAATGCCCTTACATCAAAGAACACAGGAAGGAAATTAAGGTCAGCGACGGACATTTCCGTATTACTATGCGTCAACCCTTACATAAATTCATGGAGATACGAGAGAGGAATAAATATAGTATGCCATTTATCATAGATAACGAACCTGCCAGCCTCATGGTGAACCTCGAATCAAATACCGTCATGGAAGGTTCTCCACTCAACAAACGCTTCAACTACTTTCAGCGTTTAGAGGAGCCAATTATCGAGGCGGTGAACGAACATGAAGAAGATGAAGACCGAACTATCCACGATTCACTTGAAATAATAGATGATGAGATTATATGGAGGGCCATCAGCGAGAACTATGACAATGTGATTCCTGTCTATTACCTTGGCCTCGATGGAAGTATCAATACTCTTACCGATGAACAACTGATAGAGTGTATGAAAGAGGAGTATGCCTTCACACATCACCCCGACATGGAGGAAGCATGGAAGACGATGGATAAATTACGAGAAAGAATGTCTGGTCAGGACTACCACGACCTGGTGATGCCCGACACAACGGGAACCGTTCGCCATCTTTCTGAATTCATTGGTCAGGGCCGCTATGTGCTGCTTGACTTCTGGGCTTCTTGGTGCGGCCCTTGTCGCGCAGCAATGCCCCTGATGAAGGAACTGTATAAAACCTATGCCGACCGTGGCCTGCAAATCATTGGCATATCGTTCGACGATGATCGCGATGACTGGGTCGCAGCTATACAGCGTCTCCAGCTTCCATGGCCACAAATCTCAGACCTGAAGGGGTGGAACTCCGCAGGCTCTGCCGCCTATGGCGTCCGTTCCATCCCGGAGACGGTCCTCATAGACCCCAACGGAAAGATTATCTCCTCCGGATTGGAAGGCCAGAAGCTGAAAGTAAAACTCGCAGAGATATTTGGAACCCGTAAATGACAGATGATTCTGCTCCGACGGGACGCAGAGTACATATTTATGTTTGTTCTTGTTTGTTTGTTCATTCTCCCTTATATATAGGAGAATGAACAAACAAACGGGAACTCACATTGTACTCTGGATTTCTTTACTACCAGTTTTTTTCTGGAGTGCGGAGGAGATTTTGCTGCTCCGCAGAGAAAAAATATTTCCTCCACAGAGGAAAATATGCTCTCTGGGAACTGCTATTTCAGCCGAGCCAATGTCTCCTTGATGCGGCGGAGGGCTTCGGTGATGTTTTCGTCGCTGGTGGCATAGCTCATGCGGAAGCATTCGGGAGAGCCGAAGGCATCACCGCCGACGGTTGCAACATGGCCAACCTCCAGGAGGTACATTGCCAGGTCGGTGCTGTTGTTGATGACGCGGTCGCCGTCCTTCTTGCCGAAGAAACTGCTGCACTTTGGGAAGAGATAGAAGGCGCCCTGCGGGTTGTTGACCTCCAGGCCGGGAATTTCCTTCGCCAATTTAACAATCAGGTTCTTGCGACGTTCGAAAGCCTGGCGCATGTCCTCTACGCATTGCTGGGGGCCTGCAAAGGCAGCTTCAGCAGCTTTCTGGCTGACGGAACAAGGTCCGCTGGTGTATTGTCCCTGAAGCTTGTTGCAACCCTTAACAATCCATTCTGGAGCTGCGATGAAACCGATACGCCAACCTGTCATTGCGTATGCCTTGCTGACGCCGTTAATGAGGACAACTCTGTCCTTGATTTCGGGAAACTGTGCCATCGAGGCGTGTTCGCCAACGTAGTTGATGTGCTCGTAAATCTCGTCGGCAATGATGATGACCTGCTCATGACGAAGCAGTACGTCCTTCAGCGCCTCCAACTCCTTCTTGCTATAGACGGAACCCGTTGGGTTGCTGGGGGAGCAAAGGATGAGTGCCTTTGTCTTGGGGGTGATGGCAGCTTCGAGTTGCTCGGGCGTAATCTTGAAGTCCTGTTCGATGGTGGCTTCGACGAAGACGGGCGTACCTTCTGCCAGCAGTACCATCTGCGGATAGCTTACCCAATAGGGAGCGGGAATGATGACCTCGTCACCTGCATTGACGATGGCCATGATGGTATTGCAGACGCTTTGCTTGGCGCCGTTGCTGCAGAGGATTTGGGAAGGAGCATAGTCCAAACCATTCTCGTTCTTGAGCTTGGCAACAATAGCCTTCTTCAGTTCAGGATAACCCGGAACAGGAGAGTAGCGGCTGTAGTTTTCTTCGACAGCCTTGATGGCAGCAGCCTTGATGTGGTCGGGGGTGTTGAAGTCGGGTTCACCCACACTCATGTTAATAACATCCACGCCCTCTGCCTTTAGCTCGCTGCTGCGCTGACTCATAGCCAGGGTAGCACTGGGGGAGAGGCTATTTAGTCTCTCGGAAAGATTTGTTTTCATTGCTTTTTTCGTTATTTCGTTATGACGTTATTTCGAGTTTTTTAATTTTTCACTTACAGCTTGTGCCCCATGCGGGTTCGCTTTGTCTCCAGGTAGCGGCGGTTGTATTCGTTGGGCTCGACCACGATGGGAACATTTTCCACAATAGTCAAGCCGTAGCTCTCCAAACCGACACGTTTTACGGGGTTGTTGGTGATGAGACGGATTTTACCGACACCCATCTCGCGCAGAATCTGTGCACCTACGCCATACTCGCGCTCGTCAGGACGGAAACCGAGGTGTATGTTAGCATCCACTGTATCGTCGCCCTGTTCCTGCAACTTGTAGGCGGCAATTTTGTTCATCAAACCGATACCGCGGCCTTCCTGACTGAGATAGACGATTAGGCCTTTGCCCTCGCGCTCAATCATACGCATGGACTTGTGAAGTTGCTCGCCACAGTCGCAACGCTGGCTACCGAAGATATCGCCCGTCATACAACTGGAGTGCATACGCACCAATATCGGCTCGTCTTCCCGCCACTCGCCTTTGTAGAGCACGACATGCTCCAGACCATTGCTTTTCTGACGGAAGGGAATGATGTGGAAGTGCCCGTCGGCAGTCGGCATGTCGGCCTCAACACCGCGCTCTACGAGTGATTCCTGTCGGAGGCGATAGGCTATAAGGTCGCGGATACTGATAATCTTGAGACCATGTTCGCGAGCCACCTCTTTGAGTTGAGGCATTCGAGCCATCGTTCCGTCCTCGTTCAGGATTTCGATAAGGGCTGCTGCGGGTTGGAGACCAGAAAGACGTGCCAAATCGACTGCTGCTTCCGTGTGACCAGCTCGGCGCAAAACACCCTTGTCTTGTGCGTAGAGGGGATTGATGTGGCCTGGACGTCCGAAATCGGCAGGCTTGCGGTTGGGGTCGGCAAGAGCACGTATAGTTGCAGCGCGGTCATGCGTGCTGACACCCGTTGTACAACCTTCCAGGAGGTCCACTGTAACGGTGAATGGTGTGCCGAGCATACTGGTGTTGTCCTCGACCTGGTGGTCTAATTCCAACTCTGCGGCTCGGTTCATAGTGATAGGTGCACAGAGTACCCCCCGGCCATTGCGCAGCATGAAGTTGACCTTCTCAGGTGTTATCATTTCGGCCGCCGTGATGAAGTCGCCTTCGTTCTCACGGTCCTCGTCATCGACAACAATGACAAACTTCCCCTCGCGGAAATCGTCGAGAGCAGCTTCGATGGTACTTAATTGTATTTCTTTATTGTCCATATCCTTGCTTTATTATCCTTTCAGAAATGAGGTTGTTGATGTTCCCGATGTTCTGCAGGTCGAGCCTGAGCCTGAGCCTGTAGCGCCAGATGCGCAGAAAGAAAATGAGCCCCAGAGGGAAGAAGAGCCCGAATGCCATATTCAGACGCTTGCTGTCAAAAGGTCTGGTATGCGCACTTGGGTTAATGATGGGGTATTGGTTGATATACATAATGATTACATTATCGCGGCTGTTGTGGAGCTCTTCGATGAGCGCCTCGAGCCTGTCGCTGAGCTGTGCCGCACGCTTGTCCTGTCCCGGGCGGAAGAAGATGTCGATGTAGTTTGGAATGCGACGCAGGTGCATCGTTCGCCGGCATTCGGTACAGAACTCCGATAACTCACTGAGGCGTTGGGGTAGGGTGGTGTAATCGGGGTCATTGAGGATTACCTCCTTGCGGTTCAGCTTGCGGCTTGCTCTCAGACCGAACAGTCGCATGAAGAAGTTCTGATAACCCTCGATGTTAAAGACAACGCTGTCGCTGTTTGCTTTATGGGTCAAGAAGACACCTGTTCCGAGGAGAACGAAAGTGCTGAGCCATGTGCCACTTTCGACAGTCCAGGAATTGACCTTTGCATTATTCTCGCCTGCCTGATTGACAATGTAGTAGAAGATGAAAATGATAACGCTGACTACGACGGGCACACCCAATCCTCCTTTACGGATAATGGCGCCTAAGGGTGCTCCGATGAAGAAGAAGAGCAGACAGGCCAGACTCATTGTGAATTTCTTGTACCATTCAATGCGGTGCTTGCGTAGAGTCAAATTCCTATCGCCCGTTTCAAATGCACGGAACTGGCATTCTGACTGCATTGCTTCGGCTCGATTCAAGGCGCCTCGCCATGATTTCACTCGTTGTTCGTCGGGCATTGCCAGATAGAGCGAGTCGAATGCCGGCATCTCTGCTGCTTCTTTCACAATTCTGAGCGAATCCGGATATCCTGCAGGAATTGTCTTGCGCATGTGCCAGAGCAAAATATTGGCATAGATGGCATGTCGTGCGCTGTCGGCTTGGTGGCTCAAGGAATTGATGCTTTGCTGAATTTCTCTGAGGTTTTTTGTTTGCGCATTGTGCGTAAAGAGGTCGGCATCCATCAGGTTGAAATTGGCATCGAAAGGAATGATATCCTCCTCCTGCACAAACGATTCACGCATATACGGCACATTGGCTCGAAGCATCTCGCTGCTTTGCGCATCCATGTTGCGGAAACGCTCTCCGCCCCATAGCGTAAGCTTGAGGTGCATCTTGTCGGAAGTGCTCTGCATGCGTCCGCTATCGGCCAAAACAATTTGCGTATCATTGTAACTGCCCGCATTGGTGTATATCATTACGCCATAGAGCATACCCGTTTCTGGGTCTTTGTGCTCGACATACAGATTATAACCAGGTATCTCGCTGTAGAAGATACCCTCTGGGATTTCCAGTTCGGGACTCTTCTGCTTCATGCTCCAGGCAAGGCGAGACAACTCGGTAGTGGCGTAGGGACTGACTTTGTTCTGGAAGATGAAACTGCTTCCGCCGATGATAAGAGAAACGAAGATGAGCGGCATGAGGATGCGGATGAGCGGAATGCCAGCAGACTTCATACTGAGTAGCTCGAAACGCTCGCCCAGATTCCCGAATGAAATGAGACTTGCCAGCAGGACTGCCAGCGGAATTGACATGGGAATAAGCGTCAGACTACTGTACCAAAAGAACTTGGCTAACATGTTTATTGTCAATCCTTTACCGACGAGGTTGCTCATCCACATCCATAGGAATTGCAAGACGAAGATAAAGAGACAAATGAAGAAGGTGCCTGCAAAAATCAACAGGAACCCTCGAATCATGTAGATATCAAGTTTCTTGATAAAAGGCATGTACGGTGTATAATTTACGATGTACGATTTCCTTTTTGTGGCGCAAAGATACAAAAATATTTTCTAACGACAATGCAAAGCAATGTTAATATACCTTATTATAATAAGAATGGCACATAAGTGCCCTCGTCCATAGGTGGAACGAACGGCATTTATGTGCCTGAAGAGTTGTTGTGTTAGACTGTGTCGAGATTACAGCTTGTCGTTGCTGCCCAGCACCTCTACAATCTTGTGGATGTACATCTTCTTCATGTTCTCGCGAGCGGGCTTCAGATACTGGCGGGGATCGAAATCACCGGGCTTCTCGTCGAAGTGCTTGCGGATAGCAGCAGTCATAGCCAGGCGGCTGTCGCTGTCAATGTTAATCTTGCAAACTGCACTCTTGCTGGCCTCGCGGAGCTGCTCTTCGGGGATACCTACTGCATCAGGCAACTTGCCGCCGTGTGCATTGATGGTGTCAACCTCGTCCTGAGGAACGGAAGAAGAGCCGTGGAGCACGATGGGGAAGCCGGGAAGACGCTTCTCAATCTCGTGCAGGATGTCGAATGCCAATGGGGGAGGAACGAGCTTGCCGGTCTTCGGGTCACGGGTGCACTGTGCAGGAGTGAACTTGTATGCACCGTGGCTGGTGCCAATAGAGATTGCCAGGCTGTCGCAACCGCTGCGGGTGCTGAAGTCAACAACCTCTTCGGGCTTTGTATAGTGAGAAACCTCGCTGGCAACTTCATCTTCAACGCCTGCCAGTACGCCAAGTTCTGCCTCAACAGTAACGTCGTGGGCATGTGCATATTCTACCACCTGCTTGGTGATGCGGATGTTCTCCTCATAGGGAAGAGAGCTGCCGTCGAACATAACGCTGGAGAAACCGTTGTCGATGCAATCCTTGCACAGTTCGAAGCTGTCTCCGTGGTCAAGGTGGAGGACAATCTGAGGATTCTCGCAACCGAGTTCCTTAGCGTACTCTACTGCACCCTGAGCCATGTAGCGCAGGATGGTGCCGTTGGCATAGTTGCGAGCGCCCTTGCTGACCTGCATGATGACGGGGGACTTTGTCTCTACAGCGGCCTGAATGATGGCCTGCATCTGTTCGAGTGTGTTGAAGTTGAATGCGGGGATGGCATAACCGCCAGCCACTGCCTTTGCGAACATCTCACGAGTGTTCACCAGACCGAGTTCTTTGTAACTTGTCATAAGATTTACGATTTTACGATTTATTTACAATAATTTACTACTTGCTTCTTTTCGGGCTGCAAAGATACGATATTTAAGTGAAAGGTGAAAGGTGAAAAGTGAAAAATTTTAATAAATGAAGGACTTTGTCATGTCGGGGTTACAGACATTTTTAATTTTTAATTCTTCATTTCTTTCACGATGTATGTCACCGTAGGCAGGTGGTCGCTGAAGCCGTTGAGCCAAACACCACTGGCATGGGTGCGTTTGGGGGTGCCTTTGTATTTGCCGTCCTGTTGTAACAGATAATCTCGTTTGAAGATATGGTAACCGTAAAGTGTGAGTTCTTTATAATCTTTAGTCCCGTCCATATCAAGCATATTGCGCGAGCAGACAATCTGGTCGAAGAGGTTCCATCCGCCTTGATAGGAGAGGGTGCCTTGACCCTTTTTGCGCAGAATATCCCACCAGGGATTGAAAAAATCGCCATCGCCCACTTCCTTCATTTTGCGTCTGGCTCCCATATATTTGGCCATCGAGGTGTTGTCCGGGTCGTCGTTCATATCACCCATAACCATGATGTGTTGTGTGGGGTCGGCCTGCCGGATGCTGTCTGTCAAGGCTCGAACCTGTTTGCCGGCATATTCTCGGAAGACGTTTTCATGCCCTCGGCTTGGCCAGTGGCACACAATAACGGTTAGGTTGTCACCTGCCAGCTTGCCCTGTACGCAGAGGAAGGGACGCGTCTGGCGTGACGTGTCTCCATTCTCATAGACGTATGGTTTGTGGAAGGACTTGGTCACATGATAAGCCTTTGGGTTGTAAATGAGTGCACAATCTACGCCGCGCTTGTCGGGACCTTCGAAGTGAACATACTTGTAACCGCGCTTCTGCATACTGGGTTGAGCCATAAGGTCATCGAGAACCTTGTCGTTCTCCACCTCGCTTACACCGATGATGCTTGCACCGTATGGCAGTTTGTCTGTACCCAGGTCACAGATGGCACGGGCCATGTTGGCCAACTTGTTTGTGTACTTGTTCTCATTCCATTGGAAGGAACCGTTGGGCAGGAAGTCATAGTCATTCTTGTGTGCATCGTGGCAGGTGTCGAAGAGATTCTCCAGATTGTAGAAGCACACGGCATGGACAATGAGTTTTCGGTCCTGTGCAGTAGTATAGGCAATGCACAACAGAAGAATTGTGGCAAAAGCAATGAATGTTCGTTTCATATATAATCGTTTATTCATTTTCACAATGCAAAGTTAACATTTTTTAGGATAGTTGATGCATTTAATGAAAAAAATATGCTGTTACTTGCCGAAGATAGTATAAATTTTTATAAGTTTGCAGCATAATAAACAAATTTAATACGAAATGCACATGAAAAAGAAACATCTGCTACTGGTGCTTACTTTTGCGGTTGCGCCACAGAGCTATGCCCAGACCCCAGAAACGGAGGTCTTGGACACGCTAAGCACTGTGGAAGAGGATTTGCTGTCCGATGACAGTAACTTCACTTTCACGGAATCACAGCTTGGCGAGAACGATGACATGACATCCGATGTCATCCAGATCAATTCTAACAGCAACGTATATCTCAACCAAATCGGTTGGGCGTGGAGCGGCGGTATGTGGTTCAAGTATCGCGCTCTGGACAATGCCTACAACGACATTTACGTGAATGGCGTTCAGGTGAACAATCCGGAGAATGGTCGCTTCACCTATTCCACAATTGGTGGTATCAACGATGCTGTACGTAACAAGGACGATGTGGGTGCATTCGAAGACAACAGCTACTCCTTTAGTGGCATGGGCGGCAGCACCAACTACAATCTGAGAGCTAGCCGGATGGCAGCCGGCCACAAGATAACCCTTTCTGGTGCCAATCGCAATTATACCCTGCGCGGTATATACTCTTTCGGTACTGGGCTTAGCAAAGAGGGATGGGCTTTCTTCGGCACCGTCGGTTACCGCTGGGCAAATATGCATACAGCAAACGTCAAGGGCACATTCTATAACAGTCTTTCATACTTCCTGGCTGTGGAGAAAGTGATTAACGACAAACACTCGCTGAACCTTGCCACTTGGGGTAATCCTACAGAACGCGCAACAGCAGGTGCCAGCACAGACGAGGCCAACTGGCTAGCCAACGACTACCTGTATAACCCATATTGGGGCTACCAGGGTGGAAAGATGCGCGCCAGTCGCGTGGTCAACAACTACGAGCCAAGCGTCCTTGCTACATGGGACTTCAAGATTAATGATGAGATGAAGCTTGTCACGAGTGCCTTCTTCAAGCTGGCCAAGTACAAGACTACCAAACTCAATTATAATGGCACCAATCCACATCCTGACTATTGGAAACGCTTCCCCTCATATAATTATAATGTATGGGGAAACGAAGAAGACAAGAACTATGACAGTGATGCCTTCTGGACAAGCTATGAGAACTGGCAGGATGAGAGTTATCGCCAGATTAACTTCGACGAGCTATACTTTGCCAATACTCAGCTTAACAAGATAGGTGCCGATGCTATCTATTGGATTGAGGCTCGTCACAACGACCACCTGATGACCAACCTCTCCAGCAGTTATGAATGGAAATTCAGGCCAGGCGTTAAGTGGACCGTCGGTATGCAGTTGCTGAGCAATCGCGGTTCGCATTACCAGACAATGGACGACCTTCTGGGCGGTCAGTACTTCCATAACACCAACACATATCTGGTAGGTGATTATTCTCAGACAGCAACAGAAGCGATGTATGACGTGAATCATGGCTACCAGAGAATTGTTGAAGGGGATCGCTTCCGCTATGACTATGATATTTGGAACCAGGATATAAAGCTTTGGACATGCTTCAGTATGGACAAGGACATCCAGCACAATTTTATCACTGCCAGGGTAGGCGGACGTCGTATGTGGCGTGAAGGTTTCATGCGCAATGGCCTCTTCCAGGACAACAGTTTTGGCAAGAGCGGCAAGGCTCATTTCATGGATGGCGGTCTGAAGATGGGCTCCACCCTCAACCTTGGCAATGGACATGCCGTCACCGCAGGTGTGGGCTATGAACTGAAAGCTCCCACTGCATCTGTTGCTTTCATGTGCCCCGAGATGAACAATGATTTCGTACAGGACCTCCGCAACGAGAAAGTGGTGACTGCAGAAGTGGGCTATGCCATCAGTAACAGATGGCTGCGTCTGAATCTGACCGGGTATTACTATTACACACATGACGGAAACGAGTGGCAGCAATACTATAACGACGACATCAACAGCTTCTCCTATAACAGCCTGACTGGTGTAAAGAAAGAGCATTATGGCGTTGAGCTGGGTGCGAGAGTCAGAATCACTGGTGACCTTGACCTTGTCGCCTTGGGCACTTATAGTGAGGCCAAGTATATCGATAACACAAACGTTACCTGGATGAGCAGCACTACAGGCGAACTGAATCAGGAGGTTTGTCATAACAAGGACATGCGTGCAAGTGGTACACCTCTGGCAGCAGCCAGCCTCGGCCTGAATTATCGCTTCAAGCGCTGGTATCTCAATCTGACGGGTAATTACTACGACCGTATCTACCTCTCCTACAGCACCAACATGCGCTATGAGCAGAACATGAAGAATGCAGGCCGCTATCACTCTGGAGAGTTCGATGTGCCTGAACAGGCCAAAGGTAACGGCGGCTTCATGTTTAATGCCAGCATCGGCAGACAGTTCCAGGTGGCACATCATCCCCTCAGCGTCAATTTGCAGCTCTGCAACCTGACCAACCGCCGCAACATCACTACAGGTGGCTATGAGCAGAGCCGAAGCAACTACAGCGTTACCGAGACTGAGAACAGTGGAACAGAAAGCACAACGAAACCACGTACCTACAACTTCGAGAAGAATCCCAAGAAGTTCTATACTCAGGGCTTTAACTTCATGCTCAATCTGAATTACAGGTTCTAATATAAAATATAGGAAACAATGAAAACAAAATCATTCATCATAGCTCTGGTGGCAGGAGCATTTGCTCTGACTTCTTGCCAAGACAAAGACTGGGGAGTGCCAGAGAACATCATCACACAGCCGCCTTATGGCAACAACTCTTTGGTGGCAGGCACTACCACTACCATTGCCGAGTTGCAAAACAAATACAGCAATGCTATCAGCAACGACAGCTACAAGCAGATTACCGACGACCTATGGCTTCGCTGTGTAGTGACTGGCAACGACTATGGCGGCAATATCTACAAGCAAATCTCTGTACAGGACGAAACTGGCGGTATCATTATTGGTATCAATGGTTCGGACCAGGGAGCATTCATGCCAGTTGGTCAGAAACTGCTGATTAGTCTCAAGGACCTCTGTATCGGCGGCTATGGAAATCAGGCTCAGATAGGTGGCGTCTATAATGGTGGCCTGGGCCGTATGGAGCTGAGCACATGGAAACAGCATGTCAGGCTCGTTACGGACGGTACAGACGAGGCTGTTGGTTTTGGTACCATGAAGGTTGATACCATTGACTTCGATGCCACTAAGACGATGGCTCAGCAAAGCGGAAGGGTGGTACGTCTATCTGGCGTGACCATTAGCGGCGAGGGAACACAGATCCTGGCTCCTGATGACGGGTCGGTAGGATTGACCAGCAACTGCGCCAATCGAACCATTTCCGGTGGCAATGCAGGCAGCAAGTGTGTGCTTCGCACCAGTACATATGCCGACTTCAAAGGTATTGCACTTCCTAAGGAACCCGTGGATCTTTATGGTGTGGCAACCATATATCGCGGTACCTGGCAGATTTTGGCTCGTACACAAAGCGACTTGACTTGGGTGAAGTAAAGCCTCACCCTAACCCTCTCCAAAAGAGAGGGAATTAAACTATGAAGAAACAAATAAAAAGATATATAGCATTATGAAAAAGACTTTCAAAACATTTGCACTTATGTTGCTGACGGCGCTGGCTTTCAGCAGCTGTGTTGACGTTCCTGCTCCCTACAATCTTCCCGACAAGGGCAACAACTCTGGTGGCGGTGGTGAAACCACAGAAGACAAGGGCACTCCTGTTACTTGTGCAGAAGCCGTTGAACTGACCAATGCTTTGGCAGATGGTGCAACATCTACCACAATCTACACAATTACCGGTTACATTACCCAGGTGGTTGGTGATGTTAGCAAGAATCAACAGACCTTCTGGATGGCCGATTCGAAGGATGGTGGTAAGGTGTTCGAGGCATACTGGGCAAATCTGCCGGATGGTGTAACTGCATTCACGGTGGGAACCAAGGTGAAAATCACAGGTAAACTGACGAAGTATGTGAATAGCAATACTGGCGTTGTAACACCTGAGATTAAGAACGCCACTGTCACGATTCTCGAAGATAATGGTGGTGGCGGCGGCTCAGGCGATGAAGGTACTTCTGTTAGTTGTGCGGAGGCTGTTCAGTTAACCTCTGCTTTAACAGATGGCGCTACTTCTACCGTAACATATACTGTTACTGGCTACATTACTCAGGTGGTTGGTGATGTCAGCAAGAACCAACAGACCTTCTGGATGGCCGATACAAAGGATGGTGGTAAGGTATTCGAGGCATACTGGGCAAATCTCCCAAGTGGTGTTAGCGCATTTACGGTTGGCATGAAGGTGAAGATTACCGGTAAGCTGACGAAGTATGTTAAGGACGGTGTGATGACTCCCGAGATTAAGAATGCTACTGTTGTAGTCCTTGAAGATGGTGGCGGCAGCCAGGGTGGTGGCAGTTCAACAGGCGAAGAAGGTACTCCCGTTTCCTGTGCGGAGGCTGTTCAGTTGACCTCTGCTTTAACAGATGGCGCCACATCTACCGAGACTTATACTGTTACCGGTTATATCACAGAGGTTCTGGGCAGTGTCAGCACAAAGACCGGCACCCCTCAGCAGTCTTTCTGGATGGCTGACTCACAGGATGGCGGTAAGGTGTTCGAGGCATACTATGCTAATGTTCCTTCAGGTGTGTCCGCATTTACGGTTGGTATGAAGGTGAAGATAACCGGTAAGCTGACGAAGTATGTTAAGGACGGTGTGGTGACTCCCGAGATTAAGAATGCCACTGTCGTAATCCTGGAATCTGGTGACGGTGGTGGCCAAGGTGGTGATGGTGGCGACCAGGGAGGTGGTGGTGGTGATACCGTTTCTGACCTTGTGAATGGCGACTTCGAGAGCTGGGTTAGCGACACCGAACCTACAGGATGGAAGTCTGCAAGTAGCGCCAGCAATGCTACACTCAGCAAGAGCACAGAAGCTCGCAATGGTAGTTTTGCTTGCTTAGTGGGTGCTCCTGGAACCCAGAACAAACGTCTTGCTACACAGGAAATGACCCTCGAAGCTGGCTCTTATACCTTCTCTTATTATGCCAAATCTACTACAGCGGATATCTGCCAGTCACGTGGCGGCTATGTGCCTGTTACAGACGGTGCAGTAGGTTCCTACAAATATGGCAGTTACACCGATATCAACAATACAGGATGGACGCTTGTTTCCTATGATTTTGAACTGACTGCTAAGACGACCCTTTGTCTGTTTGCTTCGAATCCGAAGGAGAATGCAGGAAAGACTGTTTCCCAGGACATCCTTGTTGACGATGCTACATTGGTAAAAAAATAAGACCCCCCGGTCCTCCGTCGCGACTGGGTAGTCGCTCCCCTTTGTGGGGCCGCAATGACATCCAGTCATTGCTCTAAAGACCCCAGTCGCCCCCTTTAGGGGGAATCATAAAGTAATTCAAAATGAATAAACTCACATTTAAATTATCCTTGTTTCTAATCATCAGCCTTCTTCTCCCCCTAATGGGGGTCGGGGGGTCAATTTGGGCACAGCAGTATGCCACGATACTATATCGTCAGAGCGAACTGCCTCAGGCTGTGCCTGTTACAGAGATTGATTCTGTCGTGGTGCGTGATGTGGCACAGGTGGATGCAACCTATTTCGACGTTCCCAAAGATACCGTCTATGTGGCACAGGTCAGAGAGTCTCACTGGAAAGGCAAGAAGATAGGCTTCCTGGGCGACAGCATCACGCAGTATGCCGAGTATGTTAATTCTTATGCCAAGCTGACGGGTTGCACAGCTATGAACTACGGCGTTTCTGCTACCCACATGGCACGCAAGAACTCCAGTGACACCAGTGCTTTCGAACGGCGTTATACCAGTATGCCCAAGAGCCTGGATATGGTGATTGTCTTTGGTGGTACGAACGATTTCGGACATACTGACACAGCAGATTTCGGCGAGTTCTCCGATGGTCAGAAGGCAAGCAAATACACCTTCTATGCCGGATTGCACCGCCTCTTTGCTGGTTTGCGCACACGTTACCCGAAGATTCCTGTTGTCATCATGCTTCCCATCCATCATGGTACAGAGATAGACCAGAAGGAGTACGTCGTCAACTCCGATAAGACGATTACTGAAGGAAAGAATTCTAAGACCGGCAAGACTTTCCGCGAGTATGTGGATGCCATCCGCGAGGTGGCTGCCTACTATTCCCTTATCGTGCTGGATGCTTACAGCTATTCTGGCCTGACGCCTATGACCGAGATTGGTGCAGACAACCGCATGTTCTTCAAGGACGGCTTGCATCTGAACTCTGCTGGTGGTGAGCGTTTGGCTCGCTGGATGTATCCCCAGCTGGAGGCTGTTTACGAGATGTTTTACGATTTCTGATTCCCATCTGCATGAAAATGAGACTCATTCTTTCATTTCTTTATTTTCTCATTTTCAGCTGCGTCTTTGCCTACGACGTGGAGGTGGACGGCATTTGCTATGGCATAATCGGAAAACGCTCGGCCTTTGTGACGTATTGTGACATGGACAGAGCGGATTATTACAAGGGTAGGGTGGTCATTCCTGAGCAGATTAGCTACAGGGGTCACACCTACCCGGTTTTGTCAATCGGAGAGAATGCTTTTGCCGGGCAGGAAAACCTGACATCTGTCCAGCTGCCGTCCTCTTTGCGTGCAGTCAGTTCCTGTGCTTTTCTGGGTTGTACCAATCTGCAACAGGTTTCTTTCCCAGAGAGTCTTTTGGTCTATGGCAGCTGTGCCTTTACGGGGTGTACGTCCCTCCAGCAGATTGCTTTGCCGCGTCATTCCGAGCTTGTCGATTCTCTCACTTTCTACTGCTGTGCATCCCTATCGTCGGTTGTCTTGCCTCATTGCGTCCGTTTTGTGTGTCAGGGGGCGTTGGAGCATCTCCCTGCGATAACAGACATCTATTGCTATTCTTCCAATCCTCCTGTGGCAGAGCTGGGAGCTTTCACACTGGCCGACCAGCAGCATTGTACGCTGCATGTCCCCAGCGAGGCTGTTTCCCTGTATCAGGAATCGCCCGTCTGGAGTGACTTCTGTCGTGTGGTTGCCCTGAGCGACGAAGAGTATTTGGCACAGAATTATCAGCGCGGGGATATCAACGATGATGGTCTGGTGGATACCAACGACCTTTTATTGTTGCGCCGCTATGTTGTCAGTTTGCCGAATGATGCATCTGTTCGCTGGGCAGCCGACATCAATGGTGATGGCAAGGTGAATGCCGTCGATTTTGTGGAATTGACAAGAAGGGTTGCCCCCTAATTCTTTTCGCCGGTTATCATATCTTTGTACGTCTGATAGGCTCTTGGCAGTTTCTTTCCCGTGTAGGCGTCGAAAGCATCCAGGGCAATCAGGAAGCTGTTTGCGTCTCCCCTCAGGATGTAGGAGCAGATGGCATAGTCTATCATCTTTATGCGCTGGGGAGAGTCCTTGTAATAGCGTGCCAGACGTAGCATTTCCACGGGCAGAGGATAGCCGCCCACAAAGTTGTCGGCACGCAGAGGAATGTTCCTGCTGGGCTTTTGCTTGGCTTCCTGCATCATGGTGCGTCTCTCCTGGATGAATTTCTTGTGGCAGGAGGACTTGGCCAGAATGCGCAGATACTTGTCGGCAATCTCCCATTCCTCTTCTGCTAAGCTGTAGTCCACCATCTGTCTGAGGCTGGAGAAGCAGTCACCGTTCACCATCAGCAGGCTGTACTCCTGTGCCTGATGGAATGCTTCGTCATAGATGCCTAAATTCAGGTAGAACAGACGGTTAAACTGCAGAGTTATATAGGTTCTTTCGTGTGGAAAGTAGAACTGGCTTTCATCTCGGATAGGATAGTCCAGCAGGTTTTCCGGCAATGAGCCCAGGGCGCTCTCGGCCAATAGGGCATAGCGCATGAGGGTGATGTTCCCCTGTTGTGCCTGCCTTCGCAGATGTTCGCGGTAAAGCAGGTCTATCCATCGTCCCTCATTGGCCAGACAGACAATTTTCTTTAAGGTTTCACCGTTTTTGGTGTATTGGCTGGTCAGGGGGTCGAAGTAACTGCCCCATCCTGAATATCGCTTCTCAAAGGGAATGAAAGCCTGTTGCTGGCTGTAGATGATGGGGGCAAAGTAGAGCATTACGAGGGGCAGCAGCCAATAGGAGCATTTCTTCACGTCGTGGTATCTGAGGACCAGGGCTGCCTGCAAGATGAGCAGGGTGAGCAGCATGGGGGTACGCAACAGATAGAAGCCCACAGGTACTGTGAGCAGACCCATCAGCAGTTTCCCCCTGAAACTGGGAATCAGCGTGAAACCATACAGGGCGGCGAAGAAGAACAGGCACTGCATCATGAAGTTCAGGGAGAAGGTACAGTAGATGCCCAGCAGGACAGCGGGCAGCAGCCCCAGCCAGGCGAGATGCCATTTGTTGCCTATGACACGCTGTATTACAGCATGAGCCAACAGTGCTATGCCTCCCAGCAGCAGGGCATGTGTGGACGCCCCGAAGAATGGCTGGCGGTAGAACTGCATCAGATAGTCGGACATCCAATTGGTGAGTGCAGGCGCCAGTCTCAGCTTCAGCAACCAGAAGTCCCACGTGGAAACCCAGAAGCAGTCGCCCTCCTTCGTGATATAGGTATAGGGGAACTCCATAGCGGTGTAGATGGCAAAGAACAGCATCAACACCACCACCACCACGTAGTAAATCCCCGTTTTTTTCAATTTTTCACTTTTCATTTTTCACCTTTCACTTTTTACTAGTTCCCCCTAAAGGGGGTTAGGGAGTCCCACTATTCACTTAAACATCTCCGCCATTTCATCATTCGATACGATAACAGGGCCGGTTATAAACTCCACGACATTGTAAGCCATCAGCAGCTGGATGTTCTGGTCCGGGTCTTTCTGGGGCAGCAGGAAGGGCTTGTGGAACCTTTTGCCGTCCCAGTATGCCAGCATCACACGGGTGTAGCGTCCGTCGAACCTCTTGGTCACATACATCACCCACCGGCCATTGCTGCTCCAGACGTGGAAACTCTCCATGCGCGGACTGTTGATGATGTCCGTTTCCACCATCTCGCCTGTTTCCAGATCCATCATCTTCAGGTCCGACTCTGTGTGGTAGAGGTTGAAGGCACCGCATTCGCCCAGGGAGAAGAGCATGTACCTGCCGTCGGGTGATATGCGCGGCATCAGAGCTGTTCCACCACGTTCGTATGCGCTATAGACGGTATCCAGAGCCCCCAGCTTGCCAGTCTCTGTGTCGAAGGGTACACGCACAATGCTATAATGCAGCTTGTCTGTCTCCATCGGCATATTCACAGGGTGTGCTGTGCTGAAATACAGCCACTTGCCGTCGGGCGAGAAGGATGGGAATATCTCCAGGTTCAGGCTGTCCGTGAAGCGCTCGTCCTGCAAGACTTTCTCATTGTCGATGTCATAGACGATAAGGTCCGACCACAGGTCATACACCTCTATCTTGTCCTTGCTCTGGCCATAGAAGCTCTGGTGTGTGGAGTTGCTGGAGAAGGCAATGTATCGCTTCGAGGGGTGCCAGATGTTGTAGGAACCGTGTCTGCCCTTGCTCATGGCCTTGATGTCCACCTTTCTCATCTTCCCGTCGCGCATCACAATGGTACCGCCGTTGTCACCTCTGGCATGGAAGGTGAAGTCGCGTGGGCTATAGTTGGCAAACGAGTGGCAGTTCACACAGCCGTCGTTGTTCTGGGCATTCACGATGATAGGCTCCACGTCGAAGCACTCTATGTTCCTCTGGTAGATGCCCATGTGGTTCCATCCCTCATAGCCAGGGGGCAGCAGTCGGTAGGTTATCCACGGGTCAATCTTCTCCTTGGCGATGTTGATGGTGAAGGGCTTGTAGGTCATCCCGTCCGGGTGCTCCTGGTTCCAGGCGGACACTGTCACCTTCACCTCCTGTGTCCCTTGCAGTAAATCATGCCAGCGGTTCACAGGCAATTCCACATGGTCGCTGCCACTCACGTCCAGAGCCTCACCCCTGTCATTCTCCACGATAGCGCGTATATGCTCTGACTCAGGGATCGAGAAGTTCATGGGACAGATGTTTTCTGGCACCGTCACGCCCACATAGTCCGGGTAAATCTCCGGCAGGGCATCCGTGTGTTCCTTAGCCTCGCGCCTGGCACACGCCACCAGAATAAACAGCAAACTTATGGCGTAAATATATCTCTGCATGACCAAAAATCGCATCATTTTCACGTTTCTGTGGTACAAAATTACAAATAAAAAATGAGCTGACCTAATTGGAGGGCACTGAAAAAGTCCCGTTAGGCTCTTTTTAACAAATTAGTTCTGCACATAGTCACTTAAAAGTTTGGCTATGTGCAGATTTTTTTGTACCTTTACAGCATAAAGGAATCTATTTATGCTGTCACAACAACA
>JAFZPZ010000115.1 GCA_017552435.1 Bacteroidaceae bacterium
CTCGAAGGAGTTCCTGAAGAAGGCCCGTTTCATCGACGTGGCAACCCTCACCAAGGACAAGACCGTGGAGGACGAAGAGGACTCCAACGCCAGCCAGGGCGGCGGCACCGTAGTGGACGACAATCAGGGCGGCACTACCGGAGGCAACACCGGTGGAAACACCGGAGGTGATGGTGGCGACAATGGCGGTGACAACGGCGGCGGTGACGGCCCAATCGGAGACGCTGAGTAGATTTAATCCGGGCTCAATGCCCGGGTTAAATTGGATTAAAGATTAAGGATTAAGGATTAAAAATTGATACCTACCACTATGAACAAGAACAAAATCGCAGAACTCATCGTAAAGGTCCTCGTCGCAGCTCTGACTGCATTCCTCACGGCACTCGGCACCACCTCGTGCATGGGCTACGGTCCACTCTAGTGGACAATTGACAATTGATAATTGACAATTAAAAATGGCCGGCTGGGCTCGTGTCACAATGATGCGGGCTCGGCTTTTGCGTTCTCATATACACTTTGAATAAAAAGTTGGGATTTTGTTTGGTGATACAGGGCAAATCACATACCTTTGTAGCGAAAAGATGTGAAGCCGTACTGAAAAGGGCGGCAAAATAGTTGTTAAAATAAGAAGATTTATATGGTTCCACTCATCATCTCACCCCAGCAGTTCACTATGCCCAAGATGTTCCAGCGCGCCGGATGGGGCATGAAAGCCGGTTTCCTGGGTTATCTGAATTCCACAACGGTGATGCCGGCGCCACCGAACTGGACGTGTTCGTCGTGAGCTGAGGTAACGCCGGGTACTGTGGCCAGATACTGGCGGATAACCTGACGGAGGGCTCCGGTACCTGTACCGTGAAGGATGCGGACGCGAGAGGCGTTTACCATCAAGGCATCGTCGATGAAGTAGGTAACGGCTTGCAATGCTTCGTCGGCCCGCATGCCACGCACATCTATCTCCTGACGGAAGTTGAGATGCTTCTGGCGGATACTGTCCTGGGTCTGACGACTGAGAAAAACATTGACCTGACCTCCAGTCCCCTCCTCGCTCCCACCAAGGAGGGAGGCTTTTCTGTCGCGGTCCCCTTCCGTCTTCCCAGAGGTGGAGGGTTTGTCGGCTGGTTCCAGTCGTTTGATGTCAACCAGTGTTCGCATCATGCCGAAGGTGACAGTTGCCTGCTTGCCCTCGATGTCGGTAATGGTGCCTACGGATGTCTGGCCCTTGATGCGGACTGTCTCTCCTATGGAGAGAGGATTAGGGATTAGAGCCTCTTTCCCTAATTCTTTCATTTTTTCATTTTTTAATTTTTTCTCTTCCTGCCTCTCTTTGTGGCGCTGGCGGCGGCCTTCTATCTGGCGGCGCTTCTTCTCGACGTAGGCATCGAGCTCTTCCTGAGTCATCTGCCCGACCTCGTCGCGGAAGGTCTGCAGTTGCTGACGGGCGGAACGGGTGCGCTCCTTGTCAGCTTGAGCCTCCTTGATTTCCCGAATGGTGTTCTCTATCTGTGCATTGGCGGCAGCAATGAGTTTTTCCGCCTCTGCCTTTGCCTGACGGATAATCTCCTTGCGTTTAGCCCGCAGTTCCTCTATCTCGCGCTCGTACTGTTCGATGGTCTGCTCCATCTGCTTCTCCTGCGAATGAATGGTTTGCCGCTTGCCCTCCCAGTAGCGCTTGTCGCGTGTGATATCGAGCAGGTACTTGTCGGCATTGACATACTCCTGCCCCACGAGTTCTGTAGCATCGGCAATCACCTCTTCGGGGATACCTATCTTGCGGGCAATCTCGACGGCAAAACTGCTGCCCGGATTGCCTATCTGCAGTTGGAAGAGCGCTGCCATCTTCTGACGGTCATAGAGCATTGCGCCGTTCACGACTCCAGGCGTGTCCTCAGCGAAGTGCTTGAGGTTCTGGTAATGTGTGGTGATGACAGCAAAGGTGCCCTTGCTGACGAATCGCTTCAAAACAGCTTCTGCAATAGCACCCCCAATGGTGGGCTCTGTGCCGCCGCCGAACTCATCTATTAATAATAAGGTATTGGGCGCACACCCTGCCATCATTCGCTTCATGTTGAGCAGGTGGCTACTGTAGGTGCTCAGGTCGTCCTCGATGCTTTGCTCATCGCCGATGTCGATGAAGATGCGCCGGAAGATACCGGCCCGCGAACCGTCTGCCATCGGGACAGGCAGGCCGCATTGCAGCATGTATTGCAGCAAGCCGACAGTTTTCAGGCAGACACTCTTGCCGCCTGCGTTCGGTCCGCTGATGATGAGGATGCGCTGCCGCTTGTTCAAGGTAATGCAGAGTGGCACAATTTTCTCACCTTGCTTGCGGAGCTTGGCTTCTAATAGTGGATGTCGTGCATCGAACCAGTCGATGAGCGGCGTTGAATAAATCTCTGGTGAAAGAGCTCCAATGGCTTTCGTGAGATGATGCTTGACAAGGAGGAACTCGATGTCGGCAAGGAATTCGAAGCCTCGCAGCAGTTCCTTGATGTTGGGACGCAGCAGCTCGGTGAATTCCCGCAGGATGCGAATCATCTCCCGTTTTTCGTCGGCCTCCAATTCGCGGATGCGATTGTTGGCTTCCACCACCTCAGCGGGTTCGATGAAGACGGTCTTGCCCGTCGCACTCTCATCGTGAATGATGCCTTTGATGCGACGCTTCAAGGCCGGAGCCACAGGAATGACCAGCCGGCCGTCGCGCATAGCGGGTGTCACATCTTTCTCGACCAGGCCCTCTGCCTGTGCCGCTTTCAGGATGCCCGTCAACGTCCTGCTGACACTCCCTTCGGCACGTTTCAGTTCGCGACGGATGGTAGCGAGCTCGCTGCTAGCCTCGTCCTTGATGCGACCGAATTTATCCAGAATCTGCTCGATGCGACGGGTAATCGTGTTGAAGGTGAAAACACCCTCAGCAAGCTTCTCCAAAGAAGACCCTTCCAAACCTCCCCTTAAAGGGGAGGCTTCGTGTCTCTCCCCCTTTAAGGGGGAGTTAGAGGGGGTCTTTTCCCTTACAATCGCCACCCATCCATGAAGCGTTCGCAGAGCTCGCAGCAGTTCCCAGACGGTCTGCTCCTCGAGATAAGTACCCTCGATACGGAGGCGATGAATCTCGGGTCGCAGGTCGAAGAAGTCCTGATCGGGCAGCTCGGTGGAAGTTTGCAAGATAGTGCTCAGTTCGGCCAGCTGCAAGTGAAGTGTAGTAACGGCTTCGTGTTCGGTGAGAAACTGCATAGCATCCACCCGCTCGTGCCCCAAAGGACTAAGGCAGTAGCCGTGCAGCATCGCCCGCACCTCATTGAAACCTATCTTGTCTTCCAAACTCATAAGTCAAATAAAAATTATCGCGGTGTTCTAAGACCTTGTCGTTATCTGTTAATCAATACTTTTTTTGAACGCTTACCATCGTTACCGATATATATGCCGGGCTGTTTCTGCCTATCCGCTACGGGCTGTCCACTCATGTTATATGTATGGACTTCACTCGAGCGCATATTATCATCAGAGCGCACCTGCCCGATAGGGGTCTCTATGGCTGTAAGGTCCTTGAGGATGAAGTTGTCGAAGGAGTAGCTGAAGGATGTTTTCTGAGTGCCAACCTTCAAGGCAAAGTAGGCGATGCCTGTAGTAGAAGCCTTCCACTTCATCACGCCAGTCTTGTGGTTGCTCCCAGCCTTCGCTTTGGCAGACATCAGACCGTCATAATTGGCAAGGGTGGCATCTTTCCACGAATTCAGCTGACCTATGGTATTGGCCTCTTCCAAACCGACATCGGCATAGTCTTTCGGCTTGTCTGTGACCATGAATGCCTGAATCCAGAAGTCGCCGTTGCCGCTTGCCCCTCGCACGGCCACGTCGGCAGCATAGGTGTGTCCGGCAATCACCTCTACCGGCTGGTACATCACGGTGTTGAGTGCTTTACTTCGGGCGTTGGAAATGCTTAGTGCCCCGTCGTTACCATTAGTGGGGGTGTTGGTGGTTGAGTTCCACACATTCATAGTATTGTTAATAGACCCCAAAGATGCAGTCTGCCAAGCTCCCTGAAACTCGCATTCGCCGTTTGTCAGGCGGTTACGTTCCTCGTCCGTATCAGGCTCCAGCGTTTTCAGCTCCTGCTCTGTGGCCGTTTTCTTGTTTGCGAAGCGCAACCAGTTGATGTTCAGCCCGCCTTTTTCTATATATACGCGAATGCGCAGGGTTCCCTGCGGCAGAACGATATTCGAGAAGGTCTTGGTTGCCCATGTGGTATAGCCTCCTGTTGACGAAAGCTTCATGGAGGCGGTAACAGGGCGGTCGTTGACGGTAATGCGTACTGTGGAGGTGCCTGAGTTGATGGCGTAGCGCAGTTGCAACTGCCAGGTGGCAGGGTCGTTTGGATTCTGTATCGTGTACTGAAGCCATTCACCATCCTTTGTCTGTCCCACATAATATCCGCAGCTTCTGGTATCGCCAGGTCCGCTATACAGGTCCACCCCATCATTGCGATACACCCATCCCGTCTGCCAGTTGGTGAAACTCTCACCACTGTACTGATACGAGGCATCGTCGCTATCCCAATAAGCCTTGCCTATAGGGCCCATATCATAATGTGCAGCAAATACATAGTCGCCGGTCTGGTAGGAGGCAAATGGCAGGCATTCATCGCTGAAGGGGCGTCGCAGAAGCGCATCAATATAATCGGTGCGGACGGTACATTTACTAACATGCTGAGCTTCTGCCCATGCTTTGCAGGCATTCCACAGTGTGGTGGACGAGGGTCGGCTGCCGTTCTGCCATTGACTGATGACATTGTCGTAGCTGGAGACCCGCTTTACTTGCAAGATGGTGTTTATGTTGCTTTTTTTCATCGGCCAGCAACTCCATCCTGCAAACTGCATCGCTTCCTCATAGAGGCATACGCAACCAGCCACCCATGAGTTGCTGTTTTCTCCGAACTCCCCAATATATACCGGGCAGTTGTACTTGGTAGCCATATCTGCCATATATTGCACCTGCGACTTGGTGTTGTAAACGCCGTAGCGGTGGAACTGCAGGACCATCTTGCTGTCCATCTTCGTCGAGGGGAAACCGGTATAGTCGTTGCTGTAGGAGTTTCCTTCTAGGATAACGATGTGGTTGGTGTCCACCTCGCGTATGGCCTTGATGATAGCCTTGAAGGTATCCCACAACAGCTTGTTGCTGTTGGCAAGTGTCCAATTCGTTTCGTTGATAAGGTCATATGCTGCCACACACTTCACGTCCTTGTACCTTTCGGCTATCTTTCGCCATAGTGCAGCCAGTTTGGTACGGTTCGCCTCGCTTTCCCAAAGGGAGGGCTTGCTGGAGTCGTAGTCGCAGATGTCGCCCGATGACTGACCGCCCGGACATGCATGCATATCCAGGATGAGCAGTATGTTGTAGCGTTCTGCCCACACGCACATGGAATCAATGCGATTAAAA
>JAFZPZ010000116.1 GCA_017552435.1 Bacteroidaceae bacterium
AAAGAAAAATAATTAAAGAATTCTCCTGCAAATCGGAGCTTAAAGAAAATATGACAATCTTGTCATTGATTTGCAAAATTATGGCTATTTTTTGAAATCACCAAACTTTTTCCTTTCTTTTTTCTCACTTTTTTCGCTCACATTTTTCACCATAATATATTATACGTTGGCTTGCTTGTTTCATCATCAAATGTCAGTCACAAGCGCAATGCTCCAAATCTCTCCGAACGCATCACCTATCGCGACGACAGCCAGCCGCTCGTCATCAAGTTGGGCAACCCTGACCTGAAGAGTTTCATCACTACCAATCTCGGCATGGACTATTATAATAAGGCCGGAAAGAACCAGCAGCAATGGCACGTGGGCACATCGGCCGACATCTATCACCGGCAGACATCACAGTCGGTGAACTACAACCCCGCAAGTGGTGTCTATACCTATCAGCCCATGAACGTGAAGGGTGCCTATCGTCTGAATGCCAAGTTCGACATCACCCGTGTAATAGACAAGAACCGCTACTGGTCGTGGCAGACCAATGCCGATGCAGGCTATCACCACTCCATCGACCACGCCATGCTCACGGGCATGACGGCGAGTGAGGAGAACGTGGTGAATACCTTGACCCTGCACGAAGGGGCCTACATACAATATAATAAAGGTACGCTGAACATCCGCGCCACGGGCGACATCCGCTGGCGGCACAGCGAGGGCAAGATGTACGACTTCGAGACATTGAACGCCACCGACTTCCAGTACGGTCTCTCTGCCCGCTACACCCTGCCACGCCTGAACACCACATTGTCCGCCGACGGCAACATGTACTCGCGTCGTGGCTATGGCAGCAGCGAACTCAACACCGATGACTTCGTGCTCAACGCCTCCGTCAGCCAGCCCTTCTTCAAGGCCAAGCTCATCGCCCGCATCGAAGCCTTCGACCTGCTGCACCAGCTTTCATCCACCCAATACACCGTGAACGCCCAGGGCCGCACCGAGACGTGGTACCGCTCCCTGCCGCACTACGTCATGGTGCATCTGGTGTATCACTGGAACAAGAATCCGAAGAAAAAGTAACAACCCAACAAAACATCAATAACAATGAAAAAGTTTTTGGTAACAATGATGGCCTTCGCACTGACGATGGCAGCACAGGCACAGAGAGACACAATCGGCGTGTCGAAGTTCACGGCGATTTATCGCTATGAGTGTAAAACTACTGATGCTGACGGACAGCCAGTAACGGACTCGATGTACATTGCAGTACAGACATCGGGCGGCATCACAAAGAGTTTCCCTTACGAAGAGTATGACAGGCAGAAGAAGGGCGGCTCTCGGATAGCTGATGGCTATCTGGCTGCCCGGATGCACATGGGTACCATCTTCACGAACTACCCTGAAGGAACAATCACGACGCAAGAGATGCTCTATCCGTATCGTTACATGACGGACGAGTCATTGGAAAAGCAGAACTGGTCACTGACTGATGGTCAGGACAGCATCTGCGGCTACGCTTGCCAGTCGGCCACTGCTGAATATCATGGCCTGACTTGGAACGTGTACTACACGGAGGAAGTGCCAGCCAGCATCGGGCCTTGGAAGTTGGGAGGCTTGCCTGGTCTCATAACAAAGGCTACCGATGCGAAGGGAATACATACCTTTACGCTTTATGGCTTTCATCAGGAGGAAACACCGATGATATTTACCAAATACGTCAGTTGGATTGTCCCCGACGGCAAGGGCAAGTTTGCAGCCCAGCGAGTGGACTACCAAGAAATGAAAGCCTCCGCATTCCTGGCATACAAGAAGAAAGTGCTGGGCAATAGTCGCTATGTGAAAAATCCCACTTACTATGCCCCTGACCCTATGGAGGCTTTCGGATATGTGGAGAATAGTTTTAACTCTGCTGGCGATAACATAAGCAGCGTAGCTGGGGTAGTCATAGTGTCTAATCCCCGACAATATCAACCGTTGGAACTGGAATAAGGAATAATGCCCCCCTGTACAATTTGTCAAATATGCCGGCATCGGAGCGTCTGGCGAATACAGGAGACGACAGAGCGGCAAGCGCAAGGACAATCTTGATTGGGCTCTGCCGAGTCACAATGGAGGAAGAGCAAAGCACAACAAGAACCCTAAAAGAAATAACCCATGATTACATAAGCATTGGATACGATTGACTACATTTCCAACAAAGAAAAGAAATAATGAAGAAACTCATCACCATCATCCTCGCGCTCGCAGCAACATTGGCAGGGCAGGCACAAGGCCTAGTATTCGGCACCGTGCAGGACGCTTTCCTGAAGACACCGCTGCCAGAGGCCAGAATTTCATTATTATTAGCGGCAGACAGCACCGTGGTCATCGACTCAATCCCTATCACCAAGAAAATGAGGGATGACGGCACGGTGAGGGAGGCGCAGTTCATGCTACAGCCAGAGAAGAAAACGTGTAAGTATCTGCTGCGGGGTACGCTCGATGGCTACGAGGACGGCTACCTTCCCCTGACGATAGACGCCAACGAAAGTCGTGCCTGGATGCTCGACGATGCGCTGGAACTGCGCAAGATTCGACAAGTGAACTTGCAAGAGGTGACAGTGACGGCCACGAAGGTGAAGATGTACTACCGGGGCGACACCATCGTCTATGATGCCACGGCGTTCAAACTGCCTGATGGCTCGATGCTCGATGACCTCATCCACCAGATGCCCGGCGTGACCATCGATGAATATGGCCAGATTTTTGTTAATGGCAGGAAGATTGACGAGCTGCAACTCGGCTCGCGCTCTTTCATGCGCGGCAACTCGAAGGTGCTGATGGAGAACCTGCCTTACTACACGGTGAAGGACATCAAGGTGTATGACCAGGACACCGACCTGAACCGTGCGCTGAATGCGCAGGTAGAGAGGAAGAAGTTTGTGATGGACGTGAACCTGAAGCAGGAGCACCAGGTGGGCTACATCGCCAACGTGGAGGCTGCGGGCGGCACGATGGAACGCTGGCTGGGACGCGCCTTCCTGCTGGGCTTCACCGAGCGCACCCGCTACACGCTGCTTGGAAACTCGAACAACGTGAACGAGAGCCGCCACATTGGGCGCTCCGACCACTGGACGCCCGACGCCGTGCCACAGTCGCTGTTGACTACGCACAGCGCAGCCGGTGAGATTGACTACCAGTCGGCAGACAAGAATGTGCAGGAGAACCTGACCGCCGACTTCACCTCCACCCGCGACGAGGGCGAGATGCTGAGACGTAAGGAGCTGTTCCTGGCGGGCAATCCGCAGCAGACCACTCACCAGAACTCGCTATCGAAAGCCCAAAGGCTGAAGGTAGGCAACACATTCAAGTACGTCAAGCCCAAAGGCTTTATGTTCAACTCCGATGTCGCTTTCAACTACAGGTCGTACAGCGGAAACTCCTCGACGCTGATGGAGCAGTTTGTGGACAGCCTCACGACACGGCAGCGCACGGAAGGTTTCAACGACGGCAAGGCATGGAGCACATATGTCTTTGCCCGCATACGACCGATGCTGAAGGACATAGGTAAAGTGAAACAATATTCCCGCTTTGATGTCTCGTTTGACTATTCCTCAGATGAGAACGAGCGGGCGCAGCGATACCGTGTGGAGAATTTCGTCAACCCGTCAACCACCAACCAATATAACGCCACCGACTATTCCCTACGCAAGATAGCCGTGCATACACCCTTCTCGTATAGTCTCTCATACAAGTTGAACTATATGTTCTTGGAAGTGAAGCCGTCGTATAGTCGCGAAAAGACACACGACTGGCTCTATCATCCCGACACGCTGCTGCTAGCTTCGCAGATAGACATGCTCAGGGCCACGACCGACCCCGGCAACTCCTACGACAGCGAATTGAAGACCTACAAGGCGGGCATCAACCTGCATCTTGCCCGTTATCAACATGTCGCGGCGAAGAATATGCCGCTTGAGGGCGATGTGAATTTCCTAGACTTGTTTCTGAACTTCACCCCTATGCACGAGCGTCTTTCCTATCAGCGCGGGCCGCTCGACACATTGGTCACACGTAATACTTTCCGCTTCGAGCCAGAACTCCGCATTAATCTATTCGCCAAGAAAACCCGCAACCCCGCGCTCATCCGTCTCTATCACCTTGAAAGCAACGCGCCATTAGTCAGCCTCCTCAGCATTCGCGACGATGCCAATCCCCTTGTCGTTCGCCTCGGCAACCCTGACCTAAAGGCATACACATCACAATCTACGCTTGAAGCGGAGTATAAGGACATCCGCAGCGCACGGCACAACTTCTATGTATCTGGTTATTATGCCTACCTTCATAACAAAGTGTCGGAGGCGGTCAGCTTCAATCCCGCCACAAGTGTTTACACCTATCGCCCCGAGAGCGTGCATGGCAGCTATGACATCAGACTGAAGGGCGGCATCTTCTATACGCTTGACAAAAACAAATACTGGACAGTAGAGGCTAACCTTGATGCACTGTTCACCCACTGGCTTGACCACATGATGCTGGCCGGAGAGACCGAGAGCCATGTGAACGCGGTCAACAGTCTGACGCAGCACCATAAGGCCTACATACAATATAATAAAGGTACGCTGAACATCCGCGCCACGGGCGACATCCGCTGGCGGCACTCCGAGGGAAAGATGTACGACTTCGAAACGCTCAACGCCACCGACTTCCAATACGGACTCTCCGCCCGCTATACCCTGCCACGCCTGAACACCACACTTTCAGCCGACGGCAACATGTACTCCCGTCGCGGCTATGGCAGCAGCGAATTGAACACCGACGACTTCGTGCTCAACGCCTCCGTCAGCCAGCCCTTCTTCAAGGGCAAGCTCATCGGCCGCATCGAAGCCTTCGACCTCCTGCACCAGCTTTCATCCACCCAATACGCCGTGAACGCCCAGGGCCGCACCGAAACCTGGTACCGCTCCCTGCCGCACTACGTCATGCTGCATCTGGTGTATCACTGGAACAAGAATCCGAAGAAGGCTGCGAGTAAGTGAGTGCAGAGCGATGCTTGCGTCAGCTCTGCCGAGCGTGAGCAGGCTCGACTGAAAGTCAAATAATAATCCCATAAAACAATGAAGAAAATCATCACCATCATTCTCACCTTTGTCGCCATTTCCGCAATGGGGCAGGGTTCAGGCGTGGTGCTGCAAGGCGGCGTGCAGGACGGCTTCCTGGAGCGCGGCCTCTTCGGCTGCAAGGTCACGCTGATGCG
>JAFZPZ010000117.1 GCA_017552435.1 Bacteroidaceae bacterium
TGCGGGCAGTTAACCGTGCAGTAGGAGCAGCCCGTGCACGGAATCACGATCTGTTTGTTGATCATCCCGGCAGCGCGGTGCATCATGCCGAGCTCTTCCTGCGTCAGAGGGACAAAGTTTTCCATGTATCCGGTATTGTCGAGCATCTGGGCCATATCGCTCATGCCGCTTAATACCATGAATATGTTTTTATGGCTTGCCGCGAAGCGGATTGCCCACGACGGAACGGACATTTTCGGGTCGGCGGCGGAAAACATCGCCTCGACCTCAGGCGGAACTTTTGCAAGAGTGCCGCCTTTCACGGGCTCCATTACGATCACCGGTTTGCCGTGCCTTTCCGCCACGTCATAGCAGCCGTGGCTCTGGACGCCGAGGCTGTCCCAGTCAAGATAATTCAGCTGAAGCTGGACATATTCCATCTCCGGATGTCTTGTAAGCACTTCATCAAGAACTTTGGGTTCATCATGGAAGGAAAACCCGACGTGCTTTACAAGCCCGGCTTTTTTCTTTTCCAGGATAAAATCAAAGCAGTGCAGCGCCTCAAACGTCTTGAGCGATTCAGAGTTTACGTCATGGAGCCAGTAGTAGTCAAAGTAACCGGCACCTGTCCGTTTAAGCTGTTCGTTGAAGAGCCATTCCCGATCCTCTTCTTTTTTGAGCATATAGGCAGGGAGCTTGGTTGTGAGGGTAAAGCTGTCTCTCGGATGGCGGGAGACAAGAACCCGCTTGGCAGCCTCCTCACTCTTTCCGTTGCAGTACATCCAGGCGGTGTCAAAATACGTAAATCCTCGTGCCAGGAACGTGTCGACCATCTCTTCCAGCAGGGGATAGTTGATGCTGCCGGCGTCCTCCGCATTCAGCAGCGGCAGCCGCATCAGCCCAAAGCCGAGTTTCTTTCCGCTCATTGTATGTTCTCCTTTTCCTCGTAAAATCTGTTTGTTACATTGCTGCGGCAAGAAGCTGTTTCGTGTATTCCTCTCTCGGGTGGTTGTACACTTCTTCTACCGGCCCCTGCTCAACAATGCGCCCGTCATTCATGATCAGCACGCTGTCACAGAGCTGATAGACGACGTTCAGGTCGTGGGAAATAAAAAGATAGCTCAGGTCGAGATCTTTGCGAAGCTGCAGAAGCAGTTTGAGGATCTGCGCCTGAATGGTGACGTCCAGTGCGCTGACCGGCTCGTCGGCAATCAGAAAGCGCGGTTTCTGGATCAGTGCGGCAGCAATGCTGACACGCTGCCGCTGCCCTCCTGAAAGCTCATCCGGCTTGGCGGACCAGCACTCATGAGGCAGCTCAACCTGTTCGAGCATTTCATGCACCATGCGTTTTCGGGTGGCTGCGTCATATTGCCCGGAAATCAGAAGTGGTTCTTCGACAGACCACTCGGCGGAATACATCGGGTTGAGGGAACTGTAAGGATCCTGAAAAACGATCTGCGGTTTGCCTGCATGGTGGATCACTTTCCCCTGCGTCGGTTCCAGCAGGCCGAGAATCACGCGGGTGAGGCTCGATTTTCCTGTTCCGCTTTTCCCGGCCAGGCCTACGATTTCTCCCTGGTGCACGGTAAAGTCGATATCATGGAGCACTTCATGGTACGTGTTTTTCCCGGAAAACAGGCCGCCCTCGCGGTATCCGGCAAAGACATGCTGCACTTCGAGGATCAGTTGTTCTGCCATTTTCCTCTCCCTTCCCGCGTGGGGATCGCATCGATCAGCTGCCTGGTGTAGGGGTGCTGCGGATTCCCGTAAACGTCTTCCGTGAAGCCGGTCTCCACCAGTATGCCGCGCTGCATCACGGCAATGCGGGAGCAGAGCCTGCGCATAATGTTCAGATTATGCGAGATCAGCAGCATCGACATCCCTGTCTCCCGGTTGAGTTTTTTCAACAGTGCCAGGATCTGCGCCTGGATAGTTACATCCAGCGCTGTGGTGGGTTCGTCCAGAAGAAGCAGACTCGGTTCGATGACGATTGCTGCTGCAATCATGTGCTCTGATTCCTCCCACTTCAAGTTCTCGTTAGCCAGACCGTTGGCCTTAGAACCGTAGTTCATCACAGCCTGACGACCAAAGTAGTAGTTGCTGGTGCCGCCAGTGGTGGTGAGCACGGTATAACGGAAGTCGGGCATGTTCTCGTTACCGTTCTTACCCCAGCTTGCGCGGAATTTCAGGTTCGACAGCCAGTCACGGTTATCCTTCATGATTTCTTCTTTCATGATGTTCCATCCGATATAGAATGAGGGGAACACACCATACTTATTATTAGAACCGAAACGGCTGGATCCGTCGCGACGGACAGTAGCCTGGAACATGTAACGCTCATCGTAGTTGTAGCTGATACGGCCGAAGAGCGAAGCCAGATGGTGCTCAACGTATGGGCCAGCCCAACCGCCAACCAGACTCTTCACACCGATGATATTACCCTTTTCGTCGGTGGTGGTCTCGATGCTGCCGCCGGTGGTGTAGTCAACGTAAGGCTTGTTGACGTTGATCAGGTTCCAGTGCGATGCACCCAGATAGTCACCCTTGTACTTCAGGGCGCTCTGTCCCAGCACCACGCCGATAGAGTGCTTACCGAACTCCTTGTCGTAGGTCAGCGTGTTCTCAATCTGCCACTGTGTGCTGTTGGCCTTCTCTGATTGTGCCTGTGTGTGGTCGGAGTTGTTGTTGCCAGAGAAATAGAACTTCTCGGTGGTAGCCGACTCACTGCCCCAGAAACTCTGCTCTGCACTCCAGGTGAAGTGGTACTTCAGGTTGTCCCACAATTGCAGGTCGATAGAGAACTTAGGCATGAACTTATGGCTCCAGCCTCTGCCTGGACGCTGCTGCATCAAAGCAATGGGGTTGTTCTGCTCCTGATAGCTGCCGATAAAGCCGGGGATGGTGTAGGGATCACCGTTGGCATCGCGATACAGATCGTATGCGCTATAGCGGTCAATCATTTTCTGAGCCACATCACCCGTCAGTGTGACGGGCAGTGTGGGAGCCAGGTAGAGGGCCGAACCCAGAGGCGAGCCCCATGTAGAGTTGGCATCGATACCTGTGCTGTGTGTGCGCATATAAGAGAGGTTGGCGCTGATGTCGAGTTTGTTTAGGAATGAGCGCTCCTTCGAGTCGTCAAACACATTGAACTGGTTGTTAGAGCGGATGGTCAGACGGTCGTAGTTCGACTTGCCGTAGTTACCACCGACGATACCGTCCTGTGTGTAGTAACCCAGTGAGAGATAGTAGTTCACCTTCTCAGAGGCACCGCTCACAGATACGTCGTGCTGCACCACGGGGGCGTTGTCGTTAAACAGCAGCTCCTGCCAGTCAGTACCAAAACCAGTAATCTTCTGGCCGTTGGCATCGGTCAAGTTGTAGGGATCTGCATATAGCGGTGTCTGTCCACCGTTCACGTATTTCTCGTTCTGCAGAATGGCATAGTCGGTAGCGCCGGTCACGTCACGCTTCTTCCACGCGCTCTGCCAGCCATAGCTGAAGTTGTAATTAATCTGGGCCTTACCAAGCTTACCCTTCTTGGTGGTCACCAGAATCACACCGTTAGCAGCACGGGCTCCGTAGATAGCACCTGAAGCTGCTTCTTTCAACACCTCGATACTCTCGATATCGTTGGGGTTCACACTCTCCAGTCCGTACTGGTCGGCGGGCATGCCGTCGATGATGTACAATGGGTTGGTGTCGTTGATGGTACCTGTACCACGCACGCGGATCATCGACTGCGATCCGGGCTGACCAGAGGCCGATGTCACATTCACACCGGCAGCCAGTCCCTTCAGGGCATCGTCGGCACGCAGACGGGTCTTACCGTCCAGATCCTCGGCACTTACCTTAGCGATAGAAGCTGTCACCACACTCTTCTTCTGCACACCGTAGCCGATCACTACCACGTCCTGCAGCGTCTGAGCATCTTCTTTCAACACGACCTTCATGCCAGGGGTGGCTCGCAGCTCCTGAGTAAGATAGCCGATGTAGCTGATCACAATTGTTGTACCCTCGTTCACCTTGACGTTGAAATTACCGTCAAAGTCGGTGATACTACCGTTCTGAGGATTACCTTTCTCGACGACGGAAGCACCGATGACGGGCTCCCCGTTCTCGTCTGTCACAGTTCCCATGATACCTTGGGCTTGTGTTACCATTGACACCATCAGTGCCAACAACAACCATAAATACCTGCTTTTTTTCATACTTTGTTAGTTAAAATTATAATAATGTAATGTTGATTGTCGGTTTATCATCTTCGACGGTGCAAAATTACGCAAAATGACAATACATTTTTTGAAGGTGAATGCAAAAAGTGGATGTTTTTCAAGTCTTCAAATAGTTAAATAACTAGTAATAAGTCACTTACATTTTTGTAAGCAGTCAAAAAGAGTGGACGAAATATAGAGGTGTATTTTTTACAATTATCGCGTTTTTACAGGGTTTTTACCCGATTTTCGAATTGTTCGCGGTTGCCAAGGGCACCGTTTTTGATGCGGGCGCGGTAGTTGTAGATGGTGTTCACAGAGTAGTGCAGGAACTCAGCTATTTTCGATGAATCCTCGAATCCCAATCTTACCAGGGCAAAGATACGGATATCTGTCGTCAACCGGTTCTCCTCCTTGGGATGGATTTGCATCTCTGGCTGTAAGAGAGCGTTGAAGTCGTCGATGAAGTTGGGGAAAAGATGCAGGAACACAGTATCGAAGTTCTCGTAGAGTTCCTCCAGTTCCTTCTCCTTCAATTCTGTAGATTTCGATATCTGGAACAATTCGTCGAGTTCCTTGTTCTTCATCTTCTTATTTACCATCTTGCGATAGTTATCGAGTTTATCGATATATTGCGAACAAAGACTCATGAAGCGACCGATGTACTCCTCCTTCACACGGTTACTTTCAGATAATTGAGAGTTGAGAGTTGAAAGTTTGGAATTGAGTTGTGACAATTCGTCCTTTTGGGTTGCTAGCAGACGATTGGCTGAAGCCAGTTCGTCGTTTGAGGTTTTCAGGTCGTTACGGGCAGCGTGCAACTGGGAGTTACGTCGATGCACGAAGAAGAGGGCGCCCAGCAATAGCAAGGCTAATATACTGATCACGATCAGCGTTCCCCACAACTGCGAGGTGGTACGCTCACTCTGCGACTTATATTCGTTGGCGATGTGTGTCAACAACGGGGCTATCTGCCAGTTGCGCTGGCGTGAACCGTAACGGTTGGCACAGTCGCTGGTATAGCTGATGTAACGTGAGGCACGATCAACATCGCCGCTCAGCATCAGTTCATTGGCCAGTTCCCACATCGACCCCTGGTCCATGGCGGCATTACGGATATCGGCCAGTACCGATTCCGTCAACCAGTACAGCATCTGTGTGCTGTCACCCTGCAACTTGTATTCGATATAGCGGTAGAGTGCCGTGAGAGCATAAGGATGGCTGCCGGGCTCCACGGTCTTCATCCATTCATCGTTGATGGCCATTGCTTCCTTCAGCTTACCCTCTGCTTGGGCGGCTTGTTCCCTGCGCAGGAAACACGACTCGCTGGTGGCAGGCAGATGCTCGAACATCAGTTGTTTATAGTATTGCTCCTTCCGCTGATACAGCTGGCGCATATCGTCAAGACGGGTATAGTAGCTTAGTTCGCCGTACACATTGTTATAAGCTTCGTAATATGTGCCGAGCACCAGTTTATCGAGGCCGCTGCCTAAGCGGATGGAATCGAGGATATTAAGGGCTTCATCATAGAGCCCGATGTTCGAACAGCGGATGGCCAGTTGCGAACGACAGCGCACGGACCCGTTGTGGTCACTCTGCTGTTCAGCTATGTCGATGCACTGACGGAGGAAATAGATGGCAGAGTCACTCACGAAGGGTCGGTAGAGCTCATACAACCGATAACTCTCCTCATATTTCTGTTGTCCGCTTGACTGCTCAAAGGCGTTGCGTGCCGCCGTGATCTTGGCTTCGCGCTGGGCCACGTAACGGGGGAACTCAGCAATGGCTTTGTCAATCTGCTTGTAACGTGATTCTATGTCCACTTGCTGGGCGCAAATGACCATCGGTAGCAACAACAATATGATAGTTAGTAATCGTTTCATCATCATTTTCTATCGATTGCACTGCGCAAAGATACAA
>JAFZPZ010000118.1 GCA_017552435.1 Bacteroidaceae bacterium
GGCGCACCCACCAACGGAATGCCCAGCCAGAGCCACTCGCACCAGTTCTTGTTCCAAAGCATCAGGGCTGCAAACTCCAGGAGGAGGAAAATGGCCGTCGGGTAGCCCCACGCGAGGAACAGATTCTCGCCCGTCGGCTCCCGATGACTCTGCACTTCGCCCCTGATGCGGGTAATGATGTTCAGCTCTTCGCGTTGCTCGGGCGGCATTGCCAGTTCTTCTTTCATGCTGTAAAAGTTTGGTTTCCTGCCACAAAGTTAATGTTTATTTTTTAAACAAGAAAGAAAAAGACTGGATTTTTTTAATTTTTTTTGCAATTTTCTCCTCGAGGGCGCGAAAAGTCATAAAAAAACGACAGCCACCGAAGTAGCTGTCGCTTATGTCGAGGAGATTTCCTAACTCTTAACTTAATACGGCTTCTGCAAGGAGGGCGAGCTGAGCTTCGTCGGCTGGCTTCATGCGAGAGCGGATGGTGACCATAGGCTCGACAATCTGGCAGTCCTTCATTGCCTCTATCATTTCGCGCATGACGCGGCCTGCGCTGGGTGCCCAGCTGCCGTTCTGATAAGTTGTGCGTGGCTCTTCACTAAGTTTGATGGACACTACTTGCCCATCGGATAATAGGACTTGCAGAACCCAGTCGTCGGCTTTTGCCGAAAATGCAGCAAAAAGAACCGCTAATAATAGTAGTAGTTTTTTCATATTGTTAGTAATCTGTTAGCGTCCAGAAAATGGACAGGTTAATATTTACGTAAGGTTAGGCGATATCTAATTCTCTGAAATTTTGGTGTCTAGCGAAAATTGTTGTGCTTTTGTATCGTATGAATTATACAGTTGTACAAACAAAAATCGCAATATTCACTGAGGACAAAGTTACGGAAAAATTCTTTATGGCAGATGAAATCCTGCAATTTTTTTATGGATAGGCCAAGAAATATACTATAGAAAACCATCGGAAGCGTAAGTATCATTGTTCAGAAATGCTTTCAAAGGCAGAAGTGCATACTCAGTCGATTCTTTTCACGACTTTCGGCTATCGCAACCAGCCTGGGAGTCACCTCCTGCATGGGGCTGCTCTAAAGCGCTTCGCTATATGAGAAATGTAGAAAATCAGAAAAAATGAAAAAGCCGGGCTTGCGGTGCGGGCTCGGCTTAAAGAATGAAAAATGAAAAGTTAAAAATAAAAGATTAACTTACCTAATTTATTTGCTCAGTGGTAACGGTGGCTTTCATGGTGCAGTTGACGTCGGGGTTGCTCTTCACGCCCGAAGTACACCCAGACCTTTCCGTTGTCGTTCGATATGAACGAGGTGAGCGTCTGGAGACTCTCGATGGGCCAGGAAAGTGCCGTCGAGGGATTGGAAGACTGGAGTGTGACATAGCCGGATTTATAGCCCGTGGTCATCATGAATTCAAAAGACTGATGCCTGGCCCCAGGACGAAGAGGTCGATGAGTATCAGGGCCACGCTAATGATTAAAAGCAGATAGTTGGACTCCTGCGGTATGCCATAAAGGAAACGGCTCTCTTTGGGATGCTTGACCATCACCCAAGTGAACATAAACGCCCAGAAGAATACAATCCACTCCATGTTCGCAAAGATGACGGCAAAATAGCTGCTGCCACTGGCGGGAGAGATAACACCTCCAATGCACCCCACAATCACTGCGACTATCAGCATCACCATGTGAAGCTTGGTGGCCACATACAGTCGTTCATGCTTGTCTGCCGGATCCTCTATGAAGTAATACGACATGTAGTTCAGTGCAAAGAAAGTAAATACGATGCCTGCGGCACCCAGTACAAACAGCACGATACGCATGGTCAGTACGATTCCGGGGGCATCGGGGAACGTTGCAAACACGTTACCCCAGTCGCCTAACTGTGTGAGCGGATCAATCATGAAATAGCCGAAGCCCGTAGCCAAGTGTGCCCCCATCAACTGTGTCAGGAACACCCGCATCAGCGAACCCATCCTGCATTTCAGAAGCACAAAGAACAGCACCATGCCGATGATGGTGTTCAGGATGGACGCACTGCCTCCCGCCACCATCACGCGGTGGAAGGGAGCAAGGTTTCCGAAAGCCACTTGCTGTTCATCGAAGCCCACACAGGTGGCAGAGAATACGGTCACTTGATTCCCAAAGCCATATACGTAGAACGTGAGAAGATGGAACAACTCATGCATCGGGATGGTCAACACAAATGCCAACAGACTTGTGGTGATACAGTTGACGATTGTCAGATTTCTCTTTTGGTTCATATATCTTAGTGTCATGCTTTTATACGGAGGAGCATCAGGGTCAGGTCGTCGTTGGGCTCTGCACCTTCCCGGAACGTTTCAACGGCCTTGCTGAGCTTGCTGATGACCTGTTGGGCATCAAGGGATACCGACTGGGCCATCAACTGGATCAGCCGCTCGTCTCCAAATCGCTCATGGACTGGGTTCATGGCCTCGTTCAGACCGTCGGTATAGATCAGCACCTGACATTTGCGGATATCCTTAACAGACTCGCCTTGGAAAACGAGATCCTTCCATAGTCCCAGAGGCCGGTTTTGGTATTCCATTTCAAGGAACGCCCCATCGATTACAGGAGGATTGTGCCCACAATTGCAATAGTCGAGACGACCGCTGCTGAGATCAGCAAGCCCGATGAACATCGTGACAAACATGCCCCGGTCATTGTTCTCGGCTAGTTCTTCGTTCATGCGACAGGCAATATCTGCGGGCATCAGTCCCTCTTTTGCGAACAGTTGGAAAAGTCGGACGCTCTGAGCCATAAAGAGTGATGCCGGCACACCCTTGCCGGAGACATCGCCAACGCAGAAGTAGAGCTTGTCGCCCTGAATGACGAAGCAATAGAGGTCGCCGCCCACCTCCTTTGCAGGCGTCATCTCTGCGTAGAGGTCAAGGCCATTGTAGTGTGGAAAGGCACTTGGCACCATCGCCATCTGAATGCCGCGGGCGATTCGCAACTCACTCTCGATACGCTCCTTGGCAGCGGTCGTTTCCTCCAGTTTGGCGTAGGCCGTCTGCAAGTCGCTATGTGCAGACTCGAGGTCGGCATGGGCGGCAGCCAAACGGCGACGGGCACGGCGACGATACAGGTCGTAGACGGCAAAGAAAGTAACAATAAGCAGCAAGACTCCGGCAATCCCCCAAAGACGCTGTCTCAATAAGTCTGTCTGCTGCTCTGCAATCTTGCACTCTTTCCCCTGTGTGTCGTAGACGGTGGCCAGTTCTGTGGCGGCACTGCTCTTGTATCGGATGAGTGCGGAGTCATAAAGTTCGGTAATCTGGCGGGCTACATAAAGGGCAGAGTCCTTCCTGCCGGCCTTGAGATTGGCGCGAAGTTTGGGGATGTATGTTTCCTTGATATGATCGAGTGTGATGTCAGCGTAGTAGGTAGCCATAAACTGATCTGCCAAGGCATAGCAGTCGGCAGCTTCAGCATAGCGGTGGGCATCCATCAGATAGTCAGCGGCACAGATTTTTCCTCCAAAGGTCTGTGAGCAGTCTGTATGGTTATAGTCGGCATAGGCACGTTCAGCCTCTTCCTTATGGCCTTGTCCCAAGGCAGCTCTTGCACGAATAAGTATCGATGTGGCACGGTAGGTGTCCACCCCTTCCGGGAAGCGACTGCCATAGGATTCTGTGAAGGCAGGCATCAGTGAGTCGGTGCGGTCAGCCCATCTCATGGCCTCGTCATACTCATGGTTTTCAAGATATTTCGCTGCTATGGAATTATAGGTCTCAACGCCCCAGAGCAATGCCATCATCGAGGTATCACGCTCGAGCCACTGACTGACACGCCGGTAAGCCTGCGCATAGTTCTCCTTGGCCTGTCGCGGTTTGCCCAGCGCCTGGTTACAGTAGCCTATCAGTGCTTCCAGACCGATGCTGTTAGCCTCATTATCGGTCCCCAATGAATCAATATTAGCCATTACTATCATAGCCACACGTAACGCTCCCTCATAGTCACCATCCAGATAGAGTTTTCTGGCAAGGCTGTTGCCAGCCTCCTGATAACACCAGAGATCACGCGAGGCGATGTCTTTATTGGCCATAGCGCGCCAGTAGCACTCCTTGCCCTCAACTCTTTTCCCGAGTGAGCTGTATGCATCCCCGCGATAGTTGTTGGCACGAACCGACGAAAAGTCACCACTCTGCTCCAGACTGTCGGCTAATGTCAATGCCCGTTGGTAGTTGCGAGTCCCCAATGCATCCCTTATCAGCGTATCAGCCTGGGTAAACTTACTCTTGTTGAACCGCAACCTGGTTCCCTCCCCTCCGCTACAAGCGAAAAGAGTGAGGACAGTTACGACTATCGGTGCTATCTTCTTCATTATACGAATTGTTTATTTTGTAGACTATTAAGGGCATACTTTCCTCCCCTGGAAGGTGCAGTAGAGCATCTCGAAGACGCCGGCAAAGCCCATCGTTGCCCCGCCAATGCAGCTGACGAAGCCCACATATATCCACATCTGCAGGATGACGTTCGCGTCGAGCGTCCTGTGCCCCGTACGGTCGTAGTCTTTGTGGAGGAAGTGAATCATCAAGGGCGCACCCACCAACGGAATGCCCAGCCAGAGCCACTCGCACCAGTTCTTGTTCCAAAGCATCAGGGCTGCAAACTCCAGGAGGAGGAAAATGGCCGTCGGGTAGCCCCACGCGAGGAACAGA
>JAFZPZ010000119.1 GCA_017552435.1 Bacteroidaceae bacterium
ACGCGAGCGGGCGATGGGCGAGCAGACAGAACGTCTGGCACAGGCGCTGACGGGTCAGAACAAGATACAGGGCAACTTCGGCGAACTCAAACTGAGTCAGATATTGGAGCAGATGGAGCTGGAGCGAGGCCTTCAATATGACACTCAGGAGACGATGCGCGACGCTCAGGGGCGGCCCATCACCAGCGAGGAAGGTCGCCGCATGGTGCCCGATGCTGTGCTGCATTTCCCCGACGGACGCGATGTCATCATCGACAGCAAGATGTCCTTCACGGCCTTCGTTGACTATCAGAATGCGGAGGATGAAGCCTCGCGCAACGAAGCCCTGCGTCGCCACATTGCCAGTATGCGGCAGCACGTCAGGGAGCTGGCACAGAAGCAGTACTTCCGCTATGCCAAGAGCGACAAGGGCCGTCTGGATTTCGTGCTGATGTATGTCTTTCAGGAAAGTGCCCTGCAACTGGCGCTGCAGAACGACACGACGCTCTGGAAAGAAGCCTACGATCAGGGCGTTGTCATATCCGGCAGTCAATCACTCTATATGACCCTTCGTGTGCTCGAACTCACTTGGAAGCAGACGCGACAGGTGGAGAATCAGGAGAAGATGATGCAGTGCGCCAATACACTCGTCGAGCGCGTACAGCTCTTTGCCGAACGCTTCGCAAGAGTCGGCGAACTGCTCGACAAGACCCGCCGCAGCTTCGACGACCTCACTGTCGTCACCGCCCCCTCCGGCCCCAGCATCACAACTGCCGCCCGCAACCTCCTCCGCTACGGCGCACAGGAGAACAAGAAGAAGAAATCCCTCAACTCGCCAACGCTGCTGGAGAATACTGAGACAACAACGGATTTAACGGATGAAACGGATTAAAATAATCCTAAACCACGAATTACACGAATTACACGAATTGGCTACGCCCTTGACCATCGATAATAATTCGTGCAATTTGTGTAATTCGTGGTCAGAAAAATACAAACGTATAATAATCAAAGGTTATGAAACGTAATTCAATGACATTTTTGCTTGCAGCGGCGGGGATGCTGCTGGCAGGCGTGCAGACAGCGAAGGCACAAAAAGTAGTGCTTCACATGGCAGGCAATCAGACTTTCGAGTGCAGCATTTCGAAGTTGGACAGCATTACATTCGTAGGGGGCGACCTCATCATCGAGGAAGAGCATGAGTGGGTTGACCTCGGTTTGCCGAGCGGCACGCTGTGGGCAACTTGCAATGTGGGAGCGAACAGCCCCGAGAAGTACGGCGACTACTTCGCTTGGGGCGAGATCAAACCGAAGGATGATTATGGCTGGGGTACATATATCTATTGCGCGGAAGACGATTACTACTCGTTGACGAAGTACTGCACACACTACCGCTACGGCTTTAACCTTTTCACGGACGACCTGACCGAGCTGCTGCCCGAGGACGATGCAGCAACTGCCAACTGGAGCAGCGACTGGCAGATGCCGAGCCACGAGCAGATAACGGAACTGTGCGACGAGTGGAACACAACAGCGACCTGGACGACGCAAAACGGCATAGAAGGCCAGCTCATCAAGAGCAACCGAAACGGCAATACCATCTTCTTGCCCGCTGCGGGCCATATTGACTATCAGGAAGCCGATAACACAGGCAGCTATGGCTGCTACTGGTCGCGCTCGCTCTGCACAAAGAATTCCTTCCCCGGCCATGCCTACCTCATGTACGTCATTTCGAGTGGCATCCTCGACGGCAATCAAGACCGCAGTTATGGTCGAACCGTCCGCCCTGTGCGAGTTAAGACGCGCTGAAAAAGGGTGTCCGTGTTCTGAGATAACAGATAAATTACTTTAAATATGGCAAACGAGAGGAGAGACATGGTTTCTGCATGGATACGACGATAACCATAAGCTCTTATGGATAACATCAACATGAGTACGACGATAACCATAAGCCCGTATGGATAACATCAACAAGGGTAGGACGATAACCATAAGCCTTTATGGATAACATCAACAAGGGTAGGACGATAACCATAAGCCTTTATGGATAACGTCAACATAGGCAGGACGTTTACCATAAGCCTTTATGGATAACGTCCAAGGGTATAAGGAGAACTAAAATAAGTGAAAAGCATGGGATTTGAAAAGTCAAGAGCGCCAAAAGTGAAAGACAGATGGTACGGCGACCATACTTATAGAATCAGGCGCGAGTTTACGCCGCGTGAATTCAAAGGGGAGGCGCAGTTCACATTCGATGACCTCTACATCACGCCGTTCACACATCGCCGCCATTACACCGAGAACGGGCGGTTGCTGTATGAGCCGATAGAGCGAAACATGAATCCGACGGGTATCAGGGTGATGGATGATTTCCTGCGCTGCATGTCCAGAGGCGATTCCAATGTCGGCGCCTTCTGTAAGCGCTATGGTGCCCGAGTCAGTGACCTCGAATCGCTCATTTTCCTGCTCACGGGGATGCGCGGCATGAATTTCCGCTATGCCTATCAAAGACGCATGGCCGACGATATGTTGCGCTACACGTCCCTGTCCGTTGAAGATATCGCCCGGCTTTGTGGCTTCGGCTCGCGCACCAATTTCTATTTCGCCTACATGCGCGACTACAAGTGCTCGCCCTCGGAAAAGCGACTGCAACTTCAGAAACCAGAAGACGTAGATTTGTATAAAGTGGAACAATAAATGAAAGTATGAAACTCTATCATTTTACATATTTGTTTGCAGCATCATTATTCTTAGTAGCAAGTATACAGACAGCAAAGGCACAGAAAATTGTGCTTCACATGGCAGACAATCAGAAAGCAGAATATGATGTCTTGCAGTTGGACAGCATCACGTTTGTCGATTCCACAAATGGTGGTGGTTCGAGTACCGACCCTTCGGTGACAGGTGATGCGATTGACATTACCAACAATTCGGCAACGCTTGTTGGCTATGCTACCAGCATTCGCGAAAGCCTCGCAAACGACCTTCGCGTCGGCTTCATCTATTGCCTTGAAGGAACTCCCAACAAGAATAACGGCACGCAGGTAACAGTCAATAAGAATGATGTGGCAGAGGATGGCCGCTATACTGCAACGATAGAAAATCTTTTGTCCGATGCCACCTACTATTTCCGTTCCTTTGTCTATCAGAGCGGGCTTTGGTTCTATGGTAAGGTGAAATCCTTCATTACTGACGGCATTGATGTGAACTTTACTACGGGTGAGGCAACAGACATCACATGTTTTAGTGCCAATGTTTCTGGTAGCGTGAATGTGCAATCAAGTTATTCTTCCCTCACATTTGGCATTTGCTATGGGACAAGCATCGAGCCTACTACAAGTGACAAAACGCAAACCACATCCTCCAACAGCTTCACCTTGCAACTGCGCCAGCTAACAGGCGGCACTACTTATTACTATCGTCCATACGCTATCGTGGACGGGCAAACATACTATGGTAATGTACATACCTTCCGCACACTTGATGATAATGTTGTAGAGACTGGCACAATCGATGAAGAAACACTTACCGTTACCTCGCACCTTACCATTGGTGGCGGAGCCTATAGTTCTCTTATCCTTGGTGTATGTTATGGCAGAACTGAAAACCCAACTATCAATGATTACACAGTCACTTCTGATAAAGTAGATGAAGAGAACAATTATACTGTTCAACTTTTTTATCCAGCTATTAATCCAAGTTTCGGTACATTTTTCTATCGTGCCTACGCTCTTATTGACGGCATACCGCACTATGGAACAACAAGAATTTTTGAGGAAGAGCAGATACTCAAGAATGTGCTCCTTGAGAACTACACAGGTCAGAGGTGTCTGAATTGTCCTAGTGCAAATGAGGTCATCAATCAGTTGCAAGAAACATATGGCAATAACATTGTAGCTGTTGGCATTCACGGCGGACCGCTTGCCTTTGTGGGCAACACGAAAATCATCGGCTTGAAAACAGAAACTGGTGACGAATACTATAATCATTGGAATCTGGAATATCAACCTGTTGGGCTGGTCAACAGGCGAGGGCCTGTCAATTATCCCGAGTGGGCTGCTGCTGTGAAAGATGAACTTGCAAAACCAGCTCCGTTGCGTCTCGAGGGAACAGCCCTCCTTGCTGATAATACCATCACCATTCAAATCAAAGCAGAAGGTACAGACGGAACCGTTGCGGGTAAGCTCCAGGTGTGGCTTTTGGAAGATAGCATCAAGACTCTCCAGCTAATGCCAGACGGATCTGCCAATCAGGAATATATCCACAATCATGTGTTCCGCACAGCTGTCAATGGTACCTGGGGCGAGGACTTCAGTATCAAGGAGGGAGAAGCAGACCAGAAGACGATGACTCAGACCTTGGAGCCCAATTGGAATAAAGAGCAACTGAGCATCGTGGCCTTCGTCTATAACGATAGCGGAGTGCAACAAGCCGTAAAGTTCAAAGTGAAAGGACCACATAATCAACAACCACAAAACAATAAATATATATGGAAGAAAAACACGACTTCATAGATGAAGGTTGTTTAATGGCTTCTGAGCCCTCGCAATGGGGAGGACGATGGACAGAAGATAAGTTAGACGCATTTGAGAAATATGTCAATGCGTATCTGACCATTATGAATACCCATAGGGAAAAGTATGGTTGGAAGCTGCTCTACTTTGATGGCTTTGCGGGTAGCGGGTCAAGAAATGAGAAGGACTCTCAAGCCATCTCAGACTTAATTCCCGACCTGTTCTTAGATGAAGAGGAACTCAACACCTATAAAGGAGCAGCAGAAAGGGTTCTAGGAATAGAGCAAAAGGGATTCGATAAGTACTATTTCATAGACAAAGACGAAGCTTCAGGTCAGCAATTAGAAGAAAGGCTGGCAAAATTCAAGTCTCAAAAGGAACTTATATTTAGGATTTCCGATGCAAACTTACAGATTAACCTGCTTGCAGACTCTTTACATAAGAACAAGAACTATGCGGCATTAGTACTATTGGACCCTTTCGGTATGCAGGTTAATTGGGAATCCATTGCACGATTGAAAGGGAATCGAACAGATTTGTGGATATTGATTCCTACAGGTGTCATTGTCAACAGGCTGCTTGACAGGAAAGGTAATCTGACACATATAGAGAAATTGACATCCTTCTTTGGAAAAGATGAGGATTTTTTGCGAGGTTACTTTTATCGGAAAAGAACCGAAGAGACTTTGTTTGGTGAAACGGAAATCGTTGAAAAGGTAAAGGAACCGATAACAAAGATTGCTGAGCTATACATTGAGCAGCTAAAGACGATTTTTAATCACGTCACAGACAAACCATTGGTGCTGTACAATTCAAGAAGTACTCCGATATTCCATTTTGCCTGTGCATCAAACAATCCTACAGCAATTAAGATAGCAAGCCAAATCATCAGCAAAAAACAGGGAAAATGAGAACTACAAAGATAGAATGGACTGACAAAACCTGGAACCCCATCACTGGATGTACCAAGAAATCTGCTGGCTGCGCTCATTGTTATGCTGAGGTGATGGCAAGAAGACTGAAAGCTATGCGGTTGGACAAATACTGTAACGGTTTTGAGCTTACATTGCATGAAGAGGATTTAAAAGAGCCTTTACAATGGGGAAAAGCACACAACATCTTTGTCTGCTCCATGAGTGACATCTTTCACGAAGATGTGCCTTTTGATTTTATTGACAAGATAATGGCTACCATTACAAAAACACCCCAACACAGATACCAGATTCTTACCAAAAGGGCAGAAAGAATGGCTGACTATTTCAATACGCGGCTTATTCCCGATAATGCTTGGTTGGGTGTGACAGTCGAATGCCAGAGTACAAAATATCGTATTGACTATTTAAGTCATCTTACTGCTTCTGTTAAATTCCTGTCTTGCGAACCTTTGATAGAAGACTTGGGAGAAATCAATCTGAGTGGTATCGATTGGGTTATTGTTGGTGGAGAGAGCGGACCGAAAGCAAGGCCTATGAAACCCGAATGGGTAGTTAACATTAAACAACAGGTCGAACAACAAGGTGCTGCCTTTTTCTTTAAGCAATGGGGAACATGGGGCAGCGATGGTATCAAACGCAACAAACATGCCAATGGGAAATTGCTATTAGGCAGGATTATTCAACAGATGCCTAAAGAAACTCATTCCTCTGTGGCATAAAAAGGACCTACCTAACCCATTTACATAAACCTCCGCCCGGTACCACTAATCCTTCCGGCCTTATTTCTTATTATATCTCTCCTATCAATATATGGACAGGGATTCTTATCTTTCATAATAGTATTTACCCTGCTGCACCTGGATGGTGTCTGTGGGCAGGCAAATTGTGGCCGTACTGCCAACCGGTACCCGCACCTCCAGCGAGCGGAGCTGGCCTTCGTGACTAATGACGCGCGATGAGAGCAGTCCCTGCGGCGTGTGCTGGGAATAGAAAACCGTATCGACACCCACAGCAGGAACAGGACGCACCTCGAAGTGACGATAGCCGGCACCCTGCTCCGTTACATTCACACCTGCCAAACGGCGAGCCAACCATGTGAGACCTCCGCCAAACATGGGATGATTATGCGAGTTCTGCCCGTCCCATTGCTCCCAGGTGACAGTAGCGCCCTGCTCTATCCAATGCCCGTAGCTGGGGTAGTCCGTCTTCAGGATGGCTGTGGTGGCCACATCGTGAAGTCCATAGTCCGTCAGGGTCTCGAAGAAGAACTTGGTAGTAACGAAGCCCGTATTGATGTGTCCGCCGTGAGTCTCCATAATCTCGCGGCGCAATGTCTCCACCACAGCTGCCTTGCGTTCCTCGGGCACACCCATGTATAGCGCCAGAATGTTCGGACCGAAGTTGCCGTAGGTGGCATTCTCAGCATCATAGAACTTGCGGTGGAAGGCTTCCCATGTGCGCTGTGCAATAGCGTCGCATTCCTGCCTGCCCGCCTCGTCTCCCAGCACCTGGGCTGCCCTTGCCGTGTTCTTGGCACAGAGCCAGAGGTAGAAGGTGTGCACTTTCTCGTCCGCAGGCATTCCGTAAGGCGGCACCCAGTCACCCAGGTTGAGCCAGTAGCAGGACTCGCCTGTCTCGTAGTTCAGTTTCTGTTGGAACATCGTACCCTCGGGTGTGAGCCAGGTGAGCATGTGTCGCAGTTGGTCGCGCATGGGCTGGTAGCAGAGACGAAGCTGCTGCAGGTCGCCATACTGCAGGTAGTATTCCCACGGAATCACATTCATGGCTGCACCCCAGGCCACGCCTCCGCCACAGGTAGGTTGCCAAGGGGCGCCATTGGGAACATAGCCGCTCTCGGGATTCTGTGCGTCTCGCATATCACGCAGCCATTTCTGGTAGAACGCAGCCGCATCGAAGTTCAGCATCACCATTGCGGAGGCTATCTGTCCGTCGCCCGTATAGGGCAGGCGTTCACGGTGCGGACAGTCGCTGGCGATGCAACCGTGCATGTTGTCCATCTGCGAGCGTTGCCAGATGGCATTGATGCGGTTCAGCAAGGGATGGCTGCAACGGAATTCGGCAGAGAGTGGCACATCTGTGTTCACGGCTTCCGCCTGAATCTGCTGGGGCGTGAGGCTGCTGAGACCTCGCACCTTGACCTGCGAGAAGACGAACCAAGTGAATCGCGGCGCGTAGGTCTCGCCCGCCTGTGTTCCCTTGCAATAATACTCCTCCTTTCCTAAAGGTGACTCGCAGACATACTCCACCTGCACTTTCTGTCCCGCCTTGCCCACGATGTCTTTCAGACACACCCATCCCGCAACCTCT
>JAFZPZ010000120.1 GCA_017552435.1 Bacteroidaceae bacterium
GAAAGAGCATCCATTTTCATTCTGTCACCCCTTCGGGGTTTGTGTTGTGTCTTGCCCATTAGCAGGGGTTACACCCCTGCCTGTGGTCTTGACACCCCTTCGGGGTTTTACTTGCGAAACTTCAATTTAATTATTTTACTTTTTCAGTCTGATGCACATGAGGGTCAGGTCGTCGTTGGGTTCGGCACCGGCGCGGTGCTGTTCCACGGCGTCCTTCAGCTTGTTGACGACCTCGTGGGAGGTGAGGGACCGGGTGTCGGCCATCAGCTCCAGGAGGCGTTGGTTGCCGAGGAGCTGCTGCTCTTTGTTCTCGGCCTCGTTCAGGCCGTCGGTATAGACGAGCAGTTGTCGGCCGCGGACGTCGTCAATGGTCTCGCCATAGAAGGGATCGTCCTCCCAGAGGCCGAGGGGCTGGTTGTCATATTGCATCTTCAGGAACTGGCCGTCGAGCACGGGCGGATTGTGTCCGCAGTTGCAGAAGTCCAGCTGCCCGGTGTCTAAGTGGAGCCGTCCGATGAACATCGTCACGAACATCCCTCGGTCGTTGTTCTCCGCCAGCTCATTATTCATGCGCACGGCGATGTCCACTGGCGAGAGGCCTTCTGTGGCAAGGGTTCGGAACAGACGGGCCGACTGTGACATAAAGAGCGAAGCCGGCACACCCTTGCCGCTGACGTCGCCCAAGCAGAAGTGCAGTTGGTTGCCCTGCAGGACGTAGCCGTAGAGGTCGCCGCCCACTTCCTTGGCGGCGTTCATCTCGGCAAACATATCCAGGCCCTCGAACTCCGGGAAGTCGTTGGGCACCATGGACATCTGTATATCGCGGGCGATGCGCAACTCCGATTCGATGCGCTCCTTGGCAGCGGTGGTCTCTTCCAACTGGTCGTAGGCACTCTTCAGCTCAGAGTGGGCCACCGCAAGTCGCTTCTGTGCCCGCCGGCGGTACCATGTATAGATGATAAAGAAGGCGGTGAGCAGCACCAGCGCCGCCAACGTACTGAACCATCGCTGGCGAGAGAGGGAGAGCTGCTGCTGGGCAATCTCGGCATCCTTCTTCTGTGTCTCATAGACAGTGGCCATCTCTGCCATCTGACCCTGCTTCTGCCACACGTAGGCCGAATCGAACATTTCCGCAATCTGCATGGCGACCTGAAGGGCGGCTTCCTTGCGTCCCGCGTAGTAGTTGGCGCGCAACTTGGGCATATAGTAGGCGCTGATTTCTTCCAGGTAAGGCTTGTTGATGAACTGGTCTAACACTTCGTAGTTGTCGGCAGCTTCTTCCCAGCGCTCAGCATTCATCAGATAGTCGTTGGACTGGATCATGCCATTGGGCGAATAAGCACTCCCGTATTTCCGGAACTCAGCATATTCGGCAGCGGCGGAATCCTTGAGTCCAAGGCTCCACGCCTTGATGGCACGGTCCAGATGGGTATAGGCATTGAAGATGGGCCACACCTCATTATCGGGATCGCGCTGGTAGAAGAGGTTGCCGAGGGAGTCCAAAAATGCCATCCAGTCCCTGACGCTCTCCCAGTCTTTCTCCCTGACGTAGGCATCTTTGATACAGGCATAGTAATTGATGAATGAATGGCATGTTCCGCCCGAAGTATCCCTTGCAAGTACCTGACGACCGAAGTCGCGTGCCTTGGCAGCAATCTCTCGGGCCTTGTCGGGCTGTTTCAGTTTCAGATAGCAGGAGCCCATCAGCGAGTAAAGGTCTATTATCTCTGTGTCCTCGCCAATGCCCAGCGAGTCCATCAGGGCGAGAATAGGAACCCCGATGCGCAGGAAACCCTCGTAGTTGTGCTTTCCATACTCCGCGGTGGCAAGCCTGTAGCCGGCAGTCGTGTAGTACCACTGTCGTTTTTCGTCGGGGCTGTCGTGGGTGAGGGCAAGGCAAAACCACGCGTGAGCATCTTCTTCGAGAGTATAATGATGGAATAATAAACCTCGCCATGTGTCGGCTCCCAAATCGCTCAAGTCGCCGCGCAGTTCCAGGCTGTCGATTATACCTGCTATGCTGTCAACAATGACACGTGCTCTATCCCAACCGACATCCCAAGGGAGATGCCATTCATAGGAATAGACGGCAGCATCGATTATGGAGTCTGCGTGGCTATAAGGTCTCCGTGACAAATTCCTGTGCACCTCACCACGCTCGTTGCTGCACGACAATGATATCATTGTCATCATAACGATGGCGATGGCAACGCTCTTATGGAACAGCTTCTTCATCATAGCAATAGATGTGCAATACTTCAAAAAACTAATGCAACTCAAGTTTCGCAAGTTATGCCGTAGGCATTTGATAGGGATAGCCAGCCAATTCATTGGCTGGTAAGAGGTTGTATAATGGAATGCGTGCCTTTAGGTACGCGAGAGGGATCTGTTGTCGCGTACCTAAAGGCACGCGTTTTTCTCCGCCATTCCGTACCAGCCAATGAATTGGCTGGCTACCCCTATTAAGCCCCTCTGGGGCTTGCCTTTCCTCTGGGGCTTGCCTTTCCTCTGGGGCTTGCCTTTCCTCTGGGGCTTGCCTTTCCTCTGGGGCTTGCCTTTCCTCTGGGGCTTGCCTTTCCTCTGGGTTTACCC
>JAFZPZ010000013.1 GCA_017552435.1 Bacteroidaceae bacterium
CCATGTACTTGGCATAGTTCTCGGGCAGGTCGGCGGCCATCTGCAGTGGTGAATACATGGTGACGTACAGCGCCAGCTGCCCCACGAGCGTGGAGCCCACTTGGTGCGGGTTCTCGCTCCACGTATCCAGCTGCGTCTCCAAAATGCCGGGCGTATAGTCCATCGGTCCCCCCTGCAGACGGGTGAACGGCAGTATGCAGGTGTGGTCGGGGTTGTTCCCGTGGAATGCCTCATACTCAGTGCCTCGCGCACTCTCGTTACCAACGAGGTTTGGATATGTGCGGCAGAGTCCGGTTGGGCGTACTGCCTCGTGGGCGTTCACCATGATGTGGTGCTTGGCTGCCTCCTTGATACAGTAGAGGTAGTGGTTGTTCATGGACTGCGAGAAGTGGTGGTCGCCGCGTGGGATTATGTCGCCCACGTAACCACTCTTCACGGCATCGTATCCGTATTCGTTCATTAAGGAATAGGCTCGCTCAAGATGCTGCTCGTAGTTCTGTGTGCTGGAGCTGGTCTCGTGGTGCATGAGCAGCTTCACGCCCTTGGAGTGGGCGTAGTTGTTGAGTGCCTTGATGTCGAAGTCGGGGTAGGGAGTGACGAAGTCGAAGACATCGCGCTTCCACATGTTGGCCCAGTCCTCCCAGCCTACGTTCCAGCCCTCGACCAGCACCTGGTCGAGTCCGTTGGCTGCGGCGAAGTCGATATATCGGCGCACTTTTTCGTTGTTGGCGGCGTGGCGTCCGTTGGGCTTAGTCAGATTGTAATCGATGGTGGAGAGCTGCACGCTGGGATAGTCGTCGGTGTAGTTCCAGGCACTTTTGCCTACGATCATCTCCCACCACACACCGCAGTATTTGGTGGGGTGAATCCAACTGACATCCTCCAGGGCGCACGGCTCGTTGAGGTTGAGGATGAGGTTGGACGAGAGCATGTCGCGTGCGTCGTCAGAGACGATGATGGTGCGCCAGGGCGTCTGGCAAGGAGTCTGCATAGCTCCCTTCAGTCCGGTAGCGTCGGGTGTGAGGTGGCTGACGAAGGTGAAGGGCTTAGGCAGTGGGAAGCGCGAGGGAGCGGGTGCCGGTGTGTAGGCGTTGGTGCCGCCTGCGAGCTTGGTGGTGAGGGCTTTGGTCTGCGCATCGACGAGCTCGAGGTGCATGGTGGCGTAATCCACGCATGCCGCCTCATGGATGTTGATGTAGAGGCCGTCGGCACTCTTCATCTGTAGGGAGGTCTGCACGCCCGTCTCGGAGAATACTGCCACGGAGGAGTTGCCCCAGTTCACCGCATTGTGGAACCGTGAGCGGATTTCAGAGAGTCGTGACTCCTGTGTCATCTGCTCCTGGGTGTCGTAGTCGCCCGGCAGCCACCAAGCAGTGTGGTCGCCCGTCATGGCAAATTCTGTGCGCTCGTCCTGGATAAGGAAATAGACCAGGTCGGGCTGGGCTGGGAACTCATAGCGGAAACCAAGACCGTCGTCATAGACGCGGAAACGGAGAACCATAATCCTCTCCTTTTGTCGGAGTTTTACTTCCAGCTCGTTGTAGTGGTTGCGAATCTGTTTGGTCTCGCCCCACACGGGCTCCCACGTCTCGTTGAACGTGGAGGTCAGGGCCTCTTCCACGACGAAACCGTCCATCAGGTCGGTCTCCTGCAAGCCTTTGGAGGCGTGCTTGTCACGCGCCAGTTCAAGGCCGAGATGCGACGGTTTGATTACAGTCTTGCCCTTGTATGTCAGCGAGTACTGAGGCCGTGTCCCGTCCATGGAAAATGTTAGGGTCACGAGACCGGAGGGAGAGGAAACGGTCTGCGCCGAGAGTGGTAAAACGGCTAACCACAGGATGAGGATATTCAGCCATTTACATTGATAAGACTGGAAAGATATATTCATAGTGATGACAGTTTAAGGAGTCAACGCTAACGCTAACGTTAACTATTAATGTTCAATGTTCAATGTTTAATGGTCAATGATCATCTGTTACCGCCACGGACGAGAGACTGTACGCGACCCGCGAACGTGGAGTTCTTTGCTAAGTCCTCAAGGTTCAGATGCATACGATAACGCCAGTAGTGGCGAGGATTTGCGGGGATGTTCACGCGCTCAGCATTGGCATCGGGCAGACGCAGCGACTCGTCAATGGCCAGCCAATCCTGGATGCTGATGACGCATATCATCGACGGGCACTGTAGGTGACGGCGTATGATGTCGGTGGCGAGGTCGCCGCTCATGGGATGCGGTGCCGGACCCGGACGGTGCAGCACGTTGTTCCAGTAGTCTTGAGTGCGTTCTGTGTTCTCGTCCCACCACATTCGCAGGGTGGGGGTGTCATGGCTGGATATGGTGCAGACGCTGCGATAGGGGTTCTGGCTGATGCGTCCGAAACGGAGACCTGGGTTCTTGGGCATTGATTCCAGTTCGAGGCTCAGAATCTGAAGCTCGTCCATCACCCATGCGACGCAGTCGGGCACCATGCCGAGATCTTCTGCACAGCAGAGCATGTCTGTTGCTCCGACCAAACGCGGCAGTTTCTTCATGGCCTGCTCATACCAGAACTGGTTATTGCGGCGATAGAAGTAGTCGTCGTAGAGGCGGTTGAAGGCTTGATGCTCCCAGTTGCTCAGTCTTGAGAACTGGTTAGTCTTCTGTGCAGATATACGTGGGTGGTAAAGCTCTGGGTTGCGGTGGTCGCGCAGGAAGAGGGTGTCTGCGGTCTGTGGGTTGTCATCAATCACTCTTGGTGCCGCATCAACGACAGACGAGGGGAGTCCGGAACGCAGTATCTCTCCGGCAGACAGGGCGAGGGCAGGGGAGAACTGACCGAGAAGGCCGCTCTTGGCCGGCATGGGAATCTCCCAGATGCGGAAGAAGCCCAGCACGTGGTCTATGCGGTAGGCGTCGAAATAACGGGCCATGTTGCGGAAACGGCGCTCCCACCATTGGCAGCCGTCGCGAATCATCTCGTCCCAGTTGTAAGTGGGGAAACCCCAGTTCTGACCGTCCTCGGCGAATTCGTCGGGCGGGGCTCCTGCCTGACCGTCCATGTGGAAGTAGCGGGGTTCCATCCATACGTCGCATCCCTGACGGCTCACTCCGATGGGAATATCTCCCTTGAGCAGCACCCCTCTGTGCTTGGCATGGGCGTGGACAGCTTTCATCTGAGCATCGAGAAGGAACTGGATGAAATACCAGAAAGCAACATCCTTGTATGCCTTGGAGCGCGGGTTGGTAAGGCTCTTGCGTTCGGCCTCGTTCCATGTCTCATGGCCAAGCCACTGGGATAAGTCGGCTGTTCCGATGCTGTCACGCAGGTGGCAGTAATAAGCATACGGGACAAGCCACTGTTCTGTTTCAGCGAAGAAGGCCTTGAATTCCGGCGATGCCATGATGCGCTTGCCCTCCTGGTCGAAGAGCAGGCGTAGATATGCCATCTTGTGGCGGTTCACCTCCTCATAGTCTATCTGTGACAGTTCGTTGAGCTGCATACGTATGTCCTCGAACCGACGGCGTGCCTCTGCGTCTTTGAGTGCCGGCAGTGCGGAGAGGTCCATATACTGAGGATGTAATGCGAAGACGCTGATGCACGAGTAGGGATAGGAATCCGTCCATGTGTGTGTGAGCGTGGTGTCGTTGATGGGGAGGATCTGCACAAGCCGCTGGCCAGTCAGGGCTGCCCAGTCAATCATCAGGCGGAGATCTCCGAAGTCGCCCACACCGAACGAGCGTCGGCTGCGCAGGGAAAATACGGGCACGAGGGTGCCTGCTATGCGCAGGTCGGTCCAACTGTCGTCAATGACGATATCCATCCGTTTGGAGGAGTCAACAGTGAACTGGTGATCGCCGAAAGGATACTCGCGGCGGGTTACACGGTCGTTCTCTTCAACGAAATAATAGTAATTTATGGTGGCATCCGGCAGATCGGGCTCAGCTGTCCATACAATGCCGTCGGTGGTTGTCATCGGCTCTTTAATGACGGGGCCGCCATCAACTGAATAATTCAGAAAGAGATTTTCGCCCCAGTGGGTGCGATACTCGATGTTGAACGTCACTTTCATAATCGTTATGCTGTTTTTATCGTTTGTCTTTGATTATAGAAACGCATAATGCCCCCATGGCGAGCAGCACGCCGGAGACAATCATCATGTTGCTCTGATGGCTGCCTACGAGCGAAAGGATGGTGCCGCCGCAAAGTGCTGCAACGATCTGAGGCACGCAGATTGTGCCGTTGAACAGTCCCAGATATGCGCCCATGTGACCATAGCCCTGTAGGGCGTTGGTTACAAATGTGAAAGGCATCGCAAGCATTGCAGCCCAGGCGCAGCCGATGAGTAGGAAGGGCACGATCTGCAGATATTGGTCGGGGCAGAACGGAATAAGTGCAAAGCCCAAACCGCCGAGTAAAAGGCTCAGTGAATAGGCTACTTTGGTGTTCTTGAATTTCGGCAGGACTAAAGCCCAGCAGACGCTGCTCATAGCCTGAATGGCGTAAAGCACGCCAGTCCAGTTACCTGCAGTCTGATAGCCTTCATTGGTAGGGTCGGTTGTCCCCCACACGGTCTCAGCAACGGCATCCACCACATATGTCCACATATACAGGAAGGCGGCCCAGCAAAAGAACTGTACAAGGCCTACCTTCCAGAAAGTGGACGGGGCATTGCGCAGGAGGGTGATCCAATTGGCACTGGTTTCTTTGCTGTCCTGAGTTCCGTTGTACTGTTCATAGGTTATGGGATCCCACTCTTTCACTTTAATTGTGGTGTAGAGAACACACCCTATAAGTATAGCAGATCCGATGTAGAACGACCACACTACAGACGGCGGCACTACACCCTCGGCTGCCACATTGCTCAGGCCCACGGCCGTGAAGATATATGGGAAAAGGAAACCGATGACCGAGCCTGCGTTACACAGGAAGGACTGGATGCTGTATGCCTTTGCTTTCTGCTGCTCGTTGACCATGTCGCCGACCAGCATCTTGAACGGCTGCATAGCCATGTTGATAGATGTGTCGAGCAACATCAGGGCCACAAGACCGAAGATGAGGGCCTGGGCAACAGTCAGACCGAATGAACCGGCGTTTGGTAGCAGACACATCACGGCCACCGCTACGGCTGCACCGACGAAGAGATAGGGGATGCGGCGCCCGAAACGTGTCCATGTGCGGTCGCTCAATGACCCTACAATCGGCTGCACCAGGATTCCCATCAAAGGAGGTAGAATCCAGAAGAAACTCAGCGAGTGTGGGTCAGCACCAAGTGTGCGGAATATGCGTGAGATATTGCTGCTCTGAAGAGCGTATGCTATCTGAACGCCAAAGAACCCGAAACTAAGGTTCCATAATTTCCAAAACGAAAGATTAGGTTTCATATCTTTTTATATTGAACATAGACCATTGACCATTCTTCGCTTTCGCTAAACAGTACGTGAGCATTGACGATAGACGATAGACCATTTAATTGCGTGTAGTCTAATTATGCATTGTGAATTGAGTCAGTCCTTGATGTACCCCTCACCATCAGGCGGGTTTTGACAACGCGTTTCTCCACTTTGTCGTCAGGGATGCGCTGTTCGACGTGGTCAAGCAGGATATCCACAGCTTCGCGCCCGACTTTGTCGCCACGCTGGCCGACGGTGGTCAGCATCGGTTCGCAGGCTACGGCGCGCTCGCCGTCGGTGAAACCGCAGATGGATATGTCGTTGGGGACGTTAAATCCCAGATGCTTGGCCGTGTAGAGGATGCCTATTGCAGTGTCGTCGTTTACGGCGAAGAAGGCATCTGGACGGTCTTCTCTGGCTAAGACTTCGGGCGTAAGATCCTCTGCATCTTCGTGATTGTCACACACGAACACGAGGCTTTGGTCGAGGCGCAGTCCGTGTTGCAATATGGCATCGCGGTAGCCGTTGAAGCGGTTTTTGGAAATCTCCAGCTGCATCGGTGAACCGTAGAAAGCAATTCGCTTGCAGCCGGTCTCTATGAGATGGGACACCGCCACGAAAGCCCCATGATAATCATCGACCACCACACGGTTTGTATTCAGCCCCGTGCATATACGATCATAGAAAACCAACGGTACGCCAGCCTGCAGGAGGCGGAGGAAATGGTCATACTGTAGTGTGTCCTTTGCCTGAGAAACAATCACACCGCACACTCGGTTCTTTAGGAACGACTGACATATTTCCACCTCGCGCTCGTAGCTCTCGTCGCTCTGAGCCACCATGATGCAGTAGCCGTGTAGTCTGGCCTCGTCCTCGATTCCGCTGAGGATGGTGCTGAAATAGTAGTGGGCTATCTGTGGCACAATCACACCGATTATATGCAATGGCTCACGGCGGCTCAGACGCAGCGAACCGGCCAGTTCATTAGAGATATAATTATGTTCGCGCGCGAAAGCTACGATACGTTCCCGCAACTCTTCACTGATGCGGCCGCTGCCCTTCAAGGCGCGGGAGACGGTGGTAACGCTGACATTGAAAGCCAGCGCTATATCCTTCATAGTAATGGTCGGAGTAATACCCATTCTTATATTTTACATTTTACATTCGGCATAGATTGCGAGCCGATTTTCGTGTGCAAACTTACCCATTAACTTATTTCTTAACGAGAAAGAACAATCGTAAAGTATATAAATGGTTGCGCAATCGTTTGCGCAGGTAAAATGGCTGATTTATGTCAATATAAAGATACAACTTTTCACAGACCGTTATAATTTTGCATCTTAGAAGTGGAATTAATGAAAATAAACTTGATAACAAAAAGCAAAAGAATGATGAAGCTGGGAAAATTCAGGGTCCTCTTAAGGATTCTTGCTCTCGTTTGCGGACTCTTCCTTCCGTTTAGTGCCATGGCTCAGATTACAGTCAATGGTAACGTTAAGGACGATTTAGGCGAACCGATTATGGGTGCAGTCATCCGTATCATTGGCCAGCAAGGCGGCACTACGAGTAATATGGATGGCAACTTTACGATTCAGGCTCCACAAGGGTCTTCTCTGACAATTTCGTTTATGGGCTTCCAGACAGTGACCGTCAAGGCGGCTCCAAGAGTAAATGTCACTCTTCATGAAGACGCAAAAGTGTTTGAAGACGTCGTCGTGATTGGTTACGGTAAAGTGAAAAAGAATGACCTCACCGGTAGCGTCTCAGCAATGAAACCCGACGACATGTCCAAGGGTATTACCAACAACGCATCGGACATGCTGGTCGGTAAGATTGCTGGTGTTGATGTCATTACGTCTGGCGGTACGCCTGGCGCAGGTGCACAAATCCGCATCCGTGGCGGCTCATCGCTGAACGCATCCAACGATCCTCTGTATGTGATCGACGGACTGACCATAGACGGCAGCACAGCTAAGGGTATGAGCAACATCCTCGCTAACATCAACCCTAATGACATTGAAACATTCACGGTGTTGAAGGACGCTTCGGCTACAGCCATCTACGGTAGCCGTGCATCAAACGGCGTCATCATTATCACTACGAAGAAAGGTAAGGATAACTCACGTCCCAAGATTTCCTACAACGGAGATGTGACGCTATCTACCATACAGAAGAAGTACGATGCGCTGGACGCCCCGGCCTACCGCGATCTGGTGGCCAGCATGGACGGTCTGGATGCTTCTGCGCTGGGTACAGCAAACACCAATTGGCAGGACCAGATTTTCCGGAATGCCATATCCACGAATCACAGCGTATCGATAAACGGCGGATTCAAGAATATGCCTTATCGCCTGAGCGTGGGTTACAACATGGCAAACGGTATCGTGAAGACCTCGACGATGCGCCGTACCAATGCCTCATTGAATCTGGCTCCCAGCTTCCTGGACAAGCACCTGAACTTCGGGATCACAGCAAAGTACATGCATGAGTACGACCGCTATGCAGACGCAGGCGGTGCTATAGGTGCAGCTCTGAGCATCGACCCCACACGTCCGGTCTATGATGACAGTTCTGTGGGTACCTTCTTCGGCGGTTATTGGCAGCCCTCGCAGAACGCCAACTTCAACGACCCGAACTGGACCTATACGAAGAATCCCAATGCTCCGCAGAACCCTCTGGCTTTGCTTGAGAACCAGTATATCAAGGCACATGCCAACGACTTCATCGGCAACCTCAACGTAGAGTACAAGATTCACGGGCTGGAGGACCTGACACTGCATGCAACCTTCGGTGGACAATATACCAAATCGAAGCAGATTGACCTCAGTACGCCCGAGTCTTTCAATAACAACTACTATGGCTGGGATGGCGAGACACATTATATGAAATGGTCGGCAACAGCCAACGCCTATATCCAGTATGCCCACAACTGGAACGAAAAACACGACTTCAGCATCATGGGCGGTGCTGAGGAAAGCCGCTATCATCGTGAAGGATGGAACGCAGGACAGGGTTGGGAACGCTACGATGCCGACGGCAATCTGCTGGCAACCCCGGAAGCACATAATGAAAGTACACGCAGCCAAAGTGCTTGGGCAACCCACAACCGTCTGGTGTCCTACTTTAGCCGTCTCAACTATACGCTGCTCGACCGCTACATGCTGACTGCAACATTCCGTGCTGACGGTTCCTCACGTTTCCCAAAAGGCGCAAAGAGCCGCTGGGGATATTTCCCATCAACAGCATTCGCATGGCGCATCAGTAGTGAGAAGTTCATGCAGAAAGCCAATTGGCTCGACGACTTGAAGCTGCGCCTCGGTTGGGGCCAGACCGGTCAGCAGGAACTCGGTGAAGATTTTGCCTATCAGACTGTCTATACAGTCAGCAATGACTATGCCATGTACCCCTTCGGTTCGACTTATTATTACACGGCTCGTCCGTCAGCAACCAATGAAAGCCTGAAGTGGGAAACAACAACGACATGGAACGCAGGTATCGACTTCTCTGCCAAGAACGGCCGCTTCGTGTGGAATCTTGATGCCTATTACCGCAAAACTACAGACCTGTTGCAATATAAGACTATTTCTGTCGGTACGGCTCCAGCCAGTATTCTCCCCATGAACATCGGTTCGCTCAAGAACTATGGTGTTGAATTCAGCTTTGACGTGAAGCCTATTGTAACAAAGGACTTCACATGGGATATTCAATATAATGTAGCTTGGAACCATAATGAGATTACTTCTCTGGCTGGTGTCACTGGCGACGAAGACTATCGCATTGTAACGGGAGAGACCATCAGCCGCGGTAACGCCACTAACATAATGGCTCACCACGTAGGGCAGCCCGCCAGCTCCTTCTGGGTTTATCAGCAGGTTTATGATGCTGACGGTAAGCCGCTTGAGGGCGTTTATGTTGACCGCAATGCCGACGGGCAGATCAACGATAAGGACCGCTACTATTACAAGAAACCGGCGGCAGATGTCATCATGGGTCTGACCACGAAGTTTATCTACAAGCGCTGGGATATGAGTATGTCCTTCCATGCTTCACTGGGCAACTACGTTTATTACAACTATCTGTCTGACAAAGGCAGCATAAGCCCATCCGGACTGTACTCGAACAGCGCATTCTCCAATACTTTCTCCGAGGCTGTTGCTCTTGGCTTCACCGGCGAGGGAACAGAGTATTACCTCTCTGACTATTTCGTTCGCAACGCCTCATATCTGAAGTGCTCCAATATCACTTTGGGTTACTCCTTCCCGACATGGAAACGCAAAGGTAACACAATAATTGAAGGCGGACGTATATTCTTTACGGCACAGAATCCCTTCTTCATCACCAAATACAAGGGACTCGATCCCGAGGTGTCCAGCGGTGTAGATAAGAACCCGTATCCGCGTCCAATGAGCTTCCAACTGGGTGTAAGTCTGACGTTTATGTAAGATTGACGTTTAATTGATAAAAGATAACTGTTATGAAAAAGATATATAAGACATTGTTTATAGGTTTTGCTGCTGTGACGATGACGTCATGCTGGAACGACCTTGACATCTCATCGATTGATCCTCAGTCTTCCCCAACATACGATGATATGCAACTGCTGGCTAAAGCGTATGCAACACTGGGACTGACAGGACAGCAGGGACCTGCCGGAAAGGGTGACATCAGCAGCGATGAGGGTGAGAGCGGATTCTACCGCACTACGTTCAATCTGCAAGTCCTGCCCACTGACGAGTGTAATTGGGCGTGGCAAACCGATACTGACATCCCACAGATTACTGGTATCTCATGGAGCTCTTCGTCACAGCGTACTCAGTGGTGTTACCAGCGTCTTGGCTTTGACATCGTGCTTTTTAATACATATCTGAGAGAGACGGCCGCAAATACCAGCCAGGACTACAAATACTATCGTGCTGAGGTGCGTTTCCTGCGTGCTCTGCATTACTGGTATTTCCTCGATCTCTGGCACAAAGCACCCTTCAAGGACGAGAACGATGAGGCAGCAGCACTCCCAGTTCCCAAAGGTGGCATAGACCTGTATAATTGGATTGATCAGGAGCTGACTGCTATCGAAGATGAACTGGCCCCCGTAGGTACATTCTGCACGTTGCAGGACTTCGGCCGAGTAGATCAGGGCGCAGCATGGCTGCTACACGCCCGTCTGGCCTTGAATTCATCTGTTTACACAGACAATCAGCTTAACGAACTGAGTAAGGCCAAGGACTATGCAACAAGACTTATAGACAGCGGCAAGTACAAACTGGCTTCCAATGAGAGTCATGGCTATAGCGGCTATGCACAACTCTTTATGGCTGACAATGACGAGAATATGGAAGCTATCCAGGAGATAATCCTGCCCATTCGTCAGGATGGCCTTCACACCCGTTGCTATTCTGCAGCCAACTATTTGATTTCCTCTACCCGTATCTCTGGAATGCCTTATGCCGGCACATCCAACTGCTGGAGTTGCAACTATGCCCGTCCGGACCTCGTTGAGAAGTTCTTCCCGGAAGACAATATCCCGATGGCGAAGGAAGATGAGGCCGCGATGAACAAATATAAGAAGGATAAGAAGATTTTCTCCTTCAAGGTAGAGAACGGCGATACGCTTTACCTGTTCAAGACAACTGACGAAAGAGAGGAATATGTGATAGATAAGGTCACGCCAAGGACTCCAGATGGCAATTTGTTGACCGGAGAATATGTGGTTCGTGACTTCACTGAGCCCGAACTTATAGCCTATGACACTCACATGAAGGTGTCAACGAAGGACGTGCTGAAGGCAGCTGGCGACGACCGCGCCCTCTTCTATTCCGGTTTCGGCGGAGGCATACGTAAGTTGCGCACTGACAAAATGAACAACTTCCTTGATGGCATCTCCGTAGTGAAGTTCCAGAACTACCGTACTGACGGAACTGCAACTAAGGATCCGGAATGGCCGGACATGGATATACCACTACTACGCTTTGCCGAGGCTTATCTGATTCGTGCCGAAGTGAATTTCCGGTTGGGTAACAGTGACGATGCTCTTAAAGACATCAATACGATTCGCGACCGTGCACACGCTGTGAGACTGACAGAACTCTCTGAGGACGTGTTGCTGGACGAGTGGTGTCGTGAGTTCTACATGGAAGGCCGTCGCCGCAGTGACCTGAATCGTTTCGGACGTTTCGTTGGCGGTACCTACGTGTGGGCCTGGAAGGGAGGCGTTGCCAAGGGACAGAGCGTGGACAATCACTTCCGCTTCTATCCGATTCCCCAGGACGACATAAACAACAACGTGAACATGAGTGAAAGCCAGAATCCGGGCTATTAATAATTCAGAATTATTCGACGATGCTCATCAGTACGTCACAATGCAAAATTCATAATAGCCATTCATATTTGGATAAATAAATTGCTAAGAAGATGAAACAAAAGATATTGCAATTCGCATTATGCGGTGCGTTGATGCTGACATCCTGTGCGAAGGAAAATGACAGTAATCCGACGCTTAACACTGACAACCTGCAGATGACTCTGCTCGAATCGGCTTATCCCACTAGTCTGATTATCGACCTGTCGAAATCGGAGACATTGAACCTGAAAGTTCAGGAACAGCCCAACTACGGTTTTCCGGCTGTTACCATCTATTCTGTGCAGGTGTCCATAGATCCGGCCTTTATGGATGTGGCTCCCTCTGACGCTGCTCCGACGGTGAAATACACGACTCTCTCCACCACCTACACCTCAGCTGACATGAATGTAGATGCGATGGAGTTGAACAATGCTATCATCAAAATGTATCAGTCGGCTAACAACGGTGCAGATCCCACTGGTCTGGAACTCAATATTTACCTCCGTGTAAAAGCAGAAGTCTCCCGTACACAAGGTACAGAATGTTACTCGAATGTAATCCAGATGAGCAAAGTGACGGTTGCCTATGTCGCAGCTATACCCAAGAATCTGTTCTTGAGCGGCACATCCGTCAAGGGCGGCAATGGCGCTAAGGAGTGGGCTCCTGTCTATGGTGCTCCTGGTAACTTCTACACTTTGGCTTACTTTGGCGCAGGCGATACCTTCCTCTGGGGCGACAGCGAAGACACAGGCGCTGGATACAGCCGCACATCGTCTTTCGACGACCAGGCTGGTGCCGGTATTGAAGAGGCCGAGGACGGAAGTATTAGGGTGAAGAATGCTGGATGGTACGTCCTGAATATGGCAACCGTAGTCGATAAGGCTAAGAATGCTCTTGTCTGCGACCTCACGTTCTACCCCGGTGCTGCTTATGTAATCGGTAACGCGGCGGGCGGCGACTGGACGGATAGCAACCCTGATTGGCAAATGACGCCTCCGGCTACCGCTGACGGCATCTGGGAATCACCCGCTTTCACGGCCGGTGGCGAGCTACGTGCTTACATCAAGGTTCCCGGTCTCGACTGGTGGAAGACTGAGTTTACCCTGTACAAAGGCGGTCTCTACTGGCGTACTGTGGATATCCCGTCCAACTGGAACGAGAATGTGGGCTCGGCCTACTCCGTAACCTGTGCCGAGGGTCAGAAACTGTACGTCAACTTCGACACCCTGACGGGAGAAGTTAAGTGATAATTGACAATTGATAGTTGACAATTGATAGTAATAATTGATAATTACGAGGATTATGGAAAAGTATATAAATTATATCAGTGGTATCTGTCTTCTATGCGTACTCTGCGCCTCATGTAAGGGCGAGTACGACGACTGGGCACAACCTCAGCACAACGCACAGCAGCAGCCTGCCAACGTGCAGGTCTCTGTTGACGTGACGGCTCCTGCAGCTGTTATCGACATCGAGGCTTTGGGTGAGAACACCGACGTTCAGGTGTTCACACCCAATCAGGTGACCAGCAATGTAGAGGTGAAGTACGTAGTGACGTTGAGCGACGACAAGGGCAACAGCCAGGATTTTGATACGGATGCGAATGGATTCATCAACCGTTCCGCTCTGGAAGAAACCATCGTGAAGTTCTTCGGCAAGAAACAGGAGGAGCGCTCCATGAATGCTGTGCTGACTGCTCTGTATGAGCAGAACGGTTCAATCATGAAAGTGGTTTCTGCTCCCTTCGTAGTGCGCGTGTTGCCTGCCGTTCCGGATTTGAACTACTGGATTTACGGCAAACAGAACAACCGCGACGGTGAAAATAAGACATTACCGTTGATTCCTATAACTAAGGTTGTGCAGACCGTAACCACCTACTTCTCCGGTTCTTTGGATACCAAACTGTTTAGCGATGACTCCTTTGGAGAAGTGCCGTTCGGAGCATCAGCAGGAACCAATGTGAAAGCTTTGAGCGGAGAGTTTAAGGATGGTGGTGGCTATATCTGCCCCTCTTCGTCCGGCTGGTATAAACTGACGTTCAACTTCGCCACCTACCAGTTCTCGTTCGAACGTCTTGCCAATCAGTCGCCCACGGAATACGCTTCTATCAGCGTGGGTGGCAAGGACATGACACAGGTGAAGACCTACAACGACGGATGGAAGAGCCATTGCTGGTACCTTTTGGACGTCACTTTAGCTGAGAGCACTCCGACGTTCACAGCTTCAGACCAGACCAACTGGCCCGGAAAAGCTGTGACTTCAGGAACATACGATGTCTATTTCAACGACATAACAGGTGAATCACTATTCATCAAACACTGATACCAATTCTTAATTCATAATTATTCGACTTCGCTCATCAATACGTCAAATTCATAATTAGCTGCGTACCGCGATTTTGGAAACAACGGATTACACGGATTAAACGGATTATTCTTCAACACGAATTATCACGAATGACCCACGAATTATCATGAATTTAATTATATGGAAAATTAATGGGAAATTAATGGTAATTACATGTTAAAAATATAAATCATCGCGCAGCTGCAAATCGTAAATAAATAGTAATTTGTAAATCGTTAAATCGTAAATTAACTGTATTATTAACATTTTTAAATCTTAAAATTATGAGGAAATTATTTACTCTTATTTGTGTGGCACTCGTAAGTGCCATCGGTTTTGCGCAGGATGCATACGATCCAGGTGCACACACATGCGTGGTTTCCGGCACGGATAACCTCTGCTCAGGATATTGGAGTTCAGAGGATGCCATGACCTATGACGCAGAGACTGGGCTTTGGAAGATTACGCTTAAAGCCAAGGACACTAATGCCATTGAGTTCAAGGTTGTCTATGACGGCAACTGGTACGGCAAGGAGGGCGGCGACGCAAACTTCAAGTTCCAGGTTGAGGAACCCAGTGATGTAGATATCACCTTCGATCCTGTAACCACGTTCGCTACATACAGCGGTGACAAGGTTAAGGAGTTCGGCTTCACGCTTGACGATGTTCAGTATATTGTTGTTGCTGGTTCTTCTGCTCTGCTGAACGGACTGGAGTGGAACATTGACCCGACAGAGTCTGAGCCTAACAAGATGACTGCAGAGGACAGAGGCTTCTACACTCTGGAACTTGCGAATATTCCTGCCGGAACATACGAGTTCAAGTTCGTGGCCAACGGCTCTTGGTCAGCTGCTCAGTGGGGTGCCTTTGAGGGCGAAGAAGCTCTGGAGCAAGGTGTAGCTAAGTCTGCCACAACTGACAATGGCAAGAACTTCAAGATTACTCTGGAGAAGGGCTCTCTCTATAATGTGACCCTGACCCTGGACATCACAAACTTCTCAAGCCCAATGGTTACAGCTGAGTGGGTGGCTGCTGGCGATGCTCCTATTGAGGAGGATGTTTATTCTGTTGCCGGTTCTTTCAACGGTTGGGATATCGAGGATGAACACGCCGAGCTTACCAAAGTTAGCGAGGGCGTGTATAGCATCACACATCCGCTGAAGGCTGGAAGTTATGAATTTAAGGTTGCTCTGAATCACAGCTGGGCTGTGGCTTATCCCGCTGAGAACTACAAGCTGGATCTCGCCAAGGACTACGATGTTACCATCACACTGGACATCACCGGAGAGCCGACCATTACTGTTGATACCACAGAGTGCTCCGTTTACTTCGTTAACGTTATTGTGAAGAGCACGAAGGATAACGTGTATATGTACGGTTGCTACGGCGACAACTGGACTAATCTGACTGGTAGCTGGCCTGGTGAGCGATTGGAGGATATGAGAGATAAAGAAGTGGGTGGCTTCGTAAGCGAGGACATGCTGCTTCCGAGAGGCGAGAAGCTGTGGCTCATCTTCAACGACAACAATGGCGGCCAGACAGCCAACATCGAAGTTAATGGCATCAATGCCAACGCTACTCTCACCTACACTCTGAATGACGACTGGACCTTTACCACTTCCAGCGTTCAGGCTGTGGCTGCTGAGAAGACTAACGGCGCCATCTATAACATCGCAGGTCAGCGTGTCGAGAAGGCTGTTCGCGGTCTCTATATCATCAACGGCAAGAAGGTTGCAAAGTAATTTGCAATTTACTATTAACTCAAAGTGACCATGGCCTCTGTGCCATGGCCACTTTTACTTGTTCGCCCGACATGGGCATAATCTAACGGGTGCAAGTCCCCAACGCGGCCTGATAGCGGCAAGCGTACAGTCAAAGACAAGGGTGTCCATCGTGAGGTGGAATCTGAAGGAAGTTGGCGACAAAGCACTGGCCTGACG
>JAFZPZ010000121.1 GCA_017552435.1 Bacteroidaceae bacterium
GTTCAGGCTCTCGCGGATGCTCTTGTAGGCATCCTGAAGGTCGTACTTGCCAACCAAGCCGATGTGTACCTCGCGGGTGGCATTACGCTGCTTGTCCAGGAAGTTGTGCCAGGGCTTCATGGCAGGTGTCTCGCCTACGGGGATGCCAATCTTACGCATGATGGCGGCATCCAATCCCTGACGTTGCATACTCACGGGCACCTCGTAGATGCTGGGCATATCCTCGCTCTGCACCACGCATTCAAGGTCCACATTACAGAAAGAAGCCACCTTCATACGCATGCTGTCGTCGAGGTGGCGTTCCGTTCTGAGGACGAGGATGTCGGGCTGGATACCCATGCCCTGCAACTCCTTAACGCTATGCTGTGTGGGCTTTGTCTTCAACTCGTCAGCAGCTTTCAGATAGGGCACGTAGGTCAGGTGTACGCAGACAGCGTTGTGACCCAACTGCCATCTGAGCTGTCGGATAGCCTCCATAAAGGGTGCGCTCTCTATGTCGCCGATGGTGCCGCCCACCTCGGTGATAATGAAGTCGAAGTCCTCGCCCTGCTCTTCCTCGCGGAGCATACGACGTTTAATCTCATCCGTGATATGAGGCACCACCTGAATGGTCTTGCCCAAGTAGTCGCCGTGGCGTTCACGGTCAATTACCGTTTTATATATACGTCCTGTGGTGATGCTGTTGTTACGTGTTGTGCGGATACCTGTAAAGCGCTCGTAGTGACCCAGGTCCAGGTCCGTCTCGAAACCGTCTTCTGTTACATAGCACTCGCCATGCTCGTAGGGGTTCAGCGTACCGGGGTCGATGTTGATGTACGGGTCGAACTTCTGAATGGTGACCTTGTAGCCGCGTGCCTGTAGCAGCTTGCCTATGCTGGCAGAAATAATTCCCTTGCCAAGTGAAGAGACAACGCCGCCTGTAACAAAGATGTAATTGGTTTTCATATTGTCGTTATTCCATTATTACGATTCTCATAAAATTCCACAAAGGCTTCGTTGACCCGACGAATGCCGCCAGGAGTCGGATAATGTCCCGTGAAGTACCAGTCGCCATGATGCTTCGGAATGGCTGTGTGGAGCCCTTCTATGCTTTGGAAGACGAGTTCTATCGGTGCTTCCATACCTTGAGGCCGCATCATCTCCACCATCTTCGCATTAATTTCCTCGACAGAAAACGGTTTATAGATGGCCTGAACGAAGTTCCCCTCGCCTTTTGGAGAGGGGTCAGAGGTGAGGCTATTCTTGCACGCCTCGTATGTGTCCGCAATAACCTGCCACATTCCCCTTTCTTCCAGCAGAGCGATGGCGGCACGGAAAGCACAGAGCTCTTCCAAGCGGGCCATGTCGATGCCGTAGAAGTCGGGGTAGCGCACCTGCGGCGAGCTGCTCACCATCACAATCTTCTTGGGGTGCAGGCGATCGAGAATCTTGAAGATGCTTTCCTTCAAAGTCGTGCCGCGAACAATTGAGTCGTCTATGATGACGAGGTTGTCTTTGTAGGGTTCCAGACAGCCGTAAGTGATGTCGTAGACGTGGGCCGCGAGGTCGTTTCTGGCACCAGCTTCTGTGATGAAAGTCCGCAACTTGATATCCTTCCACGCCACCTTTTCCGTCCGCACATCCAGCCCCAGACGGCGAAAGCCTTCCACCATGCCGTAGAAAGCCACCTCGGCGGTGTTGGGGATGAACGAGAACACGGTGTGCTCGGTGTCGAGGTCGATGGCACGGAGGATGGGCTTCGTAAGCTGTTCCCCCAAACGTTTGCGTTCCTGATAAATCTCGCAATCTGAACCACGACTGAAATAGATGCGCTCGAAACTACACTGGTAATCGCCCTTCTGTTGTAGGATGATGTCGGTCTTTGTCTTTCCGTGTTTGTTCACAATCAGCGCCTGACCTGGAGCAATCTCGCGGACCTGGTCGGCAGAGAGGTCGAAGGTGGTCTGGAGCACAGGCCGTTCGCTGGCCACCGCCACTATCTCATCGTCCTGATAGTAAAACGCAGGTCGAATGCCCCACGGATCGCGCACGGCAAACATCTCGCCGCTGCCCGTCAGACCGCAAAGCACATAGCCCCCGTCGTAGTCCGGCAGAGCACTCCGTAGCACCCGGCTCATGTCAACATGGTCATCGATGTAGCGGGTGATGTCGAGGTCCTGCAACCCGAGGCGTTTGGCTTCCTCGAAGTTGCGTTCCACCTCACGGTCGAGTCGATGCCCCATCCATTCCAGCGTGATGTAGCTGTCTCCGAACATTCGCGGTGATTGTCCCTGGCGAACAATCTTATCGAAAATTTCGTCGATGTTCGTCATGTTGAAGTTGCCGCAAAGACACAGGTTCTTCGCCCGCCAGTTGTTGCGACGCAGGAAAGGGTGCACGTATTGCAATCCGCTCTTTCCCGTGGTGGAATAGCGGAGATGACCCATGAAAAGCGAGGCCTCCACCCAGCCCTGAACATGATTGAAAATTTCCGTAATCGCCTCTTTACCCTCAGCTCTTTCGCGGAACATATATTCCTCCCCGACTGGAGCATCCATGTCGACGCAGGCAATGCCGGCACCCTCCTGACCGCGGTTGTGCTGCTTCTCCATCATCAGGTACAGCTTGTTCAGGGCGTAGTGCCGTGTGCCATACTTCTCCTGATAATACGACAGCGGCTTCAGTAGGCGAATCATCGCCACACCACATTCATGTTTGAGCAGTTCCATCATTTCTTATTATGTCGTTATTCCACGGTGACACTCTTGGCGAGGTTGCGGGGCCGGTCAACGTCCTTACCCTTGCAGACAGCAATGTGGTAGGCAAGCAGTTGCAGGGGGATGCTGGCGATGAGAGGCTGGAAGCACTCCATCGTCTCGGGCAGTTCAATGACGTGGTCGGCAAGACGGCGAATCTGTTCATCACCGGCAGTGACAAGTGCCGTGACTCGTCCGCCCCGCGCTCTTACTTCCTGTATGTTACTGATGACCTTCTCGTAGAGCTTGTCGTGTGTGGCAATGACAAACACAGGCATTTCCGAGTCGATGAGAGCAATAGGTCCGTGCTTCATTTCCGCAGCGGGATAGCCCTCGGCATGGATATAGGATATTTCTTTCAGCTTGAGTGCACCCTCGAGTGCCACGGGATAGTTATAGCCACGACCCAGATACAGGCAGTTCTTGGCGTAGGTGAAGATAGGTGCCAGTCGTTCTATCTGCTCGTTGGTCCTTAGGGCCTGCTCCATCTTCCCAGGAATCAGCGTCAATTCCTTTACCATCTCCTTATACTTGTCGCCTGGAATCGTGCGGCGCTCATTGGCGATACAGAGAGCCAACATTGATAAGACGGTGACCTGTCCCGTGAAGGCTTTGGTAGATGCCACGCCAATCTCCGGACCGACATGGATATATACACCTGTAGAGGTCTGACGCGGAATGCTAGCACCAATGGCGTTGCATACACCGAAGACGAAGGCTCCGGCCTTTCGGGCCATTTCAATGGCAGCCAGGGTATCGGCAGTCTCTCCGCTTTGCGAGATGGCAATCACAACGTCATCGGGATAGATGACAGGGTCGCGATAACGAAACTCCGAGGCATACTCCACCTCGACGGGAATGCGGCACAAGTTCTCGAAGAGCTGCTTGCCGATGAGTCCTGCGTGCCAACTCGTGCCGCATGCCACGATGACGATGCGGCGGGCGCCTGCCAGCTTCTCGCGGTAATCGATAACGGCGCTGAGCGTCACATTGTCGCCGTCCACATTGATGCGGCCTCGCATACAATTACGCAGGCAGTCCGGCTGCTCGAAAATTTCTTTAAGCATGAAGAAGGGATAGCCGCCCTTTTCCAACTGCCCGAGGGTTACATCAATCTGCTTCACCTTCGGATGCTGCTCCTCATTATCCACATTCACCACCTTCAACTCCTTGCCCAATTGCAGGACTGCGATGTCGCCATCGTTCAGATAGACCACTTTGTCAGTATATTCGGCAATAGGACCAGCATCGGAAGCAAGGTAGAAGTCGCCGTCGGCACCAAGACCCACGACGAGCGGAGAGCTCTGACGAGCACAGATGATAGTGTCCGGATGTTCGCGGTCAAGGATGGCAATGGCGTAGGCACCGATGACCTGTCTCAACGCCACCTGAACAGCTTCGAGCAAAGGGAGGTCGTTACTGAGCATAATATGCTCGATGAGTTGCACCAGCACTTCGGTATCTGTAACGCTCTTGAACTGGATGCCTCGGTTTACGAGGTTTTCCTTGATGGTCGCATAGTTCTCGATGATGCCGTTGTGGATGAGTGCCAATCGTCCCGAAGCTGAGTAATGCGGATGAGCATTGGCGCTATTGGGTTCGCCGTGAGTAGCCCAACGTGTATGGGCGATGCCAGCACTACCGCTCGTGTCCTTCTCTTCACAGAATGCCATCAGGTCGGCCACCTTACCTTTGGCTTTATATACGTTCAGGCCACCCTTGTCGTCAATCAGGGCCACGCCTGCACTGTCATAACCACGATACTCCAGTCGCTGAAGTCCTTTAATCAGAATAGGGTAAGCTTTCTTTTTACCTATATAACCTACAATACCACACATAATGTAATTTGCGTTTTGGGTATTTACAATTTATAATTAAATATCATTTATAACAAATACGCTGCAAAGTTACATCATTTTGTCAATCCCCACAATAAAATCATAGCTTTTTGTTTCGAAAACACAAGATTTTATTGACATAAATCAAATTAAGCACTACAGATGTGACATTTTGTTCATATAATTGTTCACAATTGCAACATTTTGTCATATCTTTGCACCGAAATCATTGCAATGTGACAATAGGACGCTCATTTATTAACACTTTAAGGTATGAAAAAGATTGAAGCAATTATCCGAAAGACGAAGTTTGAGGATGTGAAGGAAGCATTGCTCAGTTCGGACATCGATTGGTTTGAGTATCATGACGTACACGGCATCGGTCAGAGCCGACAGGAACGCATATATCGTGGTGTACAATACTCAACGGATGTCATCGAGCGTGTAGCACTTACGATTGTTTGTCGCGACCAGTTCGTAGAACCTACGGTGAAGGTAATTATAGAAACGGCACACACTGGCGAGGTTGGCGACGGACGCATCTTCGTGAGCGAAATGATTGACACATGGAGCATCCGAACTGGAGAACACGGCGACACCGTATTGAGAGACAAGAAATAAAACAGGATAACATATTTATATTATATTATGAACGAAATTGCTTTATCATTAGATACTGTTTGGATGTTGTTGGCCGCTATGTTGGTATTCTTCATGCAGCCGGGCTTTGCGCTGTGCGAAGCAGGTTTCACTCGCGGCAAGAACACAGCCAACATCCTCTTCAAGAACTTCGTGGATTTCATGTTTGGCTCGCTGCTGTTCTGGCTTGTAGGCTTTGGATTTATGTTCGGCAGCGACAAACTGGGCGGTTTCATCGGCATGCCAAACTGGGGCGACCTTTCTTTCTATAAAGGAGAGTTGCCAGTCGAGGGTTTCCTCATCTTCGAGACAGTCTTCTGCGCCACCTCTGCCACCATCGTCAGCGGAGCTATGGCAGAGCGCACCAAGTTCTCAATGTACGTCATCTATAGCGCTTGCATCTCTTTGCTCATCTATCCCATCGAAGGGCATTGGACATGGGGTGGCGGCTGGCTCTGCAACGATGCTGCTGACAGTTTCATGATGCAGACTTTCGGAGAAGTCTTTCATGACTTTGCAGGCTCGGCCATCGTGCATAGTGTAGGCGGCGTGCTGGCTCTGATTGGAGCACTCGCCCTTGGCGCTCGTCGTGGTAAGTATGGTAAGGACGGTAAGAGTCGCGCCATCCCCGGTCACTCTCTGACCTTGGCTGCTCTGGGTGTCTTTATCCTGTGGATGGGCTGGTTCGGTTTCAATCCCGGCTCTCAGCTGGCTGCCTCTGGCGAGGTGAATCGCATTGCCATCTGTCATGTATTCCTGACCACTAATCTGGCGGCTGCGGCTGGCGGAGTAGCAACAATGTTTGTCACTTGGCTGAAGTACAAGAAGCCCTCCTTTTCATTGACTTTGAACGGAGTGCTGGCGGGCCTTGTTGGCATCACAGCCGGTTGCGACCTGGTATCTCCCGTAGGTGCCGTTATCATCGGCCTTATCTGCGGTACTGTACTGGTATTCGCTATCGAGTTCATAGACCATGTGCTGCACATCGATGACCCTGTAGGTGCAAGTTCCGTGCACGGTGTTTGCGGCATTCTTGGCACGCTGTTGACGGGATTGCTTTCTACCAGCAGTGGTGCCTTCTATGGTCATGGTTGGGGGTTCTTCGGAGCCGAATGCTTCGGTGTGTTCGTCATCGACCTTTGGGCTGCTGCCTGTGGTATCCTCCTCTTCTATGGTATCAAGAAACTGCACGGTCTGCGTGTTCCCGCTCGCATCGAGGATGAAGGTCTGGATATTTATGAGCACGGAGAAACATGCTACAATTGAATTAAAAATGAAAAGTGAAAATTGAGATTATGAAGAAGATATTATATATTCTCCTGGCTGTGGCAAGTGTCGTTACCGCAGGAGCACAAGATAAAGTGGAAGCTACCCTTGGCATTGACTTTGTGAACCAATACCTCTGGCGTGGTCAGAAATTGGGCAACATTAGTCTGCAACCTACCCTCGGCGTAGCGTGGAAGGGGCTGAGCTTCTCAACGTGGGGCAACGTAGGATTCGACAAAGACGATGACAAGGAGCTGGACCTCACATTGGCCTACAGAATCAGAGGTTTCAACATCGGTGTCTCCGACTACTGGTTCTCAAAGAACAGCTACTTCCAGTACAAAGCCCATAAGACCACCCACGTCTGGGAGGCCAACATCGGTTACGACTTTGGTTTCCTCAATGTGCAGTGGTACACCAACTTCGCCGGCAACGACGGTAAGAACCTGAGCGGCAAGCGCGCCTACAGCAGCTACTTCGAAATGACTGCGCCCTTCCGTCTGGCCAAACTCGACTGGGAAGCAAGCCTGGGTATCGTTCCCTACGCCACCGACAGCTACAAGGCCAACGGCTTCTGCGTCACCAACATCGGTCTGAAGGCGACCAAGGACTTTGTCATCAAGCAGAAGTACCACCTCCCTGTCTTCGTCGGCCTCGCCGCCAACCCCCGCGACGAGAAAGTATATCTCCTCTGCGGCATAGCATTCCACCTCCAATAGATAATCCTGTATCGGATAAATGGAAAGTATAAGCAACAGAAACCAAGTCAAAATGACACAAAAGATACACTTTACCAAGATGCACGGGGCAGGCAACGACTACATATACGTTGACACTACCTTATATAATATTAAAGACCCCGCAGCAGCTGCCATAGCGTGGAGCGACCGCCACAAGGGTATCGGCTCGGACGGGCTGGTGCTGATTGGTCGTTCTACGATGCCGGAAGCCGACTTTACCATGCGTATCTTCAATGCCGACGGCTCGGAAGCGATGATGTGCGGCAATGCCAGCAGGTGCATCGGCAAGTATCTTTTTGAAAGAGGACTGACGGACAAGACACAGATCCGTCTGCTTACGCTCTCGGGAGTGAAGGTGCTTGAAATCCATACGAAAGATGGCAAAGTGGAAAGCGTCACCGTGGATATGGGAGAACCCGTTTTCGAAGACGAAAGGCTCTTTAACCCAGGAAAATCTCCCCTCGCCCTTCGGAGAGGGGAAGGGGGTGAGGCTCTATTCGTGAGCATGGGCAACCCCCACTATGTTATCTTTACAGACGACACCAACGAGGTAGAACTGAAAGGAAAAGCATTAGAGAACCATGCCGCTTTTCCTGAACGTTGCAACATAGAATTTGCCGAAATGCGTCCTGACGGCATTCGTGTTCGCGTTTGGGAACGCGGCAGCGGTATAACTCAGGCCTGCGGAACGGGTGCCTGCGCTACAGCGGTGGCAGCGTGTCAGACGGGCAAGGCGGGCAGGAAGAGTCGTATCATCATGGACGGCGGCACATTAGAGATAGAATGGAGCGAAGCCGATAACCATGTGTATATGACGGGGCCTGCGGAGTTTGTCTTCGAGGGGGAAATTGAGGACCCCCTCCCAGCTCCCCCTTGTAGGGGGAGTGTGGTCAGCCATAAAGATTAAGAATAAAAGAATTTATCACAATGAAAAAGAATACAAATAGCCAAACGGTTTCAACCCCCTCCCTACAAGGGAGGGCATGGGGAGGGTCCGTGAATCCACATTTTCTTGAACTCTCCAATAACTATTTGTTCGCAGATATTGCCAAGAAGGTGCAGGCCTTCAAGGCTGAGAATCCCGAGGCGGATGTGATAAGCCTTGGCATTGGCGATGTTACGCAGCCGCTGTGCCCCGCTGTGGTGGAGGCCCTGCATAAGGCTGCCGATGAGATGGGACAGAGTGCCACCTTCCGCGGCTACGGTCCTGAGAGGGGCTACGACTTCCTGCGCAACGCCATCGTAGAGCATGATTACCGTTCACGCGGTATAGATATAGATGCCGACGAGATCTTCGTCAGCGACGGAGCCAAAAGCGATACGGGCAACTTCCAGGAGCTACTGGCAGAGGACTGCGTGGTGGCTGTTACCGACCCCGTCTATCCCGTCTATGTGGATTCCAATGTAATGGCAGGTCGTAAGATTGTGAAGCTGCCCTGCACGGCAGAGAACGGCTTTGTGCCTGAAATGCCCAAGGAGCACGTGGATGTTATCTACCTGTGCTACCCCAACAACCCCACGGGTACGACACTCACAAAGGAGCAGCTGAAGGTGTGGGTGGATTACGCCCTGCAGCACGATGCACTCATCTTCTACGATGCCGCCTACGAGGCTTTCATCCAGAACAAGGATGTGCCTCACAGCATCTACGAGATACCCGGTGCCAAGGAGTGTGCCGTGGAGTTCCACAGCTTCTCTAAGACAGCCGGCTTTACGGGTGTTCGTTGCGGCTACACCATCGTGCCCAAGGCATTACCTGTACCCCTGAACCAGTTGTGGAGCCGCCGCCAATGCACCAAGTTCAACGGCACCAGCTACATCAGCCAGCGTGCCGCAGAGGCTATCTACACCCCCGAGGGCCAGCAGCAGATACGCGCCACCATCGGCTACTACATGCAGAACGCCAAGCTGATGCGTGAGACGCTGACCCAAATGGGATTCACGGTTTATGGCGGCACGGATGCACCCTACATCTGGGTAAAGACTCCCCAAGGCATGACTTCGTGGGAGTTCTTCGACTGGATGCTCCGCTCTGCCCATGTGGTATGCACTCCTGGCGCAGGATTCGGTCCCAGCGGCGAGGGATATGTCCGACTGACAGCTTTCGGAACTCACGAGAACACGGAGAAAGCGCTTCGCCGAATGGCAAACAGACTGTAAGAGTAAGACCTAAAGCATATATGCGGACAGCCGACGAAGCTCGGGGCTGTCCGCTCATTTTTTTTGAGACAAACCTTAGCCCCAAAAGCAAAAAATGCCACAATAAAAATTATTTCCTTACAAAATGTTTGGCTGTTTCAAATAAAAGCACTACTTTTGCAGCACGAGAACCCGCCAAGCCTCTTTACAATGCTTAAATCGGCGGGTCGTTTTATTTTATTATGGCACGATATTCTAAAACCGACACCTCGCCGAGCCAGTTGGTTGCCTTGTTGCAATCTCGCGGACTTCTCATTGAGGATGCAACACGGACGGAGAACTATCTTCGCCACATCGGCTATTACAGATTCAGCGCATACCTTTATCCACTTCTGACCACGCCAAAAGTGAACCATGTCTTCAAACCTGGTGCCACGTTCAATCAAGCCTTGGACATGTACCGCTTTGACAGACATCTGCGGCTGTTGATGTTCAACGAGATCGAAAAGATTGAGATAGCCGTCCGTAGTGCCATTGTCAACATAACGAGCCATGAAACAGGTAATCCATTCTGGATGACCGACCCGTCATGTTTCTATGATGCCCACACCTTTGCAAAGACGAAACTGCTCATAGATGCAGAACTTGTAAAGTCGCGAGAGGACTTCATTGAGCATTTCCGCAACACCTATTCAGACCCGTATCCACCAGCCTGGATGCTGGCAGAAATTCTTCCTTTAGGTGTCTTGACAAAGATTTATAACAACATCAAGAGTAACCAAATTCGAAAGAAGATAGCCCAAGAGTTCTCATTAGGCATACCTGTCTTCAATTCATGGATGACTATCATAACGGTTGCCCGTAATAATTGTGGTCATCATGCCCGCGTATGGAACCGCACATTTGCATTGCAAGTGCTTACTCAGCGGCGAATGACCCAACCTTGGATTACGATTCCTGTCAACCAAAAGAAAGCCTATTTCAGTCTTTGCATCATCAAGTATTTTCTGAATATCATATCTCCTCAGAATGATATGAAGGCCAAGATTGATGCGCTTCTTGCCAACTATCCAGCCATTGATACCGCAGCTATGGGCTTCCCACGGAGATGGGAGAATGAGCCGCTGTGGCAATAGAAATTGTATCAACGACGAAACTTTCGAGGCTATCCGCTCATTCTTTCAGAGGCAAGACAGAGATAATGGAACAGAAATTTAGCAATAATGGTATAGACATACAGACGCTGCGGGAGTTTTGTGAGCGAGAAGGCGAGGCGGTCATTTACCGCAGGGGCGACCAGTTGGAGCGCGAGGGCGACCCTGCACGGTGGCTGGCCTACGTCACTGAGGGATGCTTCAAGTATGTTAAGTATGGTGTGAGCGATGATAAGGCACACATCACGTGGTTCTCGTTTGAGGGCGAGTTCGTGGTGGACTACCCCACATTCCTCTATGGTCGTCCGGCGCAGACCACCATTGAGGCGATGATGCTTAGCCGCGTGATTAGGGTCACAGGACAGCAATTGGAGCAGTACTTCGACCAGAGCAAGGAGACGATGAAGTTGCGTGCTGTCATTGCGGAGCACATCCTCAGCCAGTTCCGTTCGCGCTATCTCGACCTCCACTGCACCACGGCCCGCGAACGCTACGATTTGCTGATGCAACGCTGTCCCGGTATTGTTGAGCACCTCGACTTGCAGGACATCGCCTCATTCCTCAACGTCCATCCCAACACCATCAGCAAGATACGCCGCGACATCACGTTTGAAGGCAGATAACCGCCTAAAATAGCAAAAACTCTCAACCTAAGTTGAGACTTTCACCCTCGGCATCCACTTTTCGGGTTCGCCGAGGTTTTCTTTGTGTACCTTTTTGTAACTTCGCGGTCAGAATTCATAAAAAACAAAGAAATATGAACAAGCGAACCATCATCACCGCACTGCTCGCCCTCGTCACAATGAACGTACCGGTTACTTGTAAAGCGATTGAAGGATGGGAAACGAGAAAGATTGACCGCCGTGTTTCTGACTATGCATTCAAAGGCATTGACCTATCGACTCCACTGGACTATTATCTCTCCCGCGCTTATGTGTTGTCTGAGGGCAAAATGGGACTGATGGCGAAAATGTCGACCGCAAAATTCGAACTGGACACCTGCGCGACCGACGAGGTGGTAGATACTGCAAAGAGGCAAAGAATCCTTGATGAGAAGATTGTAAAGATTGTCATTTACAAAGATTCTGTGGCTGCAATTGTCACAGAATATGGAGACTGGCTAATATTTAGCTACACATGGATTGAGAATGGGAAATGGGTGAATGGCGGCCAAGGGATGGCCGAGAATATGGAAGAAATTGACAAGCAACTGAAAGAAAACATGCCCACTCTTTATTGTGATTTACCTCGTATCAAAGCAATCACGACTCTACCAACAGACACGAAGCCTTTTGTTGATTATCTAAAACAGCAGACGCTATCACCTGAAGAGTTCGTTTTCCAGCTAATAGCAATACATAGACTTGTTATCAACGGCGAATACCATCGACGGAAAGTATCGTGGGATATGCTTCGACGTTTAATTTCTCAGCCCGATTTCTCTTCAGTATGCGGCACAATCTTCATGGAATTGCCATCAAGAGAACAACCGACAATGGACATATTCATGGAAACAGACAAACTAAATGGCGAACTAATAATGGATATATTCCGCAATGAACAGATCAACGGTTGGTGGGACAAAGGGGAATATGATTTTATATGCGACGTGTGGCAAATCAACAAACACTTACCACAAGAGAAACGTATCAATATCCGTTTAGTGGATTTCCAAATACCATATTCACAAATCCAGACGGCAGAAGAATTCCGTGCAGCAACAGACGCAGCTGAGAATCGTAATACTCACATGGCCGATGTCGTAGAGCGATACATCAACACCAAGACTGATACACGCGGAAGTCTGTTCCTCGTCGGTTGTGGTCATGCTTATAAGTCGAGTATGGCAGGCTTTGCCTCGGCTGGAGGAGACGGCAAAGAGGATATGACAGCTGGGGCACAGTTAGCACAGCGTCTTGGTTCTCAGAATGTATTTACCGTGTTCCAGCATGTTATGCCTTGCGACAATAGTGGAGGTCATCTGTCGTTTATTCGGGGTGGTGTTTTCGACCAAGCTTTTGCTGAGAATGGCAACAGTCCTGTGGGCTTCTTATTGGAAGATTCACCATTCGGAAAAGAACCTTTCGATGGCATCTATGATATAAAATACAAAAACGGCACAGGAACATATCAGGACAATTTCGATGGTTACCTGTTCCTATGCCCACTGAA
>JAFZPZ010000122.1 GCA_017552435.1 Bacteroidaceae bacterium
ACCTGCTAGTTGACGGAAAGGGCCGCGAGGTGACCGACATGGTGGAAGGCGTACAGTCGTGCTACGACAGCCATACCGAGGAGCACAAGAACACCGACGAGTTCATGGAGCCGCTGGTCAACAGCACGGTCGATGGCCGCATCAGGGAGGGCGACGTGGTCATCTTCTTCAACTTCCGCAGCGACCGTGCCAAGGAGCTGACCACGGTGCTCACGCAGCAGGACATGCCGGAGCAGGGCATGGCGACCATACCCAACCTGCAGTACTACTGCATGACGCCCTACGATGACAGTTTCACGGGCGTACACGTCATCTTCCCCAAGGACAACCTGGAGAATACCCTTGGCGAATACATTGCCAGCATGGGACTGAAGCAGCTGCACATTGCCGAGACCGAGAAATATGCCCATGTTACCTCGTTCATCAACGGCGGGCGTGAAGAGCCGTTCCCGGGCGAAGAGCGCATCCTGGTTGCCTCGCCCAAAGTGGCTACCTACGACCTGAAGCCCGAGATGTCGGCCTACGAGGTGAAGGACAAGCTCATCGAGGCGCTCAAGACCGACAAGTACGACTGGATAGTGGTGAACTTCGCCAACGCCGACATGGTGGGTCACACTGGCGTCTATACCGCCATCCAACAGGCCGTAAAGGTGATTGACCAATGCCTGAACGAGGTCGTGGATACGGCCAAAGCGATGGGCTACGAGACCATCATCACCGCCGACCACGGCAACGCCGACCATGCCATCAATGCCGACGGCACGCCCAACACGGCACACTCCACGAACCCCGTCCCTTTCATCTACGTAACTGCGAACAAGAACTCGACGGTGCGCAGCGGCATCCTGGCCGACGTGGCCCCCTCCGTCCTCCACATCATGGGTCTGCAACAGCCCAAGGAAATGACCGGCCAGTGCCTCATAAACGAATAAACGAATGTAAGATCTTAGAATATGCAAAGAATGAAACTATGGGTGCTCGCCGCTTCTCTTATTATCTGCGGCGCAGCGATACTGACATCGTGCAGCAAGGACGACAATAACAACATTGTCCAGCCCGCCGAGAAGGAATACTTCACGCTGTGGAACCAGTGCGAGGCGCTGACCGCCCTGAAGGACTACGTGAAGGACGTAACAAATCCAAACAGTCCAAACTTTATCAAGGCGGAGGACCGTATCGCCACGTTCGATATGGACGGTACGTTCGTTGGTGAGCTCTACCCTACATACTTCGAGTATAACCTGTTGGAATACCGCGCATTGGACGATGCATCGTATGAGGCCCCGAAGGACGTGATGGAGACGGCGCAGGAGATACGCGACTTCGTGCGCAACGGCAAGAAACTGCCCGACCACTTTGACATGAAGCACGCCTATGCCGCCGCCAAGGCCTACAGCGGCATGACGCTCGCCGAGTTTGACGCCTACGTCAAGGCATACGCCGCCAAGCCCGCCAACGGCTTCACGGGCATGACTTACGGCCAGAGTTTCTACAAGCCTATATTGGAAGTGTTCAACTACTTGAAGGCCAACGGCTTCACCTGTTACGTCGTTAGCGGCTCCGACCGCTTTATCTGCCGAACGCTGGTGGAAAGCATCGGCATCGAGCCTAACCGCGTCATCGGCATGGACGTGAAACTCATGTCCAGCAGTCAGGGCACGGAGGCTGGTGTTGATTACACCATGAGCCAGAAGGAGGACCTCGTGCGCACCGACGAGCTTATCATCAAGAACCTGAAGACGAACAAAGTGCTGCAGATTTCGCAGGAGATAGGCAAGGTGCCGGTGTTGTCGTTCGGCAACAGCAGCGGCGACTGCGCCATGCACAACTACTGCATGGGCAATAAGACATACAAGACCGCCACATTCATGCTGGTGGCCGATGATGATGCCCGTGACCATGCCAACCTGGCAGAGGGTGCCAAACGTGAGGCAAAATGGCGCGAGGCCGGCTACCACATCATCTCGATGAAGAATGATTTCAAGACCATCTATGGCGATGGCGTGGTGAAGACCGACTTCACGTTCCCCGTCGATACCCGTCCGCTCACGGAGTGGCAGGCCGGGCGTACCGTTAGCCAAGCGGACGTGGATGCCTACGGAGGTATCGACAAATGCTTCGCCGCCGAGCCGATTCCCGACGGTGTGTGGGCGCGGATGCAGGGCAAGACCTTCAAGGAGAATCCATACATCGGCCGCAACGACCTGCGCCACATTCGTGCCCTGCACTGGGACTACGACAACCAGATGCACGTGGGCGAGATGGTGTGCAACCAGTTGATTGCCGACCGCCTGGTTACCATTCTGCGCCAACTGTTCGATGCAAAATACCCCATCCAGCGCATGCTGCTGCCCGACGTGTATAATGCCGATGACGAGACCCAGATGCGCGACAACAACTCGTCGTGCTTCTGTTACCGCAACATCGCTGCCACGAACAATCTCTCGAAGCATGCCCGTGGACTGGCTGTGGACATCAACACACTCTACAACCCCTACATCAAAACCCTTGCCGATGGCACGCTGCTCATCGAGCCCGCCACCGGCGAACCCTACTGCAATCGAGACTGGGACTTCCCCTACAAGATTACCCACGACGACCTCTGCTTCAAACTCTTCACCGCCGCCGGCTTCGAATGGGGCGGTGACTGGACCACCCGCAAGGACTATCAGCATTTTGAGGTAATCGAATAAAAACAATATAAATGAGGTATATATGAAACAAGTAATAGCGTACTTTTATACCATAAGCGTGAGAAATTTAAACTTAAACTAAAAAAACATGAAAGGAATTATTATGAAGAAAATTATGATGATGGCAGTAGCCGCCTTGATGGCTACAACTGGTGCCTATGCACAGTTCGAGAAGGGTAAATGGTCTTTACAGCCATATGTCGGTGGTGTTGTTTCATCAATAACAAACGTAGGTTCTTATGACCTTGACGATGGTATGGAACTGAAGAAAAAGATGACCGTTGGTTTCATCATCGGAGGTGAGGCAGAATATCAGTTTGCCAAAAGGTTCAGCGTTGCTGCCGGTCTTAACTACACCACTCAGGGTTGCGGATGGGATGACTTCAGTTATTGGGATGAGGGAGTCAGAGTCAAGGTTAAGAACCAGAGCGATAATCTGGGCTACATCAAAATTCCCATCGTAGCCAACTACTACATTTTCAAAGGATTTGCAGTGAAGGCCGGCGTTCAGTTCGGTTACATGGTTAGATCTAAGTTCTCTGCACATGGAACAGCCGATATGGACATTTTAGGAGATGGCGTCAGAAGAGAAGTAGACCTTTACGGTACTGTTGATGTAATGGATCAGTACGAGAAATTCGATTTCTCTATTCCGGTTGGTATTTCTTACCAGTTCAAAGTGCCTATCACTATCGACGCCCGCTATCAGATTGGTCTTACAAGGTTGAACAAAATGACCTACGACGGCGTGAAGAACAGCAGGAACAGTGTGTTCACTCTGACTGTCGGTTACAAGTTTAAATTGTAAAGAAACTCATACATGTCCGTAAAAACAAATCCCGTAAGTTGTTTGCTTACGGGATTTAGCATATTATATTTTGCCGGAATGGATGTTTTTTGATTTATTTCTCGCAGAGCCAGTATTCCGACAGGCCGTTCAACATGCGGTGTTTGAAGTTGAAGCGGTAGCTGTTCATCGCCTTGCCCAGCACCATTGGTGTGGCCCGCTTGGCATCGAAGTAGGCATAGCGGCTGGCGAAGGTTGACAGTATCTCGTTGGTTCCCCACCAGCGGCCCTCGTCGTCCTTGGGTTTGCGGAAAGTCTCGTTGATCATCTCCACCAGATCGACGGTACGCTGGAAGGGCACGTTCTCCTCAATCAGCGTCTGTATCTCGTCATCCTCCAGCCAGAACCGCTCGCCTTTATTAAATAGGTATAGGGCCTGGGCATAGAGCTGCTGGTGGTTGAGATTGTCGGAGAAATCGATGTTTTTGCCATTGGGAATGCCCACGCAGACGAAGCGACGCGAACCCGTTGGATCCACCAGCGGCTGCATATCGTTCGTGGTGCCGATGAACGAGGTGTAGCGACGGTACTGCTTGATGGTCTTGCCGTAAGGCGGACGGAACTTCACGTCGGCTGACGACAATAGGTATTTCAGCACAATCTGCTGCGAATTCGTAGTCTTGTCGAACTCGTCGATATTGATGAGTGCGAACGAGGTCAGCGCAATGTTCAGGTCGAACTCGTTCTTGAAGTTCAGCTTGTCGTTATAGTAGTCTCGCAGTTCAGGAGGCAGCAGAATCTTGCAGAAACGTGTCTTGCCACAACCCTGACGGCCAATCAAAAGCGGCGTCAACGCATTACCGGTCAGCTGCTTATCGCTCTCGCGCCACTGAGCCACCATACCCACGAGCCAGTAACGCAGATACTTCTCCCAATGCGGCTGCTCTGTGGGAACTCGGGCTGCAAGTGCCCCAATCCGGTCTATCCCGTCCCATCCTGGCAACTTGTCGAGCCAGGAGTTCACGGGGTCATACTGCTCGATACGCGTCGAGTCGATAAAGCGGTTCACGTCCTGGTCCCACGACTTCAGTCCCTGTTCGCGGGCCTCGATGGTCATATCGTTGCGCACCTCTACAGTCAGCGGTTTAAATGTCTGGTCCTCAGAGTATTTCATGCGATATTCAGCCACACCCGTCATCAGGTTCTTGCGCATGTCGTAGTTGGCGGTGAGGAAAATCTCTGTCCGCATCGTCTGCAGCGTCTCTTGTGGCACGCTCTTCAGCGGCTTCATTTTGTGCTTCTTGCGGTAGTCCTCCATCAGCGTCACCTCGTAAGTGGTGGCGAAGACGCTCTTCACCAGATCAGGGTCATTATGGAACAGCGGATGCTCCAGCGTCATCCCTTGGGCATGTGAAAGGGGTATGCCCTGTTCAAGTGATTTGCGGGCAATCTGCTGCAACAGCTGCATCTGACGGTCCTCGTCGGGTAGGTCGTAATAGTCTCCCAACACCTCGCGGAGAATATAGACCCAGTTGAAATGATAGGTACGCTTGATGGTGCGCCCGGGCATCAGCAGGTCGCTCTCCCACGAGATGGGTGTCGGCTCTGGCAGGTCGTGCTTCTCCGTATCGGCCTTGAAGGGTCTGGCATCCGGATTAAAATACATCTCAGGGTCGGCACTCATATAGACCGTTCGTTCCAGCACCGGCTCCAGATACTCGATGTCCATGCCGAACTGGTTCTGATAGGCCCTGCGTGCCGTCTCATACAGATTCTTATGGAACTGCCTGATGTCCGGATCTTTAGCGGGCAGCTTCTCCCCTCCTTCGGAGGGGATGGGGGAGGCTTTAAACATCTTCCCTCGGCACACAATTTTCACCGACTTTCCCGATGCCCCCAGGAACGCCATCACCGTCTCGTCCATTCTTGCGGCCTGGTTCCTCACAGCGACAGCCTCCTCGTACGTTTTCAGGCCGTTCACTTCTACGACCACAAGACCATTGTAGCGGAGTCCCTTCTGCATCTCCTTGTAGTTCATGCATTCGGCTGCGAAGAGAATACGTGGCAGATTCACCGAGTGTTGTTTGTCGTCGATGGTAATCTGTCCGTCGTTTTGTCTTTGTGGCTTCAGGAAATGGTAGTTCAGTCGCAAGTTAAATACCTTGCTCTCATCAGGACCCTTTCGGATCATCTCAGCGAGTTCTTCCAACTCCAGTCGCTTAATGACCTCCTTCTTACGTGCTATTTTCAACAAACTAACTTTCATATTTTTTCCCTTCTTTTTATTTTCTAATTTTCTAATTTTCTCTTCTCCCTCTACTAAATTTCATAAAATCGTCTGCAAAGTTACTGATTTTATTTGAATTATGCAACATTTTCTCTCATTATTTCCCTCTACTAAAGTTCTACTTTCCTTCTACTTTCCCTCTACTTTCCCTCTACTAAAGTTCTACTAACTTTCCATTAGTTTTCATCCCTGATACTTCCTTGCAGAGTTTAAAGCTAATCTTTTTATGAGAAATTTGTCCGTAGCGTATTTATTATTCCCAGCGTGGGAATGTTTTGTTCCCAGGCTGGGAATATTTTATTCCCAAGGTGGGAATATCAAGCCGGTCCCTACTCCTTTTGTTAACTGTCCTATTCTAAAATGGACATAGACGTGGGGTAGAGGTTTAGTAGAGGGAAGGTAGAACTTTAGTAGAAGGTAAGTAGAGGGAAAGTAGAGGCAAATATTCTTGTAAATTGCTTACAATAAGATAGATACATAGTTTTTAGTAGAAGGAGAACCAAATACACAATTTTCTTTTCAAAAAACTTTCAATATCCGAGTGGAATAAAATTGTTTTTTCATATTTTCTTTGTTGTTTCAGGAAAATTTTGTATCTTTGCGGCGTAAATGCCGCGAGACTGCTCACGCTCGGCAAAATTCAAGTACGTTTGATTCTGCTCTCGCTTAATCGCAGCCTTGCAGACAAAAGACTGCGAGTTTAAATAGAATTCTTTTATGAAATATCCGATAGGTATTCAAGACTTTGGTGAGGTGAGGCGCGACGGCTACGCCTACGTTGACAAGACTGCACTGATGTATAAGATGGTGTCGGAAGGGAAATACTATTTCCTCTCCCGCCCAAGGCGTTTCGGCAAGTCGCTGTTGCTCTCCACCATGGAGGCTTTCTTCCTGGGGGAACGAGAGTTGTTCCAGGGATTGGCTGTGGAGCGTCTGGAGACGGAATGGGTAAAACATCCCATCCTGCACTTAGACCTGAACGTCAAGAAATACGAGAGCGTGGACGACTTGTACAAGATACTGAACCGACATCTTGAAAAATGGGAGCAGGAATACGACAGCCCATACGGAGAGCGGGATCTGGAAGAGCGCTTCCTTCAAGTGGTAGAATGTGCCTACCAAAAGACTGGTAAGCGTGTCGTCATCCTGGTCGATGAGTATGACAAACCCATGCTTCAAGCCATTGGTAACGAGGCTCTTCAATCCGAATACAGGGCAACCCTCAAAGCCTTCTACGCTGTCCTAAAGTCGTGTGATCGCTACATCCGTTTCGCTTTCCTCACGGGAGTAACAAAGTTCGGAAAGGTGAGCGTGTTCAGCGACCTGAATAACCTCATAGACCTCTCGCTCGATCACCGTTATGCAGCTGTTTGTGGTATGACAGAGCAGGAACTGCATACCAATTTCGATGAGAGTGTTGCGGCGTTGGCCGAGGCAAACAACATGACCAAAGAGGAGTGCTACGAGCGGCTGCGCCGCGACTTCGACGGCTACCACTTCAGTAAGTACGCCAAGGAAGGTATGTACAATCCGTTCAGTGTGCTGAATACGCTGAGCAGCCAGGTGTTCAACGACTACTGGTTCGAGACGGGCACTCCCTCTTTTCTGGTTTATCAACTGAAGAAGACGTGCTACCCCTTGGAGAATATGACCACCGAGGAACTCTCGACTGACATGCTCAACAGCATTGACATCATGGACGAGAACCCGCTGCCGTTGCTCTACCAAAGCGGCTACCTGACGCTGAAGAGCTACGACGAGCGTTTTGACTCCTACATCTTGGGATTTCCTAACCGTGAAGTAGAACAGGGGTTCATCAAATATCTTTTGCCGTTCTATACGCCACAAACAGATAATAAGAGTACGTTTAGCATCGCTCGTTTTGTCAAAGATGTAGAAAATGGTGAAGCCAAAGGCTTCATGCACCGTCTGCAGGACTTCTTTGCCAATGGCGACTATCAGGTAGTGGGCAACACGGAGAAGTATTTCCAAAACACGCTGTATGTGTTCTTCCGGCTTCTGGGATTCTATGTCGATGTAGAGCGACATACCAGCAACAGCCGCATGGATGTACTGATACAGACACCTGACTATATCTATATCCTTGAGCTAAAGGTGAACCAGACGGCAGCTGCAGCCTTACAGCAGATAGAAGAAAAAGGCTACGCTCTGCCTTTTGCCTCAGACCCTCGCCAGCTGTTCAAAATCGGCATCAATTTCCAGACAGACACCAAGTTGATTGACGACTGGCAGATAGCATAGGTTTAGCTAAATCATGTACGACCAGATTCGGGAAGATACCATCTATATGATGCTTTACGCAGTAGTGGCAATGCTGTCTTTGATAGCCAGTTGCTATCTGCTGTTCCGTCAGGGTAACGCCTTTGCCCGTGACGTCACGCCGCCATTACGCCTGCGCCGGTGGGTTGCTGCCTTCTTTGCCAGCATGACTTTGAGCCACGTGTGGTATTTGCCGACATTTTATCTCACCTCTGTCGAAGATATCAAGATGGTCTATTATACAGGCGCATTGTTCGACTTTATGATGGTTTTCCCTCTGGCTATAGCCATCATGCTCGTTATGCTGCAAGACCGTAGGCGTCCGCTTTGGCCGATTGCTTTGATAATAGCACCGATTGTCGTAGGAATGGCGGTGTGTACCGCTACCCGCAGCGATACCATTCCGATGGCGTTATATGTCTATTATCTGTTGTTGATCATCGGCATCATTATTTATATGGTTCGCGCGACGAGACAATACGGACGCTGGTTGCGCGACAACTATGCCGATCTGGAGCACAAGGAGGTGTGGCAGAGCCTCGTGGTACTGGGCATCATCCTGTTGTCGTGTGTCATCTACGCGTTTGAGCTTAACTGCATGTTCTTCCAATACATGGAGCAGGTGAACGAGGTCGTACTGGTATGCTTTCTAGTCTGGCGGACAGAAACCATCAGCGACCTCAGCTCCGCCCAGCCTCATTTTTTTGATATAAACGAGGAATCTGACGCTGAGGGGATGATGGATGCCGACCTTTCGCCGACCACCCAGGACAAAATCGGTTTATTATTACAGCGGCACTGCATCGATGAACAGCTTTACCTGCAGCACGACTTGAATCTTTTACAGCTTGCTAAAGCGATTGGCACAAACCGTTTCTATCTCAGCCAATATTTCTCGCGGCAGGGAACCACTTATAATGCCTATATCAACGGTCTGCGTATCGATCATTTCATCAGCCTTTACCGTCGGGCTGTCGCTGCCAAGGGGCACTTCACCGTCTGTAGTCTGGCTCAGAACAGCGGTTACCGAAACTACACCACTTTTAGCAATGCCTTCAAGCAGCGCATGGGGAAGAATGTGACAGCATGGATACAGGAATCTTCCGAAACCTGACAGCCTTTTGAGGCCCTGCTTACAAAATCAGCAAAATATCGCTATAAAATCAGCAAAATCTTTCCCGCAAACCATTTTGACAGAAGTGGCTTGCGGGATTTTTCTTACTTTTGCAAAAACAATTTATTGTCAATCCTAAAACAAATAAAGCATGATGAAACAAACAATTTGTAAAAAGATGCTATCGTGCATCGCAGTGATGAGTGTTATCATCGGCATGGGTATGCTTTCAAGCTGCAAGAATAATACCAGTGCCGACCTCGTGGTCTATGGCAAGATTTATACTGCTGAAGACAACAAGATTGTAGAAGCCTTCGCGGTGAAGGACGGCAAGTACGTCTATGTAGGCGACAAGGCGGGTGCCGAAGCCTACGTAGAGGTAGGCAAGACCGAAGTGATAAATTACACTGGCAAGGGACTTGTGATGCCTGGCTGCGGCAACGGTCACGCGCATTATTCGTCAGGTTATGCCATACAGACCGTAGGAACAATCATTGGATATGAAGATGATGCTGACAAGTTCCTGAAGGAAATTGTTCCCGCTGCCGTCAAGAAGGCAAAGGAGACAGGAATAAAGGCAATATTCGGCTTTGGCTGGAACATGTTTGCCTTTCAAGGTAAGATACCTACCCGTCAGCAGTTGGATGCTATCTGTAGTGATATTCCCATGTATTTTGCCGACGAGGAAGGCCATAAGGGTCTGGCAAACACCATCCTGCTGGTCAAGGCAGGCATCATGGCAGAGGACGGTACGGTACTCAAGAAAGAAATACGTGGTGGTGAGATAGGAATGGGGACAGACGGTACGCCTAATGGTTTCCTGTCGGAACAGGCCGGAACTTACACACGTTCCTTCTTGGATAATGAGAACCTCTTTTCCGTTGACGTAGCAAAAGGAAACATGGCAAGCATTCAGGAACAGCTGTTGTCGGAGGGATACACCATGTATCTCGACGGCTACTCGACCTTCTTCTTTAACGAAAATTTCTATAAGGCCGCGCAGCAGATGGACCAGGCTGGCGACATGCACTTTGTGTTGGGTACGACATACGAACTGGACAGTTGGATGGATGTAGATGAAATGCTGACCAAAGCCAGTGAGGCAAAGAAATATGCTTCAACACGCGTAAAACCGAACTGGCTCAAGATCTTTGTGGACGGCACAGTGGAACCCGGCACCGGTTTCGTGGAGCCACTCTATCCCGACGGGCATCAAGGTACTGTCCTCTGGTCGGAAGAGGAATTGGCCTATATCACGCGCAAGGCGAATGAGAAAGGAATGACTGTACACGCACACGTCATGGGTAACAAGGGCGTTAATCGCGTTGTTAACGCCTTCATCAATGGCGGTAAGGATGAGATGCGCAATACGCTGGTACACGTGCATCAGGTCATGCCCGCTGACTATCAGCGTATGGCTGACCATAACATCTATGTCACCGAAGGCATGCTTTGGCACCATTTCTCCAATGACAAGCAGGAGTTGCTTAAGCAAGGCTACGTGCCTGTAGGTATGGAGGACAAGAGCTATCCTATGAAATCATACTTCGATCATGGTGTCATCATGTCCTCACACACGGACTTCCCCGCATTGAGCGGTAGTCCTAACGACCCCTTCAGCATCATGGAGATTGCGGTGACTGGTGTATATTATCCTGAGCAGGCAAAGCCATGGTGGACGGAGGAACTCTTGACCCGCGAGCAGGCTTTGACGGCGCTGACCATCAACGTGGCCAAGCAGATGTTCGTCGAAAATGAGCGCGGCAGCGTGAAGGAAGGCAAATATGCAGACTTCCTGCTGGTCAATAAGGACGTGCTGACATGCCCTGTGACAGAGATTCACGAGGCTAAGCCCGCTGCCACCTATTTTGAAGGCAAAAAAGTGTTTGAGAATAAATAATAAGAAATAAAATGAATCGTATGAGTATGATGAAGAAGTTAATGTCGCTCATCATAGTGATGGGTGTCATCTTTGGAATGGGGCTGCTAGCCAGCTGCAAAAACAACAATAGTGCCGACCTTGTGGTCTATGGCAAGATTTTCACTTCTGAGGGAAATCAGATTGTTGAAGCCTTCGCTGTGAAGGACGGCAAGTATGTCTATGTAGGCGACAAGGCTGGAGCCGAAGCCTATGTTGAGGAGGGCAAGACCGAGGTGATAGACTACACCGGCAAGGGACTCGTCATGCCCGGTTGCGGCAATGGTCACGCGCACTATTCGTTTGGCTATGCCATTCAAAGCGTAGGAACAGTCATGAGCCGGGAGACTGATGTGGACCAGTTCATCAAGGAGATCGTTCCTGCTGCTGTCAAGAAGGCAAAGGACGCAGGAGTCAATTTCGTTTTCGGCAGTGGCTGGGAGATGATGAAGTTCCCCAAAGACTTGTGCTATCGCAAGCTGTTAGATGAGGTGTGCAGTGATATCCCAATCTACTTTTTTGATGAGGAAGGCCATAAGGGCATTGCCAACACCATCCTGCTGAAAAAGGCCGGACTTATCAAGGAGGACGGCACGGCTGGCAAGACAGAAGTGCGCGGTGGCGAGATTGTATTGGATGCCGATGGTGTGCCCACAGGTTATGTGAAAGAACAGGCTGGCACTTATGTGCGTTCCTTCTTAGACAATGATAACCTCTTCTCCGTTGACATCGCAAAAGAGAATATGCCCAAAATTCAGGAACAGCTGCTGTCGGAGGGCTACACCATGTATCAGGACGGCTACTCCTCCCCTTTCTTCAACGATAGTTTCTATCAGGCTGCCCAGCAGATGGACCAGGCCGGTGACATGCACTTCGTCCTGGGCACGGCATGGGAAATGGACAGCTGGATGGATGTGGACAAGACGCTGGAGAAGGCTGCTGATACAAAGAAATACGAATCTACGCATATCCGTACGAACTGGCTCAAAATGTTCATGGACGGCACGGTGGAAAGCGGCACAGGATTTGTAGATCCACTCTATGCGGACGGACATCAGGGTATTCCCAACTGGTCGGAAGAGGAACTGACGGACATCACACGCAAGGCTAACGAAAAGGGAATCACCATGCACGTCCACGTGATGGGCAACAAGGGCGTTGAGCGTATTGTCAATGCCTTCATTAACGGTGGAAAGGATGAGATGCGCAATACGCTGGTACACGTGTATGGTGTCAAAGAGGCGGATTACAAGCGTATGGCAGACCATAATATCTATGTCACCTCGGGAATGCTTTGGCATCATGCCGACTCTGCGTTGCAGAAAGAGCTGATGCAGATACTCCCTGAAGGCATGAAGGACAAGGGCTATCCGATGAAATCATTCTTCGACCACGGCATCAACCTGTCCTCACACTCTGACTTCCCTGCATTGTGCGGCGCTCCCGATGATCCATTCGGCATCATGGAAATAGTAGTCACGGGTGTTTACTATCCCGAGAATGCGAAACCTTGGTGGACTGAAGAATGTCTCACCCGTGAGCAGGCTCTCCAGACCCTGACCATCAACGTGGCCCGCCAGATGTTCCTGGAGGATGAGCGCGGCAGCGTGAAAGAGGGCAAGTATGCCGACTTCCTGCTCGTCACCAAGGACGTGCTGACCTGCCCAGTGACAGAGATTCACGAGGCCAAACCCGCTGCCACCTACTTCGAGGGAAAGCAGGTCTTCAAGCTGTCGGAGGCTCCCGACTACAGCGACAAGAACAACTGGATGAAGCTGCCCGAGGCCACAAAGGACGTCGACTGCTTCTATATCTATCCCACGGAATATGCCGATGACTCCGAAAACGCCTCGACATTTGCCGACATCAACGAGAAGATGATGAGAGAAACGGCCCCACAGACCTATCTCGTGCAGGGAACAGCCTTTGAGGACATGGCTAACGTCTTCGCGCCTTATTACAGGCAGGTGAACATGGCGGTAGCGACATCGATGAGCTCTGAGGAGATGCAGAATGCCTTTGCCAGCACACCGAAGGACGATATCTTTGCAGCCCTCGACTACTATTTCGAAAACCTGAACGGCGGCAGACCCTTCATTCTGGCAGGCCACTCGCAGGGCTCGGCCATGCAGAAGTTGGTGCTGGCAGAATATATGAAGGCGCATCCTGAATACTACAAGCGCATGATTGCTGCCTACGTGATTGGCTTTGCCGTTACCGAGGACTACCTGAAGGAGAACCCACATCTGAAATTTGCCGAGGGAGCCGACGATACCGGCGTCATCATTTCGTGGAATACCGAGTCGCCCGCCAACGAGGGTCAGAAGAACGGAGTCGTTCTGCCAGGTGCCATTAGCATCAATCCCATCAACTGGAAGCGGGACGAGACCTACGCTCCGGCAGAGGAGAACCTGGGCGGCTACTACTATAACGAAGAGAAAGGACAGATGGAAAAGGTTCCTCACGTTGCCGACGCAAAGGTCAACCTGAAAAGAGGCACTGTGATTACAACAGTCAAGGACGTGCCAGTCGTCACCGGCACAGACTTTTTCGGACCTGGCAGTTACCACGAAGTCGACTACGAACTTTATTTCTTTAACCTCAAGGCCAATGTAGCCGAAAGAGTGGCAGCCTACAAAAAGAATGCTTCGGGCATTTGAGATGAAAGCAAAAATAGCGATGATTGTCGCTATGCTGTCATCTGGCACAATGGGAGTATGGGCACAGAATCAAGTAGAAGTTCATCTTGGAGCCGACATAGTCAGTAACTATATCTGGCGTGGTCAAGACATGGGCCATGTGTCGCTGCAACCCGAGCTGTCAGTGGGATGGAAAGGACTGAGCCTGTCGGCATGGGGCAGTGTGGGCCTGAGCAACAAAGACGATGCTCGAGAGGTAGACCTGACGCTGTCGTATGAGACAGGTAATCTGTCCTTTGGTATCGTCGATTATTGGAACGATGGAGACGGGAAGCCCTATTTCTGTTATAAGAATTATAACACGGCCCACTCGTTCGAAGGGTTCATCAACTATGATTTCGGACCCGTTAGTGCCTCGTGGCAGACCTACTTTACCGGCAGTGACTATCGAGCAGATGGCAAGCGTGCCTACAGTTCCTATTTCGAGCTGTCGGCACCTTTCCGTCTGGCCACCTGCGACTGGGATGCCAGGTTCGGTTTGGTGCCTTGGAAGTCGGGTATGTACGATGCCAGTGGTATCAGCGTCACCAACCTGTCGCTTCGCGTCACGAAAGCCATCAGGATTACCCGGTCCTTCGAGCTGCCCCTGTTCGGACAGGTCGTTGCCAATCCCGCCAGCCGACATTTCTACTTTGTCTTTGGACTCACGCTGAAAGCGATATAACCAGCACACAGGATCTCTTACCTCATTGTTCCAGAGCCTAGCTGCAGGAATGAGCAACCCCGACGAGTGAATAATCAGCCAAATTCACCTAAAACCAGGTTTGTTTTGGCTGATTATTGTTGTAATACTTGGTCAAACGAATTTATTTTTGTATCTTTGCAGGCAAAGACAATCACACGAATATGGAAGAAAAGAAATTGACTTACAAAGATGTTCCTATGGGATATCCGCTGTGCTTCAACCATGAATGCACAAAGAAAGGGAACTGCATGCATTATCAGGCCCAGTTGACGCTGCCCGAAGGCCACTTTTCGGGACCAGCCGTCTTTCCTACTGCCTGGCAGGACGGTGAGTGCAAGTGTTTCCATGAGAAAAAGTTCGTGCGGAAAGCATGGGGTTTTACAAATCTATACCAAAACGTTCGGTATAAAGACAAGGCAGATGCCCACCGGTATGTAAGGAGTTATTTCAGCCGTGGCTGCGGGCCGTATTACCGTTACCATCATGGCGAGAACCTGCTCTCACCAGAGCAGCAGGACGATATCATGAAGATCATCGCCCAGTTCGGCAGCACGGAAGGAATCCGTTTCGACCACTACGTCGATGATTGGGACTTCGACTAATAGCAGGTGCCTGGATGCGTGAAACAACTGAGTAATTTTTTGGGGGGAATTGTGCGATGGTATAAGAAAAAATCGTATATTTGCACCGTGATTGCGATAAATAATAGAGGATATGGAAACAACGGCAGGAAGAAGACGGCGTACAACGAAGCCAATTATCAAGGCGTGGAATGCAGTGAAGGGACTCGACTACAGTGACAAACTGGAACTGGTGACAATGCTTATAGAGAGTGTCAAACCCGCCAAGGAAGACGCTATGAGCGTGGAGCAGATGCTCGAAGGCTATCCCTGCAAGCGCTACACGAAGGCTGAACTCAACGCCATGCTCGACAGGGCAGAAGCAAACTTCAAAGCAGGTCTTGGAATACCCGACGAAGAGGCATGGGATGACTTGGAAGAGGAACTGGCTCTTCAGGAAGAGGAGCAGAATGAAATGGCCGAAATGCAATGAGAGTAGTTTGGGACCCAAAGGCAAAGGAAGCTAGAACTCAGGTTGCCAACTACATCCGTCGGGAGTTCGGAGCCAGGCGTAAGACGCGCTTCTTACAGGAGGTGCGTCAAGTTACGCAACAGTTGAAGCGTAGCCCCGGCATCGGGC
>JAFZPZ010000123.1 GCA_017552435.1 Bacteroidaceae bacterium
CTCGCGGCTGTACGAGCCGATGAAGTGAATAGCTTCGATGGAAATGGTATCCGGGCGTAGTCCTGCCAAATCCATTGTGTTTGTGTTGATGCAGAAGTCCTCGCTCGGCACAATAATATAAGGTATATGGGCTTGGGGCTGCAGCTCCTGCTCGAAGATAATTTTGCCATCCTCGCACTTGTCAAGTTTGTAGTATTTCCCCTTCCCCGCATCCGGTGCAATCGGCAATATAATCGTTGCCATCTGATTCTCGGTGAAGGTGACGGGTTGTTCTATTGCCACAATGTTCCCGAAGCTGCTCCAGGGAGCAGTCGATTTGTACTTCTCCACCGAACCAGCCGGCACATGGAGTGTGGCATTTTCGATGTATGAGTCTTCAAAGGCATCGTTACGTGTGCTGGGAACATTTTCTGCATAGCAATAAACATCTGTCAGCTCCTGGCAATTGGCGAATGTATAACCACGATACCTATCACCTTCATAGCCAATCATCTGCACACTACTGCCGATGGTTACGGAGGTCAGGCCGCTGCAACCACAGAAGGCATAGCTGCCGATGCTGGTTACACTGTTGGGGATGGTGACAGAGGTCAGGCTGCTGCAACCAGAGAAGGCAAAACTGCTGATGCGAGTTAGACTGTTGGGGATGGTGACAGAGGTCAGACTGCTGCAATCACTGTATTTGCAACTTGTTGTTAGTCAGCTTGTTTTGATTGAAACGGTAGAAAAGTGACAGCACGGATTCTATAGAGGATAAAAATGACAAAGATTTAACGTTTTTAACTATTTTTAGGACAATAAAAATGTTAAAACATTAAAAAGTCAAAAACTCAACTTTCGAAAATTATGAATTACACTATTCCTTTTCAAAGAAAAGCCGCCTCGTATTGTGTATGTTAGTGACAGAGATGAGCTTTTTTTAGCAAATGATGAGCAAATAATGTAATTATTCATGTTTGGAATACTCTTTCTGCATCTTTTATTCATATCTTTGTAACGTGAAATAAAGAAATCGCATAACTATGCCTGCAAAGAGACACCTTTTTCTTTCAAATGAGACATTATTGCGCACTCTATGCCGTGAAGTCCACGAATGTCTTACACAAAACATCCTGCCGTTCTGGCTCAACAATATGCTTGATACAAGACGGGGCGGATGGTATGGGCGGATGACGGGAAAGGGCCTGATGGAGGGGGATGCTCCACGCGGTGCCATCCTCTATGCCCGGTTGCTTTGGACCTTCAGTGCAGCCTACCGTCTGCTTCATGACATTGCTTGTCTTGAGGCGGCCCGGTTGACTAAGGACTATATCCTGGCACATTTCATGGACAGGGAGCATGGCGGTACGTTTTGGAGCGTCACGGCAGACGGACAGCCGCTTGACACCAAGAAGCAGTTTTACGCTCAGGGCTTCATGCTTTACGGCTTTTCGGAATACGCCCGAGCGACAGGTGACGAGGAGGCTTTGCAGATGGCCGCCCATCTCTTCGATATCATTGAGCACCACGCCTGGAACAAGGAGTACGGCGGCTACATCGAAGCCTGCCAGCGCGACTGGCGACCCATCGCCGACATGCGCCTCTCGGCAAAGGACGAGAACTATCCCAAGAGTCAGAACACGCACCTGCACATCATCGAACCTTACACAAATCTGCTGAAGGCCGGAATCGACGCACCCGCACCTGCCATCGAACGGCTCATCTCGCTCTTCACCGACCGCATCCTCAACCCCGAGTCGCACCACCTCGACCTCTTCTTCGATATGGATTGGACGCGTCGCAGCACTACCGAAAGCTACGGGCACGACATAGAATGTTCATGGCTCTTGCACGAGGCCGCGCTCGTACTTGGAGACAAAGCTGTATTAAATAAGGTAGAGCCGATAGTGAGAGAGGTAGCATTGGCGAGCGAGAAAGGGTTGCAGCCCGACGGCTCCATGATATATGAAGGAGAGCCCGACGGCTCGCACTTCGACCGCGACCGCCATTGGTGGGTGCAGGCAGAGGCCGTCGTGGGATTCTTCAATCTCTATCAGCATTTTGACGATGAGAAGGCATTGTATAAGGCATTACGATTGTGGCGCTACATCAAGGACCGACTCATCGACTACGAGCATGGCGAATGGTACTGGAGCATCCGCGAGGATGGCAGAGTGAACCTCGACGATGACCATGCCGGCTTCTGGAAATGCCCATACCACAATGGCCGCATGTGTCTGGAACTCATAGAGCGCATAAGAACAATGCTCTGATACACATAAAAACACATAATCGTTATGACTCAACAAGACCTCACTACAGCATCCGTGATGCGGGAGATTACACCGCTGTCTGACAGCGACTGTTTCTACTTGGCCGACCGCCACAAATCATCATTCGACTTCCCTATCCACAGCCATCCTGAATTCGAGCTTAATTTCATCGCAGGCGCTGCGGGAGTACGTCGAACGGTGGGAGATAACTGTGAGACGATTGGGGAGTATGATCTGGTCCTCATTGCCAGTCCCAATCTGGAACACGTATGGGAACAGGGGGAATGTCATAGCACGAACATCAGAGAGATTACCATACAGTTCACCTCAGACGTGCTGCCCGAGAGTTTGCTTAATAAGAACCAGTTCCATTCCATCCGTCAGATGCTGGAGCGTGCCCGCTTGGGCCTCGCCTTTTCCGGGCTCACCATTATGAGGATATATAGGAGATTGGACGAATTGATATGTCACGGGCACGGCTTCCATGCGGTGCTGAGCTTCCTTGAACTGCTTTACGACCTGTCGCTGGCCGACGACAGCCGCACCCTGTCCAGCTCCTCGTTTGCACGCATCAAGGCAAGCAGTGAGAGCCGTCGCGTCAATAAAGTACAGCAGTACATAGCGAGTCATTTCCGCGAAGAAGTGCGGCTTGAACAGATTGCAGAGTTGGTAGGGATGACACCTGTAGC
>JAFZPZ010000124.1 GCA_017552435.1 Bacteroidaceae bacterium
GTGATGTACTTGGATAGTGAAAACTGGCTGAAAGGTTCTGTGGAATACGAGAACGATGAGTTCCAGCATTTGGGCAGCGTAGCCACCAACAAAGGCTATTCCGACTGGGCCACAACGGCTATTCCTGCCGACGTAAAGACTATGTGGTATCGCTTCTCTCGCCGAGAGGATGACTACTGCATCGAGTGTTCAACAAACGGCGTCGATTTCAGTCAGATGCGCATCTGCCACATGTATGCCGGTGCCGACGAAATCAGCTTTGGCATCTATGCTTGTTCACCCGAGGAGTCATCCTTCACGGCCATTTTCTCTGACATGAAGATTACCGAATGTGCATGGAAGGCTCACGACGGCCAGCAGCCTGATGAAAAGAAATAAGATATGAAAATAGATCACATAGCATTATATTGCTTGGACTTGGAAGGGATGAAGGAGTTCTTCATTCGTTACTTCAATGGTGTGTCAAATGAAATGTACCATAATCCAAAGACTGGACTGAAGACGTACATTCTGAGTTTTCAAGACTCTGATGCGAGACTTGAACTGATGACACGACCGGAGGTAGTGAATGAGGAAGAAAACATCTACCGTCAGGGCTTAATCCATCTATCCTTTTCCGTCGGATCAAAAGAAAAGGTGGATAGCCTTACAAAGCTTCTGAATGAAGAAGGTTACCAAGTATTGAGCGGGCCACGTACAACAGGTGATGGTTACTATGAAAGTTGCATCGTTGGGCCAGAAAATATATTGATAGAGATTACGATATAATAAATACGAAAGTTTGGTTACGTATGGAAATTATTCCACACTATATCAAACTGGTTTAGTTGATGGATTCTATGGAGAATTTTGAAGAGATATTGAGAAAGGACTTACATCAGTTCCTTCTTTCGATGAAGGAGGTGGACGAGCGACTGCCGGAATGTCCCGATGTCGAAGAGAAATGGGAAGAGATAGCTAAGGCTTACATCCCCGATGGCATACGTGAGTTCCAAGACTTCCCATCGGCATCACTCGGCTGGATGATGTATATCGGCATGGCTGTGGCCAAAATGTGGGACACGGAATGGGAGATATACTCGAAGATAGAAGACCTCTATGCCTACATGCGCGACAAGCGGGGCTACGATCAGATGGATGAGTATATCCGTGAAGAGGTATTGCGGCTGAGAGGCAAAGATTATGATGCTTTGGAGAAACTGGTCGGAGAATGTGCCTCGCGAGTGAACAATGCGCTGATGCACCAAAACTTTGAGCCGGGAACCAAGGAAGCTTTCGAGGGCTATGTCACCTGTCTGCATCAGCTCTATCTGTTTGGTGCTGCTATGCAGTTGAAGCGGATGGGATATCACATGGAGAAGATATAATTGCCTGATATGTTAGAAACTGACAGGATTATACTGCGGCCTTGGTTGGATAGTGACGCTGATACGCTGTTCAAGTACGCCAGCGACCCAGAAGTGGGTCCGCGTGCCGGATGGCCTCCACATAAGAGTGTGGAGGAGAGCCTGCAGATAATCCGCACCGTGTTCAATAACGACCAAACCTGGGCCATCGTCCTGAAGGAAACGGGAGAGGCCATTGGGTGTATGGGCTATTACACTTACGGCGAGAGCAATATCAGTATCGGCGAGAATGATGCAGAGCCGGGCTATTGGATGGCTCGTCCTTACTGGAATCAAGGTATCTGCACGGAGGCTCTACAACTGCTAATTGACTACTGCTTCAACGTGAAGGGCTTCGGGACGCTGTGGAGCGATTTTTTCGTTGACAATCCCGCATCGGGTCGCGTGATGGAGAAATGTGGTTTCCGCGACACGGGTAAGGTAAACTATTGCAGTCATCTGTATCAAGGCGATAACCGCCCCGTAAAGATAATGAGATTAGATAGAAAATAATCAATAATCAACATGAAACGAGTAATTGTTATTTCGACGAGTCTTCGTCGTGGTTCAAACAGCGACATACTTGCTGATAAGTTCGTGGAAGGTGCAATAGCAGCCAGAAACGAGGTGGAGAAGATTTCTCTCGTAGGTAAGGAAATCCAGTTCTGCAAGGGCTGTTTCGGCTGTCAGAAACTGGGCAAGTGCGTCATCAAGGATGATGTGAACGACATCATGGCCAAGGTGTTGGAGGCTGATGTGGTGGCGTGGGCTACACCTATATATTATTATGAGATGAGCGGACAGATGAAAACGCTCATCGACCGTATGAACGCGATGTATTCGCAGGACTATAAGTTCCGCGATGTCTATCTGCTGACAACCGCTGCCGAGGACGAGGAAGAGACTCCGAAGCGTGCAGAGATAGGGCTGACGGGATGGATTGTTTGTTATCCAAAGAGCCGCTTGGCCGGTACACTCTTTTGTGGAGGTGTAAACGAAGTACGCGAGATTGAAGGCTGCAGCAAGTTGCAGGAAGCATTTGAAATGGGGAAAGGAGTATGAAGAAAACGATATTATTTTTAGTTTTTGCAACCGGATTATTCACGTCTGGCAGCATCAAGGCACAGACGCTGCGCAGAGACATCAGCCTCAGCGACCCGTTCGTGATGGCTGACGCAAAGACAAAGAAGTACTACATGACCGGCACTGGTGGTCAGATGTGGACGAGTTCGGACTTGGAGGTCTGGACGGGGCCTAAGACCGTTATTCAGGCGGATGGCGCAGCATGGATGGGTGCCAGTCCGCAAGTGTGGGCATCGGAGGTGTATGCGCTGGACGGTAAATACTACAACATCTCGACATTCACCAACGATGCCATAACCATCGATGAGAGCGGACATAGCCGACGAGCCGTGCATATCCTGAGCAGCAACCTGCCGGGGGGCACGTATAAACTCATGTCAGGGGGCGATGCCACCTATCTTCCTGCCGAGAAATCGACGCTGGACGGCACCCTCTTCATCGACACCGACGGCACACGCTACCTCATCTATTGCCACGAATGGATTCAGAACGACAATGGAACCGTGGAGGCCATCCGACTGAAGGATGACATGAGCGGCACCGTAGGCAAACCGACCATCCTGTTCCGCGCCCACGATGCCACATGGAACACGGGTGCTGTGACCGACGGCCCCTTTGCGTTCCGCACACAGACAGGCCGTCTCGGAATGCTCTGGACAAGTTGGCACGGCGACCGCTATGTGCAGGGCGTTGCCTATTCCACCACGGGTTCGATTACAGGGCTGTGGCGACAGGAGGCATTGCCCGTGACACCTGACGACTATGGCCACGGAATGCTCTTCCGCACCTTCGACGGGCAGTTGCTCATGTCCATCCACAGCCACCGCAACATCGACCTTGACAAGCAATGGTTCGAGCGCCACCCGACACTCTTCCTCTGCGATGACAGCGGGGACAAGCTGCGGGTGCTGATGGAATATAAGACTAATATTGGTCTGGGCAATCCCGCTAATGTCGTAGTCGCTAATCCCGAATTCAACTATGGCAAGCAGGGGTGGACGTGTACCACCCAAGCACAGAACCAGCTCATTGCCCACAACCAAGGCGGAGCCATCACGGGCAACTTCTTCGAAAGTTGGGATGCCAACTCCTACACGGGCGAGATATATCAGGAACTCAATGCTCTGCCAGCCGGCACCTATCGTGTCAGCGCAGCCGCTTTCCGCAACAGCGTTATAACAGGTGGAACAGCGGGTGCTGATGTTGTCAAATTGTTTGCCAACGACCAGCTCACCTCCGTCACATCCAACGACCCTGAAAGGTTCTCGGTAGTCACCACCGTCACCGACGGTCGCCTGCGTTTTGGAATACGTTCAGAACAGAAGAACTACAAATGGATGGGTATCGACAATGTGCGCATCGAGTATTTTGGCTCAGAAGAGTACACTTCAGATCAGATAGAACGCGCTATCCGCAACGAGGCCGTTTATCTGCGCAACCAGCGCGATGGACGTTTTCTCAATGCTGGACAATCGTGGGGCACGCAGGCGGTGCTTGCCGAGCATCCTATGGATTTCTACCTCGTAGAACTTCCGAGTGGACGATATGCACTCGACAGCCGTCTGTCCAATGGTGGGGCCAACCATTATGTGGGTGCTAACGGCTATTTAGACGGAGCTATGACCGAGTTCCGAATCAATTGGAAGGATAATCAGACCGTCACCCTCTCCACCGATGGCAGCCACTATTGGGGCAATACAGGCGCGCAGCTCGTCTCAACACAACTCACCAATACGAACACCAAGGGCGCTCAATGGAACCTTCTTCGCTACGACGACCTGATGGCATTGCTCAAAGATGCTACTCCCGAAGAACCGGCAGATGCCACATTCCTCATCCAGTGCCCCAACTTCGGGCGCAACGACACACGCCTGTCTGCTTGGCAGGGCGATGTCACCACAGGCGGCGACGTGAAGAACCAATGTGCAGAGGCTCCATCTGGCACCTTTGATATCTATCAGACAATCACCGGCATTCCTGATGGCTTCTACGAAGTGCGAGTGCAGGGATTCTATCGCGGAGTCAAAACTTTGCTCTATGCCAACCAAACGACACAGCCATTAATGAAGATTGCGGACGAGACGGGCAGTCAACCCACAAGCCTCGACGATGCATGTGAGCGCTTCACGGCTGGAAAATACCAGAACAACTTGCGTGTAGAGGTGACCGACGGTTCACTCACCCTCGGCATCAAAAAGACTTCCTCCGCATCCTCATGGACGGTCTTCGACAACTTCGAGCTATATTACCTCGGTGCTGAAAATCCAATAGTAAACGTTCACAGCGTCCGGCCAAATGAAGACACCCCGGCAATGGTCTATGACTTAACAGGCCGTCGTGTCTTAATACGGAGCAACCCTCATTTGCCCGGCTTTTGCATCATCAGAAAAGGAGAGAAAGTACAAAAAATATTCAACAAAGGTATCATCATTCAAAACGGTAAAAAGATAATCAGATGAAAAGAGCATTATTCGCATTCCTCATCGGTGGTATGCTGATAGCCTGCACTCAAAAAGAAGTTAAACAAACTACAGACAACGATATGAAACAAGAATTTAAATTGACGCAGGAGTGGGACAAGGTTTTCCCGCTGAGCGAGAAGGTGAATCACAAGAAGGTGACGTTTGAAACACAGTATGGCCTGACATTGGCGGCCGACCTCTACGAGCCTCTCGGCAGTGAAAAATTCAAAGTGAAAAGTGAAAAGTTGCCTGCCATCGCAGTCTCTGGCCCGTTTGGAGCCACCAAGGAGCAGTCGAGCGGACTATATGCCATGCGGTTGGCAGAGCGCGGATTTGTGACGCTGGCCTTCGACCCGTCATATACAGGCGAGAGCAGCGGTGAACCCCGTCGCACGGCATCGCCCGACATTAACACAGAGGACTTCATGGCTGCCGTAGATTACCTTTCGCAGCTGGAGAACGTCGATGCTGAGAAGATTGGCATCATCGGCATCTGCGGATGGGGAGGCATCGCCCTGAATGCAGCTACAGCCGATACCCGTATCAAGGCTACAGTGGCCAGCACGATGTACGACATGACTCGTGTGAGCGGCAACGGCTACTACGACAGCGAGGACAAGGAGGAATCACGTCATGCAGCCCGTGAGGCACTCTCGAAGCAGCGTCTGACTGATGCGAAAGCAATGGCAGGCGGTGTCATAGATCCGCTGCCAGACGATGCACCCCAATTCGTGAAGGACTACCATGATTACTATAAGACCGAGAGAGGCTATCATGCCCGCAGTGGTAATAGCAACGATGGTTGGCGCGTCATCGGCACTCAGGCATACGCTAACAGCCGCTTTCTCTATTACATCAACGAAATCCGTTCTGCCGTGATGGTGATGCATGGCGAGAAAGCCCATTCCCGCTACTTTGGTGAGGCAGCTTATAAGTATATGGTGGAGGGCAAGGCTGAGGGGTACAACGTTGTCGGCAAGCACAATCCTGTTCCAGAGAACAAGCAGCTGCTCATCATCCCTGGAGCTTCACATTGCGACCTCTACGATGGTGGATATACAGAACTCGTCGGTAAAGGAGAACCGAAGAATATGATTCCTTGGGAAACTTTGGCAGATTTCTTTGTGAAGAATTTAAAGTAAGTTATGACGATACTCGAAGCTATTCAAGCCCGCCATAGTGTGAGGGCATATAAGGAACAGCCTTTGACAGAGGAAGTTGTTAAAGCGCTAGAAGAGAAGATAACGGATTTGAACAATGAAGGGCAGTTGCACATGCAGCTGATTCTGAATGAGCCAAAGGCCTTCCAAGGTACACTGGCTAAATACGGAAAGTTCCGTGGAGTCACCAACTATATTGTAATTGCTGGCAAAAAAGCAGATGGCTTTGATGAGCGTGTCGGCTACTTTGGCGAGCAACTGGTACTATATGCCCAGACTTTGGGATTGAACACCTGCTGGGTGGGACTAAGCTACTCAAAGGTGCCAGGAACGTATGAGCTTGAAGATGGAGAGAAGATAGCCTGCTATATTGCTATTGGCTACGGCGAGACCCAGGGCGTAAGTCATAAGATCAAAACTGTGGAGCAAGTAAGTAATGTAGCAGACATCACTCATGGGTGGTTCAGGGAAGGCGTTGAAGCAGCCCTACTTGCTCCAACAGCCGTAAACCAGCAGAAGTTTTCGTTTGAATATGTTGGTATGAGTAATGGCCGGCATCAGGTGCGAGCTCATAAAGGATTCTCACTGATTGGCTATACGCAGATTGACCTCGGCATCGCCAAATACCACTTTGAGATTGGTGCTGGAAAAGGAATCTTTGACTGGGTATAGCGACATAGAAAACAGATAAATCGGAATTTAGCGACAAAGACTGCTTATGCAAAAGAAAAGCAAATTGAAAAAAGGATGTGGATGCCTGTCAGGCGCAGTTGTGCTGACAGTTATCATTGGAGCCATCGCTATGTATGTGCTCAAACCTAAATGGCACGATGAGTATGGTCAACGGTTTCAAGACATCTCATACGGGAACCGGCAGCATAACATATACGACCTCTATTTGCCCACGGATGCAGAGAAGAATGATAGCCTGGCTCTTATCCTCTTCGTTCACGGCGGTTCTTGGTTAGGCGGTGACAAAAATGAGCATCATGGCGACTGCTACATCTGGGTTCAGAGGGGATATGCTACTGCCACAATGAACTACAGTTTATTGAGTGAAGACAGTGTTTCACTGCTTACGATGACCGACGAGATTGATTTATGTATTAGGCATATCGTTGGCTTTGCGTCCGAGAAGGGCATCCATATCCGTCAGATGGCTATCGCTGGGACATCGGCTGGCGGACACCTGGCCATGATGTACGCCTACCATCATTCGCATTCGTTGCCGCTACGTTTTGAGTCTATCAAAGTAGGTCCTTCAGACTTCCGTATATTGTTCCCATACGAAGAGAATGCAAAAGCAGAAGACGCGGAAAACTTTGTATTCAGCTGTACGGGCAAACGGATGAATGCAAGCGAATGTTCAAGGGAACTGCTCGATAGCATCAAGTTACTGGCATCGCCAGTCAACTACATTAACGATTCTACCGCCCTCCCGGCCATCTTCGCTTACGGTGAAAAGGACTGGCTGATTAAGCCCGACCATTACCATGCTCTGCAAGCTAAATATGACAGCCTCGGCAGGTCTTATGAGCTGATTGTCTTTCCAAATTCCGACCATGGTTTAATGCAAGACAAGGACTGTGGCGAACGGTATGACAGCATCATGAACGCATATTGCAAAAGGTATTTCGGAAATTGAAGATAACATATGAATGAAAAAAATAATGTTTCTCCACGGCTTCTTTGCAAGCGGTCAGTGCATTCCTGCTTTGGCCTTGCGTGATGCTTTGGCAGAAAAGGTTCAGGTGCTGACACCTGACCTTTCTCAGCATCCGAAGGAGGCATTGGAGCTGATAAGGACTATATGCGACAAGGAAAAGCCCGACCTACTTGTTGGCAACAGTTGCGGTTCGTTCCGAAAAGATGTTTTTCGAGAAGATAACAAGAGACGGTAAGACTTTCAATAGATTCACAGAAATAGATAACTGCCTATGAAAGAACTGTCCATTCAACAGATTTTTCTTGTTTACCTCGCTGTTATCCGCTCGGCGCTTGCGACGCTTGACACTTCAAGAACGTGGCTACGTTCTTCACGTTTGGTATCGACAAACTCAAAGCCAAACATGCCAAGTGGCGCATCAGAGAGGCGGCACTACTTACACTTGCCGTGCTTGGGGGGAGCATTGGCGCTTGGCTCGGCATGAAAGTCTGGCGCCACAAGACGATGCACAAGAAGTTTATATATGGCATTCCCGCCATCATCATTGTCCAGCTTGTAACAATAGGATATATACTAATTAAATGACACTGACCTACATCTTCCATAGCGGCTTCGTGCTGGAAACGGAGAAGTCCATCCTGATATTCGACTATTGGATGGACTTAGCAGGTGTTGTGCCGCCATTTCTAAAGAAGGAGAAGTACATCTATGTTTTTGCAAGCCATTTCCATGAAGACCACTTCAACAAGGCTATCTTCGAGTGGCGTGAGCAACGGGAATGCATCACATATATCCTCTCCAAGGATATTTATAAACATCGAAGAGCGAGTAAGGAGGATGCTGATGTATGGCTGGGCAAAGGTGGCACATGGACTGATGGAACCGTCTCTGTATGGGCTACCGGCAGCACGGACAGCGGCGTTTCATGGATTGTTGAGACCGAAGGCAAACGTATCTTCCATGCAGGGGACCTGAATAATTGGTACGCTCGCTTCCTCTCTGAAATAGAATCAGGGAAGATCATTCATAGCGAACAGATGGAAGAGGACATCGACCCGATAGCCCATGAGAAGCAATACCTGGGTGAACTGAAGGACATACGCAAGATAACAGACAGCTTGGACATAGTAATGTTCCCCATTGACGGACGCATCGGTAATGGCTATACGCTTGGTGGGAGACAATTTATTGAGCTATTTAAGGTGGGGCTGTTCGTTCCCATGCACTTCGTGGTCAGCGGCTTTGAGTCTGCTTGGCGCTTCAAAGAATATACAAATCAGAAAAACATTCCTTTTTGGGAAATCAGTAAGGAAGGAGAAAGTATTGAGATATGAACATAGAGGAATATCGTGACTATTGCCTGTCATTGGGCGCAGACGTGGGAAATGGCGTGAAACGGGGTGACTGAATGTCACGCCGTAGCCATTTTAAATAATTCTAATGCTTAATCGTATAAGTTATATGAAAAAGATACATACCCGCAAAACAATGAAATCACTCAGCTTTATCCTCATGCTCTTCTGCGTAGCTCTATCACCTATATCTGCACAGAATATCACAGACTTGGCCGTTATGTCCGACTGCACAGCCACCACCGAGGATCTTGATGACTGGACGGAAGGACCGACTATAGCCGACAGCGTTTTCCTTCATCCCGACCGTATCCGCTACGACAGCCGCTGTCTGCAGATTGAAGGCAAGGATGTATTTCTGTTCAGCGGCACGTTTCACTATTTCCGCACGCCCGAGCCGCTGTGGCGTGACCGCATGGAGAAAATCAAGGCGGCGGGGTTCAACTGTGTTGAGACCTACGTGCCGTGGAACTGGCACGAGCGCGAGATGCCCACCTCGGTGGATGATTTCTCTAAAGTTGACTTGAGTGAGCTTGAGCATTTCCTGACGCTGGCCGAAGAGCAGGGGCTGTATGTCATCGTGCGTCCTGGCCCATATATCTGTTCGGAATGGAGCGGCGGCGGTTTCCCGCAGTGGATTATGCAGAAGCGTCCTGCCAAGACGAAGCACGAGGTATGGTTGCAGAGCGATGACCCTGTATTTATGGCTTGGAACGAGCATTGGTACAAGGCTGTGGCACGTGTCACCGAGCCGCACCAGATATACCACCGGCAGCCCGGCACGGGCGGCGTCATCCTGTGGCAGTTGGAAAACGAGTTCAACCGCGTGAAGTGGATACCGTCGAAGTGCAAACGGGCTTATCTCGAAGAACTGGCACTCATCTCGCGCCGCTGTGGCATCGAAGTTCCCTTCATCACCTGTTGGACCGATCAGGCCCGTAACGTGAAGGAAGGGCCTCTGAACGGTGTCCTAGACATGGTGAACAGCTACCCACGCTGGCAAATCCGCAAAGGCTTCGGACGGCTCATCAACCAGCAGCTGAAGTCGCAAGGTGGCAAGCCGCTCATCAGCGGCGAACTGCAGGGCGGCTGGAGCAGCGACCTCGGCACGCCAATCAGTTGGGACATGGATGGACAGACGCCGGCACAGACGCAGAACATCACCCTCTACGCCCTGCAGCGCGGCTTCTGTGCCCTAAACTTCTATATGCTCGTAGGCGGTACGAACTTCGAGGACTGGGCAGCCCGTAACCAGACCGCCTCCTACGACTTTGCCGCTGCCATCGGTGAGGACGGCTCGTTGAACGAACGTTACTACCGCTTTAAGTCTCTGGCAGAGTTCATCCACGAGCATGGTACACGCATCGCCCGCTGCCGTATTGAACCTGTGGCGTACCAAAGCACCGATAGCCTCGTCGAACTCACCGTGCGCCGTCATCCTGACGGAACACGCTATCTCTTCGTTAGGACGGAAGAGTACACGCATCCCCATAAAGGCACACTCTCCTTCCTGCTCGATGGCCAGCAGCAATCGCTTGACTTCAACTTGGAAGCCTTTGGAAGTAGGGTGTATGTTCTCGATGGACAACGGGCAATGGATAATGGACAATGGTTTCCGCATGAAGTGGAGCACACCGGAAAGCCGCAGCCCCACAAGTTGGTACAGACCCTCGTTCCACAACGCAAGGGTAACTACTCCCCTCTCTTTGGGAGAAGGGGCGGGGGTGAGGCTTCCCTTCACTACCGCCGCTACCCTATATTATATAAGGTAAACTCGAAGGTGAAGCAAGGCGGCACACTCACCATCGAGCGCGTGGGCAAGAACCAGATGAACCGCACGGAGGCAGACGTGGTACTGGCCTTTGCCGACAAAAAATCACTGCCCATTACTGCCGAGACCGACACGATGGTAAGCTTCAACGTACCCAAAGGCACTAAGTCTCTCACTTTCATTTACGACTCGCGCGGTCTGCACCACCACACCAACAAAGCTGTGGAGCAACATTGGCATATCGGTCCCGCTTACGTCACGTTAGACGGCCAGCCCGTGAAACTCACTTTCACAGATGCCCCTCTCCTCACATGGACAGCTCTTATTTCTGAGAGTGTCCTTTTGAGCAAAGGTAACCACTCCCTCCATCAAAGGGAGGGTGAGGGGAGGGCCTTCTGGCTCCGTCTCTCACACAAGGGCGACGGCTTCGTTTATCTCAATGGTCACTGCCTGGGTCGCTGCTATGAGCACGGGCCGCAGAATGAATATTACCTGCCGGAGTGCTGGCTGCGTGGCGACGGTACCGACACCGTCAGCGTCGCGCTCTTACCCACAGCTGGTGCAGAGGTAACAGAGATGTCTCTCACTTCACAAGTTGTGTACCATCAGAGTGTCTCTGATTATTTATACCCTGGCGGACGCTGGGGCGATCAGGGCGACGGGACGTTCCGTAATCCTATACTGAGGGCCGACTACAGCGACCCCGATCCGCTGCGCGTGGGTGATGACTACTATATGGTGGCATCGACCTTCGAGGACTATCCGGGGCTGGTCATCCTCCACTCACGCGACCTGGTGAACTGGCAGACCATCGGTCATGCCTTCCACCACTTAGCCGACGTTAGCGAAGACTATACCTGGCGTCGTATGAACCGCTACAACGGCGGTGTCTATGCCCCCACCATCAGCTACTACGACGGACGTTTCTATATTTACGCCAACCTTTACACCGACGGTTTCTATATGGCCACGGCCACCGACCCTGCCGGACCGTGGACGGAGCAACTGGTGAAGGACAAATACGGCCGTCCGCTACGTGTGTTGCACTGGAGCGACCCCTGTCCCTTCTGGGATGATGACGGCAAAGCCTACTTGATGTCAAGTCATCCTGGTCGTGAGTACTGGTACTCCTATCTCTTCCAGATGTCGGCAGACGGTACGCAGTTGCTGGATGCCGACTCTGCGCATATCGCCCAGCAGAACACGCTCTACCAGTGGCCTGACGGCGGCACGTGCGTCTCGCCCTACCACAGCAGCGAGGGCAACCGCATCTTCAAAAAGGACGGCTACTACTACCTACAGCACATCGAGTTCACGAACAAGGGACAGGGCGAAGGAACTTACATCGCCCGTTCTCGTCATATCTACGGTACACATGAAGACGGTACACCTGGAACACCCGGCAACCCTGGCAAGTATGAGATGAAGTGCATAGAACGTGTCTATAGTCGCGACTCCATGCTCCTGCCCGGACAGGGCGGCTACGTCACCACGGCCGACGGCCGCTGGTGGTGGATAGGACAGTTTACCCGTGACTACCCCGAGGGGCGCACCCCGTGGTTAGTGCCCGTTAAGTGGGTTGACGATTGGCCTGTGATGACCATCACGCCCATTCAGATGGAAAAGCCCGCAGTAGTTTCAAGTTCCACGTTTCAGGTTCCATGTTTGCCGCAGGGGAGCGACGACTTCAGCGCCAATGAGCTGTCGCCACGCTGGCGCTGGAATCACGTACCCCACGACAATTGCTACTCGCTGACAGAGCGTCATGGCTGGCTGCGCCTCCATGCCTTCAAGGCAGAAGGAAAACAAAAGGGGTTCTTCGGAGCCTCGGGTACACTGATGCTGCACGCCATGCCCAGCGACTCTACCGTCGTCACCATCCGCATTGATGCCTCCCACCTCGCCTTCGATGGACACGCTGGCCTCGCCGTCTTCAACGGAGGAAAAAGCTTTGCCTGTATAGATGTCAACAGGCTGTACCTTCTA
>JAFZPZ010000125.1 GCA_017552435.1 Bacteroidaceae bacterium
ACGTCGAGTGATCCCTGTGTCTGAATGAGCGACTGGCGGATTTCGGCCAGATGCTGGTGGGTGAAGGGCTTGTAGATGCTCAGGTTGTTGTTGCGCCAGGAGAAGTGTGTGGTGGCACCAGGCTTCTGGCCAGCGCCCGTGGAACCTGTGATGGCATTCACAGCAACGTCGTATTTCAACAGTCCCAGCTTGGCAGCAGGCAGCAAGCCCAACTGAATGCAGGTGGCGAAACAACCAGGGTTGGCCACATGCTGGGCTTTCTGAATCTCGGCCTTGTTGATCTCAGGCAGACCGTAGACGTAGTCGTGGTCACCCTTGATGCGGAAATCCTGTGCCAGATCGATGATCTTGACATTCTCAGGGATGGTGTGCTCCTTCAGGAAAGCCTCGCTCTTGCCATGTCCAAAACAGAAAAAGATGACGTCGACCTGGTCAAAGGGCATTTCGTCAGTAAACTTCAGATCCGTCTCGCCAATGAGCCCTTCGTGCACATCGCTGACCAGATTGCCTGCGTTGCTTTCAGAGTTGGCAAACACGATTTCTGCCTCGGGATGGTTGAGCAACACGCGGATGAGTTCTCCGCCAGTGTACCCTGCTGCACCTAATATTCCTACTTTTATCATCTCTTTTCGTCTTTATGGATGCCGTAGTAAACGCGGAGTGGGGTGGAGCTCACCTTGATGAAGCCCTTGGCCTCGTCGGCAGTCCAACCAGTCTGTGTTTCTCCATATTCACCTAACTTGCTCTTGGTCAGGTCGTTGACAGAATCAACGCCTACGGTCTCGAAACCGTAGGGACGCAGCTTCAGGATGGCTGTACCAGTGACGTTACGTTGGCTGGAAGTGAGCATAGCCTCGATATCGGGCATGACGGGCTCCAGATATTGGCTCTCGTGGAGGAACATACCATACCAGTTGGCAACCTGATCCTTCCAGTACTGCTGCCACTTCGAGAGGGTAGACTTCTCCAACAGACGATGCGCTTCGATAATGAGCTTAGGGGCTGCAGCCTCGAAGCCTACGCGACCCTTAATACCGATGATGGTGTCGCCCACGTTGGCATCACGACCGATGGCATAAGAAGCACCAATCTCCTCGATCTTCTGGATGGCCTTAATCTTATCATTGAACTGTTCACCATTGATAGCCACGATCTCACCTTTCTCGAAAGTAATCTTCAGCGTAGCCTCCTGCTCTTTGGCAGTGACGTGCTTCAGATAGGCGTCTTCGGGCAGCCCCTGGGTGGCATCAAGCAACTCACCACCACAGATACTGGTGCCCCAGATACCTACATTATAAGAGTACTTCAATTTTGTGAAGTCGGCAAAGAAACCGTGCTCGTTCAAGAAGTCAACCTCCTCCTTACGTGTCAGTTTCTTATCGCGGGTGAGGGTGATGATCTCCACGCCAGGCGCCATTACGAGGAAAGTCATATCGAAACGGATCTGGTCATTACCAGCACCTGTGCTTCCGTGGGCGATGGCGTCGGCACCAATCTCTTTGGCATAGCGGGCGATGGCGATGGCCTGGAAGATGCGTTCGCTGGATACGGAGATGGGGTAACAGTTGTTACGCAGCACATTGCCGAAAATCATGTATTTCAGTGACTTTGCATAATACTCTTGTGTCACGTCGAGGGTTACATACTGTACGGCCCCCAGTTTATAGGCATTCTCTTCGTTGGTCTTCAACTGTTCGGCGCTGAATCCACCTGTATTGGCGCAGGCAGCATAGACATCCCAGCCGTCCTGGGCTAACTTCATGACTGTGTAGGAGGTGTCGAGTCCTCCGGAAAATGCGACTACTACTTTTTTGTTTGCCATATCAATTTGTGTAATTCGTTAAATTCGTTGTGGAAAAATTATTGTTCTTCTAATTCTTGCAGATGACGGATACGAGCCAGTGCTTCCTCTGGAATTTTGGCGGGCAGATGCTCCGTCGGATCGTAGAGCATGGCTGTGCAGATGCAGTATTTACGGCCTGTGCGATGCAGCACGTCGACGTTGACACAGCCCTCGCAACCTTTCCAGAAAGCCTCGTCTTCTGTCAGGTCGGCGAAGGTGACTGGCTGATAACCTAAAGCGGTGTTCATGGCCATGACGGCGGCACCGCTTGTCAAAGAGAAAATCTTGGCATGAGGCCAACGCGTACGAGCCAATGTGAAGGTCATATCTTTGATGCGCTTGGCAACATGGTGACCTCGGAAGTCAGGATGTACGATCAGTCCGGAGGTTGTCACATATTGCTGGTTCTCCCAAGTCTCGATGTAGCTGAATCCTGCAAACTGACCATCTTTCGTCAAGGCGATGACGGCCTTGGCCTCTAGCATCTTCTTGGTCAGATACTCGTGTGTGCGTTTCGCTATACCGGTGCCTCGCACTTTTGCTGCGTCAGCAATCGTCTCTAAGATGGTGTCGACGTACTTCTCGTGCTCCGGCCCTGCTATTAATACTTCAATTTCTTGTTCCATGGAATTTATCGTAAAAAGTCGATTATTGCGTATGAGTGGATTATCTTATGTTGGGGATGACATCGTTCAGGGCTTCAATTACTTCCTGATGCTTGATGCCGTCTTTAATGACGATGAAGATGGTGTCATCACCTGCAATGGTACCAATGATTTCGGGAATATCGCTGCTGTCAATATTCCAAGCAATCGCACTGGCATAGCCAGGGCGTGTCTTTATGACGCCCATGTTACCAGAAAAATTGATGCTGACAAACCCTGGCACCTGCATCATTTCTTTGATGTTGCTTGGCGTGGATATACGTTTGTACATCGTGTCGTTGGGCAAAACATAGATATAACTGCCGCCCATCGTGGCAGCCTTGGCCACCTTTAGTTGTTTGAGATCACGACTTAGTGTTGCTTGCGTGAGTTTGAAACCTTCTTTCTGGAGAGCGTTAAGCAGTTCATCCTGACTGCCAAGTTGTTGACTTGAAATGATGAGTCTGAGGGCCTCCAAACGGTTGTTCTTTTCCTTCATCTTGGTATATTTATTCAAAAATCGGATGCAAAAGTACAACTATTTTTGCATCCGACCAAATAATTCTGCATATTTTTGCAGAAATCTTTGAATAATTTTTGTTTTGTTATCTCTTCATGTCGAATCCTACACGAACACCATCGTATTGTTTGCTTAGATCACCGAGGGTCTGAAGGTTTGCATTGCCACTGAGAGCTGACATCGTCTGCAGTACGGTCAACAGTTTCTTGGCTTCAAACAGAATAGAGATACCATTGATTTCCCGCTTGGTGTAGCAGTTGATGGACAACAGCATGCCCTTTAGTTTGATCTGTTGAGAGGCTTCGTTGAAGGTGTAGGTGCCACTGAAGTTGGTGCCGGCAATTCTAGATGAGAAGGTTCCGTCCTGATTGAAAGTAATCTGAGTGTTGCTGGCAGAAATACCTACTTGTTGATAGTATGGCTGTAGCTTCTGCTCGATTTGTGCGGCAGCCACTTCACCACCGGCCTTGGCCAAAAGATTCTCACTGGTAAACGCACAACCAGGACCACTATATGTCCACGAACCTATCAGGTTCTGAGCAGATACCTTGTCAAGACCGATCACACTTGTAATGGCATTGATTACACTACCGTTTTGAATGGCACTGAGTACATTGCCCATGTTACCACAACTCGTGGCTATGAGACATACAATAGCCAACAATCCAATTCTTGCTTTTTTCATTGTCTATATTCTTTGGTTGATGATTTTATACTTTCGAAACCGCTGCGAAGTTACGACTTTTTTTCTAAACAAACAAATAAAACTCAGAGAATTATTCTTTATTTCTCTAAAACAACTTCCAGATTTTGATGACTCTCACGATGGGAAAAATGTGCATTTTGTCTCTTTTTCTATATTATAATAATAATGTATAGCTTATTTTTGGATTGATATTTATCAAGTCTTGCAATTTTTCTGTGTTTAATCTGAAATTTTTCCTGAAAAAGTTTTGGTGGTTCAAAAAAAAGCAGTACCTTTGCACCCGCTTTCGCGAAAAAATGAGCGATAGCATTGAAGAAAGAGTTCTTTGAAAGATTTACATAGACAGAAGTAGTACAAGAAGCGAGTGCTTGTATATTATATATATATAATGTATGAGTGCTTGGGTATAAGAAACGAACCG
>JAFZPZ010000126.1 GCA_017552435.1 Bacteroidaceae bacterium
TGAAGAGCGGCGACAAGACCGGCCCTGCCGTGAAGACCATCAAGTTGCTGGCACAATCGACCGGCGAGTTCACGCGCGACGAACTGAAGAAGGACGCCCGCCTGAGCTGGACCGACAAGGCCCGCGCCGAGATTGCAGCAGCAAAGGGAGGAGCCCAAGCCTCCCCCAACCCCTCCGAAGGAGGGGGGAATGGTGATAACCCCGGCACCGGAGGCGATTCCGGTGGCGGTGATGATGGTGGCGGTGATGGCCCCATCGGAGATGCAGAGTAAAGGATGTGCCCGAAAGGGCACTCCTTGACTCTAATTAAAAATTAAAAATGATTGGCCGGACTCGCAGTGTGATGCGGGCCCGGCCTTAAATATACCTTAGAAACGAAAGATTACAACTTTGGACCTGCGGCTACGAGTGCCTTACCAGCCTCGTTGGTGGTGTACTTGCCGAAGTTCTTGATGAAGCGGGCAGCGAGATCCTTTGCCTTCTCCTCCCAGATGCTGGCCTCTGCGTAGGTGTCGCGAGGATCGAGGATAGCGGGATTTACGTTGGGCAGAGCTGTGGGCACCTCGAAGTCGAAGAAAGGAATCTTCTTGGTCTCAGCCTTGAGGATAGAACCATCGAGGATAGCGTCGATGATACCACGTGTATCGGGGATAGAGATACGCTTGCCGGTACCGTTCCAACCTGTGTTAACGAGGTAAGCCTTTGCACCGCTCTTCTCCATCTTCTTAACTAGCTCTTCAGCATACTTTGTGGGATGCAACTCGAGGAATGCCTGGCCGAAGCAAGCAGAGAAGGTGGGAGTGGGCTCTGTAATACCGCGCTCTGTACCAGCCAACTTAGCTGTGAAACCAGAGAGGAAGTAGTACTTGGTCTGCTCGGGAGTCAGGATAGATACTGGAGGCAGTACGCCGAATGCATCAGCGCTGAGGAAGATGACGTTCTTGGCATCGGGACCTGCGCTCTTGCCGTTCACCTTCTTCACAATCTTCTCGATGTGCTCGATGGGATAGCTTACGCGGGTGTTCTCTGTTACGCTCTTATCAGCAAAGTCAATCTTGCCGTCCTTGTCAACGGTCACGTTCTCAAGAAGTGCGTTGCGCTTGATAGCACCATAGATGTCGGGTTCATTTTCCTTGCTCAGGTTGATAACCTTAGCATAGCAGCCGCCTTCGAGGTTGAATACACCCTCGTCGTCCCATCCGTGCTCGTCGTCACCAATCAGCAGACGCTTCGGATCGGTACTCAGAGTGGTCTTACCTGTACCGGACAGACCGAAGAAGATAGCGGTGTTCTTACCCTGCATGTCAGTGTTGGCAGAGCAGTGCATGCTGGCGATACCCTGCAGAGGCAGATAGTAGTTCTGCATGGAGAACATACCCTTCTTCATCTCACCGCCGTACCAGGTGTTGATGATGACCTGCTGACGAGCCTTGGTGTTGAAGGCAACACAGGTATCGGAGTTGAGGCCGAGTTCCTTGTAGTTCTCCACCTTAGCCTTGCTGGCATTGAAGATGACGAAGTTGGGCTCGAATTTCTCCAACTCCTCGGCTGTGGGCTGAATGAACATATTCTTGATGAAATGAGCCTGCCAAGCCACTTCGACGATGAAGCGAACAGCCAGACGGGTTGCCTCGTTGGCACCGCAGAATGCGTCAACCACATAAAGCTTCTTGCCGGAGAGTTCCTTGATAGCGATGTCCTTCACTTTTGCCCAGACCTCTTCAGTCATGGGGTGGTTGTCGTTCTTGTAAGCCTCGGAAGTCCACCATACGTTGTTGTGACTCTCGTCGTTGTCAACAATGTATTTGTCCTTGGGAGAACGACCTGTGAAGACGCCAGTCATTACATTTACTGCGCCAAGTTCTGTCTCCTGACCAACCTCGTAACCTGTGAGAGAGGGGTCGATTTCAGCTTTGTAGAGTTCCTCGTAGGAAGGGTTGTGAGCAATCACGGTGCTACCGGTGATGCCATACTGCGTTAAATCTAACTTTGCCATTTGTTGTGCCTTTTGAATTTATATTATTGATTATCTTTAATTCTTGTGTGTGTCATCCTTAAAACGGCTGCAAAGATATAACATTTAGTTCATAGTTCATAGTTCATAGTTCATAATTATTTCATTTGCTTGCTTTTTTGCAAAGCAAACTTTGCATTTATGTGGCGTTTTTGTATCTTTGCAAGCGGCTAAACAACAAAAAGATTAAACGACGAAACAACCAAACGACTAAATAAAAAAACGATGAAAGTAGTAAATATGAGTGAGACGCCCAGCGTCATCAATCAGTATCTGAGTGAGCTTCGCGATGTCAATATCCAGCAGAATCGTATGCGTTTCCGCCGCAATCTGGAGCGCATCGGAGAGTTGCAGGCTTACGAGATAAGCCGGAGCCTGAACTATAAAGAAACCACCGTGCAGACGCCACTGGCTCCATGCCAGTGCCAATGTCTGGCCGAAGAGATAGTGCTCGCTACCATCTTTCGTGCCGGTTTGCCCTTGCATCAAGGCTTCCTCAATGTCTTCGACAAGGCAGAGAATGCCTTTGTGAGTGCCTATCGCTACTATAAAGATAAGGAGTGCCGCGAGGTGGGTGTGCATGTGGAGTACATGGCTTCGCCCGACCTGACGGGCAAGACGCTGATTGTGGTTGACCCGATGCTGGCAAAGGGTTATAGCCTGGAACTCGCTGTGGATGCTTTCCTCAAGAACGGTACACCGCGCCGCATCATCATGGCAAGTGTGATTGCCGCCCAAGAAGGCGTGGACCACATCGTAAGCCGTTTCGGCAACCGCGAAGACACAGAGCTGTGGTGTGCTGTTATCGATCCCGTCCTGAACGAGCACAGTTATATTGTGCCAGGCCTGGGCGATGCAGGCGACTTGGCGTATGGGGGGAAGCTGTGAACTAATGAATTAATTCCTTGATGAGGTTCTCCGCTTTACCCCATTTGTCGATGACGAAGAGCATGTAGCGGACATCGACACCGATGCAGCGTTGCAGATTATCGTCGAAGGAGATATCGCCCGACATAGCTTCCCAGTTGCCATCGAAGGCAAGACCGAGCAGTTCGCCCTTACCGTTGAACATCGGCGAGCCGGAGTTGCCGCCCGTGATGTCGTTGTTGGAAAGGAAGCACAGGTGCATGTCGCCTGTTTTCTTGTCGGCATAGCGTCCCCATTTGCCTTCCTTCATCAGGGCAACAATGTCGTCTTCCAATTTGTAATCCTCTATCTCATTCTGCTTGGCGGCTTTGTCGAGCAGGCTTTGCGAATTGGTGTAATATTGGAAGTGTTGGCCGTTTGCTGTGTAGTCCTGGATGATGCCATAAGAGAGGCGCATTGAGAAGTTGGCATCGCTGTAGTGCGGTGTCTCCTGATCCATCTCAAGTAGCGCCTGCGTTAGCAGATGTTCGTTATAGCCGATAATGGTTGAAGCATCGCGGCTGCCTCTACTTATTTCCTGCATCATCGTTGGAATGCCCTGTGCATAAACTAGTCCCGGGTCGGTGTCACGCAGAGTGCTGTCGCTTAACAACTTCTCCACAGCAGAGAGGTCTGTGCAAATAGTTTTGGCAAAGACATCATGAGCGTAAGCCTTTTCGTCGCCTCCGAAAAGGCTGTCGATGACGGCATAGCACTCGGGCCAATAGCGACGTTCTGTCACCTGCTCGCGGTAATTTTTCAGCAGAGCAGCCATCGTGGCCTCGTCCAGCTTCGCATCATAGTCCTTGAAGAAAGACTCCATTCGAGTGCGAACCTGAGCGGCCTCGGTGCTGTCGGCATCTTGCGGCATCGTGTTGAGCATGTTGGCAACGCGATAGAGTTCGATGCCGCGTACAAAGGTTTCGCGGAAGAAGCCCATCGCATAGACATCGTCGCGCCGTTTCCCATAAGCATCTTTAAGCCTTGCAAACATCCTGCCGAAACGGTCTGAGAGGTCTTTTCTGTCGCCATACCATCCGCGTATTTTGTCCTCGAGTTGCTGCTTCTGGGCAATGACACCGAGGTCGGCGATAGCCTTGTTCATGCCGATGCTATTCTTCCAGTAGTTGCTGCTACTTGCCCATTTGCTGGCGTACTTGATGCCAACAGCACGGTCGGCGTCCATGAAGCGTTTCCACACCTCCTGTTTCTTGCCTCGAACCTGTATGGTGCTGACGTTTCTGGCATTCACTCTCTCATCAATGCCCCACGAACTCAGGTAGCGGCTGGTGCTGCCAGGATAGCCAACCGTCATACAGAAGTCACCGTTCTTGTAACCGTTCATAGCGATGCGAGCGTAGTTCTCAAGGTGCAGGGGAACATTCTCCATGCTGTATTCGGCAGGTTCTCCGTTCTTGTCGGCATAGATACGGAACACGCTGAAGTCGCAAGTCTGTCGTGGCCACATCCAGTTGTCGGTGTCACCGCCGAACTTGCCCATTGTCTCGGTGGCGGTGAAGACGAGTCGGATGTCGCGATAAACCTTGTAGAAACTTACATAGAAAGCGTTGCTCTCATAGAAAGCCTTTACCATGCAATCGAGGTCGGGGTTAGCTTTCTGGAATTCCTTCTCTACGGCACCCATGATGCTGTCGGTGTATTGTTTGTCGAGTTCTGCCGTCGATTCATTTGGATGAGCTTCATAGACCCCATTGAGACCTTGCATGATGCGGGCTGTACAATCCTCCGTGCGTTGGAGGAACTTCACGAAGAGCCCTTCGGCTGGGCGTTCATCTTCGCGAGAACGTGCTACAAAGCCGTTCGTCAGGATGTCGTCTTCTGGCGTAGAGAGACTTTGGATGGCACTATAGCCGCAATGGTGATTGGTAAATACCAGGCCATCGGGGCTTACCACAACGCCCGAGCAGTAGTCGCTGAAATCGACCACGCAGTCTTTGAGACTGGCGTGTGTGGTGCTGTAGAGTTGGTCGGGTTTGAGCTTGAGACCGAGGCCCCGCATTGCGTTGGCCGTCTTTTGGTCAATATTGTTCAGCATCCACATGCCTTCATCGGCATGGGAAAGGGATGTAAGCGCGCACATAGCAGCGCAAAGGATTACCTTTTTCATCTTATTATTTACTATTTAATCATTTCTTAGATTCTTTAGAACTAAGGCGCGATTGTAGTCGCGGAGTCCCATTTACTAGTTCTCCCCTCTCTTTGGGAGAGGGGTCGGGGGTGAGGCTTATTTCTTTTTTGGTTTCCTTCTTGCCCAGCCCTCCTCGCTGAAGTCAGGAATCTCACCCTTCAACTGTTGGCTCTTTTTTGTGGGCTTATCGGGATGGAGGAACTTCATCCAGTCTTCTTTCTTATATTTCTTTCCATGAGTAGCCCCCTCTGAATCTTCCCGAGGGGAGACTTTCTTTTTCTCCCTCTTGGGGGAGTTGGAAGGGGACCGTTTCTCCTTGCGGGAAGGAGCTGCCTTCTTTCTCTCCTCTTCCTCTTCGGGGGCGGGGGCTGCCACATCACATACCAAACTTCTTCCTTTGACTGTTACACCGTGCTTCAAGCCTTTCAAGACGCGGTTGAGGTCCTCCTGTTTTACCTCAATAAAGGAGAAATTCTTCATTAGGTCGATGCGCCCCACAGCCACTTTGTCGCCCTGCACGTTCTTGTTAAGCAGGCCGATTATTTCGCGGGCATACATGCCGTCTATCTTGCCGACGTTGAGGAAGAGGCGAACATAGCCCTCAGACCCTCCCCGACCCTCCCTTAAAGGGAGGGAGCCTTTCGCACCACGTTTCTCCCCCTTTAAGGGGGAGTTAGAGGGGGTCTGTGGGGCCTCTATCTCCGGCGCATTCGCATAATACTGCAGGAAGCGCCCGAACTCGCGGGAAAGGACACGACGGATGAGGTCATCCTTGTCGAGCCACTCCCAGCGCTTCTGCACCTCGCTCATGAAGGGAGCAATCTCCTCCTCATCCACCTCTACACGCTCGATGTCGTCGATGACGTGGTAAAGCTGCTTGGTGCAGATATCGCGAGGCTCGGGCAACGTGCCCTGTTCGAAGGTCTTTTGTATCTCTTTCTCCACCTGCTTTATCTTGCCCTTTTCGCGAACGCCGATGATGCAGATGCTGGTGCCCTTTTTGCCTGCTCGACCTGTACGGCCCGAGCGGTGCGTGTAGTTCTCCACGTCGTCGGGCATGCCATAGTTAATGACGTGCGTCAAGTCATCCACATCGAGTCCGCGAGCTGCAACGTCCGTAGCCACAAGTAGTTGTATGCGGTGACGACGGAACTTCTGCATTGTCAGGTCGCGCTGCTGCTGTGAGAGGTCGCCGTGTAAGGCATCGGCGTTGTAACCGTCGCGAATCAGGTTGTCGGCCACCTCCTGTGTTTCCATACGAGTACGGCAGAAGATGATAGCATAGATGCGTGGGTAGTAATCGACGATGCGTTTCAGTGCGAGGTACTTGTCTCGCACATGTACCATATAATATATGTGGTTCACGTTCTCGGCGCCTTCGTTGCGGCTGCCCACCTGTATCTCTTTGGCATCCGTCAGGTAGTTCTGGGCGATGCGCTCTATCTCCTTGCTCATCGTTGCGCTGAAGAGCAGGGTGCGGTGCTCGCTTGGGATGCCTTCCAGAATGCTGTCGAGGTCTTCCTGGAAGCCCATCGAGAGCATCTCGTCCGCTTCGTCCAGCACAACGTACTGTATCTGTGAAAGGTCGGCCACACCACGCTTCATCAGGTCCATCAGTCGGCCCGGTGTTGCCACGATGATATCCACACCGTGCTTCAATGCGCGTATCTGCGGCTCGATGTTTGCACCGCCATAGACAGCCAGGATGCGCACCTCGGGCAGATACTTGCTGAAGCCCTCCAAGTCGTCTGCTATCTGCAGGCATAGTTCGCGTGTCGGACTGAGGATGAGAGACCCTACCAAACCTCCCCTTAAAGGGGAGACTTCATGTCCAGAGTCCTCCCCCTTCAAGGGGGAGTTAGAGAGGGTCTTCTGTAGCAGTGGCAAGCCGTATGCCGCCGTCTTGCCAGTTCCCGTTTGTGCCAAAGCCACCAGGTCGGTATCGTGGTTCAGCAAATGAGGAATCACTTCCTCCTGGACAGGCATCGGATGCTCGTAGCCCAGTTCTTCGATGGCTTGCAGCAGCGGTTCGGCAAGCCCTAATTCGGTAAAGTTTTTCATTGCTCGGCAAAATTACAAAAAAACTATGAACTATGAACTATGAACTATGAACTTTTTTTATATCTTTGCAGCAATGAAGACGGGATTAGTACTGGAAGGCGGCGGTATGCGCGGCTTGTTCACCGCCGGTGTGATGGATGTGATGATGGAACATGACATCTGTTTCGACGGCATTGTGGGTGTTTCGGCAGGTGCTACTTTTGGGTGTAACTACAAGTCGCACCAGGTAGGGCGCGTCCTGCGCTACAATATCCGCTTCAAGGACGATCCTCGCTACATGGGACTTCGCAGCCTGTTGCGTACCGGCGACCTTGTGGCGGCCGAGTTCAGTTACCACACATTGCCGAACGAGTTGGATGTTTTCGATGTCGAGACATTCAACAATGACCCGACCGAGTTCCATATTGTCTGTACCGATGTGTTGACAGGAGAGCCTGTCTATCATCGCATAGACAGTGTGAATGACGAGGAGCTCGACTGGATTCGTGCCTCGGCCTCTATGCCCATTGTCTCGCGTCCCGTCAGTCTCGCCGGGCATCTCCTGCTCGACGGCGGTATCAGCGACTCCATCCCATTGCGCTATTTTCAGGAACAGGGCTTTGGCCGCAACGTGGTCATCCTTACACAGCCCAAGGGCTTCTATAAGAGGAAAACAAAGCTCATACCGCTCTTCCGCCTCTTCATGCGCCGCTATCCTGCCATCATTCGGGCAATGTCCCGTCGCCACCTTATGTACAACGAAGAACTGGCCTACCTCGAGGATCAGGAGCGGCAGGGCAACATCCTGCTCATCTATCCCCAGAATACACTTCCCATTGGTCGTACCGAGCAGAACGAAACAAAGATGCGGCATGTCTATGCGATGGGGCGACAGATAAGCGAGACAATGCTACCGCTGGTCCGGGCGTTTCTGAAATCTCCATAGGAAGATTAGTGAAAATTGTCGTTCGAGGTCGTTTTGGCAAGTAAAGTGAGAAAAATCTCCATTTTCTTGTATAATACTGTAGAAAATTGTATTTTTGCGGTGTGCAAAAGCTAAAATGACATAACCGAACACATGTTCTATATAATTAACCTAACAAAAGTTTACCTATGAAAAAAAGATTTCTTCCAATGCTCCTGCTTGCCCTGATGGGTATGACAGGAAACCTGACGGCTATGGCTCAGACACCTGAACCATCCGGACAGTGGAAATTTGAAAACCCCAGCGACCTGATGGCTGCTACAGCGGGAAATGTGACACTAAGCCCTGTCGTACTTGGGTCTTCCAGCGTCTCGCCTGCGACTGTCAACGAGGCTGGCATTACAGCAGCAGAAGGTGCGAATGGCAGTGCTGGTATCTTCGTACCTGCAGCCTCTGCCTTGAAGGTGGAGCGTGCAGAAGGCGCAGCATCTTCTACCAACTTCTCCTTCATGATTGACCTGAAGGTGCCCAATGCCTACGTCTATGATGGCTTGTTCCAAACAAGCGGAGGCAACAGCAACGACGGCGAGTTCTTCATCAGCAAGAGCCAAATCGGAGCGAACGCAATGGGCGGCTACTTCGGCTGCATCTGGAACGATGTATGGTACCGCGTTGTATTCACCAACAGCAACGGTTCTGTCAAACTCTATGTGAATGGTGAGAAAATCAACGACTACGAAACCACGAATGCCCGTTGGGAGATTGACCCCGTCTTCTATCTGCTCGCAGACGAAGATGGTGAGAAGTCGGACACCTATGTCTCCGAAGTGGCATTCTGGGAGACTCCCCTCACCGATGAAGAGGCAATCGCGCTGGGCAGTGCCGAAACGCTCCCCTGGATTACCGATGCCAGTCAGATTAAGGATGGCGATCAGTTCTACATCATCAGCGACCGCGCCAGGTTCAACGGCACCAAGACCGCAAAGCCAAAGGCAATGTCAACCTACCAAAGCAACTACACCACCTCTAACTGGGGCGAGCAGTATGTTTATTGGGGCGACCTCAACACGGAGGCCGACGGCTTCGTATGGACAGCCGAGAAGGTGGGCGACCAGTGGGCTTTCCTCAACAAGGAGAACGGCAAGTATATCGGCAACATGAACACTAGTCCCGAAGAGGCCGACGTCATCTTCTCCGATGCTCCTGTGGGCTATACCCTTACCGACCTTGCAGCCGGAGCAGGTAAATTCTACATGACCAATGAAGAATCAGAGCACTCGCTGCATGTTCAGGGATATCTCCGCGGCGACCGTGAGAGTAACAGCCTCGCTAAGCAGAGCGTTGGCGACGACGACTACGAGAATGCAAACGCAGCCGCTAATGGCTACCCTGGACGCTGGAGACTGCTGAAACTCAATGCCGATGAGCCAGATACCAGAACAAAGATTGCCACAGCCGAAGACTTTGAAGCCTTTGTGAAGGCTGTTAACGCAGGTGAAACAACCATCGATGCCGTACTGACTGCCGATATCGAACTCACAGGTAACGTGATGGTTGGTACAAGCACCAGCCAGTATGCAGGCACCTTCGACGGAGCAGAGCACACGGTGAAGTACAATTACGACGTCACCAGCAACTACTGCGGCCTGTTTGCTTTCGTCAACGGGGCCACCATCCGCAACCTCAAGGTGGAGGGAACTGCCGTTTCAACAGCCATCCACTTCGGCGCACTCATCGGTCAGGCTAACGGCACAGTGCTTGTAGAGAACGTTGTAACCAATGTTGACATCACCGGTAACCGCAGCGGCGTGACGGGCGATGCAGGCATGCTGGGCGCCAACTACGCAAACATTACTTTCAATAATTGTGCCGTACTCGGTCCGATGGGCAATCCCGGCAGTTCTATGTACAGCCCCTTCTCTGGTTGGTCACATGGCAGCAGTAGTGTAACACTCAACAATTGTTATGCTGCCTGCGAGTTCAAGGAGGGCACAGGAATCGATGGCAACAGCGCCACCTTGACGCATGGAGGCACGACTGCCAACTACTTCAACAACTGCTACTATCTCAACTACATCGATAAGCAGCAGGGCACACAGGTAACCGCAGAACAGATTGCAAGCGGTGAACTCTGCTTCAAACTGAATGGTGACCAGAGCACGATTGGCTGGTATCAGAACCTCGACGGCACAGACAGCTATCCTCTTCCCTTCGCTTCCCACAAACAGGTTTATGCAAACGGCACGCTCCGTTGCGACGGTGCAGAGCTGCCCGACAGCCCCATCACATATAGCAATACCGAAGGCCAAACCGTAATGCCTGATCATCAATATGGCGAGGATGGCATCTGCACAGTTTGTGGAAGTCCGATGCAGGATGCAGAAGGCTACTACCTCATCGACACAGCACAGAAGCTCAACTGGTTTGCTACCAAGACAAGCGAGGGCCAGACAAACCTCAATGTTCTTCTGACAGCCGACATCGACCTCAGCGCAAGCGACTATCCCGACCTGATGATTGGTACAGAGACAGCCGAATATGCAGGCACATTCGACGGCGACGGTCACACCATTACTTATAAGTATGCCGAGGTTAACGATAAGTGGCGCGGACTGTTTGCCTTCGTCAATGGAGCAACTATCCGCAACCTCTATGTCGAGGGAAGTGCTGTTGTAACGAACATCCACTATGGTGCTCTCATCGGCCGTGCATACGGTAATGTGCTGGTCGAGAATGTTATTACCAATGTGGATATTACCGGTAAGCGCAGCGGCGTAACAGGCGACGGAGGTATGCTGGGTGCCAACTACGCTAACATTACCTTCAACAACTGCGCTACGCTTGGCGCAATGGGTTACGAAGGCAGCTCGATGTACAGCAGCTTCTCTGCATGGTCGAACGGTTCTTCCTCAACCACACTGAACAACTGCTACAGCCTCTGCACCCTCAAGGAAGGCACCGGCACCGGCAACTGCTTCACCCTGACACACAAGGGCGGAACCAATACCATCAACAACAGTTACTATCTCAATTTGTTGGGAGATTATGTCGGCGGCACACAGGTGACCGAAGAGGAAGTCGCAAACGGTGCTCTCTGCTACAAGTTGGGTGATGGCTTCGGCCAGTACCTCGGCGTTGACGCTTATCCTACACCTCTGGGTGATTTGACACCTGTCAGCTATGTTGGCGAGGTAGGCTATGCCACAATGTTCGACACTACTACCGGCTATGTACTGAACGGCGATGTAAAGCCCTATACAGCCTTCCTCGAAAACACATGGCTCAAGCTCTTGGAAGTCGAGTTCGTTCCCGCTGGCACACCTGTGGTCCTGAAGGGCACTTACTACAATAAGCTGGCTCAGGATCTGCCCGCCATCAATATTGCCAACAACCTCCAGGGCACCGAAGCTGATACCGAAGCTGACGGCACAATGTACGTCCTCGCTGCGGTTGACGGCAAGGTAGGCTTCTACAAAGCATCCAAGGGTACGACCATCGCAGCAGGCAAGGCCTACTATCAGAACGCCGGTGCCCAAGTGAAGGCATTCTACTTCGCAGAAGAAGATGCTACCGGAATCAGCACAATTGATAATGGACAATTGGCAATTGACAATGAGCCCATCTACAATCTCGCAGGTCAGCGTATTAGCAAGATGCAAAAGGGTATCAACATTGTCAACGGTAAGAAGATTCTTAAGTAATTAAATCGTAAAATATCGTTATGAAGAAGACATATTTTGTTCCTGCCTTGAAGGTAGAAGAGGCACAGGCCGCACAGATGCTGGCCGAGAGCCTGGCGATCAGCGACGATCCTGTTGATGGTGGCGACGCCCTCACCAAGGAAGATAACAGTTGGGACATCTGGGGCACAGAAGACTCCGCTTCTTAAGGAAGCGCCTTCTTGCGCTCCCGCGGGTGCTCAGGCGCAGGCGGAAGGTGCTAGAGCATCCAAGAATCCCCAGTATCCTATAAAATGAAACGAGAGAAGGAGGGCAATCACCCTCCTTCTCTCTGTCTCTGTACCTCCGTTGTCCCTGGGATTTGCCAGCTATGATTGGGATTGTTCTCGTCAATGCTAACTGAACTGATAGCTCCTATGCAATTTTCACAGGATTATAGACCCTCTCGGCGTTGGTAGAGAAAAAGCCTTGAAAGAAGAAAAAATGATAGAACAAATGAAAAAAGTTGGCGTTTCCGTAGAAAAACGATGCTCTGAATTGTCTATAGTGTAGAAGCAACTCAGAAAGATGACATTTTATGATTGACAAGACGATACTCCA
>JAFZPZ010000127.1 GCA_017552435.1 Bacteroidaceae bacterium
ACCATCAGGTATTAATCTTTCTTTCGAAAGGCTATCCCTGAGCCATGGGTAGATTGGATACGTGTTACGCACCCGTGCGCCGGTCGCCATCTATCAAAGCAAGCTTCGATAATGCTGCCCCTCGACTTGCATGTGTTAAGCCTGTAGCTAGCGTTCATCCTGAGCCAGGATCAAACTCTTCATTGTAAAAATTCTCTGCGATAATTTTTACGAGCTTCCGTCGTCGCTCAGCATAACCCAAGCAAGCTTGGTTCTGCATTCGCTCCTAGGAATCTTGTAAAGTATCGTTTCTTTTTTTGTCTGTTTCAATGACGCTTGTCCCGGACTGCTGTTTCTCTATCCTTTGCAGGATATTGACGGTTCGCTCGCGAGCCCTAAAGCTCGCTCGCGTTCGTTTGTCAACAAAACGATAACATCCGTTGCCGTTTTGTATCAAACGTTCGCTTTCTTACGTACTTGTTTCTTGTACTACAATCTCTGTCTATGTAAATCTTTCAAAGAACATGCTCCAAAATGGAGCGCGCAGTAAAGATTAGCCACCCCCAAAAGAGGCGGCATCTCCTCATTTGCGGCTGCAAAGGTACGACTTTTCCGTAAACTGACAAAGATTTCAACAACTTTTTTCAAAAAAACAGCCCTTTTTACCCCCTATACATTATATTTATAATACGCGCGGGCGCAGGAATGAGTTTTTTTTCGTACCTTTACACATCAGAAATGGATGACAAGCATTTTCTCCAAAGCCTCATCCGTGAGGGCGAACACCAGCAACAGGACTTCAAATACAAGGTGTCCGATGCACAGAAACTGGCCAAGTCGGTATCCGCATTTGCCAACACCGACGGCGGACGGTTGCTGATAGGTGTCCGCGACGACGGCAATATGTCCGGCGTCCGTTCCGAAGAGGAGATCTACATGATGCACCTGGCCGCCTACCGCTATTGCCGACCGGAGGCCAGCATCAAGTTCGACACCTATCATGTTGAGGGGCGCACCATAGTTGTGGCCACCATCCCGCCGTCGGAGCGCCGTCCCATCTGTGCCGTCGATGAAAACGGGAAACTCCGCACCTATATCAGAATAGCCGACGAGAACATCGTCGCATCGCCTGTGCATCTGGCCATCTGGCGCGAGGCGCAGAAACCGGAAGGAGCCATGATGACATATACCGACTCCATCAAAAAGGTTATCAAAGTCCTGCAGGACCAGCCCCTTCCCCTCAACCAGATTGTCCGCCGTTCCCGTATCCCCCGCTATAAGGTTATTACCATCCTGGCTCAACTCATCCGTTTTCGCATCGCCCAATGGGAATACACCGACCAGCAGTTCCTGTTCGGCTTGTAGGGTAATATGGGAGTGGTAAAGAGATACCAAAGGGATACATGTACCAACTCCACCTTTTAATGTATGAGTTAAATCAGAATACCTGCAAAAGACCCATTTCTACCTGAAAAATTAGAAGAAATGAGTAGTTTTATAAATATTATCTTTGGTGTTTGATGAAATTAAAACAAAAACTCTTATTTTTGCATCGTATATATTATCTTAATATAGAAAATCAGGCATTAGTTTAGAAAGTTAAAGTAATCATTATATGGTCATGAAAACATTAACCCAAAAATTTAACCAAGTCCTCACCGCCCTGCTGACGATAGCAGCATTGATGGTGGGACAAACGGTAAGGGCACAGGATCCTACTACCGGCACATGCGGTGCCGCTGGTAATGAAAGCAATGTCACTTGGACTGTCACAGATACTGACAATAACAACACCTACGAGACCCTCACCATCAGCGGTACAGGGGCTATGGCAAATTATAATAGTTCCGATTCTAACCAACCTTGGAAAAACTACAAAAGCAATATCACAACTATTATCATCGAGGATGGCGTGACGACTATCGGTACATACGCATTCAGTGGCAGTTCTGCCCTGCAAAAGGTCTATTGTATGAGCACCACGGCTCCAACTCTGGGAAGCAATGCGTTCGACAATTGTACGAGTCTTTCTGCCATCGTTAAGCCTGCTGCCTCGGATTACAGCAGCTGGAAAGCTTACAGCGATAAACTGAAACCCGGATACACCGTCACCTGCAACGTTGGCGTCACCGCCACATCCGACTGGCCGCTGGTGCAGCAGAATGAGAAGGTGACGCTGGGTTATACTAAAGAAGTGTCCAGCGGCTGCGGCGTGGCTTATGCCGTCATAAAGGCTTCTGATAACAGCGACATCACCAACGACGTACTCAGCAGCACCATCCTCACTATGCCCGATGGCGACGTCACCGTCAACGCCAACACCTATAAGAACGATTACATTACCCACTGGCAGGCAGGTCCCTACCACGATGGCAGCGCCGCCGACAAACCTTATGTCATCACCACGTCCGCCGGCCTCAACCTGCTGGCTTCCGAGGTGAATAACTCGACAGATTTCAGCGGCAAATTCTTTATTCTGGACAATGATATCAGTTATGGTTCTTCGGGTGGTAGCAACTATTTCGCCATCGGCACCCAAGGAAAGCCTTTCGCCGGCACCTTCGACGGCAAGGGCTACGCCATCAGCGGCATCATCATCTATAATACTACCGAAGGCATCACCTGTCAGGGGCTCTTCGGCTATGTCGATGGTGGCACCGTGAAAAACGTCACCGTTGCTAACTCTCAAATCGGTGGGAATAATTACGTCGCCGGTATCGTGGGCTATTGCAACAGTGGAACCATCAGTAACTGCTTCGTCTATAATACGAAAGTCCTGCCAGCGACAGGAAACAATTGTGGCATCATCGTTGGCAACAATAAGGGCACCCTCACCAACAACTACTACCGCGAATGCACATTGCAAAAGGGCGGCACCAACTATACCACCAATATCGGCTACTACGACGATGCCAAAACCCCCAACACCCTCACTGACAAAGAAGGAGTCGCAGAGCCTGTATATACCCTTACCGCCGGTTCTGGCGTTAGTGTTATCGGCGAAGCTACCATTACCTATGATAGTAAAGGCTTTTACCCCCATAATGCCCCAGCCACTATCAAAATCAAAGACGACTACGTAAGCTACATGGCTCCCGGCAACAACCTCATCTACTTTACCGTGAAAAACGAATCCGGCACACCCGACATCAGCGGCTATGGCCTCGCAGATGGCTGGACCTTTCCGATGCCAGCCGCCGACATAGACGCCACCATCAACAACATCTACAATCAGGCCCTCGCCCTATTTGATGATGATAGCACCAGGCCAGCTGGCAAGAAGAACATCGACTACATCTCCAAAGGCGGCTCCGATAAAAAAGTCATCCTTCAAGATCGCACATTGTATAAGGATGGTGCATGGAATACGCTGTGTTTGCCGTTCAATGCTTCACTGACAGGCGATTTGGCTAATGCCGTACTGATGGAATTAGATAAAGAAGTCGGCTCGTATTCCCATCAAACAGGTTTTGAAAACGGCACTCTCTATCTAAACTTCAAGACTGCCACGAGCATCGAAGCCGGCAAACCTTACATCGTGAAATGGACTACTACAGGCGACCCCATCCAGAACCCGATGTTCACCGGCGTCACCATCAACGACACCATGTACGATGCCACCAGCGACGACCGTAAAGTCTCCTTTAAGGGCACTTACAGCCCCGTCATGTACACAAAAGAGAACAAGAGCATCCTGTTCCTGGGTTACGATTCCGAAGACACCGAGCACCACAGCAAGCTCTACTATCCACAGGCAGGTGCCACCATCGGTGCTTGCCGCGCGTACTTTGAACTGAACGGCATCACGGCGGGCGACCCCACAGCCGGAGTCAAGGCGTTCGTGCTGAGCTTTGGAGAAGACGATGCCACAGGTATCAACAGCCTCACTCCATCCCTTTCCGAAGGCGAGGGAACCATTTACAATCTCTCAGGTCAACTTCTTCAGAAGATGCAAAAGGGTATCAACATCGTGAACAGTAAAAAAATACTAAAATAGACCCCCCTTATCTGTCTTTCTCGATGTATGTGAAGGTGGTGCGTCCGATGACGAAAATGGTGTCGTGATAGAGGCGGACTTTTTTACCCACGCGCACAGGTTTGCCGGAGATGAAGACACCGGGTTCCATTGCCAAAAGATAGGGTGTTTTCTTGATGAGGCGTATCTCTGCCTGGACGGGTGCCACTTCGCTCTGGATATCCCAAGAAAGCTGAAGCGAACAATCGACAGACTTACCGATGGAGACGACTCGGCCATGATTGTTACGGAACCATTTGTAGAGGGCGATGTCCATTTCTTTGGTTGCACCCTGAACCTTCAGGAAATAGCGCTCGGAACGAGGCGCCACCTTAGCAATACAGGCCACCACACTTATGCTGAAAACAATGAAGCATAAGAGGAGCAGCACGCGGAAATCCTTCTCCATATAGCTGAAGAAAAGGGACCAGACGTACATGCAAAGGGCACCGAGAAGGACACTGACGAAGAGGAAACGCTTGCTGTGCTTGATGCGAGTGGCAAAGGTAGAACAGTAGGTAATGACAAAGCCGGACAGCGTCCAGGGTATCCAATTCAACAACGATGTGAAGTTGTTGATGTTGAAAAGGTAGATGATGGCATTGATCAGCAGGAACGACAGATAGCAGCCCACCGAAGCAACGACGGCTCGCAACAAGATGTGCAGGAACATAGATGCATCTCCGCCCGGACGAAAGGTAAGGGTGGTGATGCCGAAAGTGAGGAAGAAGCCTATGAAAAGACCGAATTCCGGCATTTGTGTGATGGAAACATGGAGAGGCGAAATGGATGTGAAATGGGCATAAAGGATGAAGATAATCCACGAAAGTGTGGCTGCCCCAATGGCCATTAGGAACCATTTGAGATAGAAGGAAGCGTTGTGCCCATCGAAGAGATTGGCTGTGTTGTAGTAATGGGAACCATGCTTGCAACGATCGCTGTACTCAGGGCAGTGGTGGCCATTCTCTACCCAACATGTCTTGTGCATCGAATGTTCGCATTTGACGACAATTAAGTCGCCCGTTTCGAACGGTGCCTTGCAGAAATAGCAGGACTCCTGTATGGCTCTGTTCCCGAGGCTCATATTCTGACCTGTGTAGCGAATGACATATTTGCGCTGGAAAAGCCAATATTTGATAGCCGGTATAATAAACTGCATGACGAAATAGACCAGAAGCATCAGGAAGAGTCCGAGGAAAATGCCTTTCAGTATGACAAAACCGATGGAGTGTCCGTGCACAATGATGGGGTTGAAAGGCTCTCCCAAGGTTACTGTTGTGGATGCTGTGGCGATGAGCGAGTCGTTCTGGTTGTTGTAGAAGTTTAGCGTGAGCTTCTTATTGTCGCCACGATAGACTTTGAAATCAGGATTCTCGAAATAGTACAGATAATCGGGAAAGGTGAGGTGAACAGTACTCAGCATATCCCCTTTGCATGTTACCCAATTGAAGTTGTTCATGTAGGAGCCTCCACTGTTTTTACAGAAGATGCGGAGGACATTTTCTTCATGCTCGCCCTCGCCAGACTGATGCTGAGCAACACTGACATAGAAGGCAGTAAAGACGGGGGTATCTGCCGCCGAACCCGGGGATACCATTTGCTCCTCGTATAGATAATGGTTGGGGTCTATGGGTTCGTCTGTGTCGTCGATATAAACTTTCTCATTAGAGAAGGTAAGTAGGAACAAGGCCTTGGCATCCTGCCATATATCTTTGCCCTGGCACATTTCTTCGCGTTTCTGCAGGATGGAGCGGTAGAGATAGACGGAACGGCCGGCAGACTTTTTGAAGTAGTTGTCCATAACATAGTCTGTGACCTTTATCGACTTGGTGACTGTGCCCGTATCCATGAAAGCTACGAAGAGATTGTCGTAGTTGAAGGCGGTTCTCATTTCTCCGACATAATTGCGTATGCGGTCGAGGTCGGCCTGAGGCAGTGTGCGGTTGACAAGCACAAGCAGCCGAAGGTTGTATTCGTGGATACGCTCTGCTTCGATGTTTTCTATTCTCCTGAGGCGTGGTGTAGAGAAGTGAGCCGCCCGCATTCCGTTTATTGTTTCCACAACCTCTGTTCGCACTTGTGTGGTGTCCTCCAGCCGGTAAGGGCCTATGTCCTGAAGAATGTCCGAAGTCAAAGAAAACGTTTTGTAGTCGGAAGAAAAATGGATATCCGTTATTTTAATTTGATCCCGCTTCTGACCGAGAATCTCGTCGAGAAAATCGACATCGGCATCAAGGCCCAATTCTTTCGTAATCTCTTTGCAGGAAGTGAGGCATACTGCCTGCAAAATTGTCAATATGAGAAGAATAGACTTTTTCATCATTCTGTCTTTAATCTTTGAACTTTCAACTTTTCAATTAAATAGTCGGATAATCCGCATCAGTGGTTTTACCAAAGGCATCTTTTTGCTTTTTGAGCATCTGGCGAGCCTTCTTGGCAGCCTGCAACTTGGTTACCAACATATTGAAGAATAATAGGATTATCGAAACACATGCCAACCCCATCAAATAGTCCTTGATGCGCATAATCAGTGGCTGGTACTTCATGGCCTGAATCTTTTCACTGATAGCTTTCAGACTGTAAAAATGCTCATCGATGACAGCAGCACGCGAAGCGAGCTGTGGCACTATCATCACCGCTGCTTTCGACTTATCGTAGGATTCCTGTAGTTTCTCAAAAATAGCCTGTTCTTGCGCTTGTACCTTATCCAACTGCGGTGCTGTTTTCTTAGTTAGGGAAAGAACCTTCGCATGCTTGTATAATACTGCGTAAATGCTATCTTGTGCCAGGATGAAACGTTCTGCAGCAACAAAGTCGGTTATAGCATTGCACTTCTGCTGTGCCGCCGCTATGGAGTCTGTAACAGCCTGCCTAAGTTTCTGCACTTGGGTCATCTGCTCCATCAGAGCTTCGTTCTCGGCTATATCAACCTGTTCCAGTTGGGTAAAGGCGTTCCATCGGAAATCGAGGGACTGCAGGCCTGTATTCATTACCTGGACCTTTTCCCGAAGAATACGCGTAAAGGAACTGGATTCTAGATTCGAATCAGATATGCGGATTTGTAAATTGCAGATATTGGAGAGTTGGGTATATTCGTCCCTAAAGCGCAAGATACGATCTTCCAATTCGTCCTGCGACATATAGTCATACTCCTGTGCCAAAGCCCCGGAAGAGAAAGACAGGAAGGAGAGAAAGAATAGTCCAGCTATGAAGTATCTTACTATTCGCATGTTCTCTTGTAATATTGTACGGCCTCCCGGAAAATCTTTACGGCATTACGCTCTTCCGGCGTCTGTCCGGAGCCAGCACCAATCATCGCGTTCGTATCGTTGATGATATTGCGGCACTGTTCAATCAAATCACTGCGTTCGGCCTCATCACGGCTAATCAGCCATCGGGAAATGGTATTGTCCAACATCCGCGCATTCGTCAAGATAGTCTTGGCATTGACGAACCGTCCCTCGAAACCGCCTATAGCCCCCATCGCGTCTGCCGGATTGGAGGATTCCAGTTTGACAAAGAAATTCTGGATGGAATCTAACACTTGATTATAATGATTCTGTGCCTCCTGAATGTCGGGACAAGAACTGGATACTGTTTGCTTGGGATATTTGGCTATCAATGTTTCCTGCAGATCTTCGAAGGCTTGCATCTCCTCCTGACTGCTAACCGTACCTTTACCATATTTCTTACGGAAAATGGCAAAACTCTGACGGATATTCACCAGGTCATCCAGAGCGACCTGAAGTTTCTCGTCCTGTCCGAAACAGGGGTTTCGCTTGAGCGTTACCTGGTATTCGGTGTTGAGGTCTTTTCCATAGATAAGGTCATAATCGTGCGCCTTTCCTTTCTGGGGGCCTTCTTCCATCAAAAGGATGTCGCGCAGAGTTATCTGCACACAGGTATCCTTTCCTTGAATGTTATATACTTGTTCCAAATGGTCGTTCACCATCTTTCTCTCCGTGTCCATAGGTTGCAATCCTGTCACATTCGCCCAAGTCTTAAAGTTGTACTTTTTATAGGGTTTATGTATTCTGTGGAGGGATTCCTTTGTGAAACGAAACCGGTCCTGCGGGTAGCTACTCACCACATAGGGCAGTTTTACGATGCGTAGCCACCGATGATGGACAGCTTTCTTATAGAGTGTAGCATCCCAAAACACATAAACCATCTTGGAGGAGTTGATACTGGCTGTGAGCGTATTCTTCTCTTCGTTGAATGCCAACTTTAGGGTTATGTCCATGTCCTTGTCATCATTCTTCAGCGACAACTGGTCTGTGTACGGTACCCCAGGAGACAGCGTAATCACTTTTGTGGTCTGTGCCCGTAGGCTGAAAGCTTGAAAAAGCACTATTACGATGAAGATTATTTTTCTATATTTCATTCTATAAACTCTTGAACTCTTAAACTCTTAAACTTTTCAACTTTTCAACTTTTAAGTGGAATCCACCCATTAGGTTCTCCCTGCCGGATAACCCATGCAGCCACCTGCAAATCTTCGGGGTAAGGAGGTTCGGAAACGGCATGATAACAGTCATAGCGCAGGTAGCTTGCTACACGCTTCACACCCCAGAGCAAGTCTGTATAGGTGTCCGACATATTGATGCATACCCGCCCGGCAAAGGCTCCGAAGTACCGGATATTGGGATGCCAAGGATGAGGGATTTCCTGCCCCTGATTGTCAGTAGTAAGGAAACAGAAGACAGGAGCACCATCCACGCATGGATAATTCGCAGGTAAGGAAATCAGCATTTGATAATGGTTGGCAAAGAGCGGCTCGTTGGTTACCCCCTGCTGATTGAGGGCCTCAACACGCGTAACGCCACAAAGACTATTAATGTAATAGTCGATATGGTAACGTATGGGTAACCCATCGGCATTTGTCGCATCCACATTGCAACAGATGTCGGAACGTCCATCAAGAGCTTGTTCCAACTTCTGCCACTCATGCAGCAACCGCCTGTTTCTGCCGCTTAGTGACTTCGGGTCAATATCCATTATCTTCATGCGGTAGCTAATTTTTCACTCTTCATTCTTCACTCTTCACTCACCCTGGGAACGGGTCTGGAATCAATGATACGGTGTCGCCGTTGTTCACATTGTAGTCTGCCAGTATTTGGTCAGTATGTCCGATACGGGGACGCAAAACGCGCAGCTCGTGCACCTCTGGATCTTCCTTTGCAAAGAAGTAGTCCAATGGGGCACCTGTGGAATCGATAGACGGAAAATCGAATATAAGTTTACCGTCGTTACCGATAGCATGACGCAGATTGTTAATGAGCACGCTCAGTGGCGCATCGGGATTGACAACGCGGAACTTCACCGTCTTGTTCTTATAGACGACATTCAAAAAGAAGTCTTTTTCTTCCATATATTTTTCACTTTTCAGTTTTTAATTTGAAGATTTCACTTTTCACTTTCAACGATGTTGATGCTTACGTGAATGGGATAGATATTGGTGCTACGCACCTCCATCATCTTTTGCAGGAGGATTTCCGCCTGTGGTACCTTATCAGCAAAAGAGCGCTGCACATAAGAATTGGATGTTAACTGAATGTCAACCACAATTTCATAACCACACCCATGTTGTTGGAGTTGGTTCCTGTGATTCACTGAGATACTGTGAACCATGCTTCGGACTATTCCGTAGCGCGTTTGCAATTCGTTGTAGCAGAACAATTTGATATCGGCCGGAGTGACAACACGGTCGCTGGTAGCGATGAAATATCGTGTCAAGCTGCCCGCCTGCGCAACATCGTTCATCTGATTAGAGCCATGTATGGGGGGCATTATCTGACGTGTTTCCTGGCCATTCAGCCCTGTGGGAACTTCGAGTTTGCTCTCAATTGTCAGCGACTGACTGATGTTCGCCCCTGAAGTTGTCAAATACCTGATGTCCATACTACCCTGTTTGTTCATATTTTGGTCGCGCAAGATGAGGTAAACACCAGGAATGCTCTGTATCTTGTCCTTTTGGGCTGCATCAGTAAGGTCTGACAGGAATTTCTGCAAAGCCTGAACAGTGTCGTCGTTGAACGCATCCGAAAGCCGCATAAAGGCATAATAGTCGGTATTGAACTTTGTGTTCAGCGCGTTAAGTAGCTTGACGAGAGATCCAGAATTGAAACGGTCGCCAGACACATAGCGCACTTCCACAGGACTCTTGGCATATATTTGATCGTCTGTGGGCCGTATCAGATGCATGAACTGTTCGCCTCCTCCGTCGCTGTTGTTGGAGCCTGCAACCCGCACAATTGGTGTGACGGGCGAAAGAGTAGCCGTATTGACGGCAGCATTGACCAGCACCACGCTGTTGATTGCCAGCATAGATTTGTTGAAAACAAAATTATCTCCAATGCCGGAGAACTCGAAAACCAAGTCGATTTTCTCTATCTCCTTCGGATAATACTCCTCACTGGGATGCTTCTTGAGGAAGTACATGCGCAGGTTGTGGCGGGCAAACAGATCCAGACATGAGGCAGAAGCGTTGTATGAATGCATATGGTTGTAGAGCATTGCCCCAAGTCCGAAAGGAGCCGCAAGCGGCAACTGGGAGTAGTCCCATGGGCTGACGAGGGGCAGTCGCTTGCCGCCCACACTGATTTGCACATCCTGGAAGTTGCTGTCCTTGATGGCAAAGGAGAAGCCAGACAAATTGTCTATAGGGTTATTAAACTTCAGCGTCACCTTCCAGCATCTTCCGTCAAGCCTACTGATAGCATGCACCGTCGCACCTACCACACGGGTTTGGAACAACGGTATGAATCTATGACTGGTGCCCGAGAGTTTGAACACACTGTTCTCGTTCAGTTCCTGTTCAGCGATATCCTTGTTCAAGGTAGTTTCCACGACAGCAGTAGCGGGAACAGCATGCCCTACTTCATACGGAACGAGCATTTGAGCATAATCCTCCAGCACTTCCGCTTTCAGGCGTTCCAACTCGCTGTCCATTTCGCCCGACTGATAGGCCAATGCGGTCATCAGCAGCGTAAAGACGGGGTCTTGCTCCAACCCCTCCAGTTGTTCACTGAAAACGCTCTGTTGCCAGATAGTTACTGCCTGCTGCAACAGTTCTTCCGTGCGCTGACGGGTTTCAAATATGTTTTGTTTCATTAGTGCCAAACTTTAATTGTCGTTGCATACCGATAGGGTTCTTTCGTTGCCAAGATGGTACCTTTTATATTCATATAGATGCGCCGTTCTTCCCTGATGTAGGTCATATTCACGGATACATCCGTCAGACGCTTCTCGTATTGCGAAATAGCTTCCTTCAGTTCAGCAGCAAAGGTGTTCAGGTTCTTCGATGTGCCAGAAATCTTCTTCCCATACAATCCGTCGGTCAGACTGTTGCTACCACTATCCGAACCACTGACCACCCCCTCTTTTTCGTTGAAGTTCTCAAACTTCAAGTTGTTGAACACAAAGCCGAACTCTGGGTCAATAGAGGTGATGTGACGGGACGTCCGCATCAGCATTGAGACATAGCTGTTGATAGCCTCGGTGACTTTTTTGCTAGTTACCAACCTGCCTTTCTTTATGTTCAGAGGTATGCTAATCTGACTCATAGACATCTTCTGTTTTATATTTGCGGAACGAAGGCCTCTTCTTCTGGATCAGGAATATAGAGGGCACTATACAGACGTTCGTAGAGCTCTTCATAAAGTTCCTCGTAAAGCTGGTCGTGAATATCCTCTCCAAGGATGCGACTCAGTTCGGGCTTCAAGACCTCGTTTATGTAGGCCGTCAACGTCTCTGTCAGGTTTTCCTTCAGGTATTCTCTTAATTCCTCCTTAATTTGTGCAAGCAGTTTCGCATAGAGTTCTGGATTCAGCTGTTCGTAGAGTTCCTTCTTAGCTTGAGCCAGCAGCAACTCGAAGTCTATCTTCTGGTCATCCAGCACCACCGTATCCAACACAGAAGCCGCTGCCTTCAGGTAATCCTCGAACCACGCCAGCCACCGCTGTATGTCGCACTGCTCCGGCACAGCCACCTCGACGGGCTGCTCCGTGTTCGGCTTCATGATATAGTAATCGACAGCCTGAGCCATCTCCTCCAACAGCGACACGAAGTCATAGACGCTATTCTGCAGATGGTAACCCTTCAGCAGGAACACGTAGCGCAAAAAGGCCCGTTTGCCCTCCCCTTCCGCCATATTGGCATGGGTCGCAAGTGCCGAAACCAGATCCGCATATTTCTCCAAATACTGGCGGAACCGTTCATCGGCCGAAAGTTGCAGGCAAGGCGGAATGAAATCACTATCAACTGAGAAAATGCCATCTTTAACACTGAACCGCAACAGGGGGAACAAGTCAGCCTGACTTACTTCATCCCTCGTGTGAATGGCATACTCGTATTGTGGCCGATAGTAGGGAACATTCTCCCGTTCAAATTCAATCCGGCCTTCACCAATACCTATAGTCAGATAATACTCTGTTCCATAGAGCATCGGGATGGGTACAGCCACCTCATCGTTGGGATGTACAAGGCGACCGGAAGGCAGAACGGCCAGACAGCGCAAGTGCTCCACTTCGAACTTATTCTTGACAAATGCTCCGTTGCAACTGAATTCTGCACCTGGCAACAATCCCATCCGTTGGTTACCCAAGGCTGCCCGCAGGGCCAATTGCTGGCGGAAGTCAAGATTCTCGTCCAAGCCGATAAAGGTCTGGTCGGTTATCTCCATACCCGGTATCCAATTGATTCTTGCGTTAATATCCATATAATAGATTTACGATTTAACGATTTACAACTCTGTATTATAGTTCAGTGTCAGCCGCTCGCCAACATGCTGTGGCCAACCATATTCCTTGATATTAAAGTAACAAACCACCTCCATTGGCACCAACCACTCGCGGATGAATGCATAGAGCGGCTCCAAATCGTTCTGCATTGAGCGGTACTCTGCAGCGGAAAGACCTTTTACAAATAGGTTAAAATTCACCTTAGGCAGCCAACTTACGGTGGTATCACTATCGCTGTAACGACCAACCGTCATTTCTGTCTCGCAGTGTACAAGTGTGCTCAGCAGTTCCCTTATAAAGTGAAAGTCGCCGCGTTTATTTTTTACAAAAGGCAACAACACTGCAGCCTGTTGCACATAGAAATTGGTCTGGGCAGACAAGTCGAAATCGAAGTATTCCTTCAGCAGGTACTCCAACTTGGAGCGAAGCATGTCTGAAATCTGCAGCTCAACCTGTAGCTTTTTGTTAAACCAATAGGTATCAAAAGGCAAGAACGCATCTTGTAGCATGCTGATACGCCGCTGCTGGTCAGAAGTGGTACGGGATTTGTCAGACTTCGCTTTATCTTCCGTTGTCAGCAGCCCCTTTGGTAGCAGATGCAGGAAACCATCGCGAGAAAGCACTACAGTATGCTCTTCCTCATAGAGGTCCAGCACATCGCGGTTGTAGTTACGGTAAAACGTACCCATATGATGAGCTTTCCACTGACCCACCAACTCAGGATAGAAATATCCCAACAGCATCTCCGCGCTGATCTCTGACAGATTATTGTTGTACTCCAATCCTATATTGTTTTAACGTATTTATCTTAACTTCCTATTTTCAATTGTACATACCTGTCTGCTTTCCCAGTGTGCACCCAAAGCACTTCTTCATCAGGAATGCCCAACTGTGCAAGCGTGAGTTCCTGATAGGGAAAGTTTTTGTCTATTTCCCTGTACTCATGTTGGTAAAAACCTACTGTCGGCAAACTCTCGTACTGACGAGCGACTTGTCGTCCTGGTTGCATTACATTAAAGCGCTGGTCGTTGTCGCGACGCACTATCCAGTCAACAAAACAGTCGGTAGTCAGGCTGAACGACACCTCATTGGTATGTAACATTTCCGCCAGCAAGCACAGAGTCTCACCCACGGAGTGTTGCACTGTGAGCTCCGCCGTCTCCACCGGTGTCCATTGTTCGTGCAATGGACAATCATCATCGTAGGCTTTGAAACTAACAATGCGCGTGGTCAGATGTTGTCCTTCATAACAAAACATTCTTCCGCACAACGATGTCAGTTCTCCTTCCTCCATTTCTGCTCTATGAATGAGCTTCATCGCCTCCTGAGCTTCCACAGCTCCAATGACCGATGCAATGACGGGTGTTGTCGGAACCCGCTCGGCTGCCTCATCGCGACGTATGATATTGGCACACGAGAAGCGGCGTTTCATTTCTTTCAGTCCCTCTGGGCCGAGATTACATGCATAGCAGTTCTCGCCAGGCATGAACACGCGTGCCGTTCCTTCCAGTCTATCAATACCGCCATCCACCCAGGGTTTGCCTGCCCTCATGGCCAGTCGGTTGATGCAGTAGCGTGCCCAGCGGTTATCTACACAACCTATAATCACATCCATCTGCCTGATCAGACCCAATCCCACATCGTAGGCTATGTCGCCATAGATGGATTTTACATCAATATCAGGATTCATCTGTCGTATTCGTTCAGCAGCCACTGCTGCCTTCTGTCGTCCTTCTGCCGCATCCTCTCGGGTAAACAGTACCGAACGACTCAAATTGCTTGGCTCTACATAGTCGAAATCGACAATAACAATATGTCCGACTCCAAAGAGTGCCAGATTCTTCAGCACCTCATTGCCCAGAGCACCGCACCCCACCACCATCACATGTGCCGCAGCTACTCGCTCTTGCCGGAACCAGGACAGACGTGTGAATATATTATTCGTCTCCGCCACCTTGCATTACCATTTGCAACGGATTACCTGCAGCCAGTTTCTTTTCCTTTTCCTCTGCCTCTTTCTCTTGCTGCTTGGCCTGATACTCGGCATAGGCATCCTCTACCTCTTTTTTCTTTCTATCGTAACATTTGTCGCGAATATCGTTGTATTGCTTCACTATTTGCTGTATATACTCTGCAATTTTCTCAATCTCGGCCGGAGAAGAGTCCTTCTGCAACTCAACCAGTTCCGCAACACATTTTTCTTGTGCCACAGACATCTTCTGCTTACATTCGTCGTAAAATACCTTCACGGCCTCTGTGAGGACATCATACCGGTCCTTGTTTACCTCCGGCATAGTATAGAAAAGGTATTTGCCTGCAGGATCGGTCTCATCGAAACCGTCCCAGGTTTTGATTTCCTGTTTGAACTCGGGATGTTCCATCATGATGGCTTTTCCGATGGAGAAGAGATCCTCCTCGTAGATGGGATTGACAACAAAATGATAGGTCTCTTTCACAGCTACCTGCGCCACATCCTCCAGGTGTTTGGTTTCTCCTTCCACCTCCACTACGGCAGATAATAAAGCGGCAGGATGCGCCTCGATGCAAAGATTGATATATCGATAAGCCAACATAGCGGTATATCCGCCAAGTTTTGCTTTTAACTGGTCCACTTGTTGTACAACTGCTCGTTTCATATGATTTGTTTTTCTATCTTTGTTCCTCTGCTAGGTATGAGGGAAGAACTATAATCACTTTCCTTGTGTCATCATGCTTCCACTGGGATTATTCACCGATATGACCCCACCCCAGGCACACATGCACTTTGCATTATTAATCAGGGCGGGCATGTTCATAATCTTCACTTGTCCTGGTGGAGCCCAGGGTGCCGTGATGACAGGAACACAGGGCATTGGGGTCAGCACTCCGTATGCAGCAGCTGTTGCCGATGCCACAGTGGGATTGGCCATCGACTGGCACATGCCGAAAGGCATTATGTTCGTCATTGGAGCCATATCCATGATGTTCGCCATCAGCATATTGCCACATTTAGGACGCAACGGGACGGTTACCATCAGCGATGACGGAGCCATACCGAAGCTGCATTGCAGCATTGCACTCATACACACGAAATTTCCCATATTTTATTCTTCACTTTTCATTCTTCACTGGTTCCCCCTAAAGGGGGGTAGGGGGTCCCACTTTTCAACTCTCCTTAGGTGCATCTTCCGTTTTCAGTTTTGCACTCAATTTAGCTGTAGAGGGTGCACCAGGCACAGCAATGCCATCGCTAATGTTCGAAGACTTGAACGAAGTCTTAGCTTCCAGATTGTCGATGGTCGCCTTCGGAGCCTTCAATTCGTCCTTTACTTCTGTCTTTCCATTGATGGTTGTTTCTCCGAAGACTTGCGTCTTGCTGCCCGAGATAGCTGCATTGCCACCGGCCAACTGCAGTACGGCCTTAGCTTCACCCTGCTGGGCTTCGAGTGTCTTATCGGCAAAGAGACCCATTTCTTCACTTACAACCTGCAGCTTCTTCGACTTGTTGTCCTTGTCTTTTGCGCCGACATACATCTTCTCCGAGAGGAGCAGCATCGAACTGCCCTTCGCCAACTCTTTGTCGGTACGTTTATCCTTATCTACATCCATCGACTTCACTTCCACCGCCTTAGCATTAATGCCGATAGAGCCAGAGGCTTTTCCTTCGGTATCGGTGGCACTGAGATTCACCTTCTCCGCGCGGAGGGTAATCTTTCCGTCCTTGGTCAGTGCTTTTTCGGTTGTCTTTTTATCCTTTACCTCAGCATCCACAGCAGCAAGGTAAATATCTTTCGAGACGATGCTGACGCTACCGCCAGCAGGCAAGTCGGTCGATTGCTCGGAAACTTTCGGATTGGCGGTGGAGATGTTTACTTTTTCAGTACTAACTGTCAAATAACTCTTATCCACCAATGAACCATCAGCTTTTCGCATAGCGACTAACATATGCGGGACGTTCACATAAATGCCTGCTTCGGGATTCTCGTGCAGGTTGCCGTCACCGTCCTTGCTATCCACCTCCAAATATTCGGCCGCAATATAGAGTCCTGCGTTCGTGGTATTCTTTTTGAAATCATCCTCGGATTTGAGAGCTGATTTCTCTTTATCCAAAGCATCTATCTGCCTGTTTGTTTCAGCCAAGAGAGAGATGGTATGAATGAATTCCACCGATTCCTGATAAAGTTTGGGAAGCAACTTTCCAACTTGATCATGTATATCCTGCAGTTCCTGATAACTAACACGTGTCAACATCTCTGTGCTACTGAGCAAATCATGCGGAGCAACGATGGTTTTGAATTGAGCAAGATCTGTTTCGATAGCCAGTTTCTGTTTTTGGGAATCTATTTCCAACTGCATCTTTTCTGATTTTAGTTGGGTAGTGAGATTCTCTATTGCTTGCTTACGGTTTTTGACGGAAGCGGCGGCCTCGATATGCATCTTTGTGTCGGAATGGATGGTTACGCCGCTGTTGCCAATGACGGGTTTCTGCGAAAAACAATCTTTGCCGTCGTTGCTTTGCAGGACAATGTTCCGTGCTTGGGAAACGACAGATGAATGTGGATATACCACCGCCTCTACACCATCTACGCCTGGGTCCACAGCTGTCTGCTGGATATTGGCTGCCCTACTGATAACATTGCCGTTTTCACCCACGCCATCAAGCAGGACATCCGTTCCTCGGGCGATGACGACTCCACCATCACCACTAAGCATGCCGTCCTTGTTCACATTGCCGATAATAATCTCCGGTGCGGATAATACTATTCGCTTCTCGTCGCGAATATATTTGCAGGATTCCAGACGATTAAAGACTTCCAGTTTTATCTGCTGAACTTCCTCTTTCTGTTTGCGAATCTCGCTCAGTTCTTTCGAGACGCTGTTTTGGAAATCATCCAGTATTTTTTTCCAGTCATCAAATATATTGTCCATCGGCATCGACTTCTTTAAAGATTAAAATTTTTACAATCATTCATCTATGTCTGAATCATCTGAATCATAAGATGAAGATGAGGATGAATCTTCATCCCCTTGTCATATTAGTTGACTATCGCCTTCGGGGTCGTCTTCTGTTTTTTTTGTAATTTTTTTTATGATATTACTAAAAAATTCACTTAGGGCTTCTCTTACATCTTTATTAATGTCAGCATCATAACTGCCAAAGACATCTTGTGATGTTACTTCCGCGTCGTTTGAGTTCACACATTTCGTAATAATGGTACCATAGCAAGGGGCTCTCCATGTAGAGTCTTTGTCCTTGTCTTGGTCACAAAATCGATCTGTAAAGTCGTAGAAAAGGTTTGAGGCACTATAGTTTGTGGATATCCATTTCCACCAAGTTCCCGCCTTAGTTTCGTTTATGCGCATGAATTCACTATTATCTTTCCTGTAGATACCCGCCTGGAGAAGCATGTTACGATATGACTTGATTTCGAGCGATCCTCTGATAGGCCGAAAGACAATTTCGAGGGTATTTCGTACGATAGACAGGTCAAACCAGTTAGCCACTTTCTTTCCTGCAGCATTACAGACATCACTGATAGTGGCCCAGCCGTTACATCCTCTATCTCCGCCTGCTAACAATCCACTGCCAAAAAGACCCTGCACAATATTCTTTCCCGAAGTAATGCTGATTTTATTACCTGCCTCAATACTGACATTCTTGCCTTGTATCTTGACATCGCCGTTGGGTGCAGAGATGGTGATGCCAGTGAAAGCATTGAGGTTGACATCTCCGTATGGCGAACTGATGGAAATATTGCGTTTATCGGTGGAGGCTTTTATGCTATAGATACCAAACTTGTCAGTCAGCTCCATACCTCCTTCATAATATTTGGAATAGCCTCCGTAATCGGGTAGGCCGGATTTATCTGGATAGAAATCCTTAATCAAACTAACTATTGGGATGAAGGATGCCGCGAAGTTCGCCGCTCCGCCGCCTGCTCCATCGGACAGACGTATCGCATGTCCGGAAGGAGTAGTGAAATCCATCGTATTGAACATCGTGGCACGATTGTTCTCTCCTTTCTCTTGTTTTTGCAGCGCACCGACGATGTAGGGCAATTCCACGTTTCCGTCATCGAAATCCAAAAGCACCTCGGTGCCCTCTTTCATCTGCCATACGGCACCGCTTTTTTCTGCGACCATATCGCGCGATACTCGAAGCCAGGGAGATTGGGCGCTTCCAAAAGTCTGCACGCGATACCTACTATTCATCATTGGGTCGAACGTATCTTTGATGAAAGCTCTCTGCGGGCCGGAGAAGCGTATATGTCCCGTCGGCAACATGGGAGGATAGAACTCATAGACGGGATCGTCCTCTGCTTTTTCAGCAGTGTTTACCTGCTTGATTGCATATACGCGGTAATGAAGGCTCTTGGTATGCTTGATTTCGACACTTGTTATCACATTTCCAATCTTATTACCAATCACCGTTTCTGCCGTCTCTGTAACTAGCTCCTCTGCATCATCCACCATACACTCCACCCGCGTCACCAGGTACAACGTTGTGGTTGCTGTGCCTAAATAAAAAACATCTCCTAACCGAAGATGCTGATAGGTCGAATCACTATCGTCCATATCCACACAGACCGTCTCGTTCCCCGCCATCAACTCCCATTTTGCCACTTTTTTATAGTTGGCAACCGTCAACCCACCATTATTTTCGTATGTAGCAAATTGTCGGCATTTTTTGACTTTGCTAGAATCAGTATCATCATAGTGCAACTTAGCGATTTCAAGCAATTCGCCTGCTGTATTTAGAGTGGCGTTTTTTGAATCAGCTTCGAATGGTTTTGTGAAAAATTTTTCGTTATAGTCTTTTTCCTTATCTGTGAGAATTTTATCGTTCTGGGCGGCTTTTATTCCATCGTCGATTAAAGTATTGAGGGTCCAGTCGAATATATTGCCCTTCATGTTAAAAAAGCTCTGAACCACCTTATGATGATACACAGCGTCACCGGCAATCATGTCGCCGGCCTGTTGAATATAATCGCTTTTTGATGAACTTTTATTGATAGCTGCAAGATAGTCATCTGTTGTGACAGCCTTGGTACAGTTATCGCTAGTTGTTTTGTTCTCCATGGCCTTTACATAGGAAACAGAAACGTAGTTAGAAAGTTTTTCATTTGAAGTCGGAACATCGCGACCCAAAATAAAATTTCCGCCCTCGTAATAAATAAACTCTCCCCATCGGTTGGCTGTACGGATGAGTATATCATAGAAACTCTCGTTGTACTGCACCAAATAGGGTTGGATGTATTCTTTCTCTTTATTACTTCCGTACCCAAGGTTGTTTTGCAGACATACTTTTACTTTGTCTTTTAACTTACTATTGATTTCGTTTATTATTTCTTTCGTTTCGGCATCTGCATTATTTGGTGGGGTGGCTTGTACTTCGTTCTTGAGTATATCTTGACCCAGCCGCTGCGAGACGAACACTTGACAATCGGATTTCAGGGTCAGCAATTTATCCGGGCTATATATCTTGAATTCGACATATAGGGCAGAAGTTAAATATTCTGGTATCAGTTCGTGGACATAATAATCGGTAGCTATATTTTGTTTAGAAGAATCTGTCCCTCGGAACAGAAACACTTTGCTTTTCAAGAATTTGTCTTGCAGAGTACTCCAATCCAGAACAGGTGAAATCTGTATGCGAGCATTGATTTCTCCGGGCTGGTACATCTGCTTATTGAAGCTCAGGCTGTCCAGGGAGAGCGTATAGGTGGTGCTGGATAATGTTATTGTAGCATTTGTATTTGTATCGAACCCAAAGGTCATCGCCAGCGGAGTCGTTGCTTCTTTGGGAGTTATGTGTAATGTCAAACCCATAGTCTATGCCGATTATTCGTGAATGAAACACAGTGTTTTGTTATCGTTCTCCGCCAAATAAATAATGGATCGCACGAGCATGCGCGCGCGTAAGATAATCTGCTCTTCCCCTCCCGACAGCGCAGCGCTGTGAAAATGCTCCTGTACGTCCACAATATAGCCCTCTACCGCTATCGCGTCGTCGAAGCCCACCAGGCGTTTGGTATCGGAGAATGTGGCATTGAAGATGAATGACAATGTACCGTACTCATCGTTCGTCAGATGTCGATAGAAGGGTTCGGCCTGATCTGCGGAATTTAGACGCACGCTGAAGGAGAGCATCACCGGTTCGCTCGACCCGTAGGTACGGCCATTGCTATCACGTTTGCGAGCCAAGCGGTAACGGAAATCATCCACACTCATACACTTGTCGCGTATCACGGTAGCCCACAGCTCCGATATATCCGCCATCACCAGCACCGCTTTCAGTTCCTTGCTCAGGAGTTGCATAGATTAATCTTTATTAAAGTCAACATCTTTCATCGTTACCTTATCCGCCTCGAAGGTCAAACTAATCAACCGACGGAAACGGGTATCCTTGTTGTAAATCTCTTCCAAAACAAACGGGCGGGCATCCTCGAAGTAGAGTATTTTTGTTGGATTGCCGTCACTCGGCATCGTAGAAGAGAGGTCGAAGACAATACGTCCGCTCATCTCATCTCCGTTCATGAACCATTCGTGCAACGTCATATCCTCTTTTCCGGGATCAACCACATCTATCTCAATGCTGTCACACTGAGCGACGCCGTCCGGCCGGAGGTCGTTGTGCGACCTCCGGAACGAACAGCGGCAGTCAACCAGCAGGTAATCGGCATTATACCGTTCTGCACGGTTGTCGCCAAATTGAAGATGTGCTAAAAGCGCCATTACTTCCAGGGATTCACGTAGGCTACGGGGCCGTTCTCAAGTTTCTGGCATACGATTTCCATTTCCTCGAAATGCTCTTCGCCGTCTTCCCATTTTTCCTTGTAGTTGACGCAGTAGCAGCCTGTGCCCTTCAGCTCCTTCATCGTGGAACCGTCAACGGTGTTATAGAACGTGACTTTGAAGTCGCGGGGATCGTTGGGAGCCAGCATCCATTGCAGTAACTGGCTGTTGCCGTCGTTCATGGCCTTTACGCGGATGGTTACTTTGCCGCCACGGGGAATACCATCAATCTGACCTTCGCGGTCGGTAGCCTGGTCAAACTTATAGTCAATCATCATGACTTCACGTGCTTCAAAATCCTTCACCTCGAGGGTTACGGGGGTTACATTATCTGCCATATCTTATAAAGTTTAAATGTTTAAAAGTTTAAAAGTTTAAAAGGAATCAGGCCCATTCGTTCTCATACTTAACAGAACCGATGGCAAACTCCTTGCAGGTGATGGTAATCTCCTCAAAGTGTCCCATCTTGTCTTCCCACTTCTCTTCGAAGTTTACACAGTAGCCGTTGGTGAACTCAATGGTCTTCATTGCCTTGCCTGTCTTGGTCTCCAGGAACTCAATCTTGCCATTCTTGGGCAGATTGCGCTCTATCATCCAAGCCAAAAGGTCGGGCGTTCCATCGTTCAGTGCTTTTACACGCACTTGAATTTTGCCGCCACGAGGGATGCCTGCCATCTGACCTTCTACGTCAGTTGCCTGGTCGAACTCATAGGTTACCATCAGGACTTCACGGTCCTTGTAACCATCAATTTTCATTGATACCGGTGTCTTTGCCATAATTGTTTAAAATTTGTTTGTTAGACAATCTGTAATAACTCTAGTCTTTTTAATTAGTATAATATGTATTTATATTTATTAAGCGCTTGCCAGAGCTGCTTCCTTGTCCTTCTTGTCGGCAGCCACCTTGATGATGAAGTTCTTGGCAGCGTAGAAGGGAGTGAGGGTGACGTCGCAGGTAATCTGCTTGGTGACGGGATCCTGACGGGGTTCGCCGATCTCGTAGTTCTGGAACAAGTTGCCATAGCCCTTGTACATATTCAGGAACTCCTGAATCTTGGCTTTCAGGTTCTTGGGGCTGTTGTAGGGGTCCCAGTTTTCGAGGGCTACTTCATGCACGAAGTTCATGAGTACCTTCTTCACCCAGTCGAATACGCGAACGATGGGATATTCTTTCATAGCATCCAAATCGCCGTTATACAGAGTGGTGTTATTGAAGGCCATCACGCGACCCTCGCTGTAAACCATCGGAATCACCTGGTTGTCCATCAGGGAAGCAATCTCGGACTTCAACAAGTCGCTCTTGACGCCCTTCACGCCGTCCAGCGTACCATACTTCTTGCCACCGGCGCCCTGTGCCATATTGGCAGTCTCATTGTAGAGCTTACCGCAGAGAGCTGCGGAGGGAGCGATGTAGAAAGCCTTGGCATCTTCCTCGTCAGCTGACATCTTCTCAGCCTCACGGCCTACCAGCCAGTTGGCGCACATGATGACGTTCATCAGTTCCTGGTCGCTGTCGCGATAACCCTCGGTGTTAGCCTGCAGGTCGTCGAACGAATACTCGTCTGCATGGTCGGTGAGCAGCATTACCTTATACTTAAATGCCATCTTGGCCCACTGCAACAGGTCAACCTTATCATTCAATACGGCGCCGGGAATACAAACCAGGCTGTAAGCATCCTTCAGGCTCAGACGGTCGAAGCCGTTGCGCAGGATTTCTTCCACTTCCTGAGCGAAGCCAGAATCAGCATCGGCGATGTCTTCTTTCAATACGTTGATGATACGGAGGTTCTTCACTTTGTCCGTACCGCAAGTCTTGAAGAAGGAATCCAACTCACGATAGCTGCGCTCCAAATCCTTGGTAGCATAGAGAGCATCGGTGATGCCTTGCTTCAACAACCCGGTGTATTTCTCTTCTTGTTGCTTGCAGGCATCAGCATAGCCAGTAGCACCTTCTATGTCGGTCTGGTCCAACAACTCAATCCAGCGAGTAATCTCACGAGCCAGAGCAGCACGTTTGTCCTTGAAACGCTTGTCCTTCAGGAACACATCTTTAGCCGCCTTACGGGCAGGATTCATATTATCAGCATCGGGCATAAAGCCACGAACGGCATTAAAACCACCAAACGATTTTAGTAATTGCCCGGGGTCTTTTCCTTTTTCTTGCAATTCAGCACCAGCCTGTTCCACAGCCTGTGCTTTCTTCATTTCAGTATCTGCCATAATTGATTTACTATTTGACGATTTACTATTTACGATTTATTGATTTAGTCTCTACTCTGCTGCCTTCAATTCATCCAGCATAGACTGAAGCATCTCCTTCAGTTCCTCACGGCTGCCTGCTTCTTTCAGGATATCGCGCAACTTGCGGTTCTGCTCAATACTTTTGCGGATTTTCTGGTTGGTCTCGATCTTCATCTTCACACCAGAAAGGAAGGGGCTGTTTTCTACCAGACGGCCCTTGCCGCCAGCTGCTTCGAAATCGCGCAGCTCGCCGAACTTCAACGTCTCTTCCACAGCGCCACCTTCTTCATCGGTAAAGGTGACATCTACTTTCGGTTTAAAATGTTCGAAAGCATCGCCGATGTTGTGAATGTCCTCCACAAATTCAGGGTTGCCAGCTTCCACATCTGTGGTGTACTGGTCAATCATCAGTGTTTTGTTCTGATCGATTAAACTGACTTTCGCACTGCTCTCTTCATCGGGAGCCATCGAAATGAAATTTTCTTTCATTGCCATAGTTGTAATGGTTTTAAAGTTAATACTATTGTTTTTTCTATGTTGTTATTCCGATTATTAGTTATAACATTATTCCTTCACCTTGATGTCAGGGTTACCATCCTTGTCGAGCCCTACCACAATGTGGTCACCGGGTTTGATCTTTCCGGCAATCATCATCTTCGAGATGGGGTGGCGCAGCTCTTTGCGGATGATACCCAAAACAGGACGTGCGCCGTATTGCTGATTGTAACCACGCAGGGCAATGGTCTCGCGGGCCTCGGGAGTGAGCTCCAAGGTAATGTCTTGCTCTTTCAACAGCTTCAGCAAGCCCTTCATATGGATGTCGAAGATAGCCGTAACCGTCTTGTCCGTGATGGGCGAGAAAGGAACTATCTCTGTCAGACGGGCCAGGAACTCAGGGCGGAAGTAACCCTGCATGATGTCCATCAGCTCGTTATTCTCAGGCACTTGACCGCTGTTGAATTTCGCCACGATGTCCTTCGCTCCGATATTCGAGGTGAAGAGGATGAGGGCATTCGAAAAGTCGCCCACACGACCCAGGCGATCATGTAATTTGCCTTCGTCCAAAATCTGGAGGAAGAGGTCGAAGACCGACTTGTGTGCCTTTTCTATCTCATCGAAAAGCACAACCGAGTAGGGAGTCTGACGAATCTTGTTCACCAACAGACCGCCTTCCTCATAGCCCACATATCCTGGAGGTGCGCCATAAAGCAGAGCTACTGAGTGCTCCTCCTTGAACTCCGACATATCGAAACGTAGCAGGGCGCTCTCGTCGCCGAACAGGAACTCGGCCAGTGCCTTTGACAACTCCGTCTTACCGGTACCTGTGGGACCCAGGAAGAAGAACGAGCCCATGGGCTGTCCCTTCTTGCTCAGTCCTGAGCGGGCTTCATAAACGGCATCGAGCACCTTCTTCACAGCGTGGTCCTGACCAACGACACGCTTCTTCAGCGTCTCTTCACCACCCATCAGGCGTTCGCGCTCACCAGTCTGCACCTTGCCGAGAGGTATGCCCGTCTGCTTAGCCACTACGGCGGTCAGGTCTTCGGGCTTCAGATCGGTATGCTTCTGTTCTTGGTCGCCCAGGTCGTTTTCCACTTTTACGTGTGCCATCGTGCGGTCAATAAGGTCGATGGCCGATGCGGGCAGAGATTTCTCTGTCAGGTAACGCTTAGCCAGACGGATGGATTCCTCCATCACCGTCTCGTCCACGGTCAGTCCGTGGTATTCCTCATAGGCCGGCATGATACCTTTCAGAATCTCCATCGTCTGGTCGGCAGTGGGTTCCTCCACCGTGATCTTCTCCAGGTTGGAGGTCATCTCCTTATCGGTTTCTATGTTCTTCGTATAGCCATCGATGCTGGAAGTGCAAAGCAGCTGCAGACGCCCCTTCGAAAGCTCGTTCTTCAGCAAGGTAGAGCAACCGTAGAGGGCACCCTGTTTGTCAAACAATTTGTCAATCTTCTCGATGATGAGCACAGCGTTGGGCAAAGCCTCCACTTCATTGATGACATTCTTGAAACGATCTTCCACCTCGCCTTTGTACTGTGCATCGCCACCCAGGGCAGCCGTCTCCAATTCGTAGGCGATGGCACCGCTCAGGAAGCCCGGCACCTTGTCGGCTGCCAGTTCGCGAACAAATCCATTCACCAACGAGGTCTTACCCACACCTGCTTCACCCGTTATGAGAAGATTGGCCTTGGTCTTGCGACCCAGAATCTCGTAGATGATGCCTATCTCCTTCTCGAATCCCACCACATTATCCAGATTGCCGGCACGTGCGATGGCCGTCTTATCTGTGCAATACTTGGCGATAGCGCCCTTGCCACCCTTAGCAGGAGTATTCTTCTTCAACTCGGCGCCCTCCATATATGGGGCCTCTACGTTTGCCCCGCCACCCATCTTGGCACTAATGTCCGAGGGCGTCAAGGGTAGCGTCTTCAGCTGGTCGAATGAAAAGCCTACACCAGGCGTCACCAACGAGGCCAGAATACATACAGGGGTGGCTTCGTCCAGGTTGAACTTCACCTTATAGTTCTCTGCCTCGTCCATCACAGCCACACTCTCGTCGCTCAATTCCAAGTCACGCATAGGGCGAACAGCACGAGGAGCCAACTGCATCTGCACATCGGCCCAATCCTGCAGGTAATAGTAGTCCTTGTCCAGTTCCGTTTCCAGGAAATGAACAAGTCCCATCTCTTTATGCAGAATAGCCTTGAAAAGATGAGCAGGATAGATGGCATCACTTTGGTATTCCTCCGCAAAGGAATTGGCGATTGTTTTCAACTGATCCATCATTTTCATATATTTTTAGGGTAATATCGTAGCAAAGATACGAATTATAGGAATATAAGGGAAACAAATCAGAGAAAAAATAATCTAAAAGATAGCAAAAATGTGGATTTTTTTGCATTAATGTATTTCTCCGCCTCCTTTTTTATTCAAAAAAGGGAGTATTTTTGTCAAAGCAGGCAAAAATCTTGTTCGCTCGCATATAAATTTATTATCTCCGAGGTCCTATAGACAAACCAGGCAGCCACCGGAAATCCCCGATGACCGCCTGATTGGGTAGGGTTACTGTTTTTGGTTACGTAACTATGTAACCTTACTTATTTCTTTTGATCTGCAGATTTACCAAATAGTAGCGCACCTTCATCCATCAAACATCATCTATCAACCCTCTGCGCTGGGCTGTCTTTTCTACCAGAGCGACATCACGTACATCGCGGAGTTGTGGCATGTTCTTATAGCTTTTCAAGTTTAGTCATTTTGATAGAATTTTATGTATTTTATTTGTTATTTGTTTGTCAGTTCAGATTAATTTCTTAAATTTGCAAATGGAATAACATAAAGCAATGGACGAATTGATTAATATTCAGGACTTTATCCATGTAATCCGCGGACAGCGTGTGATGCTTGACCGTGATATTGCAGCATTTTATGGGGTAGAGACAAAACGTTTGAATGAAAAGGTCAAACGCAACCCAAAAAGATTCGCAGGTGAAGACTTCATGTTCCAACTAACCCAAGAAGAATTTGATGAAGTTCGTTTAAGGTCGCAATTTGCGACCATAAAGAAAGGTAGAGGTTCACATTCGAAATATCTTCCACATGCCTTTACTCTTTTAGGTATATCCATGCTCAGTAGTGTTCTAGAATCTGACTCTGCAATCGAAGCTAACAGACGGATTATGCGTGCTTTTGTAACATTCCACCAAATCAAGTCTTTGCCACCTGCAGAAGCATATGATGAACTAAAGAAAGAAATAGCAAATCTTCGACAAGAGATGGATGAGATTCTTGCCGACCAGAATGACATTAATGAAAGTACTCGTGCGCAACTTGATGCTATCAGTACTGCTCTTGTAGAGCTACAGGCTTCAAGGTCGCAAAATGCGACCCTAAAAACACGGAGGCCTATAGGCTTTATACAACCAAAAGAGGATGAAGAGTGAGTTATCTTTGGATGTTTCGTCATATTGCTAGCTTTTATGACTCTTCTATGATTTTGATTTCTTCTTCCGTCAGGTTGTAGAGTCGATAAACAAGGTGGTCGATGATGGTTTGTTCCAAGTCACTCTCCGTGTAGTCGGTCCTGTTCTTGAATCCCAGAAACTCTGCTACCACAGGATTCTTGATATACTCCAGCTTGTCCTGAAGTGGAGCCGTTAGCTGCTTCATCTCTCCTCTTACGGCATCTTTGTTCTGCGACTGGAGTAAGCGATGATAGTACTGACTGCTCACATTTCGTTGCAGCGTGCGCGTACCCCACATTTCGCGGGCCGCCTCCTGCTCATACCAGTCGCGAGCCTCCTTGCTGCTTTCCTGCAAGATGATGCGATAGTGAGTCCAAGAAAGACGAATAGGAGATTTTGCAATCACTGACTGCAGAATATTTTCAGATTTTCCACTCACTGCGTGGAAAATGTTATCGAGGTCAATAGATTTTCCACTCACTGCGTGGAAAAACTCTGGCCACTTCTGGTAAAAGCCGATATAATTGTAAAGATTGGTCTTAGTGAAGCCCTCACCATACCTTAATGTTAATGATGTTGCCAAGGTTTTTACAATTTGTTCATGCCATAAGGTATTTTTTATGGCGTTGCTCTCTAAAAACAAAAGTTGACCAAACAAAAGAAACGTGGACGACTACTCATCCACATTCCAGGTGTTTGGCCTAACCTTTCAGAGAAAACAAGTAACGCCCACGCATAGCGTGAACGTTTGCCTATTGTCTCTGACTTCTTCTGTGGCCAAACTTCGGAATGTCTTATAAACAGCAAACGCTATTGTTTTACCGATAAGATCATACCGCCTCCCTGCGCTCAGGGACTTGATTTCATGCTGAAGCATGCGTCTTTTGTGACGAAAACAGCGATACTTGCCACAAAGATACGAATAAGTGAGCGGAATACAAAAGAAAATCTCATTTTTCTTTTTATTCCCAAGCGAAAGTATCTTCGATGTGAGTCAAAGTACAAAAATAAATTAAGAATGAAGAGTGTTCCGCGCCTTAGCGGCGCGCCTTCGAGGACTCTTTAGAGCCACTGCGCAATGTTGGTTGCGGAGGGTGCTAAAGCATCCAAGAAAAATGAAGAATTATAGTAAAAAGTAATTAAATTCTTTCAAAATTGGTTTTGCCTCTACAAAAAATGACGTAACCATCAGATAGTAAGCAATATCCGTTCATTTCTCCCTCTACTATTCCTTCTACTAAAGTTCTACTAACCTTCTACTATGCCTCTACTAAACATCTATTCACCATCTATTCTAGTTTGACCTTCGGCTGTTAACAATAGGAGTAGGGGCCGGCTTGATATTCCCACCTTGGGAATAAAATATTCCCAGCCTGGGAACAAAGTATTCCCACGTTGGGAATAAATGATAAGCTACGTGCAGAATTCTCATAAAAAGATTAGCTTTATAATTTGCGAGGTAGTATCAAAACTGAAAAACCATGGAAAATTAGTAGAGCTTTAGTAGAACTTTAGTAGAGGGAAAGTAGAAGGAAAGTAGAAGAAAAGTAGAAGGAATAGTAGAGGGAGAAATGAACGGATAGCACTTACTATCAGAATGTTATAGCATATTTAGTAGAGGCAGAACTAAATTTTCATTAATTGAAGTCTCTGAAGTAATTGATTTATTAGCAAAAACAACCAAAAAGCCATGAAGAAGGAAACTTGGAAATTCATCATTCAGACGATAATCGCCATTTTGACGGCTATCGCAACCAGCCTGGGAGTCACCTCCTGCATGGGGCTAATCTAGGACCCCCCGGCCCCCTTTAGGGGGAGGAATTAAAAATTAGAAAATTATAAAATTCAAAATGATTAGGGCGGTCATCGGATTGAATTCCGGTGGCTGCCTGTTCTGTATTTATGAACTTCGGTTAAAAAAGCTGAAAAAATCTTATATGTAGGCAATTAAACCTTCTTGTTATTCGTTATGTCAAAAAAAAGAGATTCTAAAATTTAATACCCTCAGATGAAATCGAACAAATATATTCTGACTGCCTGTATGGCGATTGGCCTGCTTGCGCTCTCGGCTGCAGAGATTGACGGGCTCTATATCTGGAAGAACGGCAACTACACGCGGGTCAACATCAATGACATCTACTTCAACGATGATAAACTCAGTATCGGTGATGAGACTTTCGACGTGAACGACATCGACAGCATTACCTTCGTCCAACCAGAGGAAACACCTGTGGTGACCGATACCGTGTATGTCAGCTACGCAGGTCAGACGGCAACCGTCAGCCCGCAGAACGTTGAGGGCATCACGACCGTGGTGAACGGTGCGGCAGTGAGCATCACCAATGCCAATACCGACCGTGAGATGACCTTCGTCCTGTGCGGTGAAAGCGCAGAAGGCAGCTTCGTCTATAATGGCGAATACAAGACCTGTATCCGGCTGGCCGGCGTCAACCTGCAGAGCGCGACGGGAGCGGCGATTCACATCAAGTGCGGCAAGCGCATCGCACTGGAATTGGCCGATGAAACCGCCAATTTTCTGGCCGATGCCACAGAAGACCTCGGGCAGAAAGCAGCACTCTACTGCAAGGGACATCTGGAGGTGAGCAAGGGAGGTTCGCTCACGGTGAAAGGTAATGTGAAACATGCCATCAGCACGAAGGAATACATGCTTGTGAAGAATACGACAGGCAGCATTACCATCACAGGAGCCGAGGGCGACGGCATACACGCCGGCCAATACTTCAAGATGAACGGAGGAACCGTCAACATCAGCGGCACCAAGGGCGACGGCATACAGGCAGAAGCCACGCAGGACGGAGATGATGACGATGGACAGCTCATCGTCAGGGGCGGAACCATCGACGTCACTCTCGCCGAAAGCGATGCTGCCGCACTCAAGAGCGACAGCCTGATGACCATCTCGGACGGTAAGCTCACCATTACGACAACAGGCGACGGCGATAAGGGCCTGAAGAGCAAAGCCGACCTGAACATCAGCGGCGGCGAACTGACCTTCACGCAGAGCGGCAAGTACATCGTTGTGGATAACGACCCGGGGTACGTGACCAGCATCAAGGCGGACGGCAACCTGAACATCAGCGGCGGCAGCATCACAATAGACAACACCGGCGAAGCCGGCAAAGGACTGAGTGCCGACGGTAACCTGAACATCAGCGAGGACAACGCATCACTCACCCTGAACATCAAGGCCAACGGCAGCGGCGGAGCGCTCGACCTGTCGCGCAACGTGGATAGCGGCAGCGGTTCCGGCGGCGACGACCCCGACGAGCCGGAGACGGTCTATCGCATCTGTGCCGCACTCAGCTCCTCCACCAGTACTTATTGGAATAAAGTAGTCTATCTCTACAGTAGCGACGGCACCAAGATCGGCCAGATGACGAAGACAATCAAGGTGGAAGCGTCGGGTCAGACAACAAGAACCTTCTATTGCTACGAGTTCGAAGGACCCACCACAGGGCAGTTCTACTTTGCCAGCGACGACTATAAGCGAACCGGCGGAGGCGGTCCTCAACCTCCTGGCGGCGGAACAACCTACACTGTTCGTACAACTGTGGTAAGCGGTCCGACAGAAGAAACGCCCTCTGTCTATTACTACATCAATACTTCAAGTCCTTCCACAAGTGGCACAGTATATACCTTCCGCGCGACAGATTATACTACACGCTATGCTGACGGCACCATTATTGAGACTGGCAGTGTCTCTCCTTCCGGCGGTAACTTCGTGACAGCTGCGGGCATCAAGGGCGACAAGAACATCACCATCGGCGGCGGCACCATCACTATCAGCAGCACCGGTGCAGCTGCGAAGGGTATCACCTGCGACAAAGTGCTCCAGACAACTGGCGGCAACATCACCATCACCAATAGCGGCGCAGGAACCGGCTCAAGCAGCAGCTACGCGACAGCCAAAGGCATGACCTCCGACGGAAGCATCGACCTGCAAGGCGGCAACATCACAATCAAGATGACTGGCACGGGAGGCAAGGGCATCAAGAGCGATGGAACGCTCGTCATCGGCAAAAGCGATGAGGAGGGTCCCGTCCTGAGCGTCACGACCACGGGGGCCAGGTTCGCAAACTCATCGTCGTCAAAAGCCATCAAAGCCGCAGGAACCATTACCGTGAATGGAGGCGAATGCGTGGTCAATACCAGTCAGCAGGGAGCAGAAGGAATGGAGAGCAAACTCAAGGCGGCGAATTCGATTGTCTTCAACGGCGGAAAGCACTACTTCAAGTGCTATGACGATTGTCTCAACACAGCAGGTTGCATCGTCTTCGACGGCGGTGTAGTTGTCTGCTACAGCAATGGTAACGACGCTATCGACAGCAATTATGGCGCTGCAGGAGCTATCACCATAGGTAATGGTGTCGTGATGGGCTACACCTCAAAAGGCAACCCTGAGGAAGGTTTCGACTGTGACAACAACTCCTACATCAAGATAACCGGCTATGGCATCGGCATCAGCGGCGGCGGAAATCAAGGCGGCGGCTGGGGCGGAAGCAGCTCTTCAAGCAGCATCGGCAGTGCCGTACAGGGCTATTACCTCAGCACCACCAGCATCAGCTACAGCACAAACCGCTACTATACTTTGGCTGATTCCAACGGCAAAAACCTGGTCACCTACTCTGTCGAGGCAGCATTCAGCAGCAGTCTCTCCCTCTTCACAGCAACAGGAATGGTGAAAGGCAACAAATATACCATCAAGTACAGCACAACAAAGCCTACCGATGCCACTACCGAATGGCACGGGCTCTACCTGGGAAGCACCGCCGAAGGTATAACCCAAACGACTAGCTTCACAGCAAAATAAACTTAGAGGAGTTCAGAAGACAGCGCGGACAATCTGGCAGACGTTGTCGGGCTTGGCCATCGTGTAGTAGTGGATGGCGGGAACACCGTGTTCCAGAAGCTCTTGGCTCTGCCGGATGGCCCAGTCGATACCCAGCTTGTAGGCATCTTCGGCGGTCTTTGTCTTTTCCATCAGGCTGACAAGTTGTTGCGGGATGTCGATGTGGAACGAACGCGGAAGAAGGTCTATCTGTCCCTTCGACGAGATAGGTTTCAGACCTGGAATGATGGGAACGGTGATGCCTGCCCTGCGACATTCATCGATGAAACGGAAGAATTTGTCATTATCGAAGAACATCTGGGTGACTATATAATCCGCACCAGCTTCTACCTTGCTGCGCAGATGCTCAATATCGGTTTCCAAATTGGCAGCCTCGAAATGCTTCTCGGGATAAGCCGCCACACCAATACAGAAGTTCGTGGAAAGTCCACCCTTGACGGTCGGGTCGAGATACTCTCCGCGATTCAGGTTGCTAATCATCTCTACCAACTCGGAGCTATGGTTGAACCCGTCGGGTTCGGGAATGAAATGCTTTTGTCCGGGCAGCGCATCACCCCGAAGAGCCATGATGTTCTGAATGCCAAGGAAGTGAAGATCCAGCAGTTCGCTCTCCACCCTTGAACGCGAGGAACCGCCACAGATAACGTGGGGCACAATTTCCAGTTCGGGATAGCGACGCATGATAGCAGCCACGATAGCAACTGTTCCAGGACGTTTGGCCAACGTCATCCGCGAGTAAGTCCCGTCGCCGTTTGGCACATACTCTATCTCGTCGCGATGACAGGTAATATTGATGAACGGCGGCTGGAATTCCATCAGCGGGTCGAGGCTCTGATAGAGGCGGCTCGCATCGCTGCCCTTCAGAGGGGGAACAAGTTCGAAACTGGCGAATGGACGGCGGTTTTCCTGAAGAATATCGATGACTTTCATAGAATGAAGAATGAAGAGTGAAGAATGAAGAATGAAGAGTGAAGATTTTTAACTATGAACTATGCACTATGAACTATGGATTGTGGACTATGAACTTCGAGAGCAGATTTTCGCCTTCCTCGATGGTAATGCCTCGGCGCTGGCAGTAGTCGGCAAGCTGTTCGCGGTCGATGCGCCCGACGGGGAAATAGGTAGCTTCGGGATGACTGATGAAGAGGCCGCAGATGGAAGTCGAGGGCTGGATGCTATAGTGGTCGGTCAGAGTTATATTCAACTTCTTTTCTGCATCCAAACGGTCGAAGACGATGCGCTTCAGCGAATGGTCAGGACAAGAGGCATAGCCGAAAGCAACACGAAGAAGACCCTCTAAATCTCCCTTAAAGGGAGACTTCTTATTCTCCTCCTTTAAGGGGGAGTTAGAGAGGGTCTTTTGTAGCCATTCGGCACCGGCTTCGGCAAGACGGGCACAAAGGGCGTGCATCATCAAACGCTCAGGTTCCTCGGTTGGTTCTTTTTTCGGACGGGCCGTAACGACGAAGAGTCCGATGGGTGAAGGCTGTTCCTCGTCGAAGTAATCGGCCAGACAACGATAGCGGTAAGCGGCAGATTGGCTGCGGAGCATCGGCAAAAGTTGGCCATCGCTACAAAGCACAATGTCATTTCCCCTTCGCGTTGCCAATTCAATTTTATAGAGCGTCTGGACCTCCAATAGGTCTTCTTTGATGGCTTTTTCGAGATATTGCTGACCCTCTTTGAGCGTTTTCTCTGCTTCTGGATTTACGAGAAGTTGCCGCAAAGTCTCGCCCTTGAAGCCCCAGAATAGCAGGAACATACGCCAGTCGATATAAGGTAACAGACCCTCTCCCAACCTCTCCCTTATAGGGAGAGGAGCTGGTAGCTTTTGTACTTTAATTCTCCCCCTACAAGGAGGAGTTAGAGGGGGTCTGTTTGCTTTTCGATTGGCTTCCTGATAGGGTGTCAGGGGTGCATGATGTTCGTTGTAGGCATCGCGAATCTGTCCTTGTTCAGCTTTTAAATCATCGATGAAATGGGGAGTATTTGAAGCCAAGCGCTTTGCCAGAACCGATGTCTGGGAAGCATCGCCGCCATAGATAACTAGCCCTTCGTAGAGCGGAGCGAGTTTGACAGCCGTATGTACCGACGAAGTCGTTGCACCGCCCACAAGAATCGGCACATTAAGTTGCTCTCTTTGGAACGTTTCGCACAGCTTCTCCATCTCCTTCAGCGAGGGCGTGATAAGTCCGCTGATACCGACCAGTAGGGGGTGCTTTTCTTTGGTTGCCTCCAGAATCTTCTCGCAGGGCACCATTACGCCCAAGTCGATGACCTCGAAGCCGTTGCAGGCGAGAACGATGCCCACGATGTTCTTGCCGATATCGTGTACGTCGCCGTTAGCTGTAGCGAGTACCACACAAGGTTTTTCTTTTTCCCCTTTTGCTTCGTCGGCGGCATCGATGTAAGGCTGTAACAGGGCTACTGCATCCTTCATCACCTGAGCCGAACGGACAACTTGCGGCAGGAACATCTTTCCTTCGCCGAACAACTGTCCGATGCGTTCCATCGCCTGCATCAAGGGTTGCTCTATTACATTGATGGGCTGTCCGTACTTGGCCAAAGCCTCTGGAATGTCCTCAGCAAGATGGCTGCTGTCGCCCTTGGTGAGGGCGTAAGCCAAACGGTCCTCGATAGTGAGTGAAGAGTGAAGAGTAAAGAGTAAAGAATCAGATTCACCGCTTGGGTTGTTCTGTGTTTTTAATTCTTCACTCTTCACTCTTAATTCTTCACTTAGACTTAGAAGTCTTTCCGTTGCCTCGTCGTCGGTGTTCAGCACCACATCTTCGACAGCTCGCAGCAATCGCGGTTCAATGTCATCATAGACCTGTAGCATCAAAGGATTGACGATTGCCATATCGAGACCGGCACGAATCGCGTGATAGAGGAAAACAGAATGCATCGCCTCGCGCACCTTATTGTTTCCCCGGAAGGCGAACGACAGATTGCTTACGCCGCCGCTGGTCTTCGAGAAGGGCAGATTCTGCTTGATCCACTCAACGGCCCGGATGAAGTCGATGCCGTATGCCTGGTGCTCCTTAATGCCCGTTCCCACGGAGAGAATATTGACATCGAAGATAATGTCCTGAGGCGGGAACCCGATATTTGTCAGTAGGCTATAAGCTCGCTGTACGATAGCAATCTTGCGGTCGTATGTTGTGGCCTGTCCCTCCTCGTCGAATGCCATCACGACAACGGCGGCTCCAAGACGGCGCAGTTCGCGGGCTTTGTCGAGGAAATCCTGTTCTCCTGCTTTGAGGCTAATGGAATTGACGATGCACTTGCCTTGCGAGTTCTTTAGGCCGGCAAGGATAGTTGGCCAGTCGCTGCTGTCTATCATCAGTACCGCGCGCCCCACAGCAGGGTCTCCGTTGATGTGCTGGCAGAAGGTCTGCATCTCGAGGCGGCTGTCCAGCATCGCATCGTCCATATTGATATCGATGACTGTCGCGCCTCCCTCTATCTGACTGCGAGCCACACTAAGGGCCTCATCGTATTGCTTTTCTGCGATGAGACGGGCGAATTTTCGCGAACCAGCCACATTGGTTCGCTCCCCGACATTAGTGAAGTTCTGCGTCTCTTTGTCAATCAGCAGAGGCTCCAAGCCCGATACCCACAGCTTATTATCCGGAATCGGTACGACTCTTGGCTGGACGTTTCTCAGCGCATCGCTGATGGCGCGGATGTGATGCTCGTCTGTGCCGCAACAACCGCCGGCTATATTGATGAGTCCCGCTTCCGCCATTTGGCGGATGTGATGGGCGGTATAGTCGGGTAATTCTTCGTATTCGCCCATCTGGTTGGGCAACCCTGCATTCGGATACAACGAAATTGGCAAGGGAATGTGGGCAGAAAGCTGCTCGACGAACGAACGAAGGTCGGTCACGCCGAACGAACAGTTCAATCCGAAACTGAGCAGGTAAGGATAATGGCTGATACTGATGTAGAACGCCTCGAGCGTCTGACCCGTCAGCGTACGTCCGCTACGGTCGTTGATAGTAACTGATACCATCACCGGAATTTCCCGATGAAACCGCTCATTTAGGTGTTGTATGGCGTAGAGCGCAGCCTTCGTATTCAGCGCATCGTAGCAGGTTTCCAGAAGCAAGATATCTACCCCACCCTCCAGCAACGCCTCGGCCTGTTCTTCGTAAGCCGAAGCCATATCGTCGAACGTGAGGGGACGTACCGCCGGTTTGCTCAGGTCGGATGCAAGGGTCAGGGATTTCGAGGTCGGTCCCATTGAGCCAGCCACCCAAACCTTTTTGTTATTGAACATTGAACATTGAACATTGATCATTGCTCCGCCTGCGCCTGACCGTTGGGAAGAACATTGACCATTGAAGGTGTCGGCAACTTGGCGGGCTATGCGGGCTCCTTCGCGGGCCATCTCGTTTGCAAAGTCGGAACAATGGTATTCCTGCTGGCTGATGCGATTGGAGGAAAAGGTGTTAGTGGCGATGATGTCGGCTCCGGCCTCGATGTAGAGGCGGTGAATGTCGGCAATGACATCTGGAGCAGTGAGGCAAAGCACGTCGTTGTTCCCCACAAGCGAGACGCGCCAGCCCTCGAACTTCCCTTTGTGGAAGCTCTCCGCAGGCAGCCCGAAAGCCTGGATTCGCGTACCCATCGCGCCGTCCATTACCAGGATGCGTTTCTGCAAACAATCCCTTATTTCCCTAAACGTCTGTTCCATTTCGGCTGCAAAGGTACGAAAAAAAGTGAAGAGTGTAGAGTGAAAAGTGAAGAAATTTTCCGAAAGAAGTACTTCGCAAAGCAAGTGTTGTTCTTTTGTTTATAATATTTTGTAAAGATTTTAAGTGTTTTGCATTTTGCCAAGTTCCGTTTTTTAGAAAATATAATAATGTATAAGGAACAAAATTTATTGTTTTTCGATAAATTTTTACCGAAAAAGTTTGCAGGTAAAAAAAATCGCCTTACCTTTGCACCGAAATTATTTATCGTTTAACAATAAAATATTATTGCTATGAAGAAAAAACTTCGTTATTACTGCGGCCTGCTGGCACTGGTGCTGGTGGCTGCCATCGTGTGTGACCTTATTCACCTCAACTATTCGAGTTCATCCGACAAGGAGGGTGAAGAACTCTATTTCGGCGAGTTGCCAGAGGATTTTCAGACGACAGAGGAGATTGAAGGCGGTGTGAGGACAAGGTTCAAACCTGTGTGCAGTATCGATGTCAACGTATATCCTCGCAATTATCCCAAAGACTATACATTGCTCAGCGAAGTGGATGGTCAGGTTTGCCGCGTGGATATGAAGCGGGTGAGCCTCTGCATACCTGCTGACTGCGTCATGCAATCCAAGCCTTTTATCATCACTTACGCCATGCTCATCCCCAATCTGCTGCTGTACGGCTGGTTGCTTTTCATTGTTTTCCAGGTGCTGCGTTCAGTAAGCCGCAAGGAAGTCTTTGTCGCCCGAATAGCGAAGAAGCTGGAGCGAGCTGGTTTCTTGCTTGTCGCCATCTGGCTGTGGGACTATGTCCGCTCGTTCATCGCGACGCAGATACTCATGCAACATGTCAACATGGCGTATTATGACATCAAATGGTTCTCTGCGAATTTCACCTGTCTCGTCATAGGTCTCGCCCTGATGATTGTCTCGCAGATTATCCTCATGGGCAAGGAGTTGCAGGAGGATCAGGAGTTGACTATCTAAAGGAAAGGAGAGTAGATTATGAGTATAGTAGTTAATGTAGATGTGATGATGGCCAAGCGGAAGATGTCGTCGCAGGAGCTGGCAGAGAAGATAGGCATTACGCAAGCCAACCTCTCCATCCTGAAGACGGGCAAAGCCAAAGCCATCCGCTTCTCAACTCTCGAGGCCATCTGTCAAAGCCTGGACTGTCAACCGGGTGATATTCTGGAGTATAAAGAGGATTAATACTGAATACATGCAAAACAGCCCAGGGAGAAATCCTTGGGCTGCTTGCTTATGTATATAATTCGATTTTACTTCTTACGCCTCCAAGTCTGTGTTTCGTAGAAGGGGCCTATGTAACCTCTTACTTTCAGGTTTTCACCCTCCAGCCACATGATGCACTTGTAGTTCTTACCATTCTTTGGGTTATAGATCTTGCCGCCTTCCCATTTGTCTTTACCCTTGGAAAGGTCTGACAATATGTTCACGCCCACTAATGTACGGCTTTGCAGTTTCTTGTCAGGATTGTGAGTGTCCTTTGTCTCAGGACCCTTAGACAACCAAATGATTTTACCGTTCAGCTTGTCGCCCGACTGATAGATTTCCACTTGGGCATCGCCAGCCTCGGTGAACCACTTACCCAAAACATCTTGTGAATAGCCTACCACAGAAACCAGCGCAAAGGCTATCATCAACATCATTTTCTTCATTTTTCTATTCAAATTTTGATTTTTGATGCAAAGATACTGCTTTCTTTTGATTACTCCAACAAACCTGTATCTTTAATATCTTTATTTTACACTCTCCCGGCCACAATTCCGCAAATCCTAAATATTAAGTCTTGTTCCACAATATTGACCCTCATTGAGTAATTTGTTGCTGCAAAAGTATAAAAAGATTAGAGATTGAGGATTAGGGATTAAGGATTTTTTGTAATTTTGCGGAAGAAAAAGACAATAATACAAATAATCAGGCAATGAAGAAACTATTATTTTTAGCTCTGTGTTCAGTTTTTGCAATGAAGAGCTTTGCACAAGTTGAACCGCCAAAGGAAACGCCTCAGCTGGAATTTGTAATGCAACTGAAAGTTACCATAGACGAACCCTATTCCTGCGGAGAAACGCAGCATGGAAAACGCGTTGTTATCCCCATTACAGGCGGTACCTTCGAGGGACCAGAGATAAAAGGAACCATCCTGAGCGGCGGAGCAGACTACCAGCTTGCCAATACCTCTCTGAACCGCACAGAACTGGAAGCTATCTATTGCATCAAGACAGATGACGATGTCTGCATTCACATCCGCAATAAGGGCATTATAGCCAACGGAAAAGACAAAGAAGGGAGGCCGACTTTCTACTTCAAATGTGCCCCTCAGTTCGAAGCACCAACAGACAGCAAATACGCCTGGCTGAACAATGCTCTCTTTGTCTGTCAACCCGATTGGTCACAGCAATTCAAAGGCATCGTCCTGAACGTCTGGATGGTGAAATAATCAACTTCCACCAAAAAGGTTATTACACAAAAAGTGGCGATTTCATCGAAGAAACCGCCACTTTATCATAAATATGTGACTCGTGTTAATCTGCGAGCTTTGCGCAGATGAACTCACGGTTCAGACGGGCGATATTGCTGATGGTCTCGCACTTGGGACATACAGCTTCGCAGGCACGGGTGTTGGTGCAGTTGCCGAAGCCCAGTTCGTCCATCTTGGCGACCATTGCCTTCGCACGCTTTGCAGCCTCTACCCTACCCTGCGGAAGCAGAGCAAGTTGGCTGACCTTCGAGCTGACGAAGAGCATTGCAGAACCATTCTTACATGCTGCCACGCAGGCACCGCAACCGATGCAGCTGGCGCAATCCATTGCCTCGTCGGCATCTTCTTTCGGAATCAGGATGGCGTTAGCATCCTGAGCCTGACCTGTACGAACGGTAGTATAACCGCCTGCCTGCATAATCTTGTCGAAAGCATTGCGATCGACCATGCAGTCCTTAATAACAGGGAAACCAGCTGAGCGCCAAGGCTCAACGGTGATGGTCTCGCCATCCTTGAACTTACGCATGTAGAGCTGGCAGGTTGTAGCACCGCGCTCTGTCTTGCCGTGAGGTGTGCCGTTGATGTAGAGTGAGCACATGCCGCAGATACCCTCGCGGCAGTCGTGGTCGAACACGAAAGGCTCCTTGCCCTCGTTGATGAGCTCCTCGTTCATGATGTCGAGTGCCTCGAGGAAAGAAGTGTCGTCGGGAATGTTCTTCAACTCGTGGGTATCGAAGTGACCCTTGTCCTTCGGACCGTTCTGTTTCCAGAACTTTATTGTTACACTTATATTCTTCATAATTGTTGGTCGTTTAGTGGTTTGGTCGTTTGGTCGTTTGGGGAATTTAGAAAGGCAACTGTTCCTGCGATGTCAGTCTGTTCTTTATTGAACTTATCAATGAATTCAACTGCTTCCACACAGATGTCACGGTTTCCGAAAGTTCATTGTATTTCTCCTGGTCTATATATCCTAAGTTCAAACCCAACATCAATTGAGTTTCTACTTCCGACATTGAACCAGAAGATATACGCAGAAAATGAAGTTTCTCTTTGTCTGTACCTCTTGCATAGCCTTCGGCGATATTGGAGGGAACAGAAACCGATGCACGGCGCAACTGCGATACCAATCCAAACATTTCTTCCTTTGGAAAGGATTTAGTCATCAGATATATTGATGTTACCATCTCTATACTCTGCCGCCATACTCGCAAGTCCTTATGAGTCTCCATTGCTAATATCCCTAAACGACTAAACGACTAATTTACCAATCTCCTAAATTAATTCTTATAGTTACGCTGTTGTACCTTAATTATCTCATAGTTGAGAGGTTCCTTGATGAGTTCGGGAGCCTTGTCGTCGCTGCCTTGATAGTCCCAGCAGCCAACATAGAAGAAGTTCTCGTCGTCGCGCTTTGCTTCGCCTTCCTCTGTCTGGTGCTCCTCGCGGAAGTGTCCGCCACAGCTCTCTTCACGATGCAGGGCATCATAAGCCACAAGCTCACCCATCAGGATGAAGTCGCGCAGATGGATAGCCTTGTCAAGCTCTACGTTCAAACCTTCCTTCGAGCCGGGGATGAAGAGGTTGGTGTCGAATTCCTTGCGGAGTTCCTTGAGCAGTTTCAAACCTTCCTCAAGACCTTCCTTCGTGCGACCCATACCTACATGCTCCCACATGATGTGGCCAAGCTCCTTGTGGATGCTGTCAACTGAACGCTTGCCCTTGATGTTCATCAGGCGGTCAATTTCTGCCTCGACAGCCTTCTCCGTAGCTTCGAACTCGGGCATATCGGTGCTGAGGCGCGGCCAGATAGCCTGGTCAGCCAAATAGTTCTGAATGGTATAAGGCAGCACGAAGTAACCGTCGGCAAGTCCTTGCATGAGGGCAGAAGCACCGAGACGGTTGGCACCGTGATCGGAGAAGTTGCACTCGCCAATTGCGAACAAGCCGGGGATAGTTGTCTGCAACTCATAGTCAACCCAAACGCCGCCCATTGTATAGTGGATGGCGGGGAAGATCATCATGGGATAGTAGTAGTCAACGCCGTCCCTTGAGCAAGCTTTCTCACCTGGATTCACGTCGGTAATCTCCTCGTACATGTCGAAGAGGTTGCCGTAACGCTGACGAATCTCGTCGATACCCAGACGCTGGATGCTCTCGGAGAAATCAAGGAACACGGCAAGACCTGTGTTATTCACACCAAAACCCTTGTCGCAACGCTCTTTTGCTGCACGGCTGGCAACGTCACGGGGAACGAGGTTACCGAATGCGGGATAGCGACGCTCCAAATAGTAGTCGCGATCTTCTTCGGGAATCTCATATCCCTGCTTAGTGCCTGCCTGAAGAGCCTTTGCGTCCTCCAGCTTCTTGGGAACCCAGATGCGTCCGTCGTTACGCAGAGATTCTGACATCAGCGTCAGCTTCGACTGCTTATCTCCGTGAACAGGAATACAAGTGGGGTGAATCTGAACGTAAGAAGGATTGGCCATCATTGCACCCTTGCGGAAGCACTGGACAGCGGCGGTGCAGTTACAACCCATTGCATTTGTCGAGAGAAAATAGGTATTGCCATAGCCGCCGGTTGCGATAACAACTGCATTTGCAGAGAAGCGCTCCAGCTTGCCGGTCACAAGATTCTTGGCGATGATGCCGCGAGCACGACCGTCAACAATAACTACATCCTCCATTTCATAACGGGTGAAGAGCTTTACCTTGCCGCGCTGTACTTCCTTCGAGAGGGAAGAATATGCACCGAGCAAGAGCTGCTGACCCGTCTGGCCCTTAGCATAGAAAGTACGGCTAACCTGTGCGCCACCGAATGAACGGTTGGCCAACATTCCGCCATATTCGCGAGCAAAGGGAACGCCCTGAGCTACACACTGGTCGATGATGTTATTCGAGACCTCTGCCAAACGATAGACATTGGCTTCGCGAGCACGATAGTCACCGCCCTTGACGGTATCATAGAAGAGGCGGTAAACAGAGTCGCCATCGTTCTGATAGTTCTTGGCTGCATTGATACCACCCTGTGCGGCGATAGAGTGAGCGCGGCGGGGGCTGTCCTGAATGCAGAAGTTATAAACGTTGAAGCCCATCTCGGCAAGAGAAGCGGCTGCGCTGGCACCAGCCAGACCTGTGCCGACCACAATGACGTCGAGTTTGAGCTTGTTTTTCGGGTTCACCAAACGCTGGTGTGCTTTATATTCTTTCCATTTTTCAGGCACTGGTCCTGCAGGAATCTTAGAATCTAATACTTTTGCCATAATATCATTTACCATTTAATGATTTACCATTTTCCATTTATTAGATGCCGCAGCTACCGCCGCAGGAACCACAGCCCTGTATAGCAAATACTACAACTACGGCTGCGAACATCAGAACAACGAGGGTTGCGTAGATGTTACCGATGCAGCGCCAACGATTGAACCACACCTTACCGCTCCAACCCATTGTCTGCAAAGCACTCCAGATGCCATGTGTCAGGTGGAACCACAGAGCTGCCAACCATACAAGATACAGAATGCTGTAAACGGGACAGGAGAAAGTCTGCCTAATCCAATAAACACCATTGGCTGCATTCTCAGCCCAAGCACCTTCCATAAGTTCGGCAGCCATCATGTGCCACCAAAAGTTGTAAAGGTGCAACCCCATACCAAGGATAACAATGATGCCAAGCACAAGCATGTTCTGGCTGGCCCATTCTACCTTTTCGGGTTTGTCGGTCACAGCATACTTATTATTGCCGCGAGCCTTTTGGTTCTGGATGGTCAGCCAGAAAGCGTAAATGAAGTGAAGTGCAACAAGGCCAGCCAAACCGACTGTTGCTGCTACTGCATACCAGTTAGCTCCCAGCATTTCACAAATCCAGTTGTAGCCATCCTCACTAATGAGGGCTACGACGTTCATTGAAGCATGGAACGTCAGGAACAGGACAAGTGCAATGCCGGTCACGGACATCACTACTTTCCTGCCGATTGATGAATTGATTAACCACATAGAAAATTAAATTAAAAATGTTTTAGTTTTATCTTTTCTTTTCATGCGCGTACCTATAATAAGGTACATTACGAAGGCAAAAGTACATAGTTTTGGTGATTTATGCAACTTTTTAGAGGATTTGTTGTAAGAATTACGTACTTTTGTACCTAATTTAAGAGCAGATGGAGTACAGATACGATGTTGTAGTTGTCGGCGCAGGCCATGCTGGATGCGAAGCTGCCACTGCCGCAGCTAAACTTGGCGCCAAAACATGTCTCGTAACGATGGACATGAACAAGATTGCACAGATGAGTTGCAATCCTGCCATTGGCGGAATCGCTAAAGGACAGATTGTCAGAGAGATAGATGCTCTTGGCGGACATACTGGCGAGGTAACAGATGCCACCGCCATACAATTCCGTATGCTCAACCGCTCGAAAGGGCCTGCAATGTGGAGTCCACGAGCACAATGCGATCGAGGAAAGTTTATCTGGGCCTGGCGAGAAATCCTGGAGAACACTCCCAATCTTTCTATTTGGCAAGACCAGGTTGTGGAACTCCTCACAGAAGAGAAAACCAATGCACCGTGTCTCGACAATTTTTCCCACACTGGGAAACAAAAATTCCCACACTGGGAAAAAAATATTCCCACACTGGGAAAAAATAACCACCGCGTACAGGGGGTGCGGACTCTTTTGGGAGTGACTTTCAAGGCACCTTGTGTCATCATCACAGCCGGCACGTTCCTCAACGGATTGATGCACATCGGACGCACCAAGATTCCAGGCGGACGTTGCGCTGAACTGCCGAGCCTACATCTTTCGGAAAGCATCGCAGCTTGCGGCATAACGGTCGGACGCATGAAGACAGGTACACCTGTACGAATCGACGGGCGTTCTGTAGATTTCTCCTTGATGCAGCAACAGGATGGCGAACAAGACTTCCACAAGTTCTCATATATGGGCGAGCCTCGCATGTTACCGCAATTACCCTGCTGGATTACATATACCAATGAGCAGGTACACGAAAGATTGCGCTCCGCCCTACCCGACTCTCCACTCTATAACGGCCAGATACAAAGCATCGGCCCACGCTACTGTCCAAGCATCGAGACGAAACTTGTGACTTTTGCAGAACGTACTGAACATCAATTGTTTCTGGAGCCTGAAGGAACTTCGACGAACGAGTTCTACCTGAACGGTTTTTCGAGCTCCTTGCCCATCGATGCTCAGATTGAAGCGCTTAAACTGATTCCAGCCTTCCGCAACCTACAGATATATCGTCCGGGCTATGCTATAGAATATGACTACTTTGACCCAACGGAGCTTCGTCACTCGTTAGAGTCAAAGAAAGTAGATGGCCTCTTCCTCGCTGGTCAAGTGAATGGAACGACGGGCTACGAAGAGGCTGCAGGACAGGGACTTGTAGCTGGAGTCAATGCGGCTCGGAAGATTGGTGGACAGGAACCGTTCGAGATGCGGAGAGACGAATCCTACATTGGTGTTCTGATTGACGATCTCGTGACAAAGGGCGTGGACGAACCCTACCGCATGTTCACCTCTCGCGCCGAATATCGAATCCTGCTTCGTCAGGACGACGCAGATGCCCGCCTCACGGAACGCAGCTACGAAATTGGATTGGCTACGAGGGAACGCTATGATCACTGGATTGATAAGAAGCAGGCAATCAGCGAGATAGAAGATTTTTGCAACACTTATAGCGTGAAAGCTTCTTATATCAACAAAGGACTGATAGCTCTGGGAAGCGAAGAATTACAGCGAGGTTGCAAACTCATCGACCTGGTGATGCGTCCACAGCTGACACTTTCGAATCTCGCACCGCTCATCCCTGCTTTGGCAGAGAAGTTGGATAATATCAAGGACAGACGCGAAGAAATCATCGAAGCTGCAGAAGTGCGTATGAAATACAGCGGTTATATCCGTCGCGAAAAGGATATTGCCGAAAAGATTCATCGTCTGGAAAATATTCGCATAAAAGGAAAATTCAAATATAACGAAATAAAATCACTCAGTACAGAAGCACGACAAAAACTTACTAAGATAGATCCAGAAACGATGGCACAAGCAAGTAGAATTCCGGGAGTTAGCCCAAGCGACATTAATGTGCTGTTGATATTGATGAACAGATGAGTTTCATGTGAAACATTATAACAGGAAACAGAAAATAACATATTGAATATGAACAACGAAACACTATTAAAGAATCTCAGAAATGTGCCTGATTTTCCAGTTCCAGGCATACAGTTTAAGGACGTCAGCACACTCTACAAGAATGCAAAGTGCCTAAAGATTATGGTCAACGAACTCTATGAGCTATACAAAGATAAAGGCATAACGAAAGTGGTTGGCATAGAAAGTCGTGGATTTGTAGTAGGAGCTGCGCTTGCTGTTAAACTGGGAGCAGGATTTGTAATGTGCAGAAAACCAGGAAAACTCCCAGCTGAAACTCGGAAAGAAAGTTATATGAAAGAATATGGCAAAGACACAATAGAAATACACTGCGATGCCATAGAGGAAAAGGATGTGGTACTGCTACATGATGACTTATTAGCAACAGGAGGAAGCATGAAAGCAGCTTATGATCTCGTTAAACAATTCAATCCCAAGAACATATATATAAACTTCATCATCGAACTAACTATTGAAGGATTAAATGGTCGAGCTGTTTTCGACAAAGATGTAGAAATTACGACACTACTTAAAATATAAGTAGGTATATTAATTATGGAAAAAAGCGAAAAGGAAAAACTTCGCGCATATTTAATGGGTATAGTCAGCAATCTTCCTGATAGCCCAGGTTGTTACCAATATCTCGATGAAACTGGAACAATTATATATGTAGGCAAAGCTAAAAACCTGAAACGCCGAGTATATTCCTACTTCTCCAAAGAACACGACAGCAGAAAAACCGCCATCCTCGTTTCAAAAATACGTGACATCAAATATATTGTCGTTAAAACCGAAGAAGATGCATTGCTACTGGAAAACAATCTCATCAAACAGTGGTCTCCAAGATACAACATCCTGTTAAAGGACGGAAAAACATATCCTAGTATAGTTGTAACGCACGAATACCTGCCCAGAATATTCCAGACACGAAAGATTGACAAACGTCTGGGCACCTATTTTGGACCATATAGTCATGTTCCAACAATGTATCTACTGCTGGAACTCATAAAGAAACTCTATCCCTTACGTAGATGCCGCCAATCTATTACAGCGGAATCCATCGAAAAGCACAAACACAAAGAATGCTTGGAATACCACATAAAGAACTGTATGGCACCCTGCACGCTTCGGCAAAGTCGAGATGAATATATGGAAAACATTGCTGAGGCAAAGGAAATATTGAGAGGAAATACAGCGCAATTAGAGCGACTGTTTCTACAAAAAATGCAGGAACATGCAGAAAAAATGGAATTTGAGGAAGCAGAAGCTATTAAAAAGAAATACCTACTTCTCGAAACCTATCGCAGCAAGAGTGAGGTCGTAAGTAATACCCTCCATAATATCGATGTTTTTAATATCGAAAATAATGAAAATGTAGCATACATCAATTATCTGCACGTCACAAATGGGTGCATAACTCAAGCATTTACGTTTGAGTATGCTAAACGTCTAGAAGAAACGGATGAGGATCTACTTGCTGCAGGAATTATTGAAATGCGACAACGATACTGCAGTGAAAGTAAGGAAGTTATCGTTCCGTTCCCCGTGAAACATTTAAGTAAAGATTTAGTCATAACAGTACCTCAAAAAGGAGATAAAAAAAAGTTGCTGGAGCTATCAAAATTGAATGTACTCCAATACAAGAAAGACAGAATAAGCCAAAACGACAAACTTAACCCAGAACAAAAGCAGGTTCGACTAATGAAAGAATTACAAGATACACTTCAACTTCCAACTCTTCCGATGCAAATTGAGTGTTTCGATAATTCAAACATTAGTGGCACTGATTCAGTTGCTGGTTGTATAGTATTCTATAAATGCAAACCAAGCAAAAAGGATTACAAGAAATACAACATCAAAACTGTTGAAGGACCAGATGATTATGCCAGCATGCAAGAGGTTGTACGTAGGCGCTATAATCGTATGATTCAAGAGCGGTCTCCCCTACCCGATCTTATCATCGCTGATGGTGGACGCGGTCAAATGGAGGTTATTCGTGAAGTGGTGCAAGATGAACTGCATCTTACCATCCCAATTGCTGGTCTTGCAAAGAACGAAAGACATCGGACAAACGAGTTATTATATGGATTCCCGGCTCAAGTCATCGGATTGAAAGCTGACTCGGCACTCTTCAAGCTACTCACGCAAATACAGGATGAAGTACATCGCTTTGCCCTTTCATTTCATCGCGATAAACGTAGCAAGCGCCAAATTGCAAGTGAATTAGACAACATTCCAGGTATCGGGCCGAAAACAAAAGACTTATTATTACGCAAATGGCATAGCATAAAGCGAATCCGTGAAGCAGAGGAAAACGAACTGGCAATTGTCGTTGGGACTGCAAAAGCAAAGATTTTAAAAGAAAAACTTGCACAAAACTTCGAAAATTCGTAGATTTGCAGAAGTTCTACAATATAAGCCAAAAAGAAAGGACGCCAAAGGGAAGGTGCGAAAGATGAGAACAGTCATCCAAAGAGTTCAAAAAGCATATGTAAGTGTTAGTGCCTCAACAGTTTCTAGCATTGGGCATGGATTGTTGTTACTGCTTGGCATTGAAGATGCCGATACAGAGGAAGACATCCAATGGCTATGCCGTAAGGTATTGGGATTGCGCATCTTCGACGATGACGAGGGCGTGATGAACCGCAGCATTATGGATATAAACGGCGAAATTCTTGTGGTGAGCCAGTTCACACTAATGGCAAGCTACAAGAAGGGCAACCGACCCAGTTGGATACGCGCAGCAGGACATGAATATGCAATACCTATGTATGAAAAATTCGTCGAATTACTCTCAGAAGGTCTTGGAAAACCAGTTGGAACAGGCGTCTTCGGTGCAGATATGCAGGTGGAGCTTATCAATGATGGTCCAGTAACAATTTGCATGGATACCAAAAACAAGGAATAAGACACATGACTATAAAAGAAGCACAAGAACAAGTAGATCAATGGATTAAGACATACGGAGTGCGCTATTTCAATGAGTTGACCAACATGGCGATATTGACTGAAGAAGTAGGGGAGTTGGCTCGAATTATGGCACGCCGTTATGGTGAACAATCCTTCAAAGAAGGTGAGAATCAAGACCCTGCAGAAGAAATGGCAGACATTCTTTGGGTGCTAATCTGCCTGGCGAACCAGACAGGAGTGGATTTAACAAAAGCCCTTGAGGCAAGCTTCGACAAGAAAACAAACAGAGACAAAGACAGACATAAGAACAACACTAAACTACAATAACATGGAAACATTAGAAAAAAGTAAGTACGAGCAGATGCTCTCGCAGTACAACACAGATATCAAAGATAATGACGTAGCAGCCAAAGTGGCCGCAATCATCGAGAAAAAAGTACCCGAGAACGACACGCTGGAGGTCAAAAAGTTTCTTATGGGTAGCGTTGAACTGACTACCCTGAAAACTACAGATAGTGAGGAAAGCGTGCTGGCTTTTACAGAAAAGGTCAACAAGTTCGAGGATGCCTACCCCGAGTTGCCACACGTAGCTACAATATGTGTCTATCCATGCTTTGCAAAGATTGTAAGTCAAAGTCTTGAAGTAGAAGGAGTTGAGGTAGCTTGTGTCAGTGGAAGTTTCCCATCTTCACAAGCGTTGATAGAAATAAAAACCGTAGAAACAGCATTGGCTCTAAAGGATGGTGCAACTGAAATTGATATCGTCATGAGCGTTGGTAAGTACCTGAGCGGTGACTATGAGACACTTTGCGATGAAATCAGTGAATTGAAGGCCATCTGCGGCGATCGTAAGATGAAGGTCATCCTTGAGACAGGCCTGCTGCCAAGCGCTTCGGACATCAAGAAAGCTAGTCTGCTTGCCATGTATGCTGGTGCGGACTACATCAAGACAAGCACAGGCAAGGAGAAACCTGCTGCAACTCCCGAAGCAGCCTATGTAATGTGTCAGGCAATCAAAGAGTACTATGACAAGACAGGAAACCAGATTGGTTTCAAACCTGCCGGAGGATTGAATACCGTGCATGATGCCCTCGTATATTATACTATAGTAAAAGAGGTACTCGGAGAAAAATGGCTCACAAACCAATGGCTTCGTCTCGGCACCAGTCGACTCGCAAATCTGCTACTGAGCGAAGTGGTTGGTGAAGAAGTGAAATTCTTTTAGTAAAAATGGGAAAGGTGCGAGAGTTTGGAACATTTTGACCTCACGAGAATTTGATATTTGTAGCCATAGGGTAGGGCGGCCAAAAACACGCGATTCTCAGTGGCCAAATTTTAAACCAAGCATCTAAAACAAAGCGATTTAACACAGAAAATTTAGAAGTAGAAAATTCTTAAAATAAAAAAGAAATGAACAAAAAGACCCTCTTATTGATGGGAATAGCAGTTTTGTTGCTCTCATCGTGTGTAGTTAGCAAAAAGAAATACGAGATTGCTGAATCAGGAAGAATAGCAGCATTATTTAGCCGCGACAGTTTGGCCGAACTGCTCGGTGTAAGCCGATATGACTGCTCAATGTTTAACGATCGTGTCAATGCTCTGATGACGGACACTGCGCTGCTCAAAGGCAGCATCCGCAACTATCAGGCACTGTTAGCCTCTGGTCAAAACGAAAACCAAAAGCTTAGCGCCAACCTGATGGAGCGAGAAAAGACAATTGTCGAACTCCAGAAAATGATTGCGGAGCAGAATCAGAAAGTAAAAAACCTGCTTAAGAGCGTGAAGGATGCGTTACTTGGTTTTAGCAGCGATGAACTGACGGTTCGCGAGGAAGGCGGAAAGGTTTACGTGGCCATGAGCGACAAATTGCTCTTCGAATCTGGCAAGGCTATTGTCAATCAACAGGGAAAGGAAGCGCTCGGTAAACTTGCAGAGGTGCTTAACCGACAGACAGACATTGATGTCTATATCGAGGGTCACACAGACAATGTGCCCATCCACACAGCAGTCTTTCAGGACAACTGGGATCTCAGTGTCATCCGAGCAACAAGCGTTGTACGCATCCTGACCGAGACTTACAATGTCAATCCTCTCCAGATACAGCCATGCGGTCGCGGGGAATACAAACCCATAGATGTCAATACTACACCCGAGGGCAAGGCGCGTAACCGTCGTACGGAAATCATCATGGCTCCACGGCTCGACAAGCTCTTTAAGATGCTGGAAGAGAGTGGCCAGTAAATGGTTGGGAATTGAAGCACGCATAGATACATTTTTCCTAATATTCCTATGAAGAGACTTACATTTGCTGTAGCTGCCTTGCTAATGGGTTTAAATCTCATGGCACAAATACGCTTCGGCAACACACCTGCTAACAACGCTGCTGCCAGCAATCTGGAGAAGAACATCCAGAAACTCGTGATGGCAAGCATTATGATAAACAATTTCTACGTAGATAGCGTGGATAGCAAGAAGCTGACGGAGGACGCCATCAACGGCATACTTTCCAAGCTCGACCCGCACTCCGCCTATACCAATGCGAAGGACACGAAGAAATTTACCGAACCTCTGGAAGGCTCGTTCGAGGGCATTGGCGTGCAGTTCAACATGCTGGAGGACACGTTGCTCGTGATACAGCCAGTGCCGAAAGGACCCAGCGAGAGGGTGGGCATCCTGGCAGGCGACCGCATCGTGAGTGTCGCAGACACGGCGATAGCAGGCGTCAAGATGAGCAAGGAGGAGATTATGCACCGACTTCGCGGGCCGAAGGGCACAATTGCTCATCTCGGCATCGTGCGGAGAGGCATCAGAGACACTTTGTATTTCGATGTCAAGCGTGACAAGATTCCCGTGAACTCGGTGGATGCCGCGTATATGGTAACGCCGACTATTGGACTTGTTCGTTTCAACAATTTCGCCCAGACAACGCACGACGAGGTTGTCAATGCCATCAAGAAGCTCAAGGACGAAGGCATGAAAGACCTCATTATCGACATTCAACAGAACTCCGGTGGTTTCCTGCAAGCTGCCGCCGATATAGCCAGCGAGTTCCTGCCGAAGGGCGACATGATTGTCTATACAAAAGGAAGAAGTGTTCCCAGTAAGGAATTCCGCAGCACAGGAGGAGGCTGTTTCCAAGAGGGTAGGGTAGCGGTACTCATCGATGAGTATAGCGCTTCGGCAGCCGAGATTCTTTCCGGAGCCATCCAAGACCAGGACCGCGGAATTGTCGTGGGTCGCCGCTCGTTTGGCAAGGGCCTTGTCCAACAGCCATTCGACATGCCCGACGGCAGTATGATACGCCTCACTACGGCTCGCTACTATACACCCAGCGGACGCAGTATTCAAAAGCCCTACGAGAAGGGAAAGATCCTGGATTACGCCAAGGATGTGATCAATCGGTACAATAATGGCGAGCTAACGAATGCCGACAGCATCCATTTCCCCGATTCCCTGCGCTACCAGACGCTGCGCAAAGGCCGCACTGTCTATGGCGGCGGCGGCATCATGCCCGACTGCTTCGTGCCGTTCGACACTACGCGCTATGCCAAGTGTTACCGCGAGATGTCGGCAAAGAGCATCATCATCAATGCCAATCTCCGCTACATGGACAAGAACCGCAAGAAACTGGCGAAGGCTTATCCCACTTTCCAGAAGTTCAAGGAGGAATATCAATTGCCTCAGGAGCTCATCGACGACATCTTTGCTGAAGGCGAGAAGCAGGACATCCGGCCCAAGGACGACGAGGAGCGTCAGAAGGCAACAGATAACATCCGGCTCATCGTCAAGTGCCTCGTGGCTCGCGACCTCTGGGATATGAGCGAGTATTTCGCCATACTCTATGAGAACGACGATGTGGTGAAAAAGGCGGTCGAGTTGCTTCAGGCTGAATGATAACCTATAATATAATAAATGTAGCGATGCCTGACATCCGCGAGACAGAGGTCTCGGAATGGGTGCGGCAAGTGGCGAAGAGCTACGGCAAGGTGGTAGGCGACATCAACTACATCTTCGTGGATGACGAGACGATGCTCGACATCAACCGCCGCTTCATCGGGCACGACTACTACACCGACCACATCGGCTTCGACTACACGGAGGGCAATGCCCTGAGCGGTGACATCTACATTAGCCTCGACACCGTGCGCACAAACGCCGAGCTGTTCGGTGTCACACAGGACGAGGAGCTTCGCCGCATCATCATACACGGCCTGCTGCATCTCTGCGGCCTCCGCGACAAGACAGACGAGGAAAGAACTGAAATGCAACAGGCCGAGGACGAGGCCTTGTCCCTCCAACAGGAGTGACGGATTAAAGATTAAAGATTAAAGATTAGGGATTAATATAATGGAAGATTTCGACATAAGACAAGAAGGAAGGCAGAAGGAAAAGGACTTCGAGAACGCCCTGAGACCATTGTGCTTCGAGGACTTCAGCGGTCAGCAGAAAGTCGTGGAGAACCTGCGTATCTTCGTGGAGGCTGCAAAGTATCGCGGCGAACCCCTCGACCACACACTCCTGCACGGCCCTCCAGGACTGGGTAAGACAACCCTCTCCAACATCATCGCCAACGAGCTGGGCGTGGGCTTCAAGCTTACCAGCGGCCCTGTGCTCGACAAGCCCGGCGACCTGGCCGGCATCCTCACTTCGCTGGAACCCAACGACGTGCTCTTCATCGACGAGATACACCGCCTCTCGCCCATCGTGGAGGAGTATCTCTACAGCGCGATGGAAGACTATCGCATCGACATCATGATAGACAAAGGACCGTCGGCTCGCAGCATACAGATAGACCTTGCACCCTTCACGCTGGTCGGTGCCACGACGCGTAGCGGCCTGCTCACCGCTCCCCTTCGTGCCCGCTTCGGCATCAACATGCATCTGGAGTACTATGATGCCGAGACGCTGCGGAAGATTATCATGCGCTCCAGCACAATCCTTGGCGTACCCATCGACACCGAGGCCGCCGGCGAGATTGCCAGCCGCAGCCGAGGCACGCCACGTATCGCCAACGCTCTGCTGCGCCGCGTCCGCGACTTCGCACAGGTAAAGGGCAATGGCCGTATCGACCTCAAGATAGCCCGCGTGGCTCTCGAGGCCCTCAATATCGACCGCTATGGCCTCGACGAAATAGACAACAAGATACTGCTCACCATCATCGACAAGTTCAAGGGCGGTCCTGTAGGCATCAACACCATCGCGACAGCCGTCGGCGAAGATGCCGGCACCGTCGAGGAAGTCTATGAGCCATTCCTCATCAAGGAAGGCTTCATCAAGCGAACACCCCGAGGCCGCGAAGTGACGGAACTGGCATACAATCACTTAGGAAGAAAGATGGGCACCCGCTATGGTAACCCACTACAGGGCGACCTCTTCGACCAATGAGCCTCATCGGGCGAGAGTGAAATAAATAGTAAATCGTAAATCTTTAAATAGTACATTAATAAGATGGTCCTGAACTACATCTGGATTGGCTTCTTCGCCATCGCATTCATTATTGCGGTAATACAGCTGCTGATGGGCAACACCGAGGCTTTCCCGGCCATCATGAACAGTACCTTCGACAACGCCAAGACGGCCTTCGAGATATCCATCGGGCTGACAGGTGTGCTCTCCCTGTGGATGGGCATCATGAAGATAGGCGAACGCGGCGGACTGGTGGATGTCCTGGCTCGTTGGCTGTCACCGCTCATGGTGCGCCTCTTCCCCGAGATACCTGCCGGACATCCCGTCTTCGGCCACATCTTCATGAACTTCAGCGCCAATATGCTGGGACTCGATAATGCTGCCACTCCCCTTGGTCTCAAGGCGATGGAGGGCTTGCAGGAGCTGAACAAGCAGAAGGACACCGCCACGAATGCCATGATTATGTTCCTGGTGCTTAACACCAGCGGACTGACGCTCATTCCGGTCGGCGTGATGGTCTATCGCGCACAGATGGGAGCGGCACAGCCAACCGATGTCTTCTGTCCCATCCTCATCGCCACCGCTATCGCCACACTCGCCGGCATGGTCATCACGAGCCTCTACCAGCGCATCAACCTCTTCAACCGCGCCATCATGGCGTTCGTCCTGGGCATCTGCGTCGTAGTGAGTGGCGTAATCTGGATCAGCACCCAGGTGGATCGCGAGACGTTGAACCTCTGGAGCACCGTCGTGGCGAACATCATCCTCTTCAGTATCATCATCGCCTTCATTGGGGCTGGTGTCCGGAAGAAGATAAATGTCTATGAGGCATTCGTGGAGGGAGCAAAAGGCGGCTTTGAGACAGCCGTCCGCATCATCCCATATCTGGTGGCGATACTCGTGGCCATAGGCGTGTTCCGTGCTTCTGGAGCGATGGATTTCATCGTCGACGGACTGGGGCGGATGGTTGAATGGTGCGGTGGCAATGCCGACTATGTGGCAGCTCTGCCGACGGCCATCATGAAGCCGCTCTCCGGCAGCGGGGCCCGCGGCATGATGGTGGATGCCATGCAGCAGTACGGAGCCGACAGTTTCGTTGGGCGCCTCTCCTGTATCTTCCAGGGAGCCACCGACACCACCTTCTACATCCTGGCTGTCTATTTCGGCTCTGTTGGTGTCCGTAAGACCCGCCACGCTGTTATGGCCGGCCTGTTGACCGACCTCTGCGGCGTCATCGCCGCCATCGCCGTCGCCGCCATCTTCTTCGATTAAGAAAAAAGTCCCCTGATTGCTCAGAGGGCTTTAATGTTCCAATTACTTATGGAGGAAGGTTTAGGGGGAGAGGCTATTCTGCGTCTCCGATGGGGCCGTTGTTATCCCCACCATTATCATCACCACCGCCGGAATCTCCTCCGGTGCCCGGGTCGGGAGTAGAACCTCCACCGGTGCCCGGATCTGGCGTCGTGCCGCCACCGGTGCCGGGATCGGGAGTAGTTCCGCCCTGTGTCGGGTTGCCCGATGGTGTCGGAGTGTCGCCGCCGCTGGTCTTGCCGCCGGTGATGTAGTACAGCTTGGCGCGGTCTTCTATGGCGAACAACAGCACCAGCAGGTCGTTCAGCGCCGTGCTCGGCTGCAGCACCGTGAGGGCGTTCAGCACGTCGTAAGCCTTGCGGATGGCCTCGTCGGTAGCCTTGCGGGCTGCGGCCAGCTCGCCCTTCACCTTGGCGCTCTCGTGATCCACGCGCACGGCCACCAGCTGCAGCACCTTGTTGGCCTGAACTACGGCCTTCTGCACCCACGCCTCGATGCCCAGCTCCACGAGCTCGTACTCCGTGGCGGCTGCCCATTGCTGCGACATGTTGAGCACTTTGCGGGCCTCGGCCTCGAAGCCGTCGCTGGTCGAGAAGTTGAAGTCGCGGAACACCTGCCGGGCCAGTTGCGCCTTGCGGTAGATGGGCTCCGTCTCAGGCAGGTAGAGCAGGCCGTTCAGTATGCCCAGCGCCGTGGACATGTACTTGTCCTCCAGCGCGTCCTCCCGCTTCAGGTCATCGCTGGCAAAGTCCTTGCCGCTGAAGCGCTTGAACGCCGTGTCCTCGGCCTGGCGTGCCTGATGCACCCCGTTGACGGCCTGGATCAGCAGCTGGTTCTCCGTCTCAAAGTCCCTCAGGCGGTCGCAAATCTGCTGCGACACACCGTCGTGGTTCTTGCTATGGCAAGCGTCACCCTTCGGGATGCCGAGCGCGCGTTCGACAGACGCGACAGATAGTTTGTTGTCAGATTCTTGTTTGCCATAATTTTGCTTGTTTATTTCATTTGTTACTCATGTTTTTGTCCGCTGGACGCTCAGACGACCCCTTGTTGCCGCGCAGTAGCTCCGCTGAGGGCTCAGACGACCCCTTGTTGCCACGCAGTAGCACCGCTGAGTGCTCAGAGGCATCCTTGTAGCCAATCAGTAGCTCCGCTAAGGGCTCAGAGGCATCCTTGTATCCAAACAGTAGCTCCGCTGAGAGTGCAGTGTCATAGGAGAAAACGGTCAGTTGAAATAGGTGTTGGTCAGGAAGTAGGTGCGCTCCCAGTCAACAATCTTCAGCTCGGACTCCTTGGCCGTATGGATGTCTTGCTCGTCGAGCACCATCACCTGCTTGTCGCCTGTGTCGTAGAGCGGCCACTCGATGGCCTTGCCCGTGGGCGACTGCTCTGCGGTGAGCGAAGGGTTGCCTGTCTTGGCGAACTGAATCCACATCTTGCGTACAGTCTTGCAGAAGGTTGCGTCGTATGTCCTGCCAGTAAAGCCGTTCATCTCAGGATGGTTGAACACCACCGACAGTTCTGTTGCATGACCAGCTTTTATCAATGGTAAAGCAGATTCCACCGTGTAGTAGTAGGTGTATGACTTGCCGCCACCCTTGGTCTGCTCCTCAGAAAGTCTGATTTGCGGTGCGATAAACATATATTGACTGAGAAGACGGACGGTAGGTTCGTAACTCTCTCCTGTAATCTCGCTGCAGTAGCTCTCCACCAGTGCTCTTTCTTCTTCCGTATGCTTGGCGAGCTTCTCTGCCTTGCGCCCAGGGGCCCACTCATTCCAACGGTCCACTCCGATGGCACCCAAGAAGGTGTTCATTTCATCCTTGTTACAGCCCTGAAGGAACTCAATGTCCTTGGCAGCGCCGTTGGCGTATGCCTCCCACGTATTCAGAGGCAGGAATTTTCCGTCCCTCTCTGGGAATGTACGTATGCCGAGTACTTGGTAGAAGCCGTACAACTTGGCCCACGTCTCCGCGAGTTTCTCAGCGCTGAGCTTCTGCAGGTCAGCAACGGTCTTGCAGCCGAGTTCCTCCATAAAATTGTTCGTGATTTCTATGGCCTCTTCCACGGACCTTGTCTGTGTGGGGGCACCACTCTGCGCGATGACACGCTTGAAATACTTATGGGAGCCTTTGACCAACGGAAGCAGACTACAACTTCCACCGCCGGCAGACTCTCCCCAAATGGTCACGTTGTCGGGGTCACCGCCAAAGCCTGCAATATTCTCATTTACCCATTTCAATGCCATCAGCTGGTCCATGAGTCCCAGATTCGCTGCGTCTTGATATTCCTTTCCGTCAGACAGGTGCGACAGATGCAGGAAGCCGAGGAAGCTGACCCTGTAATTGATGGTGACGATGATGACCTCCGGGTTCTCCTTCACAAGGTTGGTGCAGTCGTACTGCGGGTCGGTCGCTCCGCCTACCTCGAAACCGCCGCCGTAAATCCATACGATGACTGGCTTCTTCTCAGCACTTGCCTCCTCGGCCTTCCAGATGTTCAGGTACAGGCAGTTCTCGTCCATTCCATTCTCAACAGCTGGGTCGCCCGGAGCCTGTACAGGGGCCTTACTATAGTTATAGGCCTCGTACACGTCGTTGCTCGGAGTAACATCCACTGGTGCCTTCCAGCGCAGGTTGCCGACAGGCTGCTGGCCTACGAACGGGATGCCCTTGTAGGAAATAATATTCTCTGCCTTCTTGCCGACGAATGTTCCGTTGATACACTTCACAGCCAACGTCTTGTCGTAGTTGCCGTCAGTAATCTTCTTGTTGGGATACTCCGTCTCAGGTTCTGGAGTAACCGAGTTGTCATCGTTGCTACTGCATGAAGTGAGTCCCATTGTCGTGCCGCAGACGAGGGTAGCGGCCATAATACACTTTTTCAGTTCTCTCATGATAAGAATTGTTTTGGGGTTAAACATAAATGAATTTGCCGACAAAGATAAACAAATTACCCCAAAACAACTTGACCCTAAGTGTCTGATGGGTCAAGTTTTGAGAATTCTGAAACGATTTTTACGATTCTGAAACACGCATCCACTCCGTCGCGGTCATTCCCATGCTCTGCTTGAAGGCTGCACTGAATGTGCTGTAACTGCGGAAACCACTCTGGTGGGCCAGCTGCTGAGCCGTGACAAGGTGATGTTTGGCGACTGACTCATGGTAGAGGTTGACGAAATGCTGGATGCGCAGACCGTTGATGTAGGCATTATAACTGATGCCCTGCAAGGCAAAGTGCTTGCTGAGGTAGGAACGATTGATGCCAATCTGCTGGGCAAGTTGTGTAACGGAAATGTCGTACTGCAAATAGAGCTGCGGTTCCTCGCAATACTTCTTCAGCAATGGCCCGATATTCTTGGACAAGCCAAGCGGCGAAGCCGAGCGGTTGCGAATGGATAATGAAAGGACATTGTCTTCCTCATGTTCCGTGGTGCCCATTTCTTCTGCCGCATCATTAACGGGTATGCTCAGGTCGCTCAATGTTTCCACTCGCCACAGGAGGTAGCCGATCAGTATGACATGAATCACCTGCATGGCGTATTGATAGACAGTACCTTTGCTGGTAAACATATAGAGAGCGAACACCAGCAGTATGACAGCCAGCACCACGAAACTCTGCCACACCTCCTTGTGCTCCAGGTCGGCATAGTTGTCGCGCAGCCAGCGGCCGTATTGTCTCGTCGCCCGTACCATATATATTATAATACCAATGCACATCAACAGGAAATAAAGATACATTGCAGGCAAAAGAGCATAGCTACGGGCAACAACGCCATATACCCCTGCTGCAACGATGGGTGCCATCATTGCGGCGACAGGCCACAGTGGTCGCTTGCGGTCTTGCAGCATGGTGAGCAGTACGATGATAGCCAAAGGGAAAAAGGTCATGCAGTCAAGTAATCCGCCAACAAGGTCGCACAGCCTAATATCTTCGCTTGAGGTGAGAAAGAAAATTGGCATATACCATGCATGGCTCATAGCAATGGAAGCAAGGAACGCAGCGCCCCAGCGACGCAGGCGGACTGGCGGCGTGATGTCAGCTGCAAAGGCGTTGCCATCACGGAACAGCAGGTAACAACTGGCCATCATGGCCATAAACGTCACACCTGCATAGAATATGATAAAGAGGATATCTACCCGAATCTGATCGTACATGATTTGTCACTTTAGACCGCAAAGATATACATTATATTTATATTATAGCATGATTTAGATGATAAATTTGCAGGAAACAAAGAAAAGGTACCAAATCCTGTTGATTGTCTCAAGACCATTTTACCATAATATCCTGCTGCGGGATTTTCTGCCAAGTGAAGAGGGGCAGGAGGTCTTGGGGTAGGGCAGGGATTGGTTCTGGGATGATGCCGGCCAGATGAGCCAGACGGCCGATGATTTCCTCTGGGCTGACGTGCTTTTCCCGCAGCACTCCGAGGTCCATGCTGAGGTCACGTTTGCAGAGACGCTGACCTTTTTCATTCACAAGCAGAGGATGATGGCAGAAGCACGGCTCGGGGAAACCCAAGGAGACCCCCCGACCCTCCTTAGGAGGAGAACTTAATGATGCAAGGATACGGTGCAAATGTATCTGCTGGGGTGTGCTGAGCAACAGGTCGCGGCCGCGGACGACCTCTGTCACTCCCATCAGGGCATCATCCACCACAACCGCCAACTGATAGGCCCAGGCTCCGTCCTTGCGACGCAGGATATAATCGCCACAATGCTCCGCCAGGTTGACATGCTGCTCGCCGTAATGCCCATCCTGGAAACTTATCACCTCGTCCGGCACAATGAGGCGGATGGCAGCCGGTGGCAGCCCCCTCCCAACCTCCCCCAAGGGGGAGGAGTTTTTATATTTCTCCCTACAAGTGCCAGCATAGACGATGCGACCGTCCGACTCATGAGGAGCCTGCGTAGCCATGATATCGGCCCGCGTGCAGAAACAAGGATAGGTGAGGCCTGCATCCTTAAGTAGCTGCAGATAGTGCTCGTAGATGTCGCTCCGTTCGCTCTGCCAAACCACTTCACCATCCCAGGGAAGTCCGAGCCACTGCAGGTCCTCCTGCAATTGCAAGGCATAGTCGCGACGGGAACGCTGCGGGTCAAGGTCCTCGATGCGGAGTCGCCATTCTCCGCTCTGACTCTTGGCAGAGAGCCATGAGAGCAATGCACAGAACACATTGCCCAGGTGCATACGACCTGTAGGTGATGGAGCGAAACGACCCGTCATTTGTTGATTAGCATCTATTTCGCCCACAAAGGTAATGCTTTTTTCGGAATGATGAGTACATCTTCGTCACTTTACCTACATGTTTTGGGAATAATGTTTGGAAATCTTCGTAATTAAATGTAGCTTTGTAGGCAGAATAGAGACTAACTACAACTACATAAAACCTTATTCACTATGAAAAAGAAAGCGACCAAAACAAATCAGACAGAGAGAAGAAGCATGTCGCGCCGCGAGTTTCTGGCGGCTGCCGGCACAGGACTGGCAGGATTCATGATACTGCCCAGCTTCGCTATGAATGGAGTACGGATTGCCCCGAGCGACAGAGTGGTACTCGGCTTCGTCGGACTGGGACAACAGGGCTGCAGTGACTTCCGCAGCTTTGCAGCGTGTCCGGGCGTGCAGGTGGCAGCCTGCTGCGACGTCGATAGCATCAAACGCGAACGCTTCCGCCGCTACGTGACGAACTGGCAGAAAGAGAAGTCGATGCCTATCCGCTGCGACCTCTATGAGGAATACGAGCGCATGCTGGAACGCAAGGACATTGATGCCATCGAGATTGCTACGCCCGACCACTGGCACGCCCTTGTTGCCATCCATTCATTGCAGGCTGGCAAGGATGTGTATGTCCAGAAGCCTCTGTCATATACCATCACAGAAGGTCTGGCTGTGCAACGTGCCGTCAGGGCAAATGACCGCATCCTCCAGATGGGAAGCCAGCAGCGTAGCAGTCAGGAATTCCAGACAGCCATTGCGATGGTACGTAACGGAGCACTCGGCGACATCAAGGAAATCTATGTCCGCGTAGGCGATCCTCCAAAGCCTTTCGACCTGCCCGAAATGCCTGTGCCCGACAACCTGAACTTCAACCTCTGGCTGGGGCCGCTCAACAGTCCGAAGGTTCACTATCATCCCGATATCTGTCCCATCGTTACGCTCGATCCCGATAAGAATGAAACACTCTGGGGAGCATGGCGCTGGTACGAAGAAACCGGCAACGGATTCCCTGCCGACTGGGGCGCTCACATGTACGACATAGCTCAGGCAGCCATCGGTATGGACGGACTGGGGCCAGTTGAATTCATTCCACAGGGCTACAACGGAGCTGAATATGCTACGATGAAATACGCTAACGGCATCATCATGCAGGAACGTCCCTATACCGACGACAAAGAAGCCAAGGGAATCAAGTTCATCGGCGACAAGGGCTGGCTGAAAGTGTCGCGTGGCTACATAGAATGCTCAGACAGCAAGCAGCTGAAGAAACAGCAGGAAGACATCGCAGCAGGACAATACGAGGTAAGCTCTCCGCACATGCAGAACTTCATCGACGCCATCCGCGAGCATAAGGACCCGATTGCTCCTGTAGAGTACGGATGCAGCACCAACACACTGTGCTGTCTGTTCAATATTGCCCGCGAGCTGAAGCGTCCCGTACACTGGAATCCTGCTACACTGACATTCGGAGACGACAAGGAAGCCTTTGCACACCGCTTGTACTATTACGACTATCGCCGCCCGTACAAGCTACCATACTTGGAGAGAAGAGGATAGGAATCCCTTAAACTTATGAGGCCTATAAGGCCAATAGGGCCCATAAGGCCTCATATTATTCGCTCAGCAACAAAAGAGGCAAGCAGGTGCAGGGATTCGGTGATAGCGGCATCGCGGCTATCGTCGATGAGGCCATCGGCCATGCCCTGCATGTCCTTCATATGCCACTGGACATACTCCAGACCTCCAACGCTGACTGTGAAATCAATGAGCTGCTGAATCTCCTCGGCATTTGCCTCGCGACGGCGAACCTTCAGGGCCAGTTCGTTCATCGATGCATCGTCACTGTGCTTCACGGCATAGATGGCAGGCAACGTGAGCTTGCCCTCTTTCATGTCGTTGCCGAGAGGCTTACCGACCTCTGCTGTGCCATAGTCAAACACATCGTCGCGCAACTGGAAGCAGATGCCGATAAGTTTGCCATATTGTGCGAGACGCTCGGCCTCGGCCTCAGAGCCACCAGCTGCTAAAGCACCTAGACGAGCACAGAGGGAAAAGAGACTTGCTGTCTTACGTCCAATGATATCAAAGTAAACAGCCTCGGACAGCAACTTGGAGTCCTGGTTGTCCAATTGCAACAATTCGCCGTCGGCAAGCGACTGTCCAAGCTGGGCTATGTAACGAACCACACGCACATCATCGGTCAGAGCAGCACATTCCAGCGCTTTGCTCAGGATAAAGTCGCCAGCCAGAACCGCCACTTGATTGGAGAGAAGCGCATTGACAGAAGGCAATCCACGGCGGCGATCGCTCTCATCCACCACATCGTCGTGCACGAGAGAAGCCGTATGCAGCATCTCCAAAGCCAGAGCCACACGGATGACCTTGTCGTTGACCTCGCCCACCATTCGCGCAGCCAGCAGAACAAGCATGGGACGAAGCTGCTTTCCGGGTGCCTTGAGCAGATGTTCTACGGCTTGTTCCAACAAAGGATTATCGCTGTAGAGCGTTTGACGGAAAGCCTCACGGAATTGTTCCATTTCGGCAGCAACGGGAGCCTTTATCTTGTCGAGTACGTCCATTTATTGCATCTTTAGACTGCAAAATTACACAAAAAAGTGCATCCATTCATATTTTTTCCTTAATTTTACCACATAAAAGGACAGAAACGATGCAGAAACTCTATTTACTGGACGCTTACGCGTTGATTTATCGTGCTTATTACGCCTTCATTAAGAACCCGCGCATCAACTCGAAGGGTGAAAATACGTCGGCTATTCTCGGTTTTGTGAATACGCTCGAAGAGGTGATTGCAAAGGGGCAACCAACGCATATTGGTGTAGCTTTCGATCCTCACGGCGGTACTTTCCGGCATGAAGCCTTCCCTCAATATAAGGCTCAACGCGAGGAAACACCAGAAGCGATTCGCTTTGCCGTACCAATTATCAAGGATATTCTCAAAGCATACCGTATTCCTGTGCTCGAAGTGCAAGGCTATGAGGCTGATGACGTCATCGGAACCCTCGCGCATCAGGCAGACCTGAAGGGCATCGAAACCTATATGATGACACCCGACAAGGACTTCGGTCAGCTCGTTACGGAACGCGTCAAGATGTATCGTCCGCCTGTCGGCAAGAGCAACGAGGCAGAGATTCTCGGCATTGAGGAAGTGAAGAAGAAGTGGGGATTGCAGTCGCCTTTGCAGGTCATCGATATGCTGGGACTGATGGGCGATGCGGTCGATAACATTCCCGGCTGTCCTGGGGTAGGGGAGAAAACGGCACAGAAGCTCATAGAGGAATTCGGCAGCATCGAGAACCTGCTGGCCTCTACCGACAAGCTGAAAGGTGCACTCAAAGAAAAGGTGGAGCAAAATGTCGAGCAGATTCGTCAAAGCAAATGGCTCGCCACCATCAGTAAGGAAGTGCCCATCACCCTCGATATGGACCTGCTGAAAATCGAGGAACCCGACTACGATAAGTTGCATGAGCTATACAAACGCCTGGAGTTCCGACAGCTGCTGAATAAGAAGCAAAGCAAGCCAGAAGAACCAAAGGAAACAACGCCAGAACCCATCAAAAACAACGACGGTTCCCTACAGCTCGATTTGTTCAGTTCCAGCCCCCTCCCAACCTCCCCGAGGGGAGGAGAACAACCAGCAAAAGACGGTTCTGTGCAACTTGATTTGTTCAGTTCTATTCCCAATCCCCCACAAAAGAAAGAGGAAAAAGCTGAGCTTTTCATGGTGAAAGACAATACCGTAATCGGTCACAATCTCAAAGCCCACTGGAAAGAACTCAAGGCACAAGGATTGACGGACAATCCAATGTTCGACACAGAGATTGCCCACTACCTCCTGCATCCAGAAATGCGGCACTATCTGGACTATCTTCTCTCTGTATATGACTGTAAAGATATAGTAGGGCTGAAACAATGCCTCGAGGAGGAACTCAAGAAGGAAGGACTTTGGAATCTCTTCACAGACATCGAAATGCCACTGATGCCAGTCCTTGCAGAAATGGAGGAAGCTGGCGTGATGATTGACACAGAGGGACTGAAGGAGACAAGTGCGCTTTTCACTGGGCAGATGCTGGCTCTCGAAAAAGAGATTCACACAATGGCCGGCATAAGCTTCAACATTTCCAGCCCCAAGCAGGTGGGCGAAGTGCTTTTCGACCACTTGAAACTCGACAGCAAGGCCAAGAAGACTAAGACAGGACAATACATTACAAACGAGGAGGTACTTGAGGCTCTGAAGGGAAAGCACCCGATTGTTGGCAAGATCCTCGACTACAGAGGACTGAAGAAGCTGCTGAGCACCTACATCGATGCTCTGCCTCAGCTCATCAACCCTGAGACGGGACACATCCATACATCCTTCAATCAGACGGTTACAGCTACAGGGCGTCTCTCTTCGTCGAACCCGAACCTGCAGAATATTCCCGTCCGCGATGCACAGGGAAAAGAGGTGCGCAAGGCTTTTATTCCCTATCCCGGACAAATCTTCTTCAGCGCCGACTACAGCCAAATTGAGCTACGCATCATGGCTCACCTCAGTCAGGACAAGAACCTCATCGAAGCTTTCCTGCAGGGCAACGACATTCATGCCGCCACTGCCGCAAAGATATTCAAGAAACCCTTAGAAAAAGTTACTCCAGACGAAAGGCGGAAAGCCAAAACAGCCAATTTCGGTATCATCTACGGAATAAGCGCTTTCGGTTTGGCAGAACGTTTAGGAGTGTCGAGGCAGGAAGCCAAGCAACTCATCGACGAGTATTTCGTCACCTATCCCGGCGTGAAAGCATATATGGAGAAGAGCATCGAAATGGCTCGCGAACGCGGTTATACCGAGACCATATTCCATCGCCGCTGTCAATTGCCCGACATCAATAGTCACAACGCTGTAGTCAGGGGTTATGCAGAGCGCAACGCCATCAATGCACCCATACAGGGCAGTGCTGCCGACATCATCAAGATAGCCATGATTCGTGTCAGCCGTCGGATGAAAGAAGAGAATTTGCAATCGAAGATGATACTCCAGGTTCACGACGAACTGAATTTCTCCGTTCTGCCCGAAGAGAAAGAGCGTCTGGAGAAGCTAGTTATAGAAGAGATGCAGGGAGCAGCAACTCTCAGCGTCCCACTCATTGCCGACTGCGGCTGGGGCATCAACTGGCTCGAAGCACACTAAATCACCATTGTCAACATGCTGAGGTCGGCTTCTTCTCCTACGACCCAGACGATGTCTCCTTGTCGGAACTGGCGTTTGGCCTGGGTGGGATCAAGATGTCCCTGCTCGTTCTCCACTCCAACCACCATACAATGATAGCGGAGGCGGAAATCCACATCCTGTAGGGTGTTTCCAATTAGGGGACTGCTTTCACTCAAACGGACAGATATGATAGACATGCTGTGCTTATCTTTGATGCGATCTTGTGGTTGCATCAATTCCTGTTCACTTCTTGCCCGCAATGCTTCTATGGCTTCTGCTCCAGCCACTATCTCCAGTTCATCACCTGGATAGATGATATTTTTTCCTCCCGGTATATTGATGCGGTGACCGGCACGAATGATTGCTGCTATATGTACCCTGTCTGTCTTGCCAAAATGAAGCTGAGCCAATGAATGTCCTCCCCAAGAGGAATGCATGGGTACCTTCACTCGTGCTATCTGTAGATCCTTTCCCCTCAAACGTCTGCCATAACTGAGTGTATTCTGTTGCTCCTTGAGGCGCAAATTCTGCTTGAAAGTGCGTTCCATACGGATGCTGGTGTATTTCACAATTCTGCTTATTACTATCAGAACTAAGGCTGCAATACTAATCAAAACCCTCCATACCCACCATATTGGAGAGACAAACGATACTACATTATATATAATAGCGAATCCAATAAGCACTTTTATGAAAATAGCCACTCCAACCAACAGACTCATCATCTTGCCTAAAGAACGGAGATAGTGTACCTCGCGACTATGATTCTTACGGATAACTATAGGACGGATGCAGGGTGAAAGGAGGAGTAGGGTTACTACACAGCAAACTATAGTGCCATACCTTTCTCCCATTATATGATGACATAACGGCATAATAGTTGCAAAACAGAACATCGCAAGGGCTATACTGATGGTCATATAGGCTGCCGTCTGATACAAAACAGCTGTGATGAAACGTTTCCAAGCCAGGGCAGGAGAGAAGACCAAACGTCCCTGTCTCCTGTTCTTGGACAATACCTTGCTGTGTTTTAGTTTGTCATTCACTACAGACAACTGGACATTTATTGTCGGTTCCACACGATTGCAGACTTTTGGAGCCAGCTTTATTATATATGGTGTAAAGAAGGTAGTGATGATACTGACCGAAACAACTACAGGATATAGAAACTGACTGGTGACACCCAACTCCTGTCCCAATCCGGCTATGATAAAAGCAAACTCACCTATCTGAACCATAGAGAAGCCACTCCTGACAGCCAGACGCAAATCACCACTTGCCACAAAGAAACTAAGACTACCAAAGAACATCTGTCCAAGCACTACTGCGAGCGTCAATACAATGATAGGAAGCCAATACGAAGTCAAGACAGAAGGCTCCACCATCATGCCTACAGACACAAAGAATACAGCTCCAAACAGGTCACGCAACGAACTGACACTCTTCTCTATGTTCTCTGCTTCGAGTGTCTCGGCCAAAATACTGCCCATCATGAATGCTCCTAAAGCAGGACTATAACCTATGCGAGAAGCTACTACTGCCAATAGGAAACACAATCCAACAGATACAACAAGCAGCATTTCGTTGTTGATATAACGTCGGAATTTGCGCAAAAAAAGTGGTAACAGGTAAATTCCCACCAAAAACCAAAGGAGCAAGAAGAAGGCCAACTTCATGAGGCTCTTTATCAATTCTATGCCCTCGAAATGCCTACTGACAGCCAAAGCACTCAGCATCACCATAAGCAGAATGCCGAGTATATCCTCAATAATGAGAACAGAAATTACGCCTGATGCAAAGCGTTTGTTTCGAAGTCCAAGATCATCGAACGCCTTATATATTATGGTAGTAGAACTCATACTGAGCATTCCGCCCAGAAAAATTCGGTCCATACTGCTCCAACCAAAGAGCAATGCTACCATACCACCAATACCTATCATGCAGCACATCACCATGATGGCAGTCAGGATAGGCTGAATACCCATACGTACTATTTTCTTGAAGGAAAATTCAAGACCCAGCGTGAACATGAGGAAAATAACACCCAGTTCACTCCATTCTTCAATTCCTTCCATACTACTAACAGAAGGCGTATAAGGCATGTGTGGTCCTGCAAGAAAACCGGCCACTATATATCCCAATACAAGAGGCTGTTTCAGTCGCTTGAATATTATAGTCACTATACTAGCAACTACAAGAATATATGCAAGGTCAATTATCAGGGAGGACACTATTTTAATTCAAAATTATTAAATTTAAAATTCAAAATTATTTCGAAGAGGGCGTTAGTTCAAGCATTCTGTTGATGGACTTTACTGCCTTTTCTGCTACTTTCTTATCTACTTCTATCTCTGGCCATTCATACTTAAGGCAATTGTAAAGTTTCTCCATCGTAATAAGCTTCATGTAGTTACACTCGTTGCAGGCGCAAGTACTGTCATCTGGAGGAGCAGGAAGGAAAATCTTTTCCGGACAAGCCTGCTGCATCTTATGCAATATACCACTCTCAGTAGCCACTATATATTCACTTGCATCATCTTCCTGGCTGAACTTCAGCAAAGCAGCTGTACTACCTACTTTATCCGCTACTTTCACTACAGGACCTTTACACTCAGGATGAACCAATATCTTTGCATTTGGATGCTGGGCTTTCAGTTCTAATATACGTTCCAGACTAAATTTCTCATGAACATGACAAGCACCATCCCACAAAACCATACTTCTGCCTGTAATTGAGTTTATATAATTACCAAGGTTACGATCTGGACCAAATATTATCTTCTCATCCTTCGGAAATGAACTCACTATTTGCATAGCATTACCACTGGTTACTACCACATCTGTCAAAGCCTTAATGGCAGCAGTTGTATTCACATAACTGATGACAGTATAGCCAGGATGCGCCTTTACGAATTCACCGAACTCCTTTGCCGGACAACTTTCAGCCAAAGAACATGTAGCATTAAAATCAGGTACAAGTACCTTCTTGTTAGGACAAAGTATCTTATTAGTCTCGCCCATAAAGTGAACGCCACACATCACAATGATGTCTGCATTCGTTTTTGCTGCTTGCTTAGCCAGAGCTAAACTATCACCAACAAAATCAGCAATATCCTGTATTTCTCCATCTGTGTAATAATGTGCCATAATGACTGCATTCTTTTCCTTACACATTCGGCGTATTTCAGCCTTGATATCTGTTCCTATTGGCACCGGTTCTGTCACATAGCCAGCCTTAATCCACTTTTTATTTATCATTATTATTATTATTTTATATTTTTAAAAAGAAAAATTCAATGATGATATTAATAATATGTTAATATGTTAATAATTTTTTTCTTCCATTTTTAATTTTTAAGTTATAAACCTTATTTCAACATTATATACTAAGTTTTTAACCTTAGAATTAAGTTAGAATATACTAATAATCATTTCATTTGGCTTTTTTGAGTTTAAAGTTATCAACATAGACTAATAACACGCAAAGTTAATAATTTTCTATGATATATTGTCTTTATAACTAAACTTTTTTGAGTTTAATAAGATTTAATAACGTAAGTTTTCTGTGTGTAACTGTAATTTTAAAAATATAATGTGAATAAGTAACAACATATTAACAATGTTATCAACATATATTGTTAATTTTGTAATCGGAAAGAAAAACTTAGGAAAATGAGAAAACTGAAAGTAACCGAGCTGAACCGCATGAGTGTGGCTGAGTATAAAGCATCTGAGAAGCAGCCTATAGTTGTGGTACTCGATCATGTTCGTAGTTTATATAATGTAGGTAGTATTTTTCGAACTTGTGATGCTTTTCGTATGAATGGTGTTTGTCTTTGCGGTATTACAGCCCAACCTCCAAACCCTGAAATACACAAGACTGCTCTGGGTGCTGAAGATAGTGTTCCTTGGCTATATTTCAAAAAAACAGAAGATGCAGTGAATTGGCTAAAAGAGAATGGTTATACTATACTTGCAATAGAGCAATGTGAAGGTAGTACTATGTTATACAACTTTCATAGGGATTCGAATAAAAAGTATGCAATTATACTAGGTAATGAAGTAAAAGGTGTTCAGCAACAGGTTGTAGATATGTGTGATGGTTGTTTGGAAATACCTCAGTATGGTATCAAACATAGTATGAATGTAAGTGTCACAGCAGGTATAGTTTTATGGCATCTTTTGGAGAAATGATAAACTATGAGGTTATTTTATGAAATACTATTGACATCGCTATATACCATATTATAATAGCAGCAAGAGAAAGAGTACCAAGAAATAACAAAGGCAAGCATCCAATCAGAAAAATGTAACGTTGTTTGTTGTCTATCCAAGTGAAATTTTTGAATTTCAATGCTATCATCGGAACTTCGCATACTAGAAGCATGCAGAAGAGAAGCATGAATAGGAAAAGGAAGACAGTATTGAACTTAAGTGATACAAGGAAGGGATGAGCACCTAATACTATACTACCCCAAAAGAGTGCATTTGCTGGTGTTGGAAGTCCAATGAATTGCTGATGTTGGCGTTCATCGATATTGAATTTTGCTAAACGTAATGCAGAAAAAGCTGCCATCAAAAAAGCTGTATAGGGTAAAAGGTGTCTTACCGGAATAAGCATTTCTGGACAATGTACTTCTGTAAAGAGATAGAAAATAATACTGCTAGGCGCCACACCAAAAGTGACAATGTCTGCAAGCGAATCCAATTCCTTCCCAATATTTGAAGAAACACCCAAAGCACGTGCTACCATTCCATCGAAGAAATCGAATATTGCACCTATTATAATCATTAGTACTGCCCATTGGTAGTTACCATAGAAAGCAGCACCAGTAGCCATACAGCCGCAAATCAGGTTGCAGCAAGTGAGGGAGTTGGGTATGTGTTTCTTCATAGATTCTTTAGTTTCGCTATAATAGTCTCGTTTCCTACTGTCTTTTGATGAAGTGTAACGCACACTTCTGTTCCGAGTGGTAGATAGAGATCAACTCTTGAACCAAATTTAATAAAGCCAAGATGCTCGTCTACATAGCAGTCTTCACCTTCCGTTGGATAGGTGACTATTCTGCGTGCCATAGCTCCGGCTACCTGACGTGCAAGTATCTCTACACCATCTGGAGTCTCTATAACAATAGTACTGCGCTCGTTTTCTTCGCTGGCTTTTGGTAACCATGCTTTGTGAAAATTACCATCATAATGTCGCACATATTTGACAGTACCATCTACGGGAATCCAGTTAGCATGCACATTGAATAGACTCATGAAGATGCTTATCATTATGCGACGATCATGAAAAAACTCATTTTCTTCTGTCTCTTCAACTACCACAACACGACCATCAGCAGGTGCCACAACAATGCTTTCTGTATCGTTTTCAAAGGTACGGATGGGGCATTGGAAGAAGTTCAGCAGAATACCATAAAGAATGGCGCTGATTGTTATGCATATATCAAATGGAATGCGTGACTCGAAACTATGCAGTATTGTGAAGTTGAATACCACAAGCACGATAGCACTCCATAGAAGTGTCTTTTTTCCTTCGTGATGAAGACGTATTTTCTTCAGCTTTCTGAGTCTTTTACCCATATTTTTTATATAGCGCGGTTCAAAGTTAATGATTTTTTTTGAATTGACAAGGGCAAAAGAAACGTTTTTCTTTACCACAGCAGAAAAAAGCTGTTATTCGCTTGTCCATTACAAAAAAAAATACTAACTTCGCCACCTCTTCTTAACTTTTATAGAAACAAAATGGAGAACTTCGTACACTTACACGTTCACTCACAATATTCATTACTTGATGGGCAGGCATCCATCAAGGGTATGGTGGATAAGGCTATTGGCGATGGAATGCGTGGAATGGCACTCACCGATCATGGCAATATGTTCGGAATTAAAGAGTTGTACGATTATTGTAAGAAAGTTAATAAGGGAAGAAAAGAAAAAGGCTTAAAACCCTTCAAGCCTATCTTTGGCTGTGAGATGTATGTTGCTCATTGTGGAGATAAAAGTGTGCATGAAGGAAAAGAGAACCAATCCGGTTGGCACCTCATTGTTCTAGCAAAGAACATGACGGGTTACCGCAATCTTATAAAACTTGTATCGCGTTCTTGGGTTGATGGTTTCTATATGCGACCACGTACAGACCATAAGGACTTGAAAGAGTTTCACGAAGGACTTATCATCTGTTCCGCATGTATTGGCGGAGAAGTTCCTAAGAAGATAGCAAACGGTGATATGGCTGGTGCTGAGGAGGCTGTCAAGTGGTTCCACGACATTTGGGGTGATGATTACTATATTGAGTTGCAACGTCACGAAGTAACAAATCCCACACAGATTGCCAATCGCGGCTTTTATGAGGTACAGAAGAAGGTTAACCCTGTGCTCATTGAATTGGCAAGGAAATATGGAGTAAAGCTTGTCTGTTCCAACGACTCGCATTTCATCAACGAAGATGATGCAGAAGCACACGACTTGCTTCTCTGTCTCTCTACTGGCAAAGATATTGATGACCCAAACCGCATGCGTTATAGCAAGCAAGAGTGGTTCAAGACACAAGCCGAAATGAATGCAATCTTCCAGGATGTACCCGATGCGTTGGCTAATACCTGTGAGGTATTGGACAAGGTAGAGATATATGACCTTGAATCCAATGCCATTATGCCTTTCTTCCCTATTCCTGAAGATTTCGGTACAGAGGATCTTTGGCGGCAGCGTATCACAGAAGAAGATCTCTTTCGCGAATTTACGAGTGATGAAAACGGCGAAAATCCCATGCCGCTTGAGGAAGGAAAGAAAAAAATCGAAAAACTTGGTGGTATTGATAAACTGTATAGGATAAAGTTTGAAGCGGACTATTTGGCCAAGCTTGCGTATGAAGGCGCTGCTCGTCTTTATCCAACTCCGCTTTCTAAAGAACTGGACGAGCGTATCCGTTATGAGCTTCATATCATGAAGACAATGGGCTTTCCTGGTTACTTCCTCATTGTACAGGACTTTATCAATAGTGCTCGTAATGAATTGGGTGTCTGGGTAGGACCAGGTCGTGGTTCGGCTGCCGGTTCGGTTGTAGCATATTGTCTGGGTATCACAAGACTTGACCCACTCAAATATGACCTTCTTTTCGAGCGTTTCCTTAATCCTGACCGCATTTCCCTGCCTGATATCGACACGGATTTTGATGATGACGGGCGAGGCAAAGTGTTACAATGGGTTATGGACAAATATGGTCAGGAGAATTGTGCCCACATCATTACCTATGGTGCAATGGCGGCCAAAAGTAGCCTTAAGGATGTCGGTCGTGTGGAGAAAGTTCCTCTTGCTGTAGTAAATGCCTGGTGTAAAGCAATGCCAGACCGTCTTCCGGATGGCAAGAAATCTACACTCGAAAACTACATAGAGGCGACTCCCGAACTGAAAGAAGCAAAATTCTCGAAGGACAAAAGGGAGGCAGACACTATCAAGTATGCCCTTAAGCTAGAAGGTACTGTCAGAAATACTGGCATTCATGCTTGCGGTTTCATTATATGTCGCGATCCAATCAGCGACCATGTGCCTGTATCAACAGCAGATGACCCTGATTTCCCAGACCGCAAGACAGCAGTCACGCAGTACGACGGGCATGTTATCGAGAGTACAGGCCTTATCAAGATGGACTTCCTTGGCCTTAAGACACTTTCACAACTTAAGGAGGCTTGCCGTATCGTCAAGGAAGCACATGGTGTGGATATCGACCTTGATAATATTCCCATCGATGATCCGTTGACATATAAGCTATATCAAGATGGAGCCACAGTTGGAACATTCCAATTTGAATCGGCAGGTATGCGCAAGTACCTCAAGGATTTGCATCCAACTGTCTTCGAAGATCTTATTGCGATGAACGCTTTGTATCGTCCCGGACCAATGGATAAGATTCCACAGTTCATCAAAAGAAAGAACGGACAAGAACCCATCACATACGACCTTGAAGCTTGCGAGGAGTACCTTCGCGATACATATGGCATCACAGTATATCAGGAGCAGGTTATGTTGCTTGCGCGTAAGTTGGCAGGTTTTACCAGAGGCGAGAGCGACACCCTGCGAAAGGCAATGGGTAAGAAACAGAAGGAAATCATCAAGCAATTGAAACCCAAATTCCTCGAGGGTGGCACACGAAACGGTCACGATCCGAAGATTCTCGAAAAAATATGGGGTGAATGGGAGAAATTCGCTGAGTACGCCTTCAACAAATCACATGCAGCATGCTATTCCTGGGTGGCTTATCAGACAGCCTACATGAAGGCACATTATCCGGCTGAGTTTATGGCTGCTTTGCTGACACGTGGCAAGGACGATGTGAAGGAGGTGACGAAGTTGCTTGAAGAATGTCATGCTATGAAACTTGAAGTGCTCGGTCCTGATGTAAACGAATCATACCGCAACTTCGGTGTCAATGACCGACAGCAGATACGTTATGGTCTGACGGCTATCAAGGGTTTAGGTGAAGCTGCCGTACAGGCTATTGTGGACGAGAGAGAGAAGAATGGTCCGTTCCGCGATATTTTCGATTTTGCTGAACGTGTCAATATGACCTCCATCAAACGTAATGGTTTGGAGTGCCTTGCTCTGAGTGGTGCCCTCGACAATATTGCTACTGGTATTCGTCGTGAACAGTTCGTTGCTGCTAACCAAAAGGGTGAAATCTTCCTTGATTTACTCATGCGCTATGGTACACAATACCAACAGGCACAGATGGAGGCGCAGTTCTCGCTCTTCGGTATGGATGCCATCGAGCTCAACAAGCCTGCTGTACCGGAAGCAGAGGAATGGTCGGTGCTAGAGCGATTGAACAAGGAACGCTTCTTGGTGGGTATCTATCTCTCGGCACATCCGCTCGACGAGTACTATGTCATCCTGCAGAATGTTTGCAACCTGAAAATGGCACAGATGGAGAATCTCAGTGCCTTTGCCAAAAAGGGTGTTCGTTTGGGTGGTATCGTGACAGCGGTTCGTTCCGGTACAACGAAGAACGGAAAGCCCTTCGGCGTAGCGACCATCGAAGATTTCAGCGGTACTGGCGAGATAGCTCTTTTCGGAGAAAACTGGGTACAATGGGGAGGTTATTTGAGTGTAGACCGTTCGGTACTCATAACAGGCAGTGTTGACGAACATCGCTTCCGTCCTGGTGAGTATGAATTGCGAATTGGGCGAATTGACTGGTTGGCCGATATCAGCGACAAGGTAATAGAGCGTATCACCATTACTGTCAACACAAACACATTAAATAAAGACGATGTGGAGATGCTTACATCCTATGCCGAAGAAAATCCGGGAAACACAGCCCTGCAACTTGTATTTGTCGATGCCACCAATCCACACAACCAGTTGCACATGACCTCCAGTTCCCGTCGTATCAATGTGAAGCGACATTTTCTGGATGATATCGAGGCTAGCGATGCACTTTCCTACAGCATAAACAATTAAACATTTTAACATTTAAACTTTATATATTATGGCACAGACAATCAACACTGGTAATTTTGAGGCACTGGTAGCAACCGGTAAACCTATTGTATTGGATTTTTGGGCAACATGGTGCGGTCCATGCAAACGCCTTGCTCCTGTCATCGAGGAATTGGCAAAGGACTATGACGGTATTGCTATCGTCGGCAAGTGCGATGTGGAAGAGGACGAAGATTTAGCTGCTCGCTTTGGCGTCCGCAACATTCCCACGGTAGTCTTTCTCAAGGATGGTAAGGAGGTAGATCGCAACGTCGGTCTGGCACCACGTCCTGTTCTCGAAGAGAAAATCAAGGCAATGCTTTAATTCAATAACCAATAATCACTATGGCCACTTTCGAAGAAGATCTCCTCGCTGATGCTGAGGACGACCGCAAGACAGTCGAATACATACAGAACTATCTGCCACAGGAACTCAAGGACAAGTTCACGGAGGAAGAACTCTACTACTTCATCGATGTTATTGGTGAATATTATGTCGATTTGCTTGATAAACACAGCGGTGAAGAGGATATAGACATCGATGTAGAGGAGGTGGCGAAGTACGTTGCCAAGCAAGCCAAGAAGGACAAGATGGGCGAGTATGACCCCGAAGACCTTCGTTGGGTTGTGGATGGTGAACTAGAATACGGAGAAACATGCGAAGAATGAAATAATGAAAGAATGAGAAATGGAACAACCATTATTTATTTATAACACTCTGAGCAGGCAGAAGGAACTCTTCAAACCGCTCAACCCAGGCCGAGTAGGCATGTATGTCTGCGGACCCACTGTCTATGGTGACGCACATCTCGGACATGCTCGTCCAGCTATTACCTTCGATCTCCTCTTCCGTTATCTTCAACACATTGGTTACAAAGTGCGCTATGTGCGCAATATCACCGATGTAGGCCATCTGGAACATGATGCCGACGAGGGTGAGGACAAGATTGCCAAGAAAGCCCGTCTCGAACAGCTTGAACCGATGGAAGTGGCGCAATACTACACCAACCGCTTCCACGAGGCGATGGACGCTTTGGGTTGTCTGCCTCCAAGCATTGAGCCTCACGCTACGGGTCATATCATTGAACAGCAGGCACTTGTCCAGCAGATTCTCGACAATGGTTATGCCTACGAGAGCAACGGCAGCATCTATTTCGACATCGAGAAGTACAACAAGGATCATCGATGGGGAATCCTATCCGGACGCGACCTCGAGAACATCAAGGATGCGAGCCGCGATTTGGCAGGAGTAGGAGAGAAGAAGAATCAGGCCGACTTTGCCTTGTGGAAGGCTGCACAGCCCGAGCATATCATGCGCTGGCCGAGTCCTTGGAGCGATGGTTTCCCCGGATGGCATTGCGAATGTACCGCTATGGGACGCAAATACCTGGGCGACCACTTCGACATTCACGGCGGAGGCATGGATCTCATCTTCCCCCATCATGAGTGCGAGATTGCACAGGCAGTTGCCAGTCAAGGTGACCAGATGGTGCACTATTGGATGCACAATAACATGATTACCATTGATGGCAAGAAGATGGGTAAGTCCTACAATAACTTTATCACCTTGCCGCAGTTCTTCGACGGCAGTCATCCATTGCTCAGTCAGGCCTACACGCCGATGACCATCCGCTTCTTCATCCTCCAGGCTCACTATCGTAGTACCGTCGATTTCGGCAACGAGGCTCTGCAGGCTGCGGAGAAGGGACTGGCTCGCCTGATGGACGGACTGAAGAACCTGCGTCGTTTGCAGGAAGGTCAGAAAGTAAAAGGACAGCCGCAAGTCGAGATGAAGTATGTCGATGAACTTCGCACGAAGCTCTATGACGCGATGAACGACGACCTGAACTCGCCCATCGTCATCAGCCACCTCTTCGATGCTTGCCGCACTATCAACACCCTGACCGACAAGAAGGCCAGCATCACTGCTGAAGTGGCACAGGCTTTGCTCGCTTTGATGGAGACCTTTACGACCGACATCCTCGGACTTCGCCAAGATACGGGTGTCAGCAACAAGGCCCGCGAAGAGGCTTTCGGTGCAGTTGTCAACATGCTTCTGGAACAACGTCAGGCAGCTAAGGCAGAGAAGAATTGGGCTCTCAGCGACAAGATTCGCGACGACCTCACCGCCCTCGGCTTCGAAGTCAAGGACACGAAAGACGGCTTCAGCTGGACGTTGAATAAGTGATTAGAGCTGTCCCGTTTCTACCTGACGGACAACGCGTTCTATGAGTTTGTCCTCTTCTTCGGGATGGTATTCTTTCTTGAGGCTTGCACGGAAGGTCCAGGCAAAGACCTGATAGAAAGCAGCTTTGGCGGGACCGAGGAAAGCCTGTACAATTTCGTATGACGACTGGTTGCACTCTCTGTCAACAAGTTTAATGAGGAGCTTACCTTGAGAATAGGTAAGCTTCTTCATTTGTGGAGTGTAGGTTTCCTTGATGTCGCGTTCCACAGCACTTATGTGTGCGTTTTTGGCCTTCTTGGTGGGTAGCATCTCCAGCGTCTCATAGGTCTCCTCGATGAGTCCGTTCACTTGCTGAGCGATGGGCAGCACCTTCTTGACGTTATAGACCAGACGGTTGTAGGCGCGGCGTTGCTTTTCGCTCTTGAACTTCAGCGGTGGATAGACCCAAAGTTCCGGCAAAAGGTAACACCACATCGTATCGCCGTCTGCCACTATGGGCTTCACATAGCGATAGCGTTGCAGCTTGAGTTTGTAGTTGACAGGCTCCTCGGGCAACAATTCATCTCCTTCCTCCTGGGCATACAAAACGCAGCTCAGGAGAAGGGAAAATATTACTATGAACGCCTTTTTCATCATATTCCGCTGCAAAAGTACGACTTTTTAATTCATAATTCATAATTCACAATTCACAATTCACAATTCATAATTCATAATTCACAATTTTTTAACTTTTTAACTTTTTAGCCTTTTAACATTTAAACTTTTTCGGTAATTTTGCCTCCATTATGAGTACTGTTATCTACGATTCGCCCATTTTCGGGCCTATACACAGTCGGCGGCTGGGTATCTCGCTTGGTATTAACCTATTACCGAAGGGAGGGAAATTCTGTAGCTTTGACTGTATCTACTGCGAGTGCGGACTGAACAGCGAGCGCCGTACAAAGAATCCTCTGCCCACAGCCGACGAGGTTGTGAAGGGTCTGCAGGACAAGCTTGAGGAACTTCGGAGCGAGGGCATTGTGCCTGATGTATTGACCTTTGCCGGAAACGGTGAACCGACCTTGCATCCGCATTTCTCTGAGATAGTGGATCGTGTGCTTCAGGTCAGGGATTCCGAGTGTCCGTCGGCGAAGTTGAGCATCCTGAGTAATGCCACACAGATACGACGTCCTGAGATTCGCGAGGCGTTGCTGCGCTTCGACAACAACATCCTGAAGCTCGACACCGTGGATTCAACGTTTATAAATAATGTGGACCGTCCGCAGGGCCACTATGATGTGGAGGAACAAATCGCGTGTCTTGCGCTCTTCCAGGGGCGTTGCATCATCCAGACGATGCTCATGCGCGGAGAATACGGCGGACGTTCCCTCGACAATACCACCGAGCAGTACATCACGCCCTATCTTGAAGCTCTCCGGCGCATCAGGCCCAAAGCTGTGATGCTCTACACCCTCGACCGCGAAACACCCGTCAAAGGTTTGGAAAAGGCCGACCCGAAGGTAATGGAAGCCATTGCCCAGCGTATTCGGGAACTCGGCATAGAAGTCAGCGTCAGTTACTAGCGACCCCCCGACCCCCTTTAGGGGGAAAATAGGTGGTTAGAGGTTAGTGGTTAGGAAAGTTAGGGCGGTAGCAAATTCTTCACTCTTCATTCTTCACTCTTCACTTCCTGTCCTTCCAGTAGTTGGGCATCAGCAGGAAGAGTACCGTGAATATCTCCAGACGGCCGATGAGCATATAGGCGCTCATGAGCCATTTTCCGGAGGCGGGAACGTTAGCAAACGTGCTTGCGGGACCTGTGGCACCTGTTGCAGGCCCGACATTGCTTAACATGCTGATGCTGCTGCCCAAAGCTGTATCCACGTCGGCACCAAGAAGCGAGTAGCAAGTCATCGCAATCACCACCAACAAGATATAGATGAAGATGAAAGCCAAAGCCTGACGTACTTTGTTGTCCGGCACAATCTGTTTGCCTACACGCACTCCAAGCACGGCTCTGGGATGAAGCATCAGGATAAGTTCATTAAAGGTGCTCTTGGCACAGATGATGATGCGAATAATTTTGATACCGCCAGCCGTACTGCCTGCACAAGAGCCGATGGCCATAATGACGACGGTTGGCATCCAGAACGATGCGCCCCAAGCCACATAATCGAACTTCTGGGCAGAGAAGCCGGTGCTCGTTGCGACGCTGCTCACATGGAACAATGCCGAGCGGAACGTCTCTTCGAATCCTTTGGGCAAAAGTTCTTGAGCGCTTTCCGGCACCGGAGCAAAGTAGAATAGCAGCATGAAGCCCACGACAGTAACAGCAATATAGCCGAGGAACACATGAACCTCCTCATTCTGGAAGAACACATGACTGCGGCGGATTGTCATGTAATAGTAGAGCGAGAAGTTGATGCTGCTGATTATCATGAAGAAACTCGCCACATATTCTATATAGCTGCTGTGGAAGAACGCCATACTCTCCGAATGGGTACTGAAGCCGCCCGTCGCTATAGTGGTGAACGAGTGACAGATGGCATCGTAGAGGTCCATCGGTCCGAGCCAATAGAGGAAAGCACAGGAGCAGGTCAGCACCAAGTAGATAAGGAGAACTCGACGAGCCGTTGCACCTATCTTCGGCCGCAGCTTGTCCAATCCAAGTCCCGTTACTTCGGCAGAATAGATATTGCTGTTCTTCATCTCATAGACGGGAATCAGGGCAAACGAGAAGACCACGATACCCAGTCCGCCAATCCATTGTGTGATGGCTCGCCAGAAGAGGAGGCTCTTGGGCAGGCAGTCTATGTCGGTAATGCAGGTGGCGCCGGTCGTCGTGAAGCCGCTCATCGTCTCGAAGAAGGCGCTCGACAAGTTCATGTCTGTCAGACAAAGGAATGGGAACATGCCGACGAAGGAGAATACTATCCACGAGAGCGCCACAATCAGGAAGTTGTCGGCACGCCGCATTCGTCCGGGCTCCCCTTTGCGGCTCAGGTAGATGCAGAATGCACCCAGGGCTGTCGTGCCCAAGGCCGTGAGCAGGAAGCATAGCCATCCCTTCTCGCCGTAAATCAGCGCGACAACCATCGAGAGCAACAGGAAGAAGCTCTCCATGATGATGAGGATGCCCAGTATTCCCTTTTTCATATAGACCCTCTCTAACTCTCCCTAGGGAGAGGATTCTGAACAGGGACGCCCCCTATGGTAGAGCAGGAAGTCTCCCCTTTAAGGGGAGATTTAGAGGGGTCTTTATCCAACGCGTGTTTTGCGTAGTCGATGGTGTAGTGCAGGCCGCGGCTTTCCTTGCGTTCCAGAGCCTGGCGGGTAATGAGGTAGCCCACATTTATCATGTTGCGGAGCTCGCAGATGTCTTTTGTCGGCTTCACGCGCTTGAAGAGGTGTTCGGTCTCTTCGTAGAGCAGGTCGAGGCGTTCCCAGGCACGATGCAGGCGCAGGTCGCTGCGGACGATGCCCACATAGGTTGACATAATCTGGTTCACCTCCTTCACGTCCTGGGCGATGAGCACCTTCTCCTCGTTCGACATTGTGCCCTCGTCGTTCCATTCGGGCACTTTGTCGTTGAAGTCGTACTGGTCGATGACCTCCAGCGAGTGCTTGGCTGCGGCGTCGGCATAGACGACAGCCTCGATGAGCGAGTTGCTGGCCAGTCGGTTGCCGCCGTGCAGTCCTGTGCAGGAGCATTCGCCCACCGCATAGAGCCTGCGGATGCTGCTCTGTCCGTCCAGATCCACCTTGATGCCGCCGCACATGTAGTGGGCGCTTGGGGCAACGGGGATGTACTGCTTGGTGATGTCGATGCCGATGCTGAGGCACTTGGCGTAGATGTTGGGGAAGTGGTGCTTGGTCTCCTCGGGGTCTTTGTGCGTGACGTCGAGGCAGACATGATCCAGGCCGTGAATCTTCATCTCGTGGTCGATGGCCCGGGCCACGATGTCTCTGGGAGCCAGCGAGAGCCGCTCATCGTATTTCTGCATGAATTCCTCGCCGTTGGGCAATCTCAGGATGCCTCCGTAGCCGCGCATCGCCTCGGTGATGAGGTAGGCTGGATGTGTCTCCTGCGGATTGTAGAGCACCGTCGGATGGAACTGCACGAACTCCATATCCTTCACCTTGCCCTTGGCGCGATAGACCATTGCTATGCCGTCGCCCGTCGCGATGTCGGGGTTGGATGTGGTGGCGTAGATGGCTCCCGTGCCGCCCGTCGCCATCAGGGTGACTTTGCTCAGATAGGTATCGACCTTGCCCGTCTTGGGATTGAGGACGTATGCGCCGTAGCATTCGATGTCGGGCGTCCTGCGGGTGACGCGGATGCCGAGGTGGTGCTGGGTGATGATTTCAACGGCAAAGTGATGCTCCAGGATTTCGATGTTGGGGTTCTTGCGGACAGCTTCCATCAGGCCGCGCTGAATCTCGGCTCCCGTATCGTCGGCGTGGTGCAGGATGCGGAATTCCGAGTGCCCGCCTTCACGATGCAGGTCGAACTCGCCGTCTTCCTTCTTGTCGAAGTTCACGCCCCACTTCACCAGGTCGCGAATGCCGGCGGGAGCGTTCCTCACCACCTGTTCCACAGCCGCAGGGTCGCTGATGTAGTCGCCAGCAATCATCGTGTCCTCGATGTGCTTCTCGAAGTTATCCACCAGCAGGTTCGTTACCGAGGCGATACCGCCCTGAGCCTTCGCCGTATTGGCCTCTTCCAGGGTTGTCTTGCAGATAAGGACGACCTTTCCCTTGCCGGAATCGGCCACTTTCAGGGCATAGCTCATACCGGCCACACCGCTGCCAATAATCAGGAATTCACACTTCTTAATCATCTTTTTTGCACTTTTTAGGGCATAATACGGTGCAAATTTACGAAATAAAGTTTAAAGTTCTTCTTTTTTTTGAAAAAAAGAATCAGTCGCAGGTAACTGTCGGGGCAGACAGATTTAGGGCCGGATATGACCGTAGCTAATGGTTTTGTAAAGATTTTTCACATTCTGATTTTTCCTTCTCTTTCTCCCCCTAAAGGGGGCTGGGGGGTCCACATTTGTTCCCTGCCCAGGGAAAATTTTTTCCTCCGCCGAGCAGCAAGTGTTACCTGGCGAGGCAGCAAAATCTGCATTTTTAGGGGATTCCGAACTCTGCCGGAAATGTAAAGATATTTATTCGTTTCTTTGTTATCTTTCATTTTTCATTTTTCATTCTTTCGAAAAATAACCTCACATATTACAAAAAAAGTCTCTATGTCCGATGGATATTGGATTTAAGGACGGGAGGTCTAGTTTTCAGACCTCCCCTATACCTCCCCTCTAATTTCCCTTCTCGAGAAAAGACAGAAACTTAAAAACAGTTTTTTCAATATGCATGACAAAACTTGCAAGCGTAAGATTATCCATTCAGGTAAAGCCCAAAAGGATGAGGTCTACGGGAGGTGTACGGGAGGTCTAGTTTTCAGACCTCCCGTCCTCAATCCCCCTATTCATCGGTTCTGAAGGCCATTTTTGTAATATGTGAGGTCAATTTTGCGAAACACACTATTTTTCGGAGAATCTGGCAAATTTTTGGGCCGGATTCTTGCTTGGTATTTCTTTTATTCGTATCTTTGTGACCGTTTGGGAGACAACAAAGCGAAGATGATAAAACGAACAGAAGACGACTACTACAAAGAAAGCAAGAGACTCCGTAACGAAGTCCTTCAACAAGCCGAATCCTTGAAGGATCATCCGATACACTTCACCATCACCAATGGTATCACGATGGATGTGGAAATAACAAAATCTGATTTGAGAACCATTGTCAGTAAAGCATCACGCGATAATAAATTCAATGCCATCAAGAATGCTCTGGCAAAAAACATTCCATCATTCTTACAGAAGGGCAGATATCTTGGTTGGCGTACTGTAACCGAAGGCAAGCACGAAGAAAGTGCATTTTTTGCTTATTACGACCGCAAGGTTGGGATGCGTACTATTCTTGCTCTGCGTAAAATGAAGAATGGTGGTCCCTATAAGCCTTATGCCATCATTGACCAACATGCCTTTGACGCTACCGTTGGCGAACTACAAAAAGGAACTCCGCTTTAATGGCCTTGCTTGCCGGACCAACCGGGGCTATCCATCTGAAGCGGAGTTTAAAAGTGCTTCTACTTTAATGAGTCGCTTGCCAGACCAACCGGGGCTCCCATCCTAAATAGGTTCCTTTCCTGATTGCAAAGGTAGGTGTTTTTTCTTGAATCTTCCAAATGATTCGATAATTATTTTGGAATTTTAAGCATTTTTTTAGTGTGTATTTTACAATTATGCCTTTAGCTGAGTCCTTTCTTCTCGAATTTGAAAGATAACTCTTCACTTTTCTAAGAGGCCTATATTATCCCGTTCTCCAATTCATCTCTAATTCCAGTAATTAGAGTTCAATATGAGTTCAATATGAGATGAATTAGAGTTCAACATGACTTGAACATGACTTCAACATGAGTTCAACATGAGTTCAACATGAGTTCGATTGGAGATCGATTGGAGTAATTAACATAATCAATCCCAAAGACTACGAAAGTATTTGCGGTTCCGCGACTTAACGGCGCGCCTTGGTGCTAAAGCATCCAAGAATAAATCAAGTCCTTGCTCGATGGTTCGTTCTTCTTCCTCTGTATTTGAGCGCACATACTTCATCAACTCAAAGGCTCCAGTTCTCCGATTCAATATGTTTCCGTTTTTTCATAATCAAAATCCTATTCTGCGTTTCTCTTTTGTTTCAAGTCTTTCGTTATCACAGTATTCGGACAATTCTTCAACAACATTTGCCGACTCGCCATGAAGAATCTTTCCTATTGTATAGTGCCTCGCAATGTTTTCAATCTGTCCGCCGCTGAAGTCATATTTAGAGGCTAAAGCGCGAGAATCCTCATCCTTTAGGCTTGGTATCATTTCGTGCCACATATTCATTCTTGCCTCGACGGTTGGCTTTTCGAACTTTATCTTGTAGAGGAAACGGCGTTCGAAAGCCTTATCCATGTTCTGAGCCAAGTTCGTCGTGGCGATGAGTATGCCGTCGAGTGTTTCCATTTCTTGTAGAATGATGTTCTGAATAGAATTTTCCATCTTGTCAACCGCTCTTTCCGCCCCCTCCTGACGTTTGTTGATGATGGCATCAGCCTCGTTGAAAAGGAGGATTGGCGCAATTGCACTCTCTTTAACTTTGGCTCGATAAGTGTCGAACAACTGCTTGATGTTCTTTTCGCTTTCACCTACCCACATACTTTTTATCTGCGAAACGTTGACTTGAAGGATGTCGCGGCCCGTTTGTCTTGCAAGTTGAAGCACCGTCTCTGTCTTTCCTGTTCCTGGCTCACCATAAAAAAGACAAGCGAAGCCACAACGGAAACCAGCTTCCTTCATTCTAGCCCGAATTTGGTTATATTGTTCTTCCTCCAAGAGCTTGCCAAGTTCTGCTATCTGTGCACTAATCTTTTCTCCATAGAAGAGCTTTTTAGTTGCAATATCTTCTGACCTCACAACATCTCCGCGTTTCGCTTTTTTAGCAACCAAATTGAGTTCGCTTAAGAACTCTCTCTTTGCCTTGTCTGTTATTCGGAAAGATTCTCTGTCAACGAAGCCGTCGCTGTTGTTGTTCTCGATGAGTCCTTCTGTAAGGAAAATGTGCTCTCCTTCTTCAAGCAAACCCTTGAATATTCTCCAAATATGCTTACTGTCATACAGGAAGTCGATATCGTGAAAGCCTATATTGTCGTCGTTATTATTCACGAACAAATGTGAGAGGAGAATCAGCATCATCTCATCGTCAGTGTCGAAATCGTAGCTCTTAACCTTTTGGACGAACAGCAGTTGCTTGTTGCAGTCGAACAGATAATGCATCTTCTCCACCAAGGCATCAAACGTCAGCTCCTTATTGTTGCGCAACTCAAATAGAGTTTCTATCTCGACAAACAGTTCCGAGCACGAAAGGCCAGAGTAGTCCTTGGGCACGAACTTCTCGTTTTTCTTGAATGCTTCAAGTACTTCCGACGGCACTCTGTAGGAAATACGATGGTCATAGCGGCTGCATCTGACAAATTCTCTCCGTTCCAGAACATCAATGTCGGACATATATCTGATGATCCTAGTCGTTCTGCATCCCAGGAACTTTCCGAACTGACTGATGCTGATGTTGTCGTCGTCGCTATTGTCAATGAACAGAGCCATCATCACGCTTTGCTCCTTAGTCAGCTCCAGCCTTTCCGATACATACTTAATATATTTGTCCGCCTTACGGTAGAATTCAGCGCTAAGTCCAGAATCCTTTGCCTTTTCCACAATCTGCTCTATAGCTGAAAGCAAATCCATCTTCTTTGTAGCCATCTCTTATGTCCTTTCTTTAATTATTAAACGTTTCTGGCTGCAAAGTAAAAAGAAACCTCTGCCAACTCGTGGCAGAGGTCTAAGAAAAATGGTATTTCACGATAAAATTTATGCGATTGGGTCAGGAGAATGTCTCTTGTTCAGTTTTTCCAGAATCCATTAATAGCCTCCATCGCATTCTCATATGCTGCGTTGAACGATTCTTCTATAGAGTCGCTCGTAGTCGTTGTTGTCGTACGTGTCGAGGACATAGGTAATATGCTGTACAAGATAGCTGCAATCACGAATTAACATTAGAATTTACTATGTTTCGAATCTTGTCAATAGCAAATTGAATTCGATCCACTTTGTCAATATTATCTTGCTGAAGCACATCCCAGGGTTCGCTCTGGTCTTCATGAAAATAAATAAAACCTGTAGCTGTGGCAGCTAAAGACGATATTGGCTTGAGAATATTCAAGTTCTCTCCATAGTTTCCCAAGTCGATAACCTTCTTATTCATGACATTCCATTCTGCACTTAAAGTCTGGAATATAACGTTAAGGAATGGATTCCAGTGCTGTCCGTTTAACTGATGCTTGTTAAGAGTTGTACATATATAGTCATTTTCATCATTCCATGTAAGTTCTCCGTCAGCACCACGAAGCATTTGAGAATACTTTACAAAATAATATCTCCAGTCAAAAGAACTTTCTTTTTCTCGTTCAAACAGGTAGTTGTCTATTATTTCATCTAGAGTTTCGCCGTTTTTCAAGCGATTGAGCAGAGTACGGAGAACGATCATAGTATTTTCTTCAAAGTGATTGCGTACACGGCTCTTATGTAGAAGCTGAGACCATGTGGAACGATTTCCATTTCCCATATAATACCTACTGGAGTCATTCTGCATGTAGTTCCCAATAGACAACATAGCTTGATGAATCTTGATAAAGTCAGGATTGTCCGGGAACAATGTCAGGAATGTATTAACTAAGTCAAGGTTACCGTAGCCCAGTCCTGATGCATACCCATATATCAAATGATGGTCTTCAAATTTGTGAAGAGTTTCAAAGTCAACATCCGAGCTGAAGCCTTGTTTCTCGATTTCTTCGTCTTCCTGGTAGCCATTGAAGCGGTGTGACTGTTCTTTGTTTACAACACCAGTTGTTATAAGAGTTGAAACCTCTAGCAGAAGACTTTGCATATAATCGGCATCGCCACGAATCTCACCTGAGTTAGAATTCCAAATTAGGTTGCGAAGTATGCGAATTCTCTTAATGAAATCGACTTCTTCTATAGTCTCAGTGTTAATGAGATATGTTATGATGCCATATAGAAAAAGGAAATCACTATATGAGAAGTTGTTATTTACTTGGTACAACTTTATACAAGCGTGGAAGAAATTCTGACTTTCACGATATTCCTGAATATTCTTAAATGTTGTAACCTTATCCCTTTGGTAAGTAGAATTAGACAGATATTTCTCAAAGAATGAATCTAAGGAACCATAAGTTTTGAGTACACTATACCAGCAATCAAATGCTTTTTCAAGGTAATTACGATTGTCTTTGGCTTTTGGGGACTCTTTGTAAAGCTCTTTAATGAGTTCGAACTCGTTATTAGACTTTGTTATTCCTTGCTGATAGCAAAGAATGTGACTAACATAGAAAAAATATCGCATGAACTCATTGTCAAAGATGTCGTTTTCATTGCGATAAGGAAAGAACACATCAGCCCATTCAACATCAAACTTATGGTTGATTGTTTGGGACTCCGTAGAATCTCTATCATAGAGGTCTTCGTATTCTGCCTTAAAATGTTCAAAGGGTGTCAACTTTTTGCCTCTGGAATTCATTTTGATGTACAACTCGTCAGAGAGTCCATTTTCCGACAATGGTAGAAAATAGAACACAATTCGTTCCTTCGTTCCTGTCAGTATCTGCCATAAATTAGATATGTCATTAAATTTGTCTTTGATAGCATCCAACATGACCAGCATGCTGATAATAGTTGGGTCGTTGTGCCATTTTCCCATAAACCAGTTCTGGTCAGTCAGCTGCTCTTGCAATGAAGTTGACAAATCTGGAACATACGCCATCAAATGAGCGCAGAAATCGCGAGAACTTGGGCGTATGTCATAGGTAAAGTGCGATAGGAATTTATAGCCATCAACTGGTATATTGCACTTCTTGGCAGCATACCAATGGAGTAAATACAACGTAGTCAGGCGTTGTTGTCCATCCAGAGGAGTAACAATGATTCTGTCAAGTTTATTGGCTTCTGTTTGGCTCCACACAGATTCCTTCTCGCCATATATGAAGTCAAGCTTCATAACATCACAATCGTTTTCAGGTTGTGCCAAATATGTCTTGATGGCATCTAAGAATCTATCCCTTACTCTGTTTACATCGTCAGTGGTACGTCCCTGAGCATAGTCTCTCTGTACCATAGGAATAACCACATGGTACTTTTCCAAAAAGGACTTAAAACTATGTACTTCGTATTGTTTATTGTCTGTTGCCATAGTGAATAGGTGCTTTAATAAGTTTGATAGGAGTCTTTCCGTCTGAAATAGTCTTGTAGTACAAGACATTATTCATCGCCTTAATGTAATCAATACGATCTTCCTCAGACCAAAAGTGCAGCTTAGTGTCAGATGTTGAATAGTACTTCATAAAGACATTCTTAGTACATACAGGAATGTATTCGCCGGCCTTATCCATTTCGATAATTTTTACACGCTTTACATCAAAGGTAGAATTGTTCAAAGCGGCGTTTTCTCCAACTGTCAAGAGTGCCATATTGGAAAGCGTATGCATTTGTGACTTGTCATCACCATTGGATAGTTTGTCGACAACAGCTTTAGCCACAGCATTAAATTCATCTCGAATAGAACCCTTATATGCTTTCTCCTTAGTATGAGAAATCACTTCGTCCATCTTTTCAATTATTTCTTCTATTTCTATGGAAGTTTTCTTTTCCCGCTCCATTCGAAGGTTAGATTCAAGTTCTTTTAACGACTTCTTATGGAGAACAAGCCAGTCTTGCCATTCCTGATTGGTTTTCAGACTTTCAGAGTTCTGGGCATGAATGTGCTCCAAAGACCATATTCCTTCATTTTTGTAGCGGTCGAAGGGGAAACGGTTATTTTCATCTCCCTTTTGTCTTATGGTTTCAACATTAAAGAGAAGTAAAACTGTCTCAATGTAAGGACGATGATTCTCATAGTTCAACTCAGCATAATCAATTTCTTCCTTGTGGTCCTTATCTCCAGTTGTGAATATCATGCGTTTACGAATCAGATCAAGGACTTTTGTTCTAAATTCAGACTTTTTAAGAGGTTCTTCCTCGCTCATTGACAAGTCAAGAAGAGTCTTTACACTAGTGCCTGTTGCTACAAGAAAACCGATATGATGGAACAAGTCGAAGTCATTATACCATTCTTTCAGTTGTTGCATATACCGCTCTATCAGTTCCCATGTGTCATATCTATTATCGCTGTTCTTAAATCTATCGTAAAAGCGATTGAATGTGTAGAAGTTGCTTTCATTCGTTGGCTTCATTTCTATCATATCAAACAGCAATTCCATGCGAATCGGGTATTTGGATGATGGCTCGTTGGTGATGAACGTCCAGAACTTCTCGTCATGAAGATCTTTCTCCATAGCATCCCATCCAAGGGCAATTTCATGCTGCTTTTTCTCTTCAATGCCATAGGGGTTGCCTGCATATCGTCCGGTGGAGTCTTTCTTTCCTCTACTCAGGAAAAGAGCCTTGACAAGTTCGGCATTGGTCAGACTGATTTTACCAATATTGAGACGAGTGAAGATGCCAACGCTATCTTCGTTGTCATCTACCTCATACCAGATGATGGTCACATACTTCTGTAATTTGTTGGCAAAACTCATCATCTTGGCTTTCTCATCATTAAACCAATTTTTGATAATACCATAGCTCTTCTTGATGAAAAGTTCGTCTATGTTATACGAAGGTGATTGTAAATCAGTATTATCAATGGTTTCTAGCAGCTTGCGACTTCCAATGTGTCCGTTTTCACTCTTTCTGGTTGTGTACTCAATGCTATAATTAATGTCAACATACGCACTGAGGTACTTCATAATAAGAAAGAGCGTAGTCAGACGCTGCTGTCCGTCAATGAGTTCATAGACACCATCGACGTTTTTAACAACCACTGGCTGAAGACAATATTTCTGCCCATCAGGGATTTCATATATGTCTTCAAGAAGGTGTTCCACCTCATCTTTCCCCCAACGATAGCCACGCTGGTAGGCTTCGATAATGAAGTTACCAGTAATTTCGTTTATTATTTTCTCTTCTAGGTTCATTACAATACTTTTATTTTACTTGTTACTACATCGCTTATGATTATCAGCTTGCGTTCGTTTAGCCAATTGCTCTTCTTTTGCAGGCGACATAAACCCTCGCAGCCGTTCTTCGCATGGCATTTATTCTGAATTTTCTTTACGGAAATTTTTAAAAGAAAGGGTATCCAATAGTTTATACTCAATACTTTTACAATATCTTCCTTGCTATCCACGCGCAGGCTTTTGTGCCTGCTGGTGCTTGTAGATTTATTATAGCTTGTTATTCAGTTCTATCACTTTTGCTACTGCTTCCTCTGCAGTCAACTTTTCGTATGCACGATAGCGTTTCTCCTTTAAATCTTGTTTTTCCAGCGTGAAGCCCATTTGTTTCAGACGAGAAAGAAGCATTTGGTCATCGTTGTCGCGATTGCCGATTTCGATATAATAAGAATCATCCTTCAGAACCACATCAAAGAACAACTTGTCTGTAAGTGATTTATCGTAATCAAAAGCAACACATGTTTCGTAATATAGCCATACATTTGCCTCATCTTTCGGAACTTTATCATAGATTTCATCTCTAACTTTCACTAACGTTTCCACGTAAGACAATAATTCCGACAGTTTCATCTCACAATACGTTAGAGTTTTTTCCCAATCGCGTTTCTGAATATCATCTACATTTGCCAACGAACGAAAGTCTTGGTCCAGATATTTCCACCAAGACCATTTGTTCTGCCTGCCTCCGAATCGCCATTTCATGTGCTTGTAAATCTCGTGGGAATCATCGTAGTCAAGATGAACCTGAAAGTAATGATCTCCATTACTTTCTTTACTTTCCTCATAACCAATCATGACACGTACAGCTTCCTCCAGTCCTTTATAAGCGAAATTGATATAAATGCCCTTTTCGAGTTCTCCTCGTTCAAAACTCCAATTCATCAACTTACTCTCCAAGCGCTGATGCAACTTATCCACGAAACCTTTGAGCACCTGTGACAATTTGTTGGCTTCTTCAGTGGTCATCACCTCAGTACTTGATATTTCCTCCTTAACTTCCACTGCATCCATAATACTACTGAATGCTTCGACGGCTTTGGCTATATTATCTCTGTCTTGTGTGGTCAAGTTGGAGTGATAGAGTTCTTTCTTAAATTCCTCGACAATGACAAAAAGGCATCGCATCAGATTCTCATTATTTCTTGCATTATTCTCAGCGTCGTTTTTTGTATTATTAGGATTTCCTTCTTTGTTTTTCAAATCACTAACAATGCTTTGAACTTGTTGAGCAATTACTTTTATGTGTTCGCTATCAGTGTGCATGGTTATGAAGGAAGTTTGGAACTGAAGCCGAATAGCTTCTTCTTCACTAACCTCTCCGTCTTTAATAACCTCATAGAGACAATGAAGGAAGGCCTGATAGATACGCAATTTCTCCTCGAAAACTTTTGTATTACGTTCCTTCTTCTCTTCGCTGGAGGTCTGGCCTAATAGTAGGAACAAGGTAATAATTGCTGCTACAACAGCTCCCGCTAATGCAGACAGAATCTGAGCTGATGCGTCAGTTCCAGGCCAAGAACCAGATGCAGTAGCAACACCAACGAAGAGAGCCAATAGACAAAGACAACCCATAAGCAGAGAGATAAAGGTTTTGTTCTCTCTGAAAAACACGAAAAACTTATTCATGATTATCGTATATTATTAATATCTTCTATTCCAACTTCTTCCATTGGTTGTTGAGTAGTAGAGTCCCTTGCTGGTATTGGCTAAGAGTTCACGGCCTCCATCTGCAAGGCTTTGGAAAGTTCCATAAGCTGAACCAGTGAAACGAGAGTTCCACGAACGACCACCCGTAGTTGAATAGTACACGCCTTTTGTGGTAACAGCAAGCAGTTCGTTACCATAAGGTAATAAGTCGATGAAGGTCCCATAGGCAGAGCCTGAATATCGGGTGTTCCAGGAACGTCCGCCTGTAGTTGAATACTCGACACCTTTTGAAGATACACGAAGTATCTCATTTCCATAGTTAATTAGTTGTGGCATAATTATAGATTATTATGTTTTATAGGTTATTATCTTTGTTTCGTTTGCAAATATACAAAATTAACATCAATAAATCATCATTATTATTCTTTAAATTTCTTTTTAATGATAATGATTATGTAATGTTGAAAAGTTGAAAACTATAGGATTTCCCTTGCTATCCAGGCACAGGCTTCGGCATCGCAACCTGTCGGTATTCCGACAGATTGATTGGTATTCGCATATTTTGCGATAACCACATAACAGGTAAAAAATGCACGTTATTCATGTTTTTACAATATCTCCCTTGCTATCCAGGCACAGGCTTCGGCATCAGCTAAGGCATGATGGTGATTGGCGAGGTGATAACCACAGAGTTCGGAAATAGTATGTAACTGGTGATTCTCTGCATGTGGAAAAGCTTTGCGCGATGCCACACAGGTACAGTAGAACTCATAATCAGGATAATCCATCTGATAACAACGGAATACCGCCTTCAGGCATCTCTCATCAAAGGCCTTGTAATGGGCCACGAGTGGGAGTCCTTCTATCAACGGTTCTATCTGTTTCCATACTTCAGGAAATATCGGCGCATCTTCTGTGTCCTCTCTGCATAGCCCATGAACCTGGCTGCACCAATAGTTATAGTAGTCCGGTTCTGGTTTAATGAGGGAGTAGAAAGAATCTACAATCTCCCCATTCCTTACAATCACAATACCAACAGAGCAAACAGAACTACGCTCGTTATTGGCGGTCTCGAAATCTATTGCTGCAAAGTCTTTGAGCCCTGCTCGAAGATTTTTCCGTTTGGCAGAGTCGAAACGAGCTTCACTCTGCTCTCTCTTACTCAAATCTTTCATTATTCAATCCTCTTTATATATATTCCACATAGTTTCTATTCTTTCCGCAATCTCCTCGCGAAGCTCTTTTGGCTCAAGGACTTCAACATCCCCTCCGTTCCAAAGCAGTTCTTGGATGAAATCGAATTGAGGACGAAGCCAATAACGGAAGATGCTATACTCTTCATTACACTCTATCTCTTCCTGCGACTCATGCAGCCGCAGGTCGCGAATGTAGTTGGCTTGCCCCGCATTGACTTTCAGCTTGACAACTTGAGGCTTTATACCTGTATCAACAATGATGCCATACGAGTCTTTGAAATAGTCCTCTGCACTCCAATCCTTTGGCATTTTGAATGTCTCATCCGTTGTTTGTAGTTTCAGAATGCGGTCAAGAGAATAGATACGAAGCTGCTTTTCGTCATAATCAGGCTTGGCAACCATATACCAGCGTTGCTTGAACAGCTTTACGCAATAAGGCTGGACTTTGCAATCGTTCTCCTCGTCATTCCAATAACTATGATAAGTGATGCTGAGTACTCGGTTTTCCTTCATGGCATCGATGATGGGTTTCAGGTAGTCCTGACCAGACGGCACATACTCCAGAAGGATGCGGTCTTTTATGCTCTGGCTGTTTGCCAAAGTATTGCTGACACAAAAGGTCTTGAAGAGCCAGGAGCGAATCCCTTTCGAGCGAAGGTCTTCTACATTCTCTATATAATAACGATATTCACCCCGATTCTCGTTGACGATACTGATTTTGAACATATCCCAAATGGCATAACACCAGTTGGCGAATGTTCGCTTGGATAATTCAACACCTCTACTAATCTCCCTATCGCTGAGCCATCTTTTATTCAGTTCCTTGAACGAAATCTTCTTGGCCCGATAGATTGTCTCAATAACCCAGACATATTTATTAATCAGGGTTTGTCCTCTGTCATTGTTTATCATTTTCGCAACTTTTTTCTGCAAAGGTAGGAAATAGCTATGAAAAATAATGGCAGAGGTTTTTATATTTTCTTCTGACCATCTGTTTTTTTCTTATAACAGCTATAAAAACCATATTTTATCGGCTGTTTTAAATATTATTCGTACCTTTGCAGGCAGATATTGCATAATTTGTGTGAAATAGCATCAAACAAACTCCGCAATGAAGAAGTTTCTTCTGATTGTCGCAGTCGCTTGGATGGCTGCAGTGAACGGCTGGGCTCAACGCCTGCAAGTGCTTGACAGCGAGGGCAATCCCATACCCTACGCCTCTGTCCTGACCCCACAGGCCGAATACATCGGCATCACCAATCTGGAGGGCGTGGTGGACGATGTGAAGGGCGCAAAAGACATCACCATCACACACGTTGCCTTCAAGACAAAGAACGTGAAGTCCGACGGCAAGGATGTGGTCGTCACCCTGGAAGATGCGGACTTCGACATGCCCGAAATCACCGTCCAGCCCAAGCCCTACATCTATGTGCAGACATACTACCGCATGTACTTTTACAGTTCGGAGGATGGCATGTACTACTATCGTGCAGGCCTGACGGACAACACCTACGACCCTGCCAAGAAGACCGTCAAGGGAAACACCGAGGTGGTGACAAAGGCTAAGTATGCCATCCTGAAGACCATTTTCGGTATGATAGGCAATAAGTTGGACCAGTACAGCCAGATAAAGTCAAGGAATTTTGAGGACAGATTGAAGAGTAGAGGAAAGGCTGCAAAGGTGCAGTTCAAGGTGGTTTCGCCCGGCAAGCAGACTATCTCCGACTATAAGGGCACCATTGGCTCTGTCACTGACGATATGGCCGACCACCTGCGCCGCTATTCCTATGATAGCCACCAGCTTCTTTTAGACAATTTGGAGGCAGAAGGCAAGGACAAGATGTTCCAGAAGAAAATTGACAAGGCAGAGAAGAAGATGAACAGAGAGGAGGCGGACTACTACCTCTATCGCATCGACGACGACGGCAACTACGGCCCAGAGGATTTCGTCATGATGCAGAATATGACCCAATGGGACACCGAAGACGACGGGAAAACTGAGCATATCATCATCGCCCTGCAGGTGTTCTCTACCGACCGCGCCTACGTCACTAAGACTGAACTTAAAGATCGGAAGAAAGCTAACAAGATGAAGTTGAACTACGCCAACATCCGCCAGTTCGAGCGCGACCACAACATCCCTGCTCTCGCTCCAGCCGTGCAGCAGAAGCTCAATGAGCTGTGGAAGGCTGACAATTAAAAATATCTGTCTATGAACACAGAAGACCATAAGTACAAGTCAGATAGACGGATGCTTGTCACCGAGCAGCCGTCGCATTTCAACGATCTGGAACAGATGTCGGTAGGCGAATTGCTGATGCACATCAACCAGGAAGATATGATGGTGGCAGAGGTTGTCCATAATGCCATCCCGCAGATTCAGGCGCTTGTTGAGGCTATTGAGCCAAGAATGAAGCGTGGAGGCCGGCTCTTTTACGTGGGGGCTGGAACCAGCGGCCGTCTGGGCGTGCTGGATGCCAGCGAATTGCCCCCGACTTTCGGCGTTCCGGAAGACAGGGTGATAGGCCTCATTGCAGGTGGCGACAGAGCTTTGCGTCATGCTGTCGAGAAAGCTGAAGATTTTCCCGAGAAGGGTTGGCAGGACCTGCAGGCGTTCGCTCCTATGAAGGACGATTCTGTTCTCGGCATAGCTGCCTCAGGCACAACGCCATACGTTATCGGAGCCATCAAGGAAGCCCGGAAGAACGGGCTGCTGACGGGCTGCATTACCAGCAATCCTGATACGCCTTTGGCAGCAGCTTCGGAGTATCCCATCGAGACCATCGTCGGCCCCGAATTCGTGACAGGCAGCAGCCGCATGAAGAGCGGTACGGCCCAGAAGATGGTGCTGAACATGATTTCCACCTCGCTGATGATTCGCATGGGCCGTGTGAAGGGCAACAGGATGGTGAAGATGCAGCTAACGAACGCCAAACTCGTGGATCGCGGCACCCGTATGATTCAGGAATCCCTCGGCCTCAGCTACGAGGAGGCTCAGGAGCGTCTGCTCGAAACAGGCAGCGTGGATAAAGCGTTGAAGAAAGTGAAGAGTGAAGAGTGAAGAATTAAAAATGAAAAGTGAAAAATTGATACTGATGAAGAAACTACTTTTTCTTATTGCCGCATGGTCAATGGTCAATTTTCAATGGTCAATGATTTTTGCGCAGAATCGTGCTGACCGTCAGAAATTGAATGACCCCGAGTCCTTCACCATTGTCGTCTTCGGCGATGTGCAGAACTATACGAAGAACAGCACTTATCAGCCCATCTACGAACTTTGCACGGCTTGGGTGGCCGACAATGTCGAAAATCTTAACATCAAGACGGTGCTTTTCACGGGCGACCTGGTGAACCGAAACGAGACAATTGTGCCCGGCAGAGGTTCGCAGAATCAGACAAGCAGGCAGATGTGGGAGTGGTCGAGCCACTGCCTCAAACGCCTCGATGGCAAGGTTCCCTACATCATCACAGCTGGCAATCACGAGTATGGTTACACTCGTGGTGATGAGGCTTTCACGCACTATGCGGAATACTACACCGCCGAACGTAACAGCGAGACACTCAAATACTTGGTGGCTTCCTATCCGAACCGGCAGGGACAGGCATCCTTGGAGAATGCCGCTTGGGAGTTCCAGGACAAGAACTGGGGTAAGCTCCTGGTTATCGGCACCGAGTGGGCACCCCGCGACGAGGTCCTGGAATGGGCAAAAGGACTCTGCGACAGCGAGAAGTATCAGAACCACACGGTTATCTTCCTCACCCATTCGCTCCTGCGGGGAAGGACGGCGAAATATACGAACAACGAGAGCTACAAAATCCAGCCGCGCAACTATGGTCAGGAGATTTGGGACAAACTGCTTTATCCCGCAAAGAACATTCGTCTGGCCGTTTGCGGACATACCGGACATCCAGCCGCAGACGATGAGAAAGAACCTGGTAGCAGCTACGACCACGAGGTGAACAATGCCTACCGCTGCGACAAAAACGCAGCAGGGAAGGACGTGCATCAGATGATGTTCAACGTCCAGTATCTCGGTGGCGGCAATGGCGGCGACGGTTGGATTCGCCTGCTCGAGTTCATGCCCGACGGCAAGACCATCAAGGCCTCGACCTACAGCGTCCTGTTCGGCATCTCGCCCATGACCAAGCACCTCGCCCACCAGACCGACCCTTTCTGCCAATTTGACATGGTGATAGAGAAATAACCTCTTTCTCTTTATCGTTTAAAGCCCTGCACGGAATGTCTCTGTGCGGGGCTTTAAGTGTTTTTTCCCCCTCTATTCCTTGTTTATCCCAACGAAATTTAGTAATTTTGCAACGCGTTTTATATACATTAATGTATAAGGACATGAAGATAGAAACAAAAATAACAGAGGCAGTGAAGGCCATTGTGGAGGAACTCTACGGCCAGCAGGTACCCGATAAGATGGTGCAACTGCAGCAGACAAGGCCTGAATTTGAGGGGCAGATAACCCTCGTCGTTTTCCCGTTTACAAAGATGAGCCACAAGGCTCCCGATGCTACAGCTCAGGAGATCGGCGAGCAACTGGTGCAAAAGTTGCCGGAGGTCATCAGCGGCTACAATGCCGTGAAGGGCTTCCTGAACCTCAGTATCAGTTCCGGGCAATGGATTGGCATCCTTCAGGAGATATACGAGAATCCCAAGTTCGGCTTTACACCCGTCACAGACGAGAGTCCGCTGGTGATGATAGAATACTCCAGCCCCAACACCAACAAGCCCCTGCACCTCGGCCACGTCCGCAACAATTTGCTGGGATGGGCTTTGGCTCAGGTCATGCAGGCGAACGGCAACAAAGTGGTAAAGACCAACATCGTGAATGACCGCGGCATACACATCTGCAAGTCGATGTTGGCTTGGCTCAAGTGGGGTAACGGCGAGACGCCCGAAACCAGCGGCAAGAAAGGCGACCACCTCATCGGCGACTACTACGTGGCCTTCGACAAGCACTATCGCGAAGAGGTCAAGGAGCTTGTGGCTCAGGGTATGGACGAAGAGCAGGCCAAGCAGGAAGCTCCGCTCATCAAGGAAGCCCACGCGATGCTCGTCAAGTGGGAGCAGAACGACCCCGAGGTGCGCGCTCTCTGGAAGAAGATGAACGAATGGGTCTATGCCGGCTTCGACGAGACCTACAAGGCTCTGGGAGTCAGCTTCGACAAGATTTACTACGAAAGTGAGACCTATCTTGAGGGCAAGGAGAAGGTAGAGGAAGGCCTCGAGAAGGGTTTCTTCTATCGCCGTGAAGACGGTTCTGTCTGGGCAGACTTGCGCCAAGAAGGCCTTGACGAGAAGCTGTTGCTTCGCTCCGATGGTACCAGTGTTTATATGACGCAGGACATCGGCACCGCCAAGCTCCGCTTCCAGGACTATCCCATCGACAAGATGATTTATGTGGTGGGCAATGAGCAGAACTACCATTTCCAGGTGCTCTCTATCCTGCTCGATAAGCTCGGCTTCAAATGGGGCAAGGACCTCGTTCACTTCTCTTACGGAATGGTGGAACTGCCTAACGGCAAGATGAAGAGCCGCGAAGGTACCGTCGTGGATGCGGACGACCTCATCCAGACGATGATACAAGATGCAAAACTCCTGAGTGCAGATAAAGTAAACAAGTTGGAAGACATCACAGAGGAGGAAGCTCAGGAGATAGCCCGCATCGTCGGAATGGGCGCCCTGAAGTACTTCATCCTGAAGGTCGATGCCCGCAAGAATATGCTCTTCAACCCAGAAGAAAGCATCGACTTCAACGGTAACACAGGTCCCTTCATTCAGTACACCTATGCCCGAATCAGAAGCATTTTGAGGAAGGCAGGCGAAGTCAGTCTCACAGACTTGGCAAAGGATACCGAACTGAGCGACAAGGAAATCAGCCTCATCCAGCATCTCCAGGGTTTTGAGGCAGCAGTCAAGCAGGCAGGACAGGATTACAATCCCAGCTGCATCGCCAACTACTGCTACGATCTCGTCAAGGAATACAACCAGTTCTACCACGATTTCAGCGTGCTCAAAGAGGAGGACGATAAGAAGCGCATCTTCCGTATCGCCCTTTCTGCAGCCGTCGGTCAGGTCGTCAAGAACGGAATGGGACTCTTAGGAATTGAAGTTCCGGAAAGGATGTAAGATGGATTACGAGAAGCTGAAGGGAATTGTCGATTTCAACGCAATTGCGGTAGATGCCGGTTGCAGCGGAAACCCAGGTGCAATGGAGTATCAAGGAGTCTATCTCGGTAACGAGCAGAGGCTCTTCCATTTCGGTCCCATTCCTGGTACCAACAATATCGGCGAGTTCCTCGCTATTGTCCATGCCCTGGCCTTTATCAAGAAGAACGGCTGGGACATGAAGGTCTATAGCGACAGCATCAGCGGAATGGCCTGGGTGCGGAACAAGAGGGCAAAGACAACCCTGAAGCGGGACGAGCAGACAGCACAGGTGCTCGACCTCGTAATCCGAGCCGAAAACTGGCTCTGGCAGAACCCTAAGCACGCAGAAGTGCTGAAATGGAACACAGAAGAGTGGGGTGAAATCCCCGCCGACTTTGGAAGAAAGAAATGAAGCGAAGCATACATTATCTGGAATATCTCTACTGCCATCTGCTTATCATCTTCCTGATAGGCAGAGTAGGGTTCATCCTGAATAACAGGTGCGTTGAGCATTTGTCGTTCCTCGATGCGGTGGGTGCCTGTTGGCGAGGCTTTGTGGGGCACGACCTCATGGTTGCAGCTTTCCTTCTCGCTGTTCCCTGGCTCGTCGGACTTTTCGCCTTGCGTCATCCAGGTCTGAAACTCAGGGCTTGGCTCGCTCCTTACTATATCTTGATGGGACTTGCTGTTTCGGTCATCATCGTGGCCGATGCCGTGATGTACGAGTACTGGCAGTTCAAGCTCGGAATGGTGGTACTCGACTATGCCGCTTCGCCCGAGGGCACCACAAACAGCGTCAGCTTCACCTATATCTTTGTTCGCTTCATTGCTTTCCTCGTGCTTGCACTTTGGACGATGATTCCCTGTATTCTGCTCACTCCGAAGACCTTACCTACATGGCGAACAGAACGTCTTTGGTTCAGAAATATCAGCATCATTTGGATTTTCCTGCTTGCCTCGGGAGCCTGCTTCATGCGTCAGGGCGACGTTTATGGAAATCCGCACAAGACATTTGCCAATCATGCAGCCGTCAATCCTGTCTATGCCTTTTTCGGTAGCATCCGCTTTAGCAAGGACTACTCCAAACGCTATGACTATTTCTATGAGAAGGACCGCGCAGCCCTCTTTAAGGGTCTTTATCCCGAGCCTGCCAACGATATTCAGGACACCTTGCTTACCTCGCAGCGTCCCGACATCCTGGTTGTCTTCATCGAGGGCTTCGGAAGCCGTTTTGTCAAGGAACTGGGAGGTCTTCCCGATGTTGCACCCGGTTGGAGCCGGCTCATCCCTGAAGGAATCTTCTGGGAGAATTACTACAGCAACTCATTCCGCACGGACCGAGGTACAGTCAGCGCCTTCAGCGGTTGGGTGAGCTATACCGACATTGGCCTCATGAAACGGACAGAGTTCCATTCTGCTCTTCCTTCCCTTGCACGTTCATTGAGCAATGAAGGCTATGAGACAGGTTACATCTATGGGGGCGCTATGACCAACATGGGAAAGCGAAAGTACTTAGAAGACATGGACTTCCGCAACCTCTACGATGACACCGCTTTCACCGAGACAGAAAAAGGGACAGCTTGGGGCATCTATGATAGTACAGCATGCCAGAAAGCCTGTCAACTTATTAGTCAGTGGGATGAAGGACATCACTTCCTTGTGGTGCAGACTATATCAAGTCACGAACCGTGGGACGTGCCTTATCATCGTCTTGAGGACAAGATACTCAACGCCTTTGCCTATACAGACTATAGTATTTCCTGCATGATTGACAGCCTCCGACAACTCCCCGAGTGGGACAATCTGCTTGTCATCATGATTCCCGACCACGGGTTCCTATACCAACAAAGCTACGACCCGGGCTTCTTCCGTGCTCCGATGCTTTGGATGGGTGGAGCTATTCGTGAACCTCGTCGGATGGACATTCTTATGAATCAGAGCGACATACCGGCTACGTTGCTCTCCCAGATGGGCATCCGTCATGACGAATATCCCTGGAGCCGTAATGTGTTGAGCAAAACCTATACCTATCCCTTTGTCTATTGCAACTATCCAGCCGGCCTGCTCTTTGCAGACAGCACAGGAACAAGCATCTACGACCTTGGCGGTGAAGTTGTGATGATGGAACAACCCGCAGACGACGGCCACCGCATCCTTTGTGTCAAAACTATCCTGCAAACCAGCTACGACCAGCTTCAGGAAATTAAAAATTAAAAGTGAAAAATTAAAAGTGATAAAACAATTCCTCGATATAGTCAAGCGATATTTCCGACCCTACAAGATGTATATTGTTTGGTCCATTGTGCTGAATTTTGTGGCGCAATGGCTCAACGTCTTTTCTTTTGTGGTACTCATCCCTATTCTGAACATCCTCTTCAAGATAGACCAGAATGTCTATACCTATCAGGAGTGGACTTGGAAGACACTCAACAAAGACCTTATTGTCAACAACGCCTACGCTTGGGTGCAAGAACAGATAGCAAGTCAAGGCGCTTTCCTGACATTGTGCTTGATGGGTGGAATTTTGGTCTTCATGACTTGTTTGAAGTGCATTGGCTATTGGGGAGCTGCAAACATCATGTTGCCTCTGAGTACCGGAGTCGTTCGCGACATCCGTATGGATATGTACAACAAAATCATGCGGCTGCCGCTGAGTTTCTTCTCGGCCGAGCGCAAGGGCGACATCATTGTCCGCATGAGCACTGATATCCAGATTGTGGAGAACTCTGTGACCTCCGCTATCAGCACCCTCATACAGCAACCCATCGCCATCATCATCTGCTTTATTACTCTCTTTACCGTCAGCTGGCAATTGACGGTCTTTGTGCTCGTTGTCACACCGCCAGCTGCTTGGCTCATGGGAACAGTGACCAAGCGACTCAAGAATCAGTCGGCAAGCGTTCAGGCAGGTCTTTCGGAGATAATGGCACAGATAGAAGAGACGCTCAGCGGTCTTCGTATCGTCAAGGCTTTTATTGCCGAAGATAAGATGGCCAAGCGTTTTAACTACATCAACAACGAATTCCGCAAGGGCATGATAGGTATGATGATGCGCATCAATGCTGCACATCCGGTGTCGGAGTCAATGGGGACAGTCATCATAGTCATCGTGTTGCTTTTTGGCGGTTGGCTGATTCTGGAAGGTGAGGGCTTCATCGATGCCTCGACTTTCATCTTCTATATGGTCATCCTTTACAGTGTCATCAACCCCATCAAGGACCTTACACGTCAGGCATATATGATACCTTTAGGACTTGCCTCGATGGATCGCATCGACCATATCCTCAAGGCAGAGAACCCCATCAAGGAGAAAGCAAATCCGAAACCGCTGGATAGTTTTGACCAGCAGGTAGAACTCCGAGATGTTTCCTTCTATTATAACCAAGGCCGTGACGTGTTGAAGCACATCAACCTCGAGATTCCGAAAGGCAAGACCGTAGCCCTCGTCGGACAATCCGGTTCAGGCAAATCCACGCTAGTTGACCTGATTCCCCGCTACCATGATGTATGCGGCGGACAGATACTTATCGACGGAAAGGACATTCGTGATGTTAGGATTCACGACCTCCGCGCACTTATCGGCAACGTGAACCAGGAGGCCATCCTCTTCAACGATACTTTTTACAACAACATCACGTTCGGTGTGGAGAATGCCACAATGGAGCAGGTCATCGAAGCTGCCAAGATAGCCAACGCACACGATTTCATCATGGAGACAGAGAATGGCTACAACACAGTCATCGGTGATAGGGGAGGTCGTCTTTCTGGCGGACAGCGCCAGCGAGTCAGTATCGCTCGAGCCATTCTCAAGAACCCGCCCATCCTCATCCTCGATGAGGCCACATCGGCACTTGACACAGAGAGCGAGCACCTCGTTCAGGAAGCCCTCGACCGTCTCATGAAGTCGCGTACCACAGTTGCCATTGCCCATCGCCTCTCAACCATCAAGAATGCCGACATCATACACGTCATCTACGAAGGCGAGATAGTAGAAAGCGGCCAGCACGACGAACTCATCGCCAAGGACGGCTATTACAAACGCCTCTATGACATGCAACAACTCTAACCACTAGCGACTAACTTCTGAAATAATGAAGATACTGTTAGGCACACATTACTTGGCAAAAACCGGCGGAACGGAGAGCTACACTTATGCTCTTGCGATGGAGCTGAAGCGGTTGGGGCACGAGGTGGAGTACTTTGCTATTGTCAGAGGCAGAACATCATCTTTGCTGGAAGAGAAGGGAGTGCCTTTCATGTCTGCAGACCACTATGACTTGATTCTGGCAAACCATAACACGGTGGTTGAGAAGCTATGGAGTTATGGCTATATCGTACAGACCTGTCACGGCAATATCGCCCAGTTGGAACAGCCTTCACCCTATGCTGATGCCTATGTCTCTGTCTCAGAAGAGGTCAGAAATTACCTGCTGAAAAAAGGTTTTTGCTCAAAGGTTGTCATATCGAATGGAATTGATTGCAATCGGTTCTACCCGAAGACTCCTGTGTCGCAGACTTTGAAAACGGTGCTTTCTCTCTGCCAGTCGGATATTGCCAATGATTTTATCAGGAGATGCTGTGAGCAAGTGGGCATAAAATTTCTCCAGAGCAACAAGTTCATAGATAATGTATGGTCGATTGAGGAACTCATCAATCAGAGTGACCTCGTGATAGGCTTGGGACGTTCAGCCTATGATGCGATGGCTTGCGGACGTTGCGTCTTGGTGTATGATTACAGGGAATATATGGGCGAATTCCTTGGCGATGGAATGCTCACCCCAGAGAGCATAGGAAAGAGCATGACTTGTAATTGTTCCGGCAGGGCAAACCGCATAAAATATGACGAACAGGCTTTCATCACAGAAATACGGAAGTACAGTCCAGAGTTGGGTGTCTGGGGTCGTGAGTACGCCCTCGAACACCTGAACATAGAAGTGTCTGCAAGGAAGTATTTGGACATTTATAAGGGTAAAGTTAACAATCAGGAATACAGCGCATACAAGGCGCGTATGAAAAAATTGTTAGAGGATAATTACAAAAAAGCAGAAACTGCCATAGGTGACAAGGAAAAATTGCGAGAACAGCTTTTCAGCATCCAACATCAGATGAATACTATGCTGGAATTCTTTTCGGCAAAGAGTCAGAAGCATCTCCGTGCTATACGTATATTAGTATGGTTCTGTGCCGTTCTAATTCTTTTGCTTATAGCGCTTGTTTTTTATATGTTTTTATAAAAGAAAGTTTTAGGTATAACATGAAAGTTAGCATTATTACAATTGCGTTTAATAACCTGAAGGGTTTGGAAGAAACCTATCGGAGCATCCAGAATCAGACATTTCGTGATTACGAATGGATTGTCGTTGACGGCGGCAGCACGGACGGCACAAAAGAGTTTCTTCAGCAGCACGATGCTGAGCTAGCCTGGTGGTGTAGTGAGCCTGACAAAGGCGTCTATAATGCGCAGAACAAAGGCACGGAACATGCAAAAGGAGAGTACAGCATTTATATGAATTCGGGCGATTCGTTCTATGCTGATGATGTGCTGGAGAAAGTATTCGAAAGACAGAGTGATGCTGACATAATATATGGCAATTGGATGTTAGTCTTCGAGGATGGAAAAACCAGGCTTGGAGTTGCTCCGGAAGCTGCTGATTTGGCGTACTTCTATGATGATAACATGTGCCACCAATCTATGCTGATAAAAACAAATGCAGTACTCAACCGTCCCTACGATGAGAGTTTTCGTATCTATGCGGACTGGGATGAATGGCTTGCTTTGTATATGCAAGGCAAGAAGTTTGAGCGAATAGACCTGACCATCTGCAATTTCATGGTCGGAGGCATCAGTACAGGCGATAATGCATCAGAAAAATTGAAGCAGGAGCGTAAGGCTGAGATAGGCCGCATCAAAGATAGATACTACAGCGAGACTTTGCAGAAGACCATGAATAGGGTAGTCCCGATTGCGCGGGAGTATAGTGCCTTGAAGAGTTGGATGGGGAACGATAGCACATCGTCAATCAGTGAAGCTTTCTATGAGCGGGAGTTCCTTATAAAAAAGCGCAGGAAGCACAACAAAATAATTAGAAGTCTCATATATGTCAGCATCTTGTTGTTTATTACAAACATCTTGACACTATTCTGGTTTTTGTGTAAATAAGGAGAAAGTAGTAAATGAATAAGCATGTCGCGTATTCCATCCATAGAAAAGTTTGCCGGACATCTCATCACCAAGTCCCCATCAGTAAGACCGATGTTTGGAGATGATATTGAGATTTCTGTTGTAACGGTATGCTTCAACCCTCTCAAGGCTGGGCGCAGGGAAGTGTTCTTGAAAAATCTGGATTCGGTGCAGGCACAGGAAGGAGTCCGTTTGGAGCATCTCATTGTTGATGGTGATTCCCAGGATGGCACTCTCGATTGGTTGAAAGGATACAACAATACCCACTATGATATCCGTATTTTGAGCAAAGCTGATACAGGCATTTATGAAGCTATGAACAGGGCAATAGCACTGGCACGAGGCAAATATATAATATATCTTAATTCTGATGACTATTTTCATGATACTCGTGGTATGGCTTTCTCTATTGATAGAATAGAAAATCTGAAATGTGACTTCACCTTTGCTCCTGTTCGTTTCAGCGATCCTTCTGTCCGCCATAACCCGCAACTTGATCCGCAACGACGCCTTTATCGCTTCATCATCAGTTGGTGCTTCTCGCATCAGACTATGCTAACCTCGCGTTCATTGCTACAGAAAATCGACGGCTTCGACACATCGTACCATTCTGCTGCGGACTATGACCTGTTGTTGCGCATGATAGAGGCTGGAGCTAAAGGATGTTTCGTCCCTCTTACCTTCACGACATTCAGTACAGGAGGCTTTTCGGAAGAGAACTACGATGCGTCCGTCTTGGAATGCATTCTCTGCCTGCAGAACTTTTTCAAAGACTTCTATTCTGTCGAAATGAGTCATCAAGAGGTTGAGTACATCTTCAAACGTCGTATCTATCCTAGTAAATACATGTATATATACAAGCATTCGCAGAAACTTATCAGGGAGCGATTTATCGGCATACCAAAGGGACCAATAGTTTGGTTTTCAAGGTGGTTCAATTATATAAAATATTATCTAAAATGTCGCAATTCAAGCATATAGCAGCACTCACAATGGCCCGTAACGATGACTTCTTCCTTTGCAAATGGGTGGAGTATTACGGACGTGAATTGGGCAAAGAGAACCTATTTATCTACTATGACGGGGAAGATCAATCCATTGGAAACTTCTGTCAAGGTACAAATGCCTTTGTGCATTCCAAGATTGGCACGCAGGTGGTGACTGCCGAGAAGGAGCGCTTGAAATTCCTTTCGGAGAAAGCGGCAGAACTTTTCGTGAAAGGATACGATTTGGTAATAGGCGTTGATGCTGATGAGTACATAGTAGTAGATCCTAAGCTAGGTGTCGGACTCAAAGAATTCTTGTCGCGTCAAAACATAGATGTCTGTCTTTCTTCTCTCGGACTTGACTTTGGTCAAAAATTAGGAGAAGAGAGTGACCTTTCTTTAGAAGAAGGGTTCCTTAGTCAGAGACATTACGCACAGATCGGCACACGCTATACGAAACCGTCGATTATTGCCCAGCCTTGTCGTTGGGGTAGTGGCTTTCATCGTGTCAAGGGGCATAACTTTCACATCGCACAAGATTTATATCTCCTGCATTTTGGCTATGCCGACAGAAAGATTTTGGAAGACAGGTTGGGTGATGCGGATCGTGTGGCACAGGGATGGGAAAAACATATTTACAAGCGAAGTCGTACCATTAAGTATGCGACGGAGGAGAAAGCACGTGACTTCGACCGTTGGACACGTTTTGCACGTATCTGCCAGACATGGTGCCGACCGCCTTACGCTTGGAACAAACCGGCAATGTTTGAGCTGAGGATCATGGTTCGGATTCCAGAAAGGTTCAAGAAAATATTGTAATGAATTATATTTGTTATAAACTGAAGAAAGTATTCCTTAACCGCATATTCGTTCCGTTCTGGAAAAGTAAGAAACAGCGTTGGGTTAGGCGAAATCGGATAATCGCAGAATTAAGCGAGCAGTATCTTCTGAAAATGCCTGTTGTTGTGCCGGAGAATTGTATTCCCGAACGATTACCCAAGGAGTATATTTTTTCGATATGGTTGCAAGGAGAAGATAGAGCTCCAAAAATTGTAAAGTCTTGCTGGGAAAGTATTCGTCGACATAGTGAAAAGGAGTTGGTAGTTTTGGATGCAGACAGTATCAACCAATGGATAGACCTTCCTGAAGACTTTCTGAACAGATGGCGGTCCGGTAAAATAAAAGCTTGCCATGTGGCCGACCTCTGCCGTGTAGAATTGTTGTGGAAGTATGGGGGCTATTGGATGGATGCTACTGACTACATGTGCCATCCGATACCGGAGTTCATTGACAGAGAGCCATTCTTCATGTATATGAGTGATGAAGGATGGAATTTCTTTATCCAAAACTGTTTCATTCGTTCCTATGCACACCATCCTATCATGGGTGCATGGCGAGAGATAATCCGTGCTTATTGGAAACAGCATAGTCGGGCATTTGACTATTTCTTGCCTCATCGACTATTCCGTCATATGGTGTTAAGAGATGCCCGTATATCGGAAATGTTCAGTAAAATGCCCCAGATTTGTCATGACTGCACACATTTCCTCTGGTGGAATTACCGGGACAAACCTTTTGACGAAAGAATTTTTCGGGAAATTACATCGGAGGGTGCGTTCCAAAAACTGGAATACAATTCTTTGTCTGCCAGAAAGCCACGTCCTGGAACATTTGCCGATTATGTCGTAAATGGCAGGGTATGAAGATTAACTTACGGCCTGAAGTGTGCTATAAAAGGATTAGTGCAGCAATCCAAATGATAAGAATAATTATTATCAATAAGAGAATTGAACTTAGCCATACAAGTCTCCGTATTGTTGTCAACCGTTTGGCAACTTTTCCTGTCAGGACAGAAAATACCTCTGCTAAGTCGGCAGGATAGAATTCTCTGAGTATGCGTTCCTGTTCCTGTCTTTTTTCTTTTATTGAACGATAGCTGAAACCACCAAGTACGAAATGACAAATGGTCACAGGGATGTGTTGGAAGGTGCAACCTTGTTTGCTCAACTCTAGCCATTTTGCCCAGTCTGCGCAGATGTGGTAGCTTTCATCGTATGGGCTTTGTTTCAGCAGATTAGTGCGAATGAATGCGGTTTGGTGACAGAGGGGACGAGTCGCAAAGTAATAGTAATTCACCTTTTCGGGAGAATGGCACTTCTTATTTGGGCGTTTAGGAAGTGCTTCTGTCCAGTCGCCATAGATGACATCGGCATCAAACTCCGTGCTGAACACTTCCTTTAGAGTGTCAGGTGCATACAGTGTGTCACCTGAATTGAGGAATAGCAGGTATTCGCCTTGGGCATGTTCAATGCCTTTGTTCATGGCGTTGTAAATGCCGCTGTCCTGCTCCGAGCACCACCATGCCATCTCTTCCTGATGTTCTTGAATGAAGTCCTTTCCTCCATCAGTGCTTCCTCCGTCAACGACAATCCATTCGAAGTCTCGAAATGCCTGTGAATGAATGCTGTCGCGAGTCCGACGCAAATCTGCAAGATTGTTGTAGGTGACGGTTATGATGCTGAGTTTCTTCATGCCTGATGCTGTTTCTTTTCTAAATATTTATTATATGGTTTTCTGAAGTTTGCGTTCCAAGCATTGCGTTGTTTCGGGGTTGCTTTTTCGAATAACTCGTCGGTTTGCTTCAAGATGACTTTGAGGCTGCGGATGTGCTCTTCTATGCCTGCGGACATGATGAAGCTGTCAGGATTGGGATAATAGTAGTAGAGGGGTAATTTTGTGATAGTAGTTCGTTTAACATTCAGTAGAATTTCTCCCCACCAGGGCACATCCTCGTACTTTACTCCTTCCGCGAACCTGGCTTTCCTTGCAAGGTCTGTTTTCAGTAGGCATCGCCAGGCTTGGCAGTGCTTGACCTTCCACTTTCTGTTAATACCCTGTGGATAAGTACTTTCTGTAGCATGCTCGAAAATGTTTTCGGTAACGAAATAACTGTAGTTCTTATAGTGTTTGGAGCGGGGCTTAGTGTTGCCGAGGTGAAGTCTGTGCCGCCATTTGTTGAGGGTACGGTAGAAATGGTCGTATGTAAAAGTAACCATATCGGAATTGTCCCGCAGAGACGCATTAACGCAGATTTCCATTGCCTGCGGATGAAACATGTCGTCCGGGTCGAGATACATGACGTAGTCACCGCTGACTATCTTCAATGCATTGTTTCGAGCAACAGCCTGCCCCTGATTTTCCTGTGTGATGAGAATGAATCTTTTGTCTCTTTCTAGATATTGTTGAGCAATGGATACGCTATGGTCTGTGCTTCCATCATCCACCATTATAGCTTCCCAGTCCTGATGGGATTGAACTAGGAGACTATCCAAAGCACGGCAGAGAAACTTCTCTACGTTGAAAATTGGGATGATGACCGAGACTTTATTCATGTTATTTCTACTGCTTGAGTCCCTGTTTTTGTTTGAGTTTTTGTTCGAAGGGTGCTAGGAAGTTGCGCTCCCATGTCTGCCGTTTGGCCTCTGGCGCAGCAGCATAGATGCGTTTGCTTGCCTCGATGCCTTGTCTTAGGCTTTCTATCTTATGCGTTTGGTCTGCAGAAAGGAGATAGCTTTGCGGATTAGGGTAGTAGAAGTACAAGGGGAGATTCAAGATAGTACACCGTTTAATGCGGAGCAGTATTTCGCTCCACCAAGGGAAGTCTTCGTAATTGATGCCTTTGATGAATTTGATGTCACGTACGGCATATGTCTTATACATACAGCGCCACACCTGGCAGTGTTTCACAGCCCAGCGTCTATCGATGTCTTTCGGACGGGAATACTCGGTAGCGTATGCAAAAATATTGTCAGTGACTATATATGGGGGCTTTTTGTAGAACTTGAAGTGCGGTGTAGAGTCACCGAGGTACAGGAAATGCCTAATGAAATTCTGTGTGCGATATCGGCGGTCGTAAGTGAAACATACAAGGTCCGAGTTGTCCCTGAGCATTGCTTCCAGACAGAGTTCCATCAGTTGCGGATGCATGAAATCATCAGAATCGAGGAAAAGTAAATACTCTCCGCTGGTATGTTGTAGACCGGCATTGCGTGCATCGGAGAGTCCACCGTTTGCCTTGTGTATAACCCTGAAGCGGTGGTCGCGTGCAGCATATTCTTCTGCGATATTACCGCTACTGTCTGTACTGCCATCATCCACGAGGATAGCTTCCCACTCCTTGTGCGTTTGGCTGAGCAGACTGTCCAGTGCCCTGCGAAGGAAATTCTCGACATTGTATAAAGGTACGATGACGGAAATCATGGAGTTTTAGCCTTTTTTAATCCTTCAAATTGATCTTTCAGACGGTCTTTTAGCGCTCTACTTAGTTCCCATTTCTGCCATCTGTTGTGTGACCAAAGCCAGAGCTCGGGCTGTCGGCGTATGGTCTGTTCCAGCAGGCGCCAAAAGGTCCGAGAAAGCGGGTAGGCGCTGAGGCTTTCCTCTTCGTTGGGTTTCATTTCCAGAAAAGTGAGTCTATAGTGTCCTCGCGAGGTCCTTTCCACATCCAGATAAACGGGTTCTGCCCCTATCTTATGGGCAATTTCTTCTGCTCCAGGTGCATACCATGTTTGCTGGTTCAGGAACATGACGCAATCTTTTACTTTTGTATCCGGGCGCTGGTCCTGGATGAAGCCGCACAAGAAAGGTTCGTCTTCAGCTTTCCATTTTAGTAGGGTTCGCACAGTTTGCGTCATTTCTATTTGTTCTGTATTCCAGCGACAGCGTATTTCGTACATCAGCGAGGCAAAGTATCGGTTTTCGATATGCTTGTATATCTCTCCACTCTTCTTGGGAACTTTGTATCGTACGCTTACTTCCTGATACCATTCCCAGCAACCTAGATGTCCGAGGAGCATGAAGATGTTTTTGCCCTCTGATGCAAGTCGTTCTGGCAGTTCGCAGTTTCGGACTTCTATACGCCGCAGCATTTCTTCGTCGGAGATGTTCAGGCATTTGAAAGCCTCGATAAAGACATCGCACAGGTTGTGGTAGAATTTTTTCTCTATGCGGACGATTTCCTTTACGTCTTTTTCGGGAAAAGAACTGTGAAGGTTTTCGCGAACCAAACGTCTTCTATACCTTATTAGATAGTATATAACGGGAAAGGCAATGTCACTGAACAAGTACAGAACGCTCAAAGGAAGTCCTGCTAAAATCCGCATGAGACGGTGTTTCTTTTTCGTTTCGTTCTTGTTCATTGTTGTTCAGTATTGCGGAGGATGAATAGTTTATCGTTATGGCGAACCTTGGTGGTGAGCGGGATGCTGATGTGCCAACCCTGGTGAGCTTTTTCTACAGGTTTGAGGTCGTATCGTATCTCGCTGACTGTGGCACGAAGGGCTCCTGTGGTAGGACCTGTAACAAGAATTTCATCGCCAACGTTCATATCGCAGGCTTCTATTTTGAATTCTGCTACTTGCAGCTTTGAGTAGTATCGTATGGCTCGTCCGCAATAGACCTTCCGCTCCGTAGCTTTCGAACCGTGACAGTCATTCCATTCCATCATGGTTTTACCCAGATAATAGCCGTCCCAGAAACCTCGATTGAAGACACGTGCTAGTCGTTCGTCCCATTCGTCAAGCCGAGAGAGAAAAACCTCCTTGCCCTGATTGGGTGCGGTGAGTGTGTCGATAGCCTCCCGGTAGCAACGTACTACGGTATCCACGTATTCCGGCCCACGTGCACGACCCTCTATCTTGAAAACACGTACTCCAGCATCAAGCATCTTGTCAAGGAAACGGATGGTCTTCAGATCACGGGGAGACATGATATATTTGTTTTCAATGTCAAGTTCAGTGCCCGTCTCAACATCCTGCACAGTGTAACGACGACGACAAAGTTGCATACACTCGCCTCGGTTAGCGGAACGTCCCCAGTTACTTTGACTCAAGTAGCATTTGCCGCTGATAGCCATACAAAGTGCTCCGTGACAGAACATCTCGATACGAACCTGTTTGCCAGAAGGGCCGCAGATGTTATATTTTTCGATGAAATGATGGATTTCTGCAACTTGCTCCATATTCAATTCGCGTGCAAGGACAACAACATCAGCATACTGTGCATAGAAACGCAGAGCTTCAATGTTGCTGATATTCAGTTGTGTACTCAAGTGCACTTCCTGTTCTATCTGTCGGCAGTAGAGCATTACCGCCACGTCGCTCGCTATAACGGCACTGATGCCTGCGGCTTTGGCTGCATCGAGGATAGTGCGCATCAACTCGAGGTCCTCGCCATAGATGATGGTGTTGACCGTTAAGTAGCTCTTGATGCCGAAACGTCGTGTCTCTTCGGCAATACGCCTGAGATCATCGATGGAGAACGTGTTGGCGGAGTGTGCTCGCATGTTCAGGTTCTCAATACCAAAGTAGATGCTGTTCGCTCCGGCACGAATGGCAGCAGCCAGGCACTCAGGCGAACCCACAGGGGCCATTATCTCTAACTCATAATTCATAATTCAACTGCAAAGTTACGACTTTTCCTGCTTTACGCAAATATTTTTTCACTTTTTGTTGTACCTTTGCACCCGAAAAAACAGAAATGTGGATAGATTTGGGCTGCTTGCAACCACAGTAAAAAATGCTAAAACGAGGAACCGCATGTTTCTTCATGCATTTGTGCCCGACTTCTTTCCCCATACATTATTAATTAATAAGGATTAATTTTACTATGGGTTATTTGTTTACCTCGGAGTCCGTCTCCGAAGGCCATCCCGACAAGGTGGCCGACCAAATCAGCGATGCTGTCTTGGACAAACTGCTTGCTTTTGATCCGGAATCAAAAGTGGCGTGCGAAACACTTGTAACTACTGGCCAGGTTGTTCTGGCAGGTGAAATCAAGACAAAGGCTTATGTCGATCTGCAGCGCATAGCGCGTGAAGTCATCAACCGCATTGGCTATACCAAGAGTGAGTATATGTTCGAAGGTAACAGTTGTGGTGTCCTCTCTGCTATTCACGAACAGAGTGCCGATATCAACAGAGGTGTAGATCGTTCTGATCGTGCTTTACAGGGTGCAGGCGACCAAGGAATGATGTTCGGCTATGCAACCAACGAGACCGACAACTATATGCCCCTGAGCCTTGACTTGGCTCATCGTCTCCTCCAGACCCTTGCCAATATCCGTCGCGAAGGAAAAGTGATGACCTACCTCCGTCCCGATGCCAAGAGTCAGGTCACCATCGAATATAGTAATGAAGGCGTACCGCAGCGCATTGATACTATCGTGGTGAGCACTCAGCACGACGAGTTTGACACAGATGAGGCTATGCAGCAACGCATAACAAAAGACGTCAAAGAGATTCTCGTGCCTCGTATGCTCGACGACATTCGTTCGGAACGCATTCGTAATCTCTTTGACAATAGTATCACCTACTATGTTAACCCAACAGGAAAGTTTGTCATCGGTGGACCTCATGGCGACACAGGTCTTACAGGCCGTAAGATAATAGTTGATACCTATGGTGGCAAAGGTGCACACGGTGGCGGTGCTTTTAGCGGCAAAGATCCCTCGAAGGTCGATCGTTCGGCAGCCTATGCGGCTCGCCACATTGCCAAGAACATGGTGGCTGCCGGCGTTGCCGATGAGATGCTTGTACAGCTCAGCTATGCTATTGGCGTTGCAGAACCTGTCAGCATCTTCGTTGATACCTACGGTAAGAGTCATGTAAATAAGACTGATGGTGAGATAGCCGAAAAGATAAAGGAAATTTTTACTCTCACGCCGTACGCCATCGAGCAGCGGCTCAAACTACGCAATCCCATTTACGAGGAAACTGCTGCCTACGGTCATATGGGGCGTGAGTCTCGTATTGTAACTAAGCGCTTCGAATCACTTTATCAGGAAACGAAGGAAGTGACAGTCGAACTCTTCACTTGGGAGAAACTTGACTATGTCGATAAGGTGAAAAAAGCCTTCTCGCTTTAATTATGAATTGACAATTATGAATCATGAATTGAACAAGCAGGTTGCTGTCTATTGTGCCAGCAGCACTCAGATAGATGACAGCTATTTTCGCGATGCTCGTCATTTAGGTCAACTGATGGCCGAGCAAAATGTGACGCTGATAAATGGTGCAGGCAATATGGGCCTTATGGCCGAGAGTGCTGATGGTTGTCTCCAGAAAGGAGGCAAAGCCATAGGTGTAATACCAACCTTTATGATTGAAGAAGGATGGTGTCACAATGGTATGAGTGAGATAATAGAAACTGCAGACATGCATGAGCGTCAGACCAAGATGGCAGAGATGAGCAATGCGGGTATCTTCCTTCCAGGTGGCTGCGGCACTTTTGCCGAACTCATGGAACTCATTACATGGAAGCAGCTTGGACTCTATCTCAAACCGATTATCATACTCAACACAAACGGATACTTTGATTCCCTGCTCAACACCTTGTACCAAGCAATCACACAGAACTTCATGCGTCCTGTTCATGCTGATATCTGGCGTGTTGCACCAACACCAGAAGAAGCACTGAAAATGGCTCTAGAAACCCCATTTTGGGATACGAGCATCCGTCGTTTTGCTAAAATATGATAATCTCTGATACACTCTGTCTGCCAGAATCGTCAAGTCTCACTGCCAAGGATTTTGTTTCTTTCGATGATTGCAGTTTTTTTCAGGGCGATACGTTGTTGCATACCGAAGTGCCTTACCATCCTTTTGGTTTTGCTGTAACAGCTACTCCTTTCCGTTTGAGTTATGATGGGTGGAGTGGGTTGTTATTTCTTATATGTTTGTTGTTTGCAGTAAGTCTTGTGTTGCGTCTCAGGAAGAAATTTCACGAACTATTTCGGGGTGTCTTCTTTCCCACAAGTGGCAATACTAAAGTGACTGTTACTAGTGACCCTCTCCGCTACTCAACACGCCTTTTGGCCATATGCCTCCTTTCGCTTACGGCTGCTATGGTCACCTTTGCCTATGTGTTACACGATATTGGTTATTACCCATTTTCTAATCCCCCCTATATTCTTTTTGTTTTTTTCTTCTTCCTTTGGTTGGTGTATTTCGTATTGAAAAGATTGATGAGTGGTTTTGTCAACTGGATCTTCTTTTGTAGAAAAAAAATCTTTACATGGCAGCGAGCAAATACGTTTCTTTTTGTTGCAGAAGCTATATTTTTCCTTGTTTTAGCTATAGCGGTCATGTTTCTTCCAATACCTCCAAGTAATATGCTACTATTGGCACTTTTTTTTGTTGCTTTTGTCAAGATAGTACTTCTTTTTAGGACTTATCAGATATTTTTTCCAAAAATATATGGCATTTTGCATTTAATTGTGTACTTTTGCACTCTCGAATTGATGCCTCTATTTGTCCTACAGCAAATACTGAAGTATGACGCATGGCTTTCGATGGTAAAACTTTAGGAAAAAATTCCGACACAACGATGATAAAGAAGATACTTATCTCCCAGCCCGAGCCAATCTCGGCAAACTCTCCCTACTATGATATAGCAAAGCGTCATAATGTGGAGATTGTGTTCCGCCCCTTTATTAAGGTTGAGCCGCTCACGCCAAAAGAATTCCGAGCCCAGAAGATATCTATTTTGGAACATACGGCCATCGTCTTTACTTCGCGCCTTTCTATCGACAATTTTTTCTTGCTAGCGAAGGAGATGCGCATTCCCATTCCAGAGGATATGAAGTATTTCTGCATCACCGAGACAGTGGCACAGTACATTCAAAAGTATGTTCAATATCGCAAACGTAAAGTATTCTTTGGTACAACGGGAAAGATAGATGACTTACTGCCCACGATGATAAAGCACAAATCGGAACGCTACTTTATTCCCTTGAGTGACGTACACAATCCTGTTTTCAGCGATTTGCTTGATAGTAAGAATATCAATCATTCAGATGCTGTCATGTATCGTACAGTCAGTAACGACTTTACCGAGGGTGAACCTTTTGACTATGACATGCTTATCTTCTTCAGTCCCAGCGGTGTACAGTCGCTTAAGAAGAACTTTCCCAATTTCGAACAGGGTGAGATTGTTATTGGCACACTTGGTCCCGCTACAGCCAAAGCTGTTCGTGATGCTGGTCTGCGTCTTGACATAGAAGCCCCCTCTCCCCAATATCCCAGCATATCTTCTGCGATTGACGACCATCTGCGTAAGGCAAATGGATAACGTCCCCCACACTCTCAGTAAAGAGGAGCGCCTTTGCAGCCGCAAGGTGCTCAATGAGTTATTTTGTGGCGGACACCAGTCGGTGTATGCTTTCCCGATACGTGCTGTCTTTATGTCAAGTGATGAAAAAGAGGGGGTACGTATAATGGTTTCTGTTTCCAAGCGCTATTTCAAACGTGCCGTAAAACGCAACTATATCAAACGGCAACTTCGTGAGGCTTATCGCATACATAAAGAGCAGTTGCTGCCTTTGCCCGGAGGTCTTGATATCGCCTTTCTCTGGACTTCTGCCGAGATGCTACCTACCGACAAGGTTTTCCAAAAGATGCATAATATCCTGCAACGTATTCATGAAAGCATCGCTTCTGCTGCATCGGCTATCTAAATTGTTAGCGCAGTTACTTATTCTGCCTATCCGTTTCTATCAACGGTGTATCTCTCCGCTGACACCTCCCTCATGCCGCTTTACGCCCACTTGTAGCCAATATGCTATTGAGGCGCTACGTAAGTATGGGCCATTCAAGGGCTTATGGCTTGCCTTGCGCCGCTTGCTTCGTTGTCATCCTTTGGGTGGTAGTGGTTATGACCCAGTTCCATGACCTACATAGATTTTCATACTCATCATGCACCAACTACAGCAGATATCATTGCCGTAGTTGAGGGTCGTGATACTTGGGGAATTCACCCTTGGCAGGCAAACAGAGAGTTTGTTATTCCTGACCTTTCGAGTAAGATTGCTATCGGAGAATGCGGTTTGGATGCTTTGCGTGGACCATCTATGGAGATACAGCAACATGTGTTGCGCCACCAAATAGCATTGAGCGAAACACATTTTAAACCACTTGTAATTCATTGTGTTAAGGCATTTGATCTGCTGTTACATTTACACCTCGAACAACACCCCAAGATGCCTTGGATGTTTCACGCCTTTCGGGGCAAACCCCAACAACTTCAATCACTTCTTTCTGCGGGATTCTATGTCAGTTTTGGCTTCCGTTATAATAAAGAGAGCTTAATTTCCTGTCCTTTGGAGCGTCTCATGCTTGAGACCGATGATAATGCAGAGCATTCTATTATTGAGTTATATAATAATGTAGCTGCGCAGCGAGGCATAGGTATGCCTTCTTTATGTGGTGCGATGGCCAAAAACTATCTTGCATTTTTCCAAAAGGAGCCTTTTCTGACATAAAACGTCGTCGATGTATGTTAAAAAATAGCACAAAGAGGAATAATTTCCGTAATTTTTTGTATCTTTGTGCGCAAAAATCAAACAAAATACAATTATGGACTTCAATAAACTTACTGCTGCAGAAGCAGCAGCACTTATCCAGAACGGACAAACTATAGGACTGAGTGGTTTTACACCAGCAGGTGTAGCCAAGTGTACACCTGCCGAGATTGCCAAGAAGGCAGAAGCTGAGCATGCAGCTGGGCGTCCCTTTAAAATTAGCATTTTTACCGGAGCCAGCACTGGTCAGAGTTGTGATGGTGATCTCTCCAATGCTCATGCCATTGATTTTCGTGCCCCTTATACCACCAATCCTGATTTCCGAAAAAATGTCAACCAGAACACGGTCAATTATTCCGATCTGAACCTTTCTAATATGGCAACCCAGATTCGTCAAGGCTATCTTGGGCAGATCAATTGGGCCATTATTGAGGCTTGTGCCATTGAGAAGGTAGCAGGCAAGGCGCATATCTATCTGACGGCAGCAGGCGGTATCAGCCCTACTATTTGCCGTCTGGCCACAGAGGGTATTATTGTGGAACTCAATGCATTCCATAGTCCAAACAGCAAGGGTATTCATGATGTCTATGAAATAGAGGACCATCCCTTCCGCAAGCCCATCATGATTACTAAGGCCAGTGATCGCATCGGAAAGCCATACATCGAAGTAGATGCAGACCGCATTGTGGGAGTTGTGGAGTGCAATGTGCCCGATGAAGCGCGTAGCTTTAAGGATGCCGACCCCATCACTACACAGATTGGTCAGAACGTAGCCGATTTTTTGCTCTTAAATTTGAAGCGAGGTCTTATTCCTAAAACATTCCTCAATCTACAGAGCGGTGTGGGAAGTGGTGCCAATGCCGTGCTCGGAGCCTTAGGCCAGTGCTCGGAGGTGCCCAATTTCAACATCTATACAGAGGTGTTGCAAGACGCACCCGTAGGTCTAATGAAGCAAGGCCGTGTTCTTTCTGCTTCGGCCTGCTCTCTGACCGTCACCAATGAGTGTTTGTTGGATATTTATGACAATATCGATTTCTTCAAGGATAAGCTTGTACTACGCCCTTCCGAGATAAGCAACTGCCCAGAAGTCATCGCCCGTATTGGTGTTTGTGCCCTTAATACGGCCATCGAATGTGATCTTTATGGCCACGTCAATAGTACCAAGATTTGTGGCACGAAGATGATGAACGGCATCGGTGGTTCTGCTGATTTTGCTGCCAATTCCTACCTGACTATCTTCACTTGCGGTTCTACCACCAAAGGCGGAGCCATTTCCAGCATTGTCCCCTTCGCTAGCCATATTGACCACACTAACCATTATATCGATGCCGTCATCACTGAGTATGGCGTGGCTGACTTGCGTCACAAGAGTGATATGCAAAAGGCTCAGGAACTTATAAAAGTGGCTCATCCCGACTATCGCTCTATGTTGCAAGACTATCTTCGCTATGCTGAAAAGCGGGGTGGTCACACCCATCACGAACTAGCTGCAGCCTTTGCTATGCATGATACTTTCTTAAGGAAGGGTGACATGCGTATGACAGATCTGGCTGAGTACATCAAGTAAAGCGAAGAGTTAAAAATTAAGAGCTAAGCAAAAAACGCAATCCCGATTTATTCCCTCTATGGGGGAGGGGGGTTTAGAATGAACTATGAGTGGAGATATAATCCGCCTTCTGATGCTGAGCAGCAGCTCGCGGAGAAGATGGCAGAAGAGCTGAAAATCAGCCCTGTCTTGGCTCGCGTGTTGATAGGTCGAGGCATTGACAGCGTGCAAGAGGCACGTCACTTCTTTCGTCCTCAACTCACCGAATTGCATGACCCCTTCCTCTTCAAGGACATGCAGAAAGCAGTGAATCGTCTCAACGAAGCCCTTGGGCATAAAGAGCGTATCCTCGTCTATGGTGACTATGATGTGGATGGCTGCACGGCTGTCGCTTTGGTATATCGTTTCTTACAGCAGTATTATAGTAACATCGATTATTATATTCCGGATCGTAATGAGGACGGTTATGGAGTTTCTCGCAAGGGAGTAGACTATGCTTGTGAGACAGGAGTGAGCCTTGTTATTGTGTTGGATTGCGGCATAAAGGCTTCTGATGAGATAGCTTATGCTCGTCAGAAGGGCATTGATTTTATCATTTGCGACCATCATGTGCCCGATTCTGAACTGCCTTCTGCTGTGGCAGTTCTCAATGCAAAGCGCCAGGACAATACATATCCATACGAACACTTGTGCGGCTGCGGCGTCGGTTTCAAACTGATGCAGGCTTTCGCAATTAGCAATGGTATTGAGTTCTCACAACTCATTCCTCTGCTTGATCTTTGTGCTATCAGTATCGCTGCGGACATCGTACCCATCATGGGCGAGAACCGTATCTTGGCCTATCACGGTTTGCGCCAGTTAAATAGCGCTCCTAGTATTGGAGTAAAAGCTCTCATGGAGATTTGTGGTCTGCAGCATAAGGAGATATCTTTGGGTGATATCATTTTCAAAATAGGTCCACGCATCAACGCTTCTGGCCGTATGCAAACTGGTAATGAGGCTGTGGCACTTCTTATCGAAAAAGACCCATCCCAGGCCAAAAAACTGGCCGAGCAAATTAACGAATATAATGAGCAGCGCAAGGACCTGGACAAGGCTATGACAGAAGAAGCTAACCGCATTGTCAAAACCTTAGAGCATCGTCATGAGCATAAATCCATTGTCCTTTTCAACGAAGAATGGCATCGCGGCATTATAGGTATCGTTGCATCGCGCCTCACAGAAGTTTTCTACAAGCCCAGCGTAGTACTTACCTGCAACGAAGATGGCATGGCAACCGGCTCTGCCCGTAGCGTACCTGGGTTCGATGTATATAAGGCCGTCGAGAGTTGTTCAGACTTGCTTCAGAACTTTGGAGGTCACACCTATGCTGCTGGTTTGAGTATGCAAGCCCAAAATATTCCGGCTTTTCGACATCGCTTTGAGCAATATGTCAAGGAAAATATCCAGCCCGAACAGACCAATGCTATCCTGCGTATTGATGCCGTCATCGACTTCCGCGATATTAATCGCCGTATCGCAGCCGATTTGAAACGCTTTGCCCCCTACGGACCAGACAACCACAAACCTCTCTTTTGCACCCGTCAGGTTTATGATTATGGCACTAGCAAAGTTGTTGGGCGCGACCAAGAGCATATTAAGTTAGAACTGGTGGACAGTAAGAGTGGCAATGTCATGAACGGTATTGCCTTTGGTCAAAGTTCTCAAGCTCGCTATATCAAGACCAAGCGAGCCTTTGACATTGTTTATTATATAGAAGAGAATAGCCACAAACGCGGTGAAGTGCAGTTGCAGATAGAAGACATCAAGCCAAGAGAGTGAGGTAGAGATGCAGTACCTATCTATTCTTCGCCAATATTGGGGTTATAATGATTTTCGAGGCATACAACGGCAGGTTATCGAGAGTATTGCTGCAGGACGTGACACCCTATGTCTCATGCCAACAGGCGGAGGCAAGAGCATTACTTTCCAGGTGCCAGCCCTAGCCTTGAAAGGTGTATGCATTGTATTTACTCCTCTCATTGCACTTATGAAAGACCAGGTGGAGGCCTTGCGTCATCGTGGTATCAAAGCGGCTTATATAAACAGCCACATGTCAAAAGACGAAGTCCTGACCATCTTGGACAATAGCATATTCGGAGCCTATAAATTTCTATATATTTCACCTGAACGTCTTTCCAGCGAGATATTTGTAAACAAGTTGCGACGTATGAAGGTATGCTTTATCACAGTCGATGAGGCACATTGCATATGTCAGTGGGGCTATGATTTTCGCCCCTCTTTTTTGCATATAGCTGACATCCGCGACATTTTCCCGCAAAGTGCAATTCTTGCTCTTACTGCTACAGCGACACCCGAAGTAGCCTGTGATATCCAGCAGAAACTCCGGTTTCGCGGGGACAATGTCCTCCAAATGAGTTTTATGCGAAAGAATCTGGCATATATTGTACGTCGAGAAGATAGCATTTTAGATGGTGTTTTGCATGCACTTGAAACAGTCCCGGGTTCCTGTATTATTTATACACGCAGTCGCCAGAAGTGTTATGAGTTATGGGAACTGCTTAATGAACTTGGCGAGACGGTCACTTATTATCATGCCGGTCTGGAAGGTCTTCAAAAGAATGAGCGACAAGAGCGATGGCTTCGTGGCGAGGTGAGAATTATGGTGGCTACCAATGCTTTTGGCATGGGCATAGACAAACCGGATGTTCGCCTTGTTCTCCATGCGGATATACCAGATTCCATCGAGGAATATTTTCAGGAGGCAGGACGTGCAGGGCGAGATGGAGAGAAGTCATACGCTATTCTTTTAACTGATGGTAGTGAGCGGAAACGTATTTCACGTCGTTTGGCGCAGAAGTTCCCAAAAATTGATTATGTACGTGATGCTTATGAACTTTTGTGTTGCTTCCTTAATGTTGCGGTGGGCGATGGCATGCTTGTTACCCGTGAATTCAATATTAATAGTTTCTGTCGGATTTACGGCTATCATTATGCAACTTTTGTCTGTGCACTTGACCTGCTGGATAAGGCGGGCTACATTGAATATCACGACGAGGAAGATGCTTCCAGTCGTATGCATATTAATGTTACTCGTCCCGAGTTGTTCCGTGTCCTCGATTCTTCCGGCAAGCGCCTCATACTCTCTGTGCTTCGTCACTATGGTGGAATCTTTATTGATTATGTATTTATAGATGAAGATTTTCTAAGCCAAGACACAGGTTTGTCAGCTGATGAAATCTATCAAATACTCCTTCGGCTTTCCCAAAGACATCTTATCTCTTTTATTCCACGCAAGCATTTGCCGCGCATTACTTTTCGTTGTCGTCGTGTTGACAAGGAGAAAGTCTGTCTTCCGTCTCTGGTTTATCAAGACCGCCGAACCCATTATGAACAGCGTGTGAAGGCAATGTTGCAGTATGCCCAAGAGGATATTAACTATTGCCGCAGTCGCATGTTACTGCATTACTTTGGGGAGAAAACAGATCAAAACTGTGGCATTTGTGATGTTTGTACCCATCGTAAGGAACAGATACAGTTTCCAGATGCGTATGTTGCCTTGCGTTTGCATATCCTTGGTCAACTTCAGCAAAGGCCTCTTAATCCTTATGATCTTGATCTTACTGGGTTTAATCCAGATATTGTTGAATATGTGATTGACCGTATGCGTGCTGATGGAGAGATTTCCTTCGATGGACCTCTCCTAAAGTTGTCTCCTAAAGTTGGTAGTTAAATATCCCGCATCACCATAATGACGCGATAGGCTGCGTATAATTCTTTCTTGGCAAGTTTGCCACCATCGGCCAGTTCGTAGTTAGGATTCTCGGTACTGAGCAACAGATAGGGTAATGTAGGTCCGGGATCTTGCACCATCTTCACCATGAGTCGTCCGTTTGTGGTTTGAATCAGGTAGGGGGTTCCTTTGTGAAATTCCTCGTATCGACCAATCGCTTCACCTACTCCCACATAGTCCCTGTCCTGAATACGGGGCAGCATGCTATCGCCGTGGCATTGGAAGACGTATTTGATGTCATGCCGAGGCATCTGTACAGGTACAAGTCCTTCCCTGTTTTCAGGCTGCGGAGAGTCGTCTGGTGAGGATTGCATACCAGTAATATGCTGTGCGGATGCTTTACTCGGTACCGTGTTGTCTACATGATGCTCTTCTTCTCCTTCTTCCTCTTCTTCGGGCAATGGCAATGGTCCAGAGGGGAGCGGTGTGCTTCCTCCACACAGCCAGTCGGGGTCTATTTGTGGAAACTTTGCCAAGATTGCCTTTATTCCGCGGCGAGGAATTCGGTCACGATAAACCCAGTTGTTGACAGCCTGAGGTGAAATATCAATCAAGTTGGCCAGGTGTGACCGATTACGGCAGTAACGTTCTACTAAAATGTTAATCTTTTCTTCTACTGTCATTGTCGCATGTTTTGTATTTAAGTGCAAAAATAAAACAAAAACACAAATTTGAAAAGAAAACGATAAAATATTTTAAACAAAAGGTGCGAACCCGTATAATTTAACACAAAACATAGCAGAAAAGTGCGATGACATTTGTATCTGTCGTCTTTTATTGCTAACTTTGCACTGCGAGTAAAAGAATTAAATGGATAATGGCAGAAAAGTAGTGGGGGTGGGTGAGACCATTTTGGACATCCTCTTTCGTGGCGGACAACCTGTTGCGGCAGTTCCTGGCGGCAGCAGCTTCAATAGTATTATCAGCGTAGGGCGTGCCGGTGTTCCCTGTACTTTTGTGGGCTATACTGGTGCAGACTGCGTAGGACAGCAAACTGTGGATTTCCTGCGTTCTAACGGTGTCGGCACAGAATATTTCCAAATAAGGCAGGGCGAGAAGAGTGCTATCAGTTTGGCATTCCTCGACCACGTTGGTGAAGCCACCTATGCTTTTTATAGGGAGCCATTGCATATGCGGGAAAGTTGGACGTTGCCTGCATTGGTGCATGGAGATGTTCTTCTCTATGGTTCCTATTATGCTGCTTGTGCCGGAATGCGTCCACTGATAACACAATTGCAGGATTTGGCAGCGCAGGCCGCTGCCATAGTCTATTATGACCTCAACTTCCGTCCTGGCCATAGTGATGAGCGAGAGTCACTCACTCCCAATATTATGCAGAATTTTCGTCGGAGTACTATTGTACGTTGCAGCACCGATGATATTGATGTGTTGTTTTCTTCGCGTAGCGCGCGCGATATATATAATAAGTATATTAGTCACTGTTGTCCGTATTTTATCTGCACTGCAGGAGCGGATCAAATCATTGTATGTACCCCCAGAGAATGCTATGAGTTTTTTGCGCCACCCATTGACGATGTAGTAAGCACTGTTGGTGCGGGCGACAGCTTCAATGCCGGCTTCGCCTGTGCCCTTATTTGGGAGGGCATCATGCTCGAGGATCTTCCCGCGCTCGGATACGATACATGGCAACGCCTGATTGCTACAGCATGTCGTTTCGCGGGAGAAACTTGCAGAAGTACGGAAAACTATATAAATCATCCATTAGCTCCAAATAATCTATGAAAAACCTCCTCTTTTCCCTTTTCCTTTTTGCACTTGCTTTTAGTGTTAGTGCTGCTGATGCCCTTGATGGCTTCCTTTACAAGCAGGTTTCGGAACCAGACGGCACCGAGTGGCAAAGTCCAGAGAAGCTGTCGTTGAACAAACTCCAGCCACGTGCCCACATCTTTCCTTTTGCCAATGCAGAGGCTGCGCTTCGTGTATTGCCAGAAGGCAGTAAGTACTACCAGAGTCTCGATGGCACATGGAAGTTCCACTGGTCTCCCAATCCTGACGGGCGGCCTAAGGGCTTTGAGAATTCTTCATACGATGTCTCGGGCTGGGATGATATCAAAGTTCCGGGTTGTTGGAACGTACAGGGATTAGGAAAGCATGGAGAGATGAAGTATGGCGTACCAATCTATGTCAACCAACCAGTCATTTTCTATCACGAGGTGCGGAAGGATGATTGGCGAGAGGGCGTGATGCGAGAACCAAAAGATCAGCGTTGGACTACTTTTAGATATCGCAACGAAGTGGGTTCCTACCGCCGCTCCTTTACTGTGCCTGCCGACTGGAAAGGACGTCAGGTTATCCTCAACTTCGATGGTGTGGATAGCTTCTTCTACCTTTGGATTAATGGTCGCTATGTCGGGTTTAGCAAGAACAGCCGCAATACAGCACGCTTCGACATCACTGACTATCTACAGGACGGCGAAAACTCGGTTGCTGTGGAGGTTTATCGCAATAGTGACGGCTCATTCCTCGAGGCGCAAGATATGTTTCGTCTGCCTGGCATCTTCCGCAGTACTTATATCACGGCAATGCCAAAGGTGCAAATTGGCGACCTTGTCGTGCGAACCATGGAGTTGGACAGCAATAGAGCTTTCATCCGCATCGACCGCAAACTTAGTAACCTCACGGAGAAAGTGCAGAAAGGCTTGAAGATGACATACACTGTCTTTCCCGTTGAGCTTTATTCCGATGAGACGGCCGATTCTGTACGCCGGATATCTGTTAATGTCGTGCCGATAGGGAAGGGCGAAAATGCATTAGCGCAAACTACAACGGACATTGCCAATCCTCTTCTTTGGAGTGCCGAAGCTCCCTATCGCTATGTTCTTGTGGCGGAACTGAAGGACAAGAAAGGAAATATCCTCGACTGCACTTCCGCTTATTTCGGTATTCGCACCGTTGAGATTCGCGACACAAAAGCTGTAGATGATGAGTTCGGTTTGGCAGGTCGCTACTTCTATGTCAATGGTCAGCCTGTCAAGCTCAAGGGCGTGAACCGTCACGAGACGAATCCTTCCACAGGTCATGCCATTACTCGCGAGCAGATGACAGAAGAGGTGATGCTGATGAAGCGTGGCAACATCAATCACGTCCGCCTTTCGCACTACAGCAATGATCCCTATTTTTATTATCTTGCTGACAAGTATGGCCTCTACCTCGAGGATGAAGCCAACATCGAAAGTCATGAGTACTACTATGGTGAAGCATCTTTGTCGCATCCCGATGAATGGCGTGCGGCCCATGTGGCAAGGGTTATGGAAGCGGTTCATGCTCATATGAACCATCCTAGTATCGTCATTTGGAGTTTGGGTAACGAGGCCGGTCCTGGAAAAAATTTTGTAGCAGCCTATAATGCCATCAAGGCATTTGATACGAGCCGTCCCGTTCAGTACGAGCGGAACAACAATATTGTCGATATGGGTTCCAATCAATATCCCAGTGTTGATTGGGTGCGTTATGCTGTCAAAGGAAATGGTCAGGGTATCAAGTATCCGTATCATATCTCGGAATATGCCCATTCTATGGGTAATTCCTTGGGTAACCTCGTAGATTATTGGGAGGCGATAGAGAGCACGAACTTTTTCATGGGCGGCGCTATATGGGATTGGGTTGATCAGGCCATCGACACTTATACTGCGGAGGGGACCAAATACTTTGGCTATGGCGGCGATCACGGCGATTGGCCCAATGACGGCATGTTCTGCATGAATGGTATCATGCTGCCCGACCTGACGCCGAAGCCACAGTACTTCGAGGTGAAGAAGGTCTATCAGAATGTCGCCGTGAAGCTCGATTCGATATCGGGCGAAGGGAAGGATGCGGTAGCACACTTCACCATCTTCAACAAAAACTACTTTGAACCGATAACTCCAGATACTTACGACATTGTGGCTTTCATCGTTCATGACGGAAACAACGTAGTGGAAGGAGGGGAACCCATTACTTTGCAGGAGGACATCCTGCCGCGTATGGACGTGCAATGCTTCTTCCCTGTAAACATGTTTTATGAGGGCGAGTACTTCCTCAACATTGAGTTCCGGCTGAAGAAGGACTTGCCTTGGGCAAAGAAGGGCTATGTGCAGATGGCCGAACAGCTGTTTCTCGGGAACAATACGAAGCCTCTTTACTTCGTGAAGAAAGGTCCTTTGAATGTGACGGAAAAGGGCGGCAAGACCATCGTGAGCGGCAAGGACTTCGATTTCACCTTTGATAACGAGACCGGCAGCCTGTGCGGAATACAGGTCGAAGGCAAGACCATCCTCGAGAATTCGCCGCTGCTGCTGTCTGCTTTTCGTGCTCCTGTGGATAACGACAACTGGGCAAGAGACCAATGGTTCAAGCAAGGATTGTACGACTTGCAGCATAAAGTCCAAGGCAAACCTGTCATCACCAATGTAAATGGCGAAACTGTGCTCATCGCTTATACCGTGGTGAGCCAAGCCAAGGGCATGGGCGGTGTGAAATATCGTGCAGGAAAAGCGGGGCAGCCCTACGAGAGTGTTGAGACCTCTCCCCTTGGGGAGACGGGAGAGGGGCTTGTTTCCTTTACGACAACACAGTTCTATAATGTCTATCCCGATGGTGTTGTTTTGCTTACAAGCAGTATTATTACGAGTGATCCTGATTTGCCGCTGCCCAGATTGGGTTACGAGGTGAAACTCCCGAACCGTTTCGACCGATATACTTACTACGGGCGTGGCCCCATGAACAACTACAACGATCGCAAGACCGGTTCCTTCGTAGGGCTTTACCACAGCACCGTGCAGGAGCAGTTCGTGCCTTTCCCTAAGCCTCAGAGCATGGGCAACCGCGAAGATGTGCGTTGGTGTGCTTTGCAAGATGCGGAGGGCAACGGCTTGGCATTTTCCAGCGAACTTGGCACAATGAGTACCTCGGCACTTCCTTGGAGTGCCCTCCAGTTGACGCTTGCCCAGCATCCACATGAACTTCCTGAGAGTGACGGCACCTATCTCCACCTCGATTGCAAGGTGAATGGCATGGGCGGCAACAGCTGCGGACAAGGCGGCCCGTTGAGGCCGGACAGAGTCCTCGGGGAACTGCATCAGATGAAACTCACCATTTCTCCTTTCCTTGAAGAAGAAGAACCTTCAGGCTTTAATAAAAGGAGATATTTCCTTTGTCCTGTTGCTATTTTGCGAGACAAAGCAGGCAAGGTTAGCATTATTAGCGACACTAACTCCAGCGGCAATCCAATCTCCGTCAGCTATCGTATAGGCAAGGGCAAAGCGCAGAAATACACCGAACCATTCGATTTCCGCGAAGGAGGGACTGTCACGGCATGGTATGACGGCGCAGAGGAAGTTCCGACTTCGGCTTCCTTTGAGCGTATCGAGAAAGTGCCTGTTGAGGTGGTTTATGTAAGTAGCGAAGAAGGTCCGGATGACGGCTATGCCAAGTATCTTGTCGATGGCGACCCATCGACCATTTGGCATACGATGTATAGCATCACCGTTCCGAAGTATCCGCATTGGGTAGATTTCGACTGTGGTGAGGAGAAGCTCATCAAAGGCTTCACCTATCTGCCCCGTCAGGATGGTAGTCCCAACGGCAACATTAAGGGCTACAAGGTACAACTCAGCAATGATGGCCAGACTTGGACAGAGTCTGTAGTGGAAGGCGAGTTCGAAAACTCGTCGAAGGAAAAAAAGGTGATGCTGCCTAAACCACAGCGAGCTCGTTATCTCCGCTTTACTGCTCTCTCCAGTCAGAATGGGGCAGACTTCGCCAGTGGAGCAGAGTTTAATGTCCTTGCAGAGTAGGGAAAACTCTTAAAATATGTTGTTTTTTGCAGATTTTAAGAGTTAGATGGGTTGTTTCTCGATATTTATTACTAACTTTGCGCATTAATCGTGTTATATAGAAATTTTTCAAACAAGGAAACAGACGCGATATGACCACCTTAACAGTCAGTCAGGTTACTTCTAGGAGGGAGATGCGAGCCTTTGTCCGCTTTAACTACGAGTTGTATAAGGACTGCCCTTATGCTGTGCCCGACTTGTTGGAGGATACGTTAGAGACATTAGATGCTCGCCGTAACCCTGCTTTTCGCTTCTGCGATGCGGCTTTCTTCCTGGCACGCAGGGATGGTCGTATTGTGGGACGTGTGGCTGCTATCATCAATTCCCGTGCTAATGCGCATTGGGGCAGACAGGAGGTGCGCTTCGGATGGTTGGACTTCATCGACGATTTGGAAGTGAGCCGTGCCTTGCTCGATGCTGTCGAGCAGTGGGGCCGTGAGCGGGGCATGGAGCGTTTGGTAGGACCATTGGGCTTTACAGATATGGACCCGGAGGGCATGCTGACCGATGGTTTTGACCAACTCTCTACGCTTTGTACCATTTATAACTATCCCTATTATCCGCAGCACATAGGTCAATTGGGCTTCGAACGGGAGACTGGTTGGGTGGAGCGTAAGGTGTTCATCCCAAAGGAGGGACACGAAGCGAACAACGCCAAATATTTCCGAGTGGCTCAGATAGCACAGCAGCGCTATGGTTTCCGCGTCCGCCATTTCCACAGCAAGAATGAAATCCGCAAGGGTGGGTATATTCAGAAAATGCTGGGCGTTATAAACCGCGCCTATGCTGACCTTTACGGTTACAGCGAGTTGGATGAGCAGCAGATGCAATGGTATGCCGACCGTTTCCTGTTGATGTTGGATAGGCGGTTCCTTACTGCGGTGGAGAATGCCGAAGGAGAGATTATTGGTGTGGGTGTCTGCATGCCCAGTTTAAGCCGTGCCGTACAGAAAGCTCATGGTAAACTTTTCCCATTTGGCTGGTGGTATATTGCTCGTGAACTTTGGTTCAAGCGGAAACATCAGATTCTGGATATGCTCTTGGTCGGCGTTCTGCCTGAATATCAGGACAAGGGTGCCAATGCGCTATTCTTTGCCGATTTGATACCCGCCGGCATCAGTTGTGGTTACGAGTGGGCCGAGACCCATCCCCAATTGGAGGACAATATGGCAAGTCAGGCACAGTGGAAGAATCTGGATTGCAGTGTTCACAAGCGTCGCGCTGTCTTTTTCAAAGAGTTAAAAACAAGCTGATTATGAATTCCCCTCAATATAGCGAAGATAACATCCGGCACCTTAGTGATATGGAGCACATCCGGACGCGTCCAGGTATGTACATCGGACGTCTGAGTGATGGCTCGCAGGCTGAAGACGGCATATATGTGCTTCTGAAGGAAGTCATCGACAATAGCATCGATGAGTTCAAGATGGGGGCCGGCAAGCGGATAGAGGTGGACATCGAAGACAATCTGCGGGTCAGTGTGCGTGACTATGGGCGCGGCATTCCTTTGGGTAAACTCGTTGAGGCTGTCTCTATGCTCAACACAGGTGGTAAGTACGACAGTAAGGCTTTCCAGAAGAGCGTCGGCCTGAATGGTGTTGGCCTTAAGGCTGTGAATGCCTTGAGTGCACATTTTGTGGTGCAAAGCTTCCGTGATGGAGAGACGCGGCGCGTCGTCTTTAGTAAGGGTATTCAAGAAAGCGACACTACAGAGGCCACTCAGGACGAGAATGGCACAGCAGTGTTCTTTGAGCCCGACGCATCGCTCTTCAAACACTATGCTTTTCGCAGTGAGTTCATCGAGACGATGCTTCGCAACTATACCTATCTCAATACAGGCCTGACCATCATGTTCAATGGGCGGCGTATTGTCTCGCGCGACGGATTGAGCGACCTGCTCTCCGATCGAATGGACTACGAACCGCTTTATCCCATTGTACATCTTCGTGGCGAAGACATAGAGATTGCCTTCACCCATACCAAGCAGAACGGTGAAGAGTACTACAGCTTCGTGAACGGGCAGAATACTACGTTGGGCGGCACTCATCAAGCGGCTTTCAAGAAGTATATCGCCGAGGTCATCAAGGACTATAGCGGTAAGAACTACGAGTATGCCGACATTCGCAATGGTATGGTGGCTGCCATCAGTATCAATATTCAGGAACCCCTCTTCGAGAGTCAGACAAAGGTCAAGCTGGGCAGCACCACGACAGAGCCCGAGGGAGGTATCAGCATCGACAAGTTCATTGGCGATTTCGTTAAGGAACAAGTTGATAACTATCTCCACAAGAACACAGATGTGGCGGACATCATCCTGCAGAAAGTTGCCGAGAGCGAGAAGTTGCGCAAGGAAATGGCTGGCGTAGCCAAGAAGGCTCGCGAGATGTCGAAGAAGGCCAACCTACACAACCGCAAGTTGCGTGATTGTCGGGTGCACCTGACTGATCCCAAAGGTGAGTTGCAGGAAGAGAGCAGTATATTCATCACAGAGGGCGACTCTGCGAGCGGTAGCATCACCAAGAGCCGCGACGTGAATACTCAAGCCGTGTTCAGCCTGCGAGGAAAGCCACTCAACTGCTATAAGCTGTCAAAGAAGGTGGTCTATGAGAACGAGGAGTTCAACCTCCTGCAAGCGGCTCTCAATATCGAAGACGGGCTGGACGGTTTGCGTTACAACAAAGTCATTGTGGCAACCGATGCCGATGATGACGGCATGCACATCCGCCTCCTGATGCTTACTTTCTTCCTGAAGTTCTTCCCAGAATTGGTCAAGAAAGGCCATGTTTTTATTCTGCAGACTCCTCTCTTCCGAGTGCGTGGTCGCAAGACAAAGATAGGCAAGTCCAAACTGAGTGCCATAGAGGCAGAACTTGCTGCCCGTGAAAGTGCAATTGACGATGCTGCTTTCAGCGATGGGAAGCGGCCTCGCCACCTCAGTCTCTCAAAGGATTTCGTGACACAATACTGCTACTCCGAGGAGGAGCGCCAGCAAGCTATTGATGACCTGGGTCCGGAACCCGAGATAACGCGCTTCAAAGGCTTGGGTGAGATCAGTCCCGAAGAGTTCCGCAACTTCATAGGTCCCGATATTCGTCTTGATCAGGTCATGCTGCAAAAGTCCGACCAGGTGGCCGAGCTTTTGGACTTCTATATGGGCGACAACACCATGGACCGTCAGAACTTCATCATCGACAATCTTGTTATTGAAGAGGATTTGGCAGAAGAGGAGGAAATTGCATGAAGAGGGGACTTTTCCCGGGGTCTTTTGATCCGTTTACCAAAGGGCACGCCGATATTGTGAAAAGGGCACTTCTTCTCTTCGATGAGGTCGTTATTGCTGTTGGCTATAACGAGCAGAAGACAGGCTGGATGCCTGTCGAGGATCGCGTCAAGGCCATTCGCCAACTATATATAGATGAGCCGCGTATCACGGTGGAGAGCTATACTGGCCTTACAGCAGACTTTGCCCAAGAGCACAGTATCACAGCGATTATTCGCGGTGTTCGTACTGTCGCTGACTTCGAGTACGAGTTGCAGATGGCCGATGTCAACAGACAGCTTACCGGCATAGAGACCGTCTTTCTTCCTGCTTCTCCCCAGCTGGCAAGTCTTAGTAGCTCTATTGTTCGCGAGCTTGCCCATTTTGGGCGCGACATCTCCGCATTCCTTCCTTAGCACTTTTATATTTCATCTAAGGTATAACTCCTGTGTATCCCTAGGTTATCTCTAGGGTAACAAGGGAGTAGTTCCGATTTACCTCCAGGGTAGGTCTAAGTTTTGCTCAATAGTTATGCATTAGTTGTCCGATAGTTGTTCGATAAAACATCGGACAACTATCGGACAACAATCGAACAACAATCGAACATGAGTTGGAGTTAGGTTGGAGTTGAGTTGGAGTTAGGTGAGAGTTAGGTGAGAGTTGAGTGGGAGTTAGGTGGGAGTTAGGTGGGAGTTGGGTTGGAGGAAGGTTTGAGGAAGAAAGGAGTTATGACAAGCTGGATTTTTCCTTGATGTAATTCCTGGAATAAGCTTTCTTGTCGTTTTTTGGGGCCAAAAGGCTTTTCTGAGTAAAGAAAATTGTTAAAAAGTTTTGAGGCAATGCTAAAAAATGCTAACTTTGTCAGACATTATCCATATTTTAAGAGTAAGAAATACATTAATTAACCCATTTTATTAACTAAATTACACATTCTATGAGTAAAAGACTACTGAATCTGTGTATGACAGCGCTGCTGAGTGTTGTCACCACAGCTGCATGGGCGCTTTCCGAAGTGAATGGTGTCTATCAGATTGGTACGGCAGATGACCTCAAGGCCTTTGCCGAACTCGTGAATGGTGGTGAGGGTCAGCCCTATCTCAATGCGGTTTTGACAGCCGACATCAACAAGGGCTCCGATGGCACCATGATTGGTCGTGATGGCCTGGATTATCAGGGCTTCTTCGACGGCGCTGGTCATACCATCACCATCAACACATTCTCGGGAGATACCGACGGTACTGCGATTTTCCGCAACGTCGGCGACAATGCTCTCATCAAGGACCTGAAAGTTCAGGGTACCATTACTTCAGAGAAGAAGTATGCGGCAGGCATTGCAGCCTGGAGCGCAGGTACCATTATGGGTTGCTACATTGATGTCAATGTGGTCAGCTCTATGGCAGGTGACGCCACCCACGGCGGTGTTGTTGGCGTAGCTTACCAGGGTTCTATGATTGAGAACTGTCTGGCAAAGTTCACCATCAATGGTGCAACCACCCAGAACAGCGGCGGTATCGTTGGCTGGTGCGACGGACGTACCAACGTGATTAACTGTCTCGTTATCAACGACGGCAGCAACCTCGACCTCAGCAACGGCGGCAGCGGAACCATCGGTCGTAACGATGGCAACCTGCAAACCGTTAACATGGAGACTTATCTTCAGGACATCTATGGCAATCGTCCCAGTGGCGCCAGCACAAACAACTATGCTACCAATGCATGGGGCAACACCAAGTGCGTCACCATCGTGCCTTATGACAATCTTGCCGACGGCCGCATCTGCTTCCAGTTGAACACCGACCAGAGCAAGATTACCTGGGTTCAGAAGATTGGTACGGATCCGTTCCCTGTTCCCGCAGCATTCGGCGAGGGTCAGGTCTATGCATCTGGTGCTACAGCCTGCGACGGCAAGGCTGAAGGCGAACTGACCTTTAGCAACACTCCAAGCAATGCAATAACAGAAGCACACGCATACGACAAGTTCGGTATCTGCGAGAAGTGCGGCTGCTTCAAGATTGACGCTCTCGAGCGTGACCTGACGGACGGCTACTATCTCATCAAGACTGCAGACGACATCGATATAGCCGAGGGTTGGAACCGTATTACGAATGGTGCACGCTTCAGCATTAAGCTGGCAAATGACCTGACGTATAAAGCTGAGCCTGGGCGCTATATCTTCAACAGCAGCAACTGGTTCGACGGTAACTTCAATGGTGACGGACACGAGCTCACCATCGAGATGACCGAGATGACGGGCAACAATGTTGCACTCTTCCCCAAGTTTGCAGGTAGAAGGTTTGAGAATGTCATCATGCATGGTTCATTCGAAACCAGTGGACAATATGCAGGCTCCATTGCTGGTCAGACCTACCGCGACCGTGTGAATATTATCAATGTATTCTCCGACATCGAAATCAACACAACACATCCTGGTGACAACACTACGGGTGGTCTGATTGGTATTGTTGAGAGCAAGACTCAGGTGGAGAACACCATCTATGCAGGTAACATCAATGGTAACCCGGAAACTACGGAATGTCTTGCCGGCTTCTGCGGCTGGTCTTCTGCTCAGACCTATTACACCAATTGTGCATTCATTGGTGTACTGAACGGTGCAATTGGTGATTCCAAGACCTTGTCTCGTAATCCTTCCAACATTACTTGCACGAATGTCTATTTTGCCAACTCATACGGCTATGAGGACGAAGCAAAGGCTACATTAATAGAGAATGCTGGTGACATTGAGAGCGGTGCTCTTGCATACGGTCTGAATGGAAACGAGGGTGGTGTAGAGCGCTTCTATCAGAAGATTGGCGAGGACCTTATGCCTATGCCTATCAAGAAAGATGGCGCACTCGTCTATGCTTCTGCATCAAGCTATCGTTGCGACGGACAGCCCGAAGGCGCTGTCACTTATACCAACACACCTTCAGGAAGTCCTGTTCTTCCGCCTCATCAGTATGACGAAGGTTTCTGTTCTGTCTGCGGTAGCTTGCAGGAAGACTTCCTGACTCCCGTTGACGGTTGGTTCGAAATCAGCAATGGTGCAGAACTCCTTTGGTGGTCACATTATGCATCAAGGCACCTCGATGCCAGTGCCAAACTCACCGACGACATCGACATGGATGGCTATAGTGATCGCTGGGCCGACGTCGGCACAGAAGGTGCTCCCTTCTATGGCAACTTCGATGGTCAATATCACACCATCAGCAACCTCGTTGTCGATAAGCCAAACACCAATGGTGTAGGTCTCGTGGCTGTTATGAACAGCTTGCCCTCTGCCAATTATGGCGGCATCAGCGATGGTGATGCCCGTTCAGCAGAAGGCGTATATATTAAGAATGTAGTGCTCGATGAGAGCTGCTCACTCCTTGGTCGCGGCTATATCGGCATTGTCGGCATGACAGCTCCCTGGGCAGGTCATGTCAACATCAGCGGCCTTATGATGTGCGGTGACGTTACAGCCAACGGCGGTCCCAACGCTTCCGGTGTGTTCGGTTGCGTGATGAGCTCAACCTGCCACGTTACCATCAACAACAGTGGTATGGTCGGCAACGTCTATGGTCCGAAGGAGAATGGTTCATTCTCTGGCTGGCTGGGCAGCTATGCCGAGGTGACCAACTGCTATGCTGTAGGCTCTGTAGAAGGTATTCAGGACAGTGCACATTACTTCGCACGGCACGGCGACAGCGAATATGTTAAGATCAACAACTGCTACGCCCGCTACGGCACGCAGGTACCCAAGGTTAAAGCAGAGGACTTCGAGTCCGGTGCTCTCGCATGGAGAGCTAATGGTGAGCAGTTCCGTACGGGTTACTGGTATCAGGACATCGGCGAGGATATGTATCCATTCCCCGATCCCTCTCACGGTACCGTTATCTACGCTGCAGAACAATACTTCTCTGTAGCCAATGAAGATGACCTGGCCGAAACGGCTTCAGCTATCCAGGAATACGAGAAAGAGGCAGTCGATGGGACCATTGCTACTCAGGCTGTGCTTGACGAGTATGAAGCATTAATCGAAGCATTGAGCGAAGCCAAGACTATTCTCGAATTTGCAGATGCAGTTGATGCTGTCAATGCAAAGAAGGCTGAAGTAGCTGCAAATGCAAAGGTATATCAGGCTTACATCACCAAGTGTGAGGAAACCAAGACTTATCTCGAAAGTCATGATGACTTCGAAGGTGAACTTCGCGAAGCTCTCGAAGCATATCTTACCGAAAATGACGAACCCAGCGAGAGCAATCCTCTTGGTACATACGCGTATATCGTTGAAGAGCACACCGCTACTGCTGAGGAAATTGCAGCAGAAACGGATCGCGTAACCAAGTGGCTTGCAGAAGCGATTGCCAGTGGCTATGTTCCCGGCACTGATGTCAGCAGTTTGATTCCCAACTACGACTTCAGCAAGCAGAAGGAGAATTGGACAGGTGCATGGAGCACAGGCTACAGCCTCGACAGAATTAAGAACGAGAAAGGTCAGTATGTTACAGGTGTTGAGGCTTGGAACGTAACAGGTGACCAGTATCAGACCGTAGAGGGCATGAAGCCTGGTTACTATCTGGTAGGTATCAACGGTGCTTTCCGTCCCAGCAACAACCGCTACAGTACCAACTATGCAGCCGGTATCTATGCCAACGGCATCTTCAACTACTTCCCAACAGTTATCGAGGACTTCGTGCCTGTTGATGAAGCAGAAGACGGTGTGAACTGCAACCTGACCGTCAAGAGTGCATACGACCTTGCTGTCTATAGCGACTACTTCTCTACCAGCGAAGATCAGGCTGCAGAAAATGATGCTGAGCTCCTTGGTTATGCTGTTCATGGTGAGACCGGTATGGCTTGTGCTGCAAATGCAGGCCGTTATCAGGCATACACCTTCGCCAAGGTAGGCGAGGACGGCAAACTCACCATCGGTATCAAGAACCCAGGCACAAAGTACAGCAACGACTGGACAGGCTGGGGTGCCCTGAAGGTAATCTTCTGCGGCGATGACGAAGCCAAGATTAACGAAGCTCTTGATGTGGTAATCGAGAACATGTCTGCACGTGCTGCTACTATCATAGCTTACGAGTATGATCCCGAAAATGCTGCTTCAGCTCCCAACTTCCCTGCAGCTCTGAAGGAAGCCCTCTTGGAGGCTATGGCAGTTGATAATTTAGCTACGATAGAGGCTAAGGAAGAACTCGCAGCCAAGTTCTCCGAAATCTTCGAAGGCATTTATGCTGGTAAGCAGGCATACGTGAAACTGCACAATGTCGCCTCAGTAATTGAGTATATCACGAGTGGCAATCTGTCTTTGGTAGCAAAAGACGAGGAAACTGGCGAATGGGTTGAGACAGAAGAGTTTGTTTTCAACGATGATGAGATCGATGCTCTTTACGATGCTTCTGACGAACTGCTTGATGCATACGAATCAGGTTCTTACAGCACAGAAGAAGCCTTGAATCCTGAAGTTAATAAGACAGTCACCGAAATAGTTCCTGCTCAGGATGAGGATGGCTACTTCCTCATTGGCAGTCCCAAACAGTTTGTTGCATTCCGCGCTATTGTCAATGGTCTTGACTTGAGTGCAAAGGCTAAGATGATTGATGACATTGACATGACAGGCATTGCAATGCAGCCTATTGGCTACGCTGGCAACATTTGGACAAGTGGTGTCTTCGATGGTCAGGGTCACGCCCTTAAGAATGTCTTTGTAAGCACCGACTTCATGTCCACAAGTGATCCTGCTACGCTGTTCTATGAACTGAAGAAGGCTACTGTGAAGAACCTGAAGCTGACCGGTGAATACCACGGTGGTGCCAAGTTCATGGGCGGTCTCACACGCTGGATGTCCGAAGGCTCTACTGTTGACAACTGCGACATTGCTGTTGCCATCCATTCTGCTATCGACGGCGACGGCACGCACGGCGGCGTTGTAGGTATCAGTGGAAGCACAGACGAAGTTATCAGCAACTGCTTCGTACACTGCCAGTTCTTCAGCACCGAAGGTGTCACCACTACTTGTGTAGGCGGTGTCTGCGGCTGGGCTAACAGCTCACCTCAGGTTAAGAACACGCTGATCATGAATGACTATGTAAGTGTAAGTTCCGAAGGTTCCAACACCATCTCGCGTAACGGCTCTACCGTAACCAATGTTTATGTTGACAAGACATTCGGCGACTCCGGCGGCACGGTTGTTACAGCAGACCAGTTGGCCAGCGGTGAAATTGCTTACAGACTTAACGGTAGTCAAAGCGAGAATACAGCTTGGTTCCAGACCCTTGGTGCTGACGCTACACCTCATCTGTTTGGCGGTGATGTAGTTTACTACTATGGTGGCAAGTACATCAACGAGAAGCCCGATCCTCAGCTCAATGCCTTCGCATACAACCTTGAGGGTAACGTGAGCGGCAGCGATGTTGTCGTAAGCTACGACCTGAATGCAGATGCAGAAGACGTCAAGGTTAACTTCTACAACGGCGAGAATAAGGTTCTCTCTGTTGCAGCCGACGAAATCTTCACAGCAGGCACACACAAAGTGACTGTTCCTGTAAGCCAGTTCGATGTTGATCCTACAACTCTGAACTTTGAGATTGAAGTTAAGGGCAAGGGTTCTCTTGATGTCCTCAAGATTGGCGACAGCTACGGCTTCAATTCTCCTTATGGCTTGACAGTCAACAACAATCCTGCAAGCAAGGGCTTCGGTCAGGTGCTCATCACCGAGTCTCGTCCTACGGAAGACCGTGAAGGTATGTTCTCTACAGGCACTCCCGGTGCTCTCTTCGCATTCGACGCAGCCTTCCAGCCCGTGGGTTCTTACTACGGAGGACTCGATATTGTTAACGAGACACCTATTACTATCTCTGGTGACTATCAGTTCGACCTGAAGGATATCCGCTTCTCTAAGGACGGACGTCTCTTCGTAGGTCGTGCTTCCGGTACCAGCAACAGCTCTGTATGGGAAATCAATCCCGATGACCTCAACGAACCTTGGAAGCCTGTCTTCACAGGTGGCGAGCTTGATGAGGCTACTGGTATCACCTACGTAGGTGAAGACGAACAGAACCGTATGGCTGTTGGCCTTGCTCTCGAGGGTGCAGGCGAAGACCTGAAGATGTATGTTCTCGGTGCTCAGCGCAGCAATGGTGAGTACAACACCACCGACTACAATTGTGCATACTACAATCTGGGAACTGCTAAGGAATGGTCTGCTGCTCCTTCTGGCTACGTTGCAGCTCTCGATGGTGTCTATACTATCGCTCCGGGTCATGTAGGCATCCACGAGGACGGTCAGGGTGGTCTTTGGTACATCCAGTATCGTTCCGCTCCGTCTGCCGAACTGCCTGCTATCAAGCACTACGATGCAGAAGGCAACGAGGACTACAGCGACATCTCCACTTCTACCAACAGTGGTAAGATGGCTGTCACTGCCGACGGCAAGTATCTCGCTATTCCAAAGGGTAGCGGCAAGGTTGTTATTTATGAGACCAACTATGTGCCTATGGCAAACGGCAAGATTTACCTGAACCCCATCTACAACATCAGCACTACAGAGACTAATATCACAGGTTTGGCATTCGACTATGCAGGCAACCTCTACGCTGCTTCCAGTGCCACTGCTTCGAAGACTCTGAGTCGCTACGTTGTTCCCAGCTGGAACGATAATATCGCTGTTACTCCCGGTAACGGTATCGGTACAGGTGGAATCGAAGGTGACCTGAATGGTGACGGTAAGGTAGATATTGCTGATGCAGTAACTGTTCTGGACATCATGGCTGCAGGTGGGTACAAAGCCGAAGCTGATATCAATAAGGATCAGAAGATTGATATTGCTGACTTTGTAAGCATCCTGGACATCATGGCAAAGCAGTAATGCCTGACCCCCCTTTAGTGGGAGGATAATAAGCAGCCCTCTGCGGAACAAATCCGCAGGGGGCTGTTTCTGTGAATTCTGTTTTGTTTTTCCCCAAATGCTCATATTATTTTGATTTCTACAGCTAAAAACATAACAAATTTTAACCTATAGGGGTAGAAAGTTCTAAAAATGCTTTGAGGCAATTGGAGAAAAAGCTATCTTTGCTAGACAATATGTATCATTGAGTATGTAAAAAGTATTAATTAACCCATTTTATTAACTTAATCAAACATTCTATGAGAAAAAAACTACTGAATCTGTGTATGACTGCGCTGTTGAGCGTTGTCACCACAGCTGCATGGGCTCTTTCCGAAGTGAATGGAGTCTATCAGATTAGTTCTGCAGCGGACTGGGAAGAGTTTGCTGCACTCGTAAATGGTGGCGATGTCAATGCCTGTGCCGTGCTGACGACCGACATAGACACGGGCATCGACGGTACCATGATTGGCGTTTCAGACGCACAAGGTAAGCGCTATGACGGTACTTTCGATGGTCAGGGACACACCATCAAGATTAACTTGTACCCAGAAGCAGGCGATGCCGGCATCTTCCGCTACATCGGATGGCGTGCCGTTATCCAGAACCTGAAGGTAACGGGTACCATTACTACCAGCAGCAAGTTTGCTGCCGGTATCGTCGGCAGAGGCAGGGGCATCGTACGCAACTGTTGGTCCGACGTTGTCATCAACAGCTCAGTGCCCGGCGATGCCACCCACGGCGGTATCGTTGGTGTAGGCTACAGCGGCACAATCGTCGAGAACTGTCTGGTGGAGACTGCCATCAAGGGCGAGACCACGCAGAACTGCGGCGGCGTCGTTGGTTGGGCAGAGAATCCTGTCAACATTGTGAACTGTCTGGTTATCAGCGATGAAAGTGCCTTCGACATCTCCAATGGTCTCAGCCGTAACATCGCCCGTAACGACAGCAGGGTAAACGCCATTAATGTCGAGACGTACAACGCAGATCCCTATGGATACCGTGATAGTGGCGCAGGAATGGGTGCTTGCTACAACAACTACGTTACTAACGATTGGGGAGGCAGCAACCCTGCCGTAACCGTTGTGGCTAAAGAGGATTTGGCCGACGGCCGTATCTGCTATCAGCTGAACAACGACCAGAGCCGCATCGGTTGGGTACAGAAGATTGGCACAGACCCGTTCCCCGTTCCAGCTGCATTCGGCAGTGGTCAGGTCTTTGCTTCCGGTCCCACTGATTGCGACGGTAAGTCAGAAGGTGACCTGACCTTCTCGAACGAAGGAACAGCTCAAGCCACAGCACACCAGTTCGACATGTATGGTGTCTGCTCGGTCTGCGGATGCTTCAATTTCCATTATTTTGAGCCCGATGATCCCACAAAGTTCGACCAGAAGTCCAGAGCTGTCCTCTTGAGGACTAAGGAAGACATCGACGTTGCAGAAGGTATGAACCGTATGTGCAACGGCTTCAAGCTCAACATGAAGATGATGAACGACATCGAGTACATTGCAGAACCTGGTAAGTATATCTTCAACCGCACCGACTGGATTGACGGTAACTTCGATGGTCAGGGTCATGCCTTCACCATGGAAATATCTGAAGTAAACGGTTATGCAGGTTTGTTCCCCGAGATGGCTGGTAATGTCGAGAATCTTATCTTGCACGGCTCTCTTCAAACTAACGGTGCACGAGTTGGTTCCCTCTGCGCAGAAGCTCGCATGGCTTTGGTCCGTAATGTCTATTCGGACGTTGACATCAATTCTACTGTAGCAGACGACAACACCTCCGGTGGCTTCTTCGGCTGGACGGGTTCCGTTGAAAAGCATGTAGAGAATTGTATCTATGCAGGAACCTTCACCCTGCCAGGTGCAGAAGGTGGTGCAACTTGCGCACGTGTCGGCGGCTTTGCCGGCTGGACTGCAGCAAAGACCTACTACACCAATTGTGCCGTACTCGGCAACATCATCGGTGCCGGTAACCAGACGTTGGACACCAACACGGAGAACTCCCAGAACATCGCCCGAAACCCCGGCAGTGTAGTCTGTGAAAATGTATATGTCGTTAATCCCATCTACGGTAACTCTGTATCTGATATGAAGGAGGATGGAACCACATCGGATGGACTCTTTCACTATCAAAATACCGCCGGTATTGCAAACGGTGAGCTGGCATTCTACCTGAACGGCAAGCAGAACGGCTTGGATCGTTTCTTCCAAGTGATTGGCACAGACCCCGAGCCTATGCCTATCAAGAAGGAAGGTGGTCTTATCTACTCTGCTGCTTCAAGTTTCCAGTGCGACGGAACACCATTGGGTAGCGGTGGCTATACCAATGATCCTTCAGGTGAACCCGTTATTCCTCCTCATCAGTTTGTTGACGGGTGGTGTTCAGTCTGCGGAAAGTTTGATGAAAGCTTCTTAAGTCCTGTTGATGGCTGGTTCGAGATAAGTAGCGGTGCAGAGCTCACATGGTGGAGCAACTTCGCTGTTGCACATCCAGATTCTAAGGTGCGCCTGACGGACGACATCAACATGGATGGCTACATGGAGCGCTACATTCCTGTAGCATTGTTCTCTGGCGAGTTCGATGGCCAGGGTCATACTATCAGCAACTTTGTTATTAATAATTCCAACAACTTGAATGGTGTGATTAGCACGATTGTAAGTGGTGCCAACATCCATGACCTCGTTTTGGATGAAACATGCTTACTCCATGCTGGAAGCTATGCTGGTATAATTGGTAGTACCGAGGGCAGTGGTGATATTTACATCACGAACGTTGGTTTCGAAGGTACGGTTGGTGTTGACGTTCGAAACGCAGCAGGTATCATCGGATGCTGCTCTGGCGGTTCGATGAACATGTTTATCACCAACTGTTGGGTAACAGGTACAATTACAGGTGGTGTTGAGTCTGGCGCTATCTGCGGCTACTCGGGCAGCGGCTCTATCGTTAAGGATTGCTGGAGTACTTGCCAAATGCCATCAGCGTCTATTTATTCGAGCGACTCCTTCACCCGTGGCAGTGCAACAGTTGTTAACTGCTATGAGGCAGATATTGAGGGCGTTGCTGAGAACAAGCAGCAGCACTACAACCCCACGGCTGCAAGTCGCCTGACTATTACTCTCCCGCTTGAGGACGTTCCCAGTGGTGCGCTTTGCTATAACCTGAACGGAAAGCAGTTCGGCAATCCTATCTGGTATCAGACCCTCGAGGACGATGCTCATCCTTATCCATTCAACAATCATGGCGTCGTTATCTTTGGTGCAGGTAAGTACTTCTCTATACCAAATGATAATCTGTCTGACGTTGCTGCTGTCATTCAGGCAGAGGAGAAAGAAGCTGCTGATGACCTCATCGCTACTCAGACTCTGCTTGATGAACTGGGCGTTGCCATCGATGCTCTGACAGATGCAGAGACCATCGATGAGTTTATCGTCGCTATCAATGCTGTCGAAGCTGCAAAGGCTGCCGTTCTGGAGAGCGCAGCAGCTTATGAGAAATATATTGCCAAGTGTGAGGAAGTTAAGGCTTATCTTGCTGATCACACTGACTTCGAAGGCGAGGTTCGTACAGCTCTTGAATACTACCTCTCAGACGAGAATATAGACGAGCCCAACGATGAGAATCCTCTCGGTACCTACGAGTACATCGTAGAGAACCACACTGCTACAACCGAGGAAATCATAGCAGAAACAAAGCGTGTTGAAGAATGGCGCGCTGCTGCTATTGCTGGTGGCTATATGGCAGGTACTGATGTCAGCAGTATGCTTGTCAACAGCGACTTCAGCCAGCAGAACGAAGGCTGGACAGGTGGCTTCGGCAATGGCTATGGTAAGACTCAGGATGATGCAGGCAATACCTTTACAGGTGTTGAGGCTTGGAACGTAACAGGCGACATGTATCAGACTGTAGAGGGCATGAAGCCCGGTTACTATCTGGTAGGTATCAACGGTGCCTTCCGTCCCAGCAACAACCGCTACAGCACCAATTATGCTGCCGGTATCTATGCTAATGGCATCTTCAACTACTTCCCCACAGCTATCGAGGATATCGTGACAGCTGATGAAGCTGAAGATCAGGTGAACTGCAACTTGACAGGTGCAGGTGCGAAGGACTTCCCCGTTTACAGTGACTACTTCTCTACCAGCGAAGATCAGGCTGCAGATAACGGTGCAGATCTTCTTGGTTATGTTGTTCAGGGTGAAACCGGTATGGCTATTGCTGCAAAGGCAGGCCGCTACCAGGCTTACACTATTGCTGTTGTAGGTGAGGACGGTAATCTCACTATCGGTATCAAGAACCCAGGCACGAAGTACAGCAACGACTGGACAGGCTGGGGTGCCCTGAAGGTAATCTACTGCGGTGATGCTGAGAACGAGAAGACTGGTGAGGCTCTTGACGTGGTACTCCAGAACATGAAGACCCGTGCCGAGACCATCTTCGCATACGAATGTGATTTGGAGAAAGCAGAAGTTGCTCCTAACTTCCCCGAGACACTGAAGGCTGAACTTCAGGAGGCTGTTGAAGCTATAGCTACGGCAGAAACCGTAGAGGCTAAGGCTGCTCTCGCTGCAAAGATCTCTGAAATCTTCGAGAATATCTATGCTGGTAAGCAGGCTTATGTGAAGCTCTACAATACGTATAGCATAATCGATTGGCTTGTACCCGGTAACCTTGCTTTGATGGATCAAGACGAGGAGACTGGCGAATGGTCTGAAAATGGCGAATATGTATTCAACGATGATGAGATAGATGCTCTCTACGAAGTATCTGACGCATTGTTCGAAGCATACCAGAATGGTGACTACAGCATTGAGGAAGCTCTGAATCCTGCTGTTCTGAACGATGGTATAGCCGCAGATATTATTCCTACTAAGGACGAGGATGGCTACTACCTCATCGGTACAACGAAGCAGTTTGTTGCTTATCGTACGATTGCCAGCGATGTTGACAGATATGCTAAGGGCAAGCTCACGGCAGATATCGATATGGCAGGCATTTCCATGTTGCCTATCGGCCATAACAGAGGTGAAAGTGCTCAGCACATCTTTGCTGCCGAATTCGACGGTCAGGGCCATACGCTTGCTAACGTCTATATTGATGATGAGAATATCCCATCTGGCGAATACGCTGAGCCCGCAACTCTGTTCTACGAGTTGGCCAACGCAACCGTCAAGAACTTTAAGCTGACAGGTGAATTCCACACCAGCCATCAGTTCACAGGTCCTCTCACACGCTGGATGTCTGGCAATTCAACCATTGAAAACTGTGAAGTTGAAGCTACTCTGTATCTTGCTCCCAACCTTTCAGGCGACACCTCTTCCGGTGGCTTGATTGGTCGCAACGGCAGTGCTAACAGCTTTATCAACAACTGTATCGTCAATACTCATGTTATTGGTGAGGGCGATTCACCACATTGGTACTTTGGTGGTGTTGCTGGTTGGGCTGATGCATCTCTTAAGATTCAGAACACGCTCATCCTCTCCCAGTATGAGAATGTCGGTGTTGACGGTGACAACTCCCGTACTATCAGCCGTGGCTCAAAGTGCAGTCCAACTAATGTCTATGTTTCTCAACACTTCCGTGAAGCAGAAGGCACACTCGTTTCTGCTGAACAGTTGGCAAGTGGCGAGGTTGCATGGAAGCTCAACGGCAGCACTGGTGATAACGCTCACTGGTTCCAGACCCTCGGTGTAGAGGCTACGCCTCATCTGTTTGGCGGTGATGTTGTTTACCTCTATGCTGGCAAGTACACCAACGATAAGCCCAATCCTCAGCTCAATGCATTCGCATACAACCTCGATGCTAAGCTGGATGGCGAAAATGTTGTTGTAAGCTACGACCTGAATGCAGAGGCAGAAAACGTTGAAGTTAACTTCTACGATGGCGAGACTCTGGTTTACACTGCTGTGGCCGATGAAGTATTCAATGCAGGTACACACACAGTAACTGTTCCCAGAAGCACGTTCGAAAAGGATCCTAGTGCTCTCAACTTCAAGATTGCTGTTACTGGCAAGGGCTCTCTTGATGTCCTCAGAATTGGCGACGTTTACAAGGTATGGGCTCCTTACGGAATGGCAGTCAACAACAATCCTGCAAGCAAGGGCTTCGGTCAGGTAATGATTGCCGAGACTTGGGCACAGCAGTATCCAGAGGGTTACATCTCCACCGAAAAGTCTGGCGCTCTCTTCGCATACGACCAGAACTTCAAACCCATCAATGCAGCCGACGGTACTCCCGGCTTCTATGGTGGTCTGCCCATCCCGCAGGAGGTTCAGGACAGGTCTGCTCTCATCATCTCAGGCAGCTACCAGTACGACCTCAAGGATCTCCGCTTCTCAGCAGACGGACGTCTCTTCGTAGCTCGTGCTTCTGGTACCAGCAACAGCTCTGTATGGGAAATCAATCCCGATGACCTCAACGAGCCTTGGAAGCCTGTCTTCACAGGTGGTGAGCTCGACGAAGCTACAGGTATTACCTATGTAGGCGACGAGGAACAGAACCGTATGGCTATCGGCCTCGCATTCGACGGCGCAGGCGAAGACCTGAAGATGTATGTTCTCGGAGCACAGCGCAGCAACGGTCAGTACAACTCTACCGACTACAACTGCTCTATCTACAACCTGGGTACTGCTAAGGAATGGACAGCTGCTCCTTCAGCTAACTTCGAGCCTCTCGACGGTAAATTTGCATACGCTCCTAGCCATATTGGCATCCACGAGGACGGTCAGGGTGGTCTCTGGTTCATCCAGTCTGTTTCTTCTCCCTCTGCCGATAATCCTGCTATCAAGCACTTCGATGCAGAAGGCAACGAGGATTACAGCAATGTCACTGCTGTTCCCAATGGCGGCAAGATTGCTGTCACTTCTGACGGTCAATACATTGCTATGCCAAATGGCAGCGGTAAGATTGTTCTCTATGAGACCAACTACGTTCCCATGGAGAATGGCAAGATCTTCCTGAATCCGAAGTTCACCATCTCTGTCTTAGAAAGCAGCCTTGCAAGCTTTGCATTTGACTATGCAAACAACCTCTATGTTGCTTCCGGTGGAACAGAGACCTTCAGCCGCTACACTATCCCCGGCATGAACAAGGTTGTTGTTACTCCTGGTAACGGTATCGGAGGTGGAATCGAAGGTGACCTGAACGGTGACGGTAAGGTTGACATCGCCGATGCAGTAACTGTTCTGGACATCATGGCTGCAGGTGGGTACAAAGCCGAAGCTGATATCAATAAGGATCAGAAGATTGATATTGCTGACTTTGTAAGCATCCTGGACATCATGGCAAAGCAGTAATGCCTCATCCCCTTTAGGGGGAGGAAAATAAACAGCCCTCTGCGGAGCAAATCCGCAGGGGGCTGTTGCATATAGGCCCAATGAAACTCATGGGGCTTATGAGCCCTATAAGCCCTATAAGCCCTATGAGCCCTATGAGTTCTATGGGTTATTGTGCTTTGGCGAGATATTCATCCAGCGTAATGCCTTCTACTTTGAGGAAACAGGCACGGACGGTCTGGGTGGTGCCGAAACCGGCAACCAGTGTATCGCTGAGCGTTTTCACTTCACCGCGTGCAATCAAGCGCTTCAGTTCTGCTACACGGAAGCTGCTAATGTAGTCATGCACGTTGTTAAAGCCCTGACTGCGTACGCTCTGCAGCACGAGGTGGCGGTTGTAGCCCACTTCCAGACAGAGGCGGTCGCGGCCGAAGGTGCTGTCTTTCCACACCTCGCGGTGGTTCTGCATCCAGAAGTTGATACGTTGGAAACGGTGCAGGTTGGCCTCATTGAAGTCATCCTGGTCTGTCTCCTTGCTCTCTTCGGCAGGAGCTTCGGTCTGTTCGCTGATGATGGGGCGCGGCAGTTGCAATGCCAACGTCTCAAGTGTTCGGAAGCAGAGGTACAGATTGAGCACAGTAAAGAGAACAATGTAGATAGCGAGCAGTGTCAGGTCGTAGAAAATGGCTACACAGGTATAAAAGACCACCGAAAGCCCCATGAAGAAGCAATAGCCCAGCAGGTAGCGGGGCACATTTGCATGACGTGCCATTCGGTGGGGTAGGAGGAAGATGTTCACGATGTAGTAGATACTTAGTCCGAGTGCACAGAGACGCATCAGGATATCACTGCTCAGGACATTTCTTATCAGGTCTTTTGCCGTGTAGATATATACGATGCGGCTGCCCATCAAAGTAGCCACGATGTAAAATGCCATCAGAACCAGGATGGGGCGTGCATAACGCCACATGCGCTCCCATTGCAGGAAGCCTGGCATAGAAATGTTCAGAGGATAAATACTTTGCAGGTAGCAGGCACAGAGCAACGCTATAAGCATGTAGGGATGCAGAATGCCGGGCTCACCCTCTGCTATGACGTGACTGAAGAAGCATGAAACAAGCATTGTGCAGCAGAAGATGCCATTGACCCAAGCCAAACAGAGGTATTGCACGCGGTGTCGAGCAAAAAGACTCATCACGGCAGTAATGACAAAATGAACGATGGCAGAACCGCCCAGAGTCATGAAAAGAATGTTTTCGCTCATATTATAAGAGTTTTATGTTTGCAAAGATATACCTTTTCACTCAAACCGCAATTCTTTCTCGTATTTTTGTTGCGGAAAAACACGCGTGTTAATGTAAATAATTGTATATTTGTGCACAAAGATGAACAAACCAATAACTAAAATTATACCTTTATGAAGAAAATTACTTTTCATTTTTTGTCCACCTTGCTTTTCCTCTTCCTGGGGAGCAATGTCTGGGCGGCAGACGAGTTGTTCTACACGCTGAAGGCTGTGAAGAACGAGACCAATAACAATGCCTATGCCAATTATTATGATGTCACCTACAACAGCATGGATTGGAGTGTTCCCGGCAACCAGACTCTTGGCGATTTCTGGCGTATCGGCGGTAAGAGTCTTGAAAATGTGGACCGCTTTATTACAGCCAAGAGTGCTATGGGCAGTGTCATCAGTCGCGTTGTCCTCAACCACAATGGCGTGAGCAGAAACACTGTAACGATTAACAGTCTGACGCTGACTGTTGCTAGTGATGCCGAGTTTGCTACCATTCTCGACCAGGTAACGATTACTCCCACGATAGGACTGAACCAAGCTGGTAATGCAGAGTTCATTCCCTCTACAGAGTTTGGCGTAGAGTGGCCTGTTGACGCATACTATAAGTTGGCCATCAATGTGACAAGCACCACAACAAGTAATGGCGGTCTTGACGTGACTTCCATCGAATTCTATGCTCCCTTAGCAAGCACAGGTGTTAATGAACCTACTTTCAGCCCTGCAGGTGGTACCTATGCCGGGGCTGTGACGGTAACCATCTCTGCTGATGAGGATTGCTACATCCTCTATACAACTGATGGTACAGACCCACAGGTATCTATGACAGCCACAATGGTCGAGACTAATACAACCACAGTCGAGGTTACAGAAACCACTACCATTCGTGCTTATGCCCTTTATATGGGAGCCAACATGAGCAACGAAGCTTCTGCAACTTACACTATCCTCAAACCCATTACATCAATTGGTGCTCTCTGTGCAGCTGCTACCGATGCTCGGGAACCCGTTCTCGTCGAGTTCAACAACTGGTTCTGCACCGGTGTTGCAGGCAGCAATGTTTACTTCACCGACGGAAAGAACGGTATCCTTCTCTATCAGAGTGGTCATGGCTTCGAGGTTGGTGATGAACTGACAGGTACTGCACGGATTACATTAACCATGTATAACGAGTGTCCCGAAATTATGGGTCTTACTACTACTACAGAAGGTCTGACCGTAACAAAGGGAGGAGAAGGTGCAACACCGATGGTAGTGGTTATTGCTGATCTGGAGAAGGATATGCAGGGTAACTTGATTACGCTTGAAGGGGTAACCTACAGTGCTTCTGGCAAAGTCTTCGTTGACGATGATGACAACACGATTGTTCCTTACAACAGATTCATCAACCTGCCAGAACTTGTTGACGGCAAGACATACAACGTGACTGGTGTAGCCATCTGGTACAAGAATAACCAGATTTGGGAGATAGCTCCTCGCACAGAAGAAGAATTTGTACTTCTCACCTCACAGACTGCTCCTGACTCGTATTGGAGCGTAGAGAGTGAGACTGTTGATGTCAATGACACACCGACTGCAGTCTTCACAACCGATTCCGATGGAGAGGTTACATACGAGAGCTCTAACGAGGATGTGGCTACCATCGACGAGAATGGTGTTATTACTCCCGTAGGCAAGGGTACGACCATTATCACAGCGTTTGTTGCTGAGACAGAGACCTATCTGCCGGACAGCAAGAGCTTCAAACTTACTGTCACCGTTGAAGGCTATACAGATGTTACCTTTGCGTACAACGATGCAGACATCGCAGGCCAGGGCGCTCCTGACACTGGTGCTGAACTTACAGCTACCCGCAACGATGTGCTTACTCTCTATGCCAACAAGGCATACGCCAAGGAAGGTGACACTCACATCAAGTTTTATGGTAGCAAGTATGAAGAAATAGGCGAAGATGAGGAAAAGGAGAAGGTTCTAACAGAGCCCAGCTTCATTGAGCTCTCTGTTGCTGACGGCTATGCCATCACGGAGGTTGTCCTCACCGCTACAGGCGAAGGCTATATCAAGGAATGGAAGGATCAGTTCGGCACTGATGCTGTCATCAACGGCGTTACTGCTACCTTGAAAGGCGAGTGGGGTAAACTTATCCTGACCAACCAGGCTACTTCCCAGGCGCGTATCAAAACCATTGCTGTCACTTATATTGATACTAACATAATTGACGCAATAAGCCTCACCCCAGCTCTTTCCGAAGGCAACGGAGCTATTTACAATCTTGCCGGTCAACGTTTGAGCAAGATGCAGAAGGGCATCAACATCGTTAATGGCAAGAAAGTATTGAAGTGAGAGAAATAAGGGAATAAGAAAATAAGAAAAGGGAGGTCCCATTCGAGTAAATCGGGTGGGACCTCTGCTTATCAGGCTTATTGGGCTCGTTTGGTTTATTTTCTCCGGTACAGACGATAGGTGACGAGAAGGTGTTCGGGTGTGTAAAAACGCTCGATGAGTCCTTTCATATAACCCAGAGACCAAAAGAACTGCAGCGGGTGAAGAATAAACTCCTGGCGGAAAGCATGTGATTCTTCCTGGATGAGCATGTAATCGCGCGTCAGGTCCGGGTGGAACGTGCTGTAGCAAATCGGCTCTTCGGTCTTCATGATGAGATATTTTGCTTTGCGCGATTCCAGATAGGCTGTCTGTTCGGTGACGAGCTCTTCCACGTAGGCGTTGGGGGTGCAGAAGTATTTGATGGGTGGCAGGCAATCGGTAAGAGTGTAGATGCCTGTATCATAGGACCTTATCGTCAGCACCTGCTTCTCTGGGTCTTTGTCCGCATTCACAGTTTCTGCCAGCGGTAGGACGGCTGTTGGGAAGCCAGCGGAGAGGAGCGTCATGAGGTTGTAGTTCGTGGCAGTGCCGAGCAGGATGAGCACAGTGGCTCCGGTCGCGATAACTGTCTTGGAGCGGATTTCGCGAATGAAATAAATGGAGAGGGGAGCAAAGACGAAGATGATGAGGAAGTAGTAAAGATAGACCTTGAAGATGACGAAGGTCAGCAGCTCTGCGCCCCAGCAAGCCGCCACCACCAATTTCACGCTGCGTGATATGCGCAGGCACAGCACGGCTCCCACCAGCAGCATCCATCCGACCAGTTTTAGCGGCATGAACCACCAGGCTTCAGGCGTACTTTCGTTTCCGGCCTCGATGTACTTGAAGAGGTTAAAATAGAAATAGGAATAGTACAGGTCCTGCATGTTGCCGTGTATGAAAAAGTATAGCAGGACGGCCAGCGTGACGCCAATTGCGCCGACTACACACCAAGCCAGGCATCGCCACAGCGGCTGCATCTGTCCACGTCGCCAAGCCAGGATGAGCAGTGCCGCGAGTGCTCCTATGCACAGGGCAAGCACCGTATATTTCGTCCAGAAGATAGCAGCCATGCCAGCACCGATGAGGACCGATTCCCATGACCTGGGCAGTTCACCCAACTTCGCATACCTCAGCGTCTTGTAGAGGATGCCGAGCAGGATGGGCAGTGAAAACTCCTCCACGGTGTCTCCATAGTTCATGAAGTCCGTCGTGTAGGTGAGAACACCCACCACGCAGGTTGCAGTCAGGCTGATGCCGTGCTCTGCAAACAGGCGCATTGTCCTGTAGGAGAACAGGAGGAACCCGAAGCAGCAAAGAATCTCGAACAGCCAGATGCCCAGGAATGTCCGGGACGACAGTGCCGCCGCCCATTCGTGCAAAAAGAAAATGATGGGGCCCTTCTGGTCGTGCACATCCGTGTACAGCAGTTTGCCGGAGAGCATGCTCTTGCCTATAGCCATGAACCAGTTGGCGTCGTCGTGGGGCTGCAGGGGGTATATCCACGAGCAGCAGCTGAACAGGGTGATGAGCAGTACTGCCAGCAGGAACAGACCGAGTGGAGTCTTAAAGCCTTTCATCTTTTATATTGTAGCGGGGACGACGCTTGACCTCCATATAAATCTTGCCGATGTATTCGCCCACGATACCCAGGCCGATGAGTACACAGCCGCTGCAGAACCAGATGGACAAGATGAGTGAGGACCAGCCCAAAATGGCCTTGCCCTGGATGATGCACAGCACGACCCAGATTGTGATACCGATGGCTATCAGCAGGAACAGGATGCCCAACCAGAGCACCATGTGTACTAGACTCATGGAGAAGCTCGTGATGCCGTCGAAGGCGAGGTTCATCATTTTGGCGAGCGGGTACTTGCTCTCTCCAGCCTGACGCTCCTTGCGGGCATATTCCACCTGAGCTGTACGGTATCCCAGCAACGGAACCAGGCCGCGCAGGAACAGGTTACGCTCCTCGTAGCAAAGCAGGGCTTCTACGGCTCGGCGCGACATGAGGCGGTAATCGGCGTGGTTGTACACCGTCTTCACACCCATTCTGGACATCAGGCGGTAGAATGCCTGTGCCGTGGTGCGCTTGAACCAGGTGTCGGTGGTGCGCGAGCTGCGCACGCCATAAACGATGTCGTTGCCCTCCTGCGCCAGATGTACCATATCCCTGATAACCGTCTCGTCGTCTTGCAGGTCGGCATCGATGGTTACGGTGAGGTCGGCAAAGCGTATCGCTGTCGTGAGGCCGGCCATCAGTGCGTTCTGGTGGCCGCTGTTGCCTGCGAGGCTGATGCCTGCTATGCGGCTGTCCCCGGCATGCAGACGCTCTATGATGTCCCAGGTGGTATCGGCACTCCCGTCATCGACGTAGAGAATGCGGCTGTCCGGACTGATGTCCGTTTGCAAGCTTTCCAGCACGGCCAGCAGATGCTGCGTTGTCTGCTCCAGCACCAAAGCCTCGTTGTAGCATGGTACGACGATGGCCAGGCAAGGTTTCTTCTCTGTTTCCATATTAATCTGCTCTTGACTGCAAATATAAGACAAAAAAAACGAACCGCCAAACGATTCGGCCAAAATGTGCGGTTATACATTTCTCTCTGCACTGTAGAGACGCGCTACCAACGCCCCGCTGATGTTGTGCCACACACTGAAGATGGCACCCGGGATGGTGGCGAGGGGATAGGCTGCGAAGTGGAGTGTAGCCAGTGCCGAGGCCAGTCCGGAGTTCTGCATGCCCACCTCGATGGAAATGGCACGTTTCTTCGGCTCGGCAAGTCCCAACAGCCGCCCTATCAGATAACCGATTCCTAAGCCGAAGAGGTTGTGCAGCATGACCACGATGACCACCACAAACCCTCCGACCAGCAACCGGTCGGCGTTGTGCGACACGACGATGCCTACCGTCAAAGCGATTGCTATCGATGAGAATGCCGGCAGGTAGGGGACGACGCTCTGGGTCAGCTTCGGCAGGAAACGCTGGCACAGCAGACCGACGACAATCGGCGCGATGACCACATAGACAATGCTCAGCAGCATGCCTACGGTATCTACCTCGACCATCGTGCCCGCCATCAGCCAGACGAGTAGGGGAGTGAGCAGGGGCGCGAGTAGGGTAGAGGTGGCAGTCATCCCGACAGACAGAGCCAGGTCGCCCTTCGCCAGATAGGTGATGACGTTCGAAGCTGTGCCGCCCGGACAGCAACCCACGAGGATGACGCCCAGTGCCAGCTCTTTGGGCAGCGAGAAGGCCCACGTCAGTCCCAGTGCCAGCAGCGGCATCACCGTGAACTGCGCCAGGCAGCCGATGAGGATGTCTTTGGGACGGCTCAGCACAATGCGGAAATCCGTGGGCGAGAGTGTCAGTCCCATGCCGAACATAATCACGCCCAGCATCGGGTTGATGGCCCAAGTGTCAACCCACGAGAACGACGCCGGCCAAAGCAGTGAAACGGCCGCCACCGCCAGCACCAGCGCGCCCATGTATTCCGATATGTAATGACAGATTTTCTTCATTTTTTCAATGCCGTCAGGCTCTAATTCGTTCTTTTTTCATGTTTTGCACCACAAAGTTACGAAAAAAGTTAAGAATTAAGAGTTAAGTGTGAAGAATTAGTTGCTTTTCTTTTTGTTTCCGAGCGAGAGGACTTCCGAAACGTCTGTTTCTGTTGGGTAAATACTAATTTTCTGTTTGTAAGGATTTTTCCTTTTTAACATTTTAACCTTTAACTTTTATAAATTTTCTGCCCAGCGGAGCAGAAAATGTTCTCTGGGCAGAGAAAATTTTCCCCTCGGCCTGGCATTTTTGGGGGTGAATTTCTTTGACGCTGGAAAAAACACGACAGTTTGTTGTAGTTCACAATTTTGTCAAGAAATTTCGCAATTTGTCTGCACACACCGACAACGCTGCGTTACAGCGTTACAGTTGTTACAGTTGTTTTTACCCTATTTTGAGAAAAAAGGCAAAATTTAACTCTATATTTATATATATATAAATATAGAATTGTTTTAGGGGGTAAAAATAGCCTATTTTGAACTGTAACAACTGTAACGCGTAACGCCAGACGCCCCGATTCAGGGCACTGGTCTGAGAAAAAGACAAAGGGGGTAACAAAACGCGCCCCCCCTTGGGGGGAACTCAGAAGACGACCATCATCAACAAGAGCGCCTGTGCAACACAGAATCCACAGACACCCCGAATTTCCCCTCTAGAATGCCCCAGAATCGCTTCAAACCCCTTCGAGGTATATTGCATCACCCGGAGCCGAGAAACGCGCTCAGAAGTGCCTTAAAATGCGAAATTAAAATTCAAAGAATTTTATGTCCTGAAATTCGATGTTACTGGACTGTTTGCATATTACAGGATTTCCCTTGCAATCCAGGCGCAGGCTTCGGCGTCGGCAAGGGCGTGGTGGTGGTTCTTCATGCAGAAACCACAAGCCTCGGCAACTGTCGGGAGCTGATGGTTAGGTAGATGCGGAAGCTTTCTGCGCGATACACAAAGGGTGTCGTAGAACTCGTAGTCGGGATAATCCATCCGATAGACGCGGAACACCGCCTTCAGGCAGCTTTCGTCGAAGGGTTTATTGTGTGCCACAAGGGGTAAACCCTCTATGAGCGGCTCTATCTGTGCCCATACTTCAGGGAAGATGGGTGCATCGTCTGTATCCTGCTGGCAAAGGCCGTGAACCTGCTGGCACCAGAAATTGTAATAATTTGGTTCCGGCTGGATCAGGGAGTAGAACGAATCTACAATCTCGCCATTCCTCACAATGACGATGCCAACAGAGCAAACAGAACTGCGTTCATTGTTGGCGGTTTCGAAATCTATCGCTGCAAAGTCTCGCATATTGCATGCAAAGGTAGGAAAAAAAACAAATAATGTCAGCTAATTTAAATATTATTTGTACCTTTGCAGTTGAAATTTCTGAAAGATTCGAAAAAACGCACGTTACACATTTAATTTTATACTATGAAAAAGAATCTGAATCGCATTCTTCTTGGCATTCTTGCCATCCTGGTGGGCGTGGGAATCTACTATGCCTTCTATTGCAATCAAACGTCGGAACCACTGCATGAGCCTTGGACTCAGGAACTTATCGATTCGCTCGACAACAATCCTACCGCCAAGCAGTTGCTGGTGAAGGCCATCGACATTGCCAAGACCATCAACCCCGACCACGAGACAAACCCCGCACAGACGCTGGATGAATATTATGCCTACCTCGACTGGTCGGCCAAATGTCTGCCCTGGAGCGTTATTCCACAGCCTGTGGGACGCACACTCTACGACAAAATTGACCAAAGCGTGGATTACTTCTATTTCATTCTGGATATTCCCCTGGATGAGCTGCGCGACAGCGACGGCCTGTACTATCCCACCTTGCAGTACATCGAGCCCTTCCGGACCTGGTTCCCCAAGTATCATGACGGCTGGGCCAAGTTCCTCGATTCTGAGGAGTCCTGGAAACCCGAGTACCGCGATGTCGTCCTCACCGACCCCATGTTCGGCCTGCAGAATGGCTGGTACGAGGATGCCGAAAACTGGCACTCTTTCAATAACTTCTTCATCCGCCGCCTGGCTTCTTCCGAGGCCCGTCCCATTGCAGCTCCCGATGATGAGAGCGTCGTGGTATCTGCCGGCGATGCCCAGCCCCAGGGCGTTTGGGATATTGATGACGAAGGCAATCTGGTACAGAAGGAAGGCGTACTCATCAAGTCGCGCCAGTTCAATGCTGTGGACGACCTGCTGGGTCCCGACAGCGAGTTCCGCGGGCAGTTCAACGGCGGCACGCTGACACATACCTTCCTGGATGTCAACGACTACCACCGCTACCACTTCCCCGTGAGCGGCACCATTCGCGAGATACGTAAGATTCAGGCCATCGATGCTGCCGGCGGTATAACAATCTGGGATGCCGATGCCCAGCGCTACCGTCTGGAGTGCGACATCCCCGGCTGGCAGTCGATAGAGACGCGCGGTCTGGTGGTCGTAGAGACCGACGGATACGGTCTGGTGGCCGTTCTGCCCATCGGTATGTCACAAATCAGCAGCGTGAACTTCCTGGACACCCTGAAGCCCGGCGACAGCGTGAAAAAGGGCGACGAAATGGGTTGGTTCCTCTTTGGCGGCAGCGATATTGTCTATCTCTTCCAAAAGGACGTCACCTTCACCCTCGCCACCACCGAGCATCTCCTGATGGGTGAGCAGCTGGGAACGCTGAGCAAATAATCAAATAATCAGTTAATTGTGCACGAGTGTGCCGATTTCCTCGCCATCGAGGACGCGGCGCAGATTGCCCACGATGTCCATATTGAAGACATAGATGGGCAGGTTGTTCTGCATGCACATAGCCGTGGCGGTGATATCCATCACTTTCAGGCCGCGAGCGATGACCTCGCTGTAAGAAATGTCATGAAATTTCGTGGCCGTCGGGTCTTTCTCGGGGTCGGCAGTATAGACGCCATCCACGCGGGTGCCCTTCAGCATCACATCGGCCTCAATCTCGATGCCGCGTAGCGATGAGCCCGTGTCGGTGGTGAAGTAGGGGCTGCCTGTTCCGGCGCTCATGATGACTACTTCGCCCTGCTCTATTGCCTCGATGGCTTTCCACTTGTTGTAGAACTCGCCGATGGGTTCCATGCGGATGGCCGTCATCACACGGTTCTTCTGTCCGATGGCACCCAGCGCGCTGCTCAATGCCAGAGAGTTGATGACTGTGGCACACATGCCCATCTGGTCGCCCTTCACGCGGTCGAAGCCCTTGCCAGCTCCCGTCAGTCCGCGGAAGATGTTGCCGCCACCGATGACGATACCAATCTGCACGCCCATTCCGGCGGCTTCCTTAATCTGCTGGGCATACTCGTTCAGACGTTTCACGTCGATGCCGTAGCCCTGTTCGCCCATCAGGCTTTCGCCCGAGAGCTTCAATAGAATGCGTTTAAATCTCATATTTCACTTCTTTAAATTCATAGCGTCGTTGTTTGCCTTTTGTATCTTGTAGGATGAGGTGACCGGTTGGTTCCACGTCGGTGAGGATAGCCCGGAAAGTGCCCTCCTTGTCGCTGTAGGTATGCTCTTCGCCTTGGCGGTAGAGGCATTTCTTGTATTCCTCGTGAAGCGTATCGAGCGCATCTTCCTTACCTTCATCTATTTGCTGCATGTAGTGTGTGAAGTTCTCCATGAACTGCTCCAGCACGAAGCGGCGCTCCACGTCGTGCCCCACGATGTCTGCCAATGAACGCGGATTGGGGGCATCGCTCAAGAAGTGCCGCTGGTTGATGTTGATGCCGATGCCGATGGTAGATCGCTGCACCAATGCTCCCTGCAGGTCGTTCTCGATGAGAATGCCCGCCACCTTGCTGTCGCCAAAATAGATATCGTTGGGCCACTTGATGGAGAAAGACATTGAACATTGAACATTGAACATTGAACATTGGCTTGCGAGGCTCTCCCTCACGGCTAAAGCCGCAACTTCCGAGATGGCAAACATGCGGCGGGCAGGCAGGTTGGAAGGCATTACCCGCAGGCTCAACAGCAAGTTCTCGCCCTTGGCCGACTCCCAGTGGTTCCGGTCTGCTCCTCTTCCTGCCGTCTGAAATTCGGCCGTCACAAGCGTCATGCGGTTGTCGCCCGGCGTATCCAGGTGACGCAGAAAATTATTAGTAGAGTCCACTTCGTCGAGCTCTATCATGCGAAACATCGGCGAATCATCCAGACAGAAATGCTTTTCCATTGCAAATTTGTTACGGAATGCGATGCAAAGATACAACATTTAAGTGAAAAGAGAACAGTGAAAAGTGAAAAATTGCAGGTATGAATTAAAAGTGCTATATTTGCACGGAAAAATAAAACCATTAACATGAGACAAACACTTCTTACGCTATTGAGTCTTTTTATAATGTTGGCTGCTTCGGCTGACGATGGACGGGCGTACATTACCCTCGACTCCCGCCTTCAGCATGGTGGCAGTCAGACTTGGCACATGCTCCGTGCCGGAGAGACGAAAGCCTCGGCTGCTGAGATTTCCAGGCCTGGATTCAACACCGAAGGCTGGGCAGAAGCCATCGTGCCGGCAACCGTCCTGACGAATCTCGTGGAGCAGAAAGTTTATCCAGAACCTTACTACGGACAGACCAACAAGCTTGTAAACGACATCATCCCTGACTTGGCCAAGGTGGGACGAGAGTTCTATACCTATTGGTTCCGCACAGAGTTCGTTGTGCCTGCCGAGTACCAAGGCAAGCGCATCTGGCTCGAACCGATGGGCATCAACTATCGTGCTGAGATTTGGGTCAACGGCTACATGATTGGTCAGATGAATGGTATGTTCAACAGTCAGCCTTTCGACATTACTGACCGCGCTGTGCAACCTGGTCAGGTGACAGCCCTTGCCATCCGCGTCTATCCTGTCGATATACCCGGCCTTGCTATGCCGAAGAGCTGGGGAGCTGCTGGTGAGTGGCACAACGGCGGCGACGGTTGGATTGGCCAGAACGTCACCCAGCTCATGACCGTCGGTTGGGACTTTTCTATCGGTGATGGCATACGCGACCGCAACACCGGCATCTGGCGCTCGATTCGCCTCTACGCCACAGGTCTTCAGCAGTTGCGCAGTCCCTTTATTTCCTCCGAATTGGCTCATCCAAACTATGACGAGGCCAGAGAGACCATCAGCGTAGAGGTCTGGAACCCCAACACCAGCAGCGGCGAGTTTACCGTCGATGGAAGCATCGAGGAACTCCCCCTAAAGGGGGCTGGGGGGTCCGTACTCCCCCTAAAGGGGGCTGGGGGATCTATTTCTTTCAGCAGTAAGAAAATGAAGCTGCAACGCGGTGAGCATGTGACCGTCACCTTCTCTCCAAAAGAATTTCCGCAGCTCGTCATCAAGAATCCGCGCCTCTGGTGGCCGAAGAACAAGGGACCGCAGAACCTCTATACCTTGCGCCTCATGCTTACCGATGACAAGGGCAACAAGATGGACAGCCTTACGACACGCTTCGGCATCCGTGAGGTCATCGCTACCCGCGAGACACCCGACAAGTCGAAGCTCTTCGTTGTGAACGGCCACAAGACCTTCGTTCGCGGCACCAACTGGATACCCGAAGCCATGCTCCGCACCAACGACCAACGCATGGAAACAGAGCTGGCCTATACCGACCAGTGTGGCATCAATCTGCTGCGTCTTTGGGGTGGCGGCATTGTCGAAAGTGACCGCTTCTATGAGTTGTGCGACGAGTACGGCATCATGGTCTGGCAGGAGTTCTGGATGACCGGCGACACAAAGCACCCGCTGGACGAGCCCCTCTACCTGGCCAATGTGGAGAATACCATGAAGCGTATCCGCAACCATCCCAGCATCGTCATCTACGTCTCGAGCAACGAGAGTACAGCAGTTAGTGGAGCTGAGGAACTCATCAAGAGTTTGGCACCCAGCGTGCCCTACCAGATGCAGAGCGAATGCGACGGCGTACACGACGGCAGTCCCTATAAGCAGGTCAACCCCATGCGACACTACGAGAATACCGCATCCGAACGGGGCAGTCGCGTGGATGGCTTCAATCCCGAGTACGGCGCACCAACTCTGCCCATTGTGGAAGACCTCTATGACATGATGCCCAAGGAAGACCTCTGGCCCATTAACAAGGAAACGTGGGACTACATGGACGGCAACGGCTTCCACCTCATGACCACCGTGTATAAAGATATGGTAAACCAATATGGCGAGAGCAGCAACATCGAGGAGTTCGCACGTCGGGGGCAGATGGTGGGTGCCATCAACAGCAAGAGTATCTGGGAGGTGTGGAACGAGAACAAGCTGCAGTACGGCGACCGCTGGTGCTCGGGCTTGCTTTTCTGGTATCATAACTGTGCCAACTGGCAGGTTTGCTCCCGCCTGTGGGACTGGTTCCTGGAGCCCACAGCTTCGCTTTATCACACGATGCACGCCTTGGAGCCTGTACATATTCAGTATGACTACCTGAAGGGTACGGTCAGCGTTATCAATGACTATGTTGAAGCACAAAACGGAATGAAGGCCAAGGCAGAAGTCTATGACATGCAGAGCCGCAAAGTGAGCACCGTCACCGCCAAGGTGGATGTGCCTGCCGACGGTGTGGCAAACGATGTCCTGACTGTCAGCATTCCCGACGACATCACGCCTGTTCACTTCATCGCCCTCGAATTGACCGATGCCAAGGGAAACGTTGTGAGCAAGAACTTCTACTGGCGCTCCACCAACAAGTACGAGGGAATGAAAACGATGACCGGTCCCTGTACCGCTGGCTTCGAACCGCTCGGCACTCTGCCCGAGGCAAAGCCCACCGTCACAGCCCGCCACCTTACTGTCGGAGAATGGGAAGTGACGGTGAAGAACAGCGGCAAGCGCATCGCCTTCTTCTGTCAGCTCCTTCTGACCGACAAAAATCTTAAGCCCGTGCACGGCACCTACTACAGCGATAACTTCTTCTCCCTGCTGCCCGGCGAAAAGAAAGTCATCACCATCCGCTCCGCCCGCCGCGGCTATGAATATCGCCTGCGCTTCTGCGAGAATATGGGAGCCATGCAAAACATAGCAGTAAAATATGAATGGCAACTGACAAATCGTAAATAGAATTCCGCGCATTAAAAGCGCGCCTTTGTACTAAAGTATCAAAGAAATCGTCAAATAGTAAATAATATGAAGTGTCAAGAAAGATTTCAAGAAATCTACAAGCGTGAGCCGGAGGCCCTTGCCTTCTGCCCCTATCGTGTCTGCCCCATTGGTGCACACAGCGATGCCAATCTCGGCAAGATAACCGGTCTTGCCATCGACAAAGGCATCCACATCGCCTATAGTCCGAAACTCAACGGCGTTGTGGAGCTCTGTTCCCTGCAGTTCGACAAACGAGCTCAGTTTCATGTTCGCGATGTGCCGCGCGTGAAATGCGACGACTGGGCGGACTATCTGCGCGGTGCTACCCTCAAGCTTGGAGAACGCTATCCGCTCACATACGGTCTGAGCGGTGTCATCGAGGGCAGCTTGCCCATCGGTGGTCTGTCATCGTCGGCAGCCGTAGCACTTGTTTTCCTCAAGGCACTTTGCCACGTCAACCTCATCCACCCGGAGCCTCTGGAACTGATTATGATGTCTATGGCAGCCGAGAACGATTACGTTGGCGTGAACAGCGGCAAGCTCGACCAGAGCTGCGAGGTCTATTCCAAGAAGAACCACCTGCTCTACCTCGACACCAAGACCGACGAATACGAGCTCATCCCTACACATCCCAACATGAAGCCCTACCGCATCGCCGTCTTCTTCAGCGGAATCGAAAGGACGCTGACAGGCAGCAAGTTCAATATGCGTGTCGATGAGGCGCGTAGTGCTGCCTATGCTTTGATGGCTTATGCCGGAATGGAGTACGGCAAATTCGGCGAAGCCAACCTGCGTGCCGTGCCGCGTGAGGTGTACGAGCAGTACAAGGAACGTCTGCCCGAAACTTGGCGTCGTCGTGCTGAGCACTGGTACACGGAGTTCGACCGCGTGGAACAAGGAGCTGAGGCTTGGCGTCGCGGCGACTTGGAGACCTACGGCAGACTCAGTTTCGAGAGCGGACAGAGCAGTATCTCCAATTGGGAAACAGGTTCGCCAGAGCTGAAGATGCTCTATGACATCATGTGTCACACCGACGGCATCTATGGCGGACGCTTCAGTGGTGCAGGCTTCAAGGGCTGTTGTATGGCGCTCATTGACCCCGCCTACGAAGCAGCCATCACACGCCAAGTTACCAAGGAATATCTCGCCGCCTTCCCCCAGCTCGAAGGTAAATACAGTGTTCACATTTGCGAAAGCGCCGACGGACTATAGACCCCCTTTCCGCCTGCGCCTGAGCAAAGCGAAGAACCCCCTTCAGGGGAACATTTTTGAATTTTGAATTTTATAATTTTGAATTTAATGAAATGTCTCATTCTTGCAGCGGGCTATGCTACCCGCCTCTATCCTCTTACTGAGAATTTCCCGAAGCCGCTCCTGAAAGTGGGCGACAAGACCATCCTTGACTGGCTCATTGATGACATAGACGGTGCAGGTTTGGTCGATGAATACATCGTTATCTCCAACCACAAGTTTGCCCATCACTTCCAGGAATGGGCTGCCACGAAGACGCAAAAAGTGACTGTCGTGGATGACGGCACTTCTACCAACGAGACCCGCCTCGGAGCCGTTCGCGACATACAGTTCGCCATCGACCAGCTCGGCTTCGACGACGACATGCTCGTCATTGCCGGTGACAATCTGTTGGACTTCAGCCTGCAACGCTTCGTCCGTTATGCCCACGAGAAGCAGACCTCCTGCATCATGCGTTTCTGGGAAAAGGATGAAAAGCGTTTGCAGAAATGCGGCGTAGTGACCATCGACCCCGACGACCGCGTACTCCACATGGTCGAGAAGCCGTCCGTACCAGAAAGCCACTGGTGCTGCCCGCCTTTCTACTATTATACCCGCGAGGATGCCCGCCTCGTCCAGAAAGGCATCGAGAGCGGCTGCGGCGTGGATGCCCCGGGCAGCTACATCGCCTGGCTCTGCACCCAGACATCTGTCCATGCTATGGAAATGCCGGGCCGTCGCTACGACATCGGCAACCTGCAGAGCTACGAGCAGGTCCAGAAGGACTATCGCGGCATCACCTCCGCACACTGAATCGAAATATGATGGACAAGGATTTCGATTACGGAAAACTTCCTTACGGCTGGGCGATGTGCTACCTGTCGGAGTGCAGCCGCAAGGAGGAGTGCATGCGCTATCAGGTGTGTCTGTCGGCACAATGTACCAAGAACCAATGCGTGCTGCCCACAGTGCTGCGGGAGGGAGAATGCCCGTACTTCCACCCGATTCGGAAAGTCCGGGTGGCGATAGGTTTCAAGGGCATTTTCCGGGAGGTGAAGGAAAGGGACCATTCCGAGATACGTAGGAGGATAGCAAACTACTTGGGTCGCGGCGGCACGTACTACCGTTACCGTAACGGCGAGAGATCGCTGACGCCCAAGCAGCAGGAGTGGATCAGGCAGCTTTTCCGCCGCTACGGCTATACGGAAGAAGTGGTGTTCGACCGCTACGAAACTATCTATGACATAAGGGATTAGACGCTGTCAAAACCATTGACGCGCATCACCAGTTCTTACCGCTATATTGGTAATGGCATTACCAGTATAGTGGCGATGTGTTTACCAGTATAGTGGAAGTGATGTTACCAGTATAGTGGTAGCAATCGCACCATCTATATGGTAATTTCGGGTTCTATGTATTCATGAAAAATATCTTTTCTAGCTGCAATAATTTCGCCGTTCGTACGTTATATATAATAAAAGGTATAACTATAACGAAAATGAAACAAACCATTATCACCGTACTGTTAGCCCTCGTCACAATGGCGGGCTGTAAGCAAGAGACAAAGGAACAGGAACACGTATTCGTCCCTGTAGTTAATGACACAATCGATTTCGTGATAGAAGGAACGGCCAGCGAAGGATCCGACACCATCTATTTCGACGAACGGCCGTATGTGGGTTACAAGGAGTATCCCGTCGAAGACGGAAAGTTCCGCTTCTGTGTCCGTCAACCTCTGCATAAATTCCTGCAGATAGAGGACGGGGAAAACGGCTGGATGGTGATTATCGTGGATAGTATGCCGGCTCGCATCACTGTCGATTTCCGCACAAATAAAGTGGTGGAAGGTTCGCCGCTCAACTTGCGCTTCAACCAATACCGGCTTGCGATGGACAGCATCGAACACGAGATGGAACAGCACATGGAGGATGAAGACCGCACCATCTACGACTCGTTGGACCAGAAGTATAAAGATGTCGAATGGAAGAGCGTCATCGAGAACTTTGACAATGTGATTCCTGTCTATGTCCTCTCTTTGAATGGTCAGGCAGTTATGTATGCTCCCGAAAAGCTGGCCGAGTGCATGAATGAGGAATATGCCTTTGCCCACCATCCCGACATGGAGAAGGTGTGGAAATACTATTGGGCGATGGAGAAGCGGCTGCCTGGTCAGGACTATCACGAATTGGAGTTGCCCGACACGACAGGAACCGTTCACCGACTCTCGGAATACGTTGGTCAGGGTAATTATGTATTGCTTGATTTCTGGGCTTCGTGGTGCGGTCCCTGCATGGGCTCTATGCCTATGATGAAGGAGATACACAATTCCTATGCCAGCAAAGGCCTCCAAATCATAGGCATCTCGTTCGACTCAGAGCGCGACAAGTGGCTCTCCGCCATCAAGCGCCTTGAACTTCCCTGGCTGCAACTCTCCGATTTGAAAGGCTGGGATTCAGCGGGCTCAGATATTTATGGCGTTCGCGCTATCCCTGAAATTGTCCTTATCGACCCCGACGGAAAGATTATTGCAACAGGCCTACGCGAAGAGGAACTGAAAGCGAAACTGGCAGGAATCTTCAATGAAAAATAAAGCATTGAAGCGAACCATCATTACCGCAAACCGGGTAAAGATAGAAAACCTGCCATGAACATGCCAGTAATCACCCTCGTTGGGTGGCGATTTTCAGATGCGTTTGAGTTCTGGTCAACAACATAGAGGTCACCATCTATGTCAAAAAGAGGATTTTTCCAATAGAATACAGCGGTTTTTGCCATTTTTCTGCCTTATTATTTGCACGTTTCGTAGAAATAGCATACCTTTGCACGCTGAAAGATGTAAGTGAGGGGCCCCAGAGAGTTCCTCACTTTTCTTTATAAACCTAAAAACACTTGAATTCATGATCAGCAAAAGTGTAGTACAACAGGCCGTAGAGGAATGGCTTGAAGGCAAAGAGTATTTCTTGGTAGACATCAGCATCAGTCCTGATGACCGCATCGTGGTGGAGATAGACCACCAAGACGGCGTGTGGATCGAGGACTGTGCAGATCTGAGCCGTCACATTGAGTCGCGCCTGAGTCGCGATGAGGAGGACTATGAACTGGAGGTGGGCAGCGCCGGACTGGGCCAGCCTTTCCGCGTTCGTCGTCAGTACGAGATTCATATCGGTAAGGAAGTCGAGACGCAGTTGCACGACGGACATAAGTTCCGTGGCACATTGCTGAGCGTCGGCGATGATGGTTTCCAGCTGAGCATCGTTCAGAAGGTGAAGGAAGAAGGCAAGAAGCGCCCCGTCACCAAGGAGGTTCCCACCGACTTCCGCTTCGCCGATGTGGCTTACACCAAATACCTGATTAAGGTGAAATAATACAAAACACAATATAATGGCAAAGAAAACACAATCAAAAGAGGCGATAAACATGATAGAGGTTTTCGCCGACTTCAAGGAGAAGAACAACATCGATCGCGCTACGCTGGTGAGCGTGCTGGAGGAATGCTTCCGCAACGTCATCGCCAAGATGCACGGCACCGATGAGAACTACGACATCATTGTCAATCCCGACAAGGGCGACTTCGAGATTTACCACAACCGCGTCGTTGTGCCCGATGGTGAAGTGAATGACCCAAACAAGGAAATCGCCTTGAGCGAGGCGCAGCAGATAGAGGACGACTACGAGATAGGAGAGGAAGTGAGCCAGCGTGTTGATATGTCCGAATTCGGCCGTCGTGCCATTCTGCAGCTGCGCCAGACACTCGCCAGCCGCATCATGGAGTTGGAATATGACTCCCTCTACAACCAATATAAGGACCGCGAGGGTGAAGTCATCAGCGCCGAAGTCTATCAGACTTGGAAACGCGAGACTCTTCTTATGGACGAAGAGGGCAACGAACTGCTGCTGCCCCGTCAGGAACAAATTCCTGGCGACTTCTTCCGTAAAGGTGAGACCACTCGTGCCGTCATCTCCCGTGTAGAGAACACTGGCGGCAAGCCCCGCATCATCCTGAGCCGCACAGACCCTGCTTTCCTGCAGCGCATGCTGGAGGCTGAGGTACCTGAGATACAGGACGGCCTCATCACCATTCACAAGATTGCACGCATCCCGGGCGAACGTGCCAAGATTGCTGTGGAGAGCTACGATGACCGCATCGATCCTGTAGGTGCCTGTGTCGGCGTAAAGGGTAGCCGTCTGCGCGGCATCGTTCACGAACTGCGAGGTGAGAATATCGACGTGGTTACTTGGACTTCCAACATTCAACTCATGATAACCCGTGCCCTCAACCCTGCACGCGTCAACAGCGTTGTCCTCAATGAAGAGGAACGCAAGGCCGAGGTATTCCTTGATCCGGACCAGGTATCACTTGCTATCGGTAAGGGCGGTCTGAACATCAAACTGGCCAGCATGCTTGTAGGCTATACCATTGATGTCTTCCGTGAAGTCGATAATGATGTCGATGACGAAGACGTAAGCCTCGACGAATTTACCGATGCCATCGAACCCTGGATTATCGATGAACTCAAGAAGATTGGCTTCGAGACGGCTCGTGGCGTGCTGAGTGCACAGCGTGACATGATTGTGCAGAATGCCGACCTCGAGGAAGAGACTGTGGACGAAGTGCTGCGCATCCTGCAGGCCGAGTTCGAATAGACATTATTTATCACCCTTAATTCTTAACTCTTAACTCTTCATTCTACACTCTTATATATGAGCATCAGATTAAACAAAGTAACCAAAGAGTTCAATATCGGACTGCAGACTGCTGTTGAATTCCTCCAGAAGAAAGGTTTCAGCGAAGTTGAAGCCAACCCCAACTTTAAGATTACCGAGGAACAATATAGTGCGCTGCAGAGTGAGTTTAGCTCCGACAAAGGACTGCGGAACGAGGCTACGCAACTCATACAGCAACACATCGGCCAGACGAAGACTAAGGAACGCAAGGAACCCAAGCCAAAGCCTGTGGAAGAGGTGCAGATAGAGACGCCCCAAATCACCGGTCCAAAAATTCTGGGACGCATCGACCTGGGTGGCAAGACTTCTGAAACAGCCAAAACAGAACAGGCTTCAGAGACAAAGCCTAAGGAGAAACCTGCTAAAGCGGAAGAAAAAAAGCCTGAACCAACTCCTGTTGAAGAGAAAGAGGTTAAGCCCGCTACGAAAAAGAAGGCCGCAGCCTCGAAAGCTATCCAACCAGAGTCCGAGCAAAAAGAAACTGAAGCACCGACTCCTCAGCCCCAACAAGACAAGAAGCCTGTCGTTCAGGAAGAAGAGTCTGCTGTTTCGCCTGCGCCAGACGTAATGGAAGCTCCATCTACGCCTGAGCAAAGCGAAGAACCCATTCCCGCAGAAAAGGAGGAGGAAGAAGAGATCTTCCGTCTTACTCCAGTTGCCAGCGTAACACCCAGTCTGACCATCAAAGGAAAGATAGACCTGGATAGCCTGAACCAGACTACCCGTCCGAAAAAGAAAACGCACGAGGAGCGTCGCCGCGAACGCAATGCCGCGCAACAGCAGGAAGGGCAGACTGGAGACCGCAAGAAGCGTCTCCGTCTGGGTAAGGAACGCGTCGATGTCAATGCTGTGGCAAATCAGCAACAGAATGTTCAGAAAAAGAACAGCGGAAACGGTCAGCAACAAAATCAAAACGCCGGAGGCAAGAACAAGAAGCAGAAAAACCATCCCAAACAGACTCCCATTCAGCCGGAAGTAAGTGACGAAGAGGTTGCTAAGCAGGTACGCGAGACCTTGGCCCGCCTTACCAACAAAGGTAGCAAAATGGGCAAGGGTGCCAAGTACCGTCGCGAGAAGCGCGAAGCTATCCGCCAAGGGATGGAGGAGGAACTGGCCAACGAGGCAGCAGAGAGCAAGGTGCTCAAACTGACCGAGTTCGTCACCGCCAACGAGCTTGCCACGATGATGAACGTGCCTGTCACCAAGATTATCGCCACCTGCATGAGTATCGGCATCATGGTCAGCATCAATCAGCGTATGGATGCCGAGACCATCAACCTCATCGCAGAGGAGTTTGGCTTCACCACAGAATATGTCAGCGCAGAGGTTAGTGCTGCTGTCAGTGAAGAAGAGGACGACGAGCAGGATCTCGTACCACGCGCTCCTATCGTTACGGTTATGGGTCATGTCGATCATGGTAAGACCTCGCTGCTCGACTACATCCGCCAGACCAACGTCATTGCCGGTGAGGCAGGCGGTATCACGCAGCACATCGGTGCCTACAACGTCACACTCGACGACGGACGCCATGTGACCTTCCTTGATACGCCTGGTCACGAGGCCTTCACAGCTATGCGTGCCCGTGGTGCACAGGTTACCGACATCGCCATCATTATTGTGGCTGCCGACGACGACATCATGCCGCAGACCAAGGAGGCTATCGCGCATGCTACGGCTGCCAACGTGCCCATCGTCTTCGCCATTAACAAGATAGATAAGCCCGGAGCCAATCCCGATAAGATAAAAGAAGGCTTGGCTAACATGAATTTCCTCGTCGAGGAATGGGGCGGCAAGTACCAGAGCCAGGACATTAGTGCCAAGAAGGGTACCGGTGTGGATGAACTTTTGGAGAAGGTGCTTTTGGAAGCTGAGATGCTCGACCTCAAAGCCAATCCTAACCGCAAGGCCACCGGTTCCATCATCGAATCCAGCTTGGATAAGGGTCGTGGCTATGTGGCTACAGTGCTCGTCAGCAACGGCACCCTGCATGTGGGCGACATCCTGCTTGCCGGCACGAACTATGGTCGTGTCAAGGCCATGCTCAACGAACGTGGACAACGTGTGCAGGAAATCGGTCCTTCACAGGCTGCTACTGTCCTTGGTCTCAATGGCGCACCACAGGCTGGTGATGCTTTCCACGTTATGGAGTCCGACCAGGAGGCACGCGAGATTGCCAACAAGCGCGAACAGTTGGCTCGCGAGCAGGGCCTGCGCACCATGAAGCGTCGCGGTCTGGAAGAGCTTGCTCACAATATCGCTTTGGGTGGCGTTCAGGAACTCAACCTCATCGTCAAGGGCGATGTGGATGGCTCTATCGAAGCACTCAGCGACTCGCTCATCAAACTCTCTACGGAGAAGATTCAGGTCAACGTCATCTACAAGGCTGTCGGTCAGATCAGCGAGAGCGACGTCAACATGGCTGCCGCTGCAGACAACTGCTTCATCGTCGGCTTCCAGGTACGTCCCTCTGCCGCAGCACGTCGTCTGGCAGATCAGATGGATGTCGATATCCGCCTTTACAGCGTCATCTACGATGCCATCGAGGAGGTGAAGGATGCAATGGAAGGCATGCTCTCGCCCGAGATCAAGGAAGAAGTGACTGCTCAGGTCGAGGTGCGTCAGGTATATCACATTACCAAGGTGGGTACTGTGGCTGGCGCATACGTCATGGACGGCAAGGTGAGCCGCTCGAACAAGGCCCGCGTCATCCGCGACGGCATTGTGGTCTTCACCGGAGCCATCAACGCCCTGAAGCGCTTCAAGGACGACGTCAAGGAGGTAAGCACCAACTTCGAGTGCGGTATCTCATTGGTAGGTTACAACGACCTGCGCGAAGGCGATATGATTGAGACCTTCCAGGAGATTGAAATCAAAGCAACACTTTGATTTGGATTAGGGATTAGAGATTAAGGATTAGGGATAGGATACGCGTGATAGACATTCTTTTACTCATTCTTCTGGCTGTCGGTTTTGTCACCGGAATCGTCTCGGGAGCACTCAAGCAGCTCATTTCGCTTGCAGCTTTCGTAATTGGCTTTGTCATAGCCTGTCTCTTCTATCAGAGATTAGGAGATATATTGAGCAGCATTGTATCATTGCCTTCCTTCTGCAAGGTTAGTGCATTCCTGATGTTGTGGATCGTTGTGCCCATCATAGCGGGGCTCGTCGGTTCCTTGCTGACATCACTACTGGACAAACTGTTTGCTGTGGGATTTATCAACCGCTTGTTGGGAGGCATCCTCGGTATGGCAAAGTACGCCCTCGTTTTGGGAGCACTCATCTGGTTCTTCTCTTCCATAAACATGATAAAGGAAGAGACCATGCAGCAGTCAAAGTTGTGCCGTCCCCTCAAAGCAGTACCTGAGTACATTTATAATATATTAAAAGCCCCTACCCCAGTAAATGGCTAAATGGTAAATGATCGGAACAGCTTTGTACGCGAGGTGGCGGAGAAGAAGTACGAGTACGGCTTCACCACCGACGTGCAGACGGATATCATCGAGAAGGGACTCTCGGAGGACGTTGTGTGTCTCATCTCCCGGAAGAAGGGAGAACCGGAGTGGCTTCTTGAGTTCCGGCTGAATGCCTTCCGTTACTGGCTCACGCTGGAGCAGCCCACGTGGGGACATTTGAAGATGCCACCCATCGATTACCAGGCAATCAGCTACTATGCTGCGCCAAAGTCTGGAGATTCCGGAATGTCCGGGAACTCCGGGGAAATCGACCCGGAGCTTATGAAGACCTTCGACAAGCTTGGCATCCCTTTGGAGGAGCGTATGGCGCTGGCGGGAACGGCTGTCGATGCCGTGATGGACTCGGTGAGCGTCAAGACGACGTTCCGCGAGAAGCTCCGCGAGAAAGGCATCATCTTCTGCTCTATCAGCGAGGCTGTCCGCGAGCATCCCGACTTGGTGCGCGAATACTTGGGAAGCGTCGTTCCCTACAAGGACAATTTCTTTGCTGCCCTCAACTCCGCCGTTTTCAGCGACGGCTCCTTCGTCTATATTCCCAAGGGTGTTCGCTGCCCGATGGAGCTCAGCACCTACTTCCGCATCAATGCACGCGGCACTGGGCAGTTCGAACGAACACTTATCGTGTGCGACGACGATGCCTACGTCAGCTACCTGGAGGGCTGCACAGCTCCCATGCGCGACGAGAACCAGCTTCACGCCGCCATCGTCGAGATTGTGGTGAAGGAGCGGGCCGAGGTGAAGTACAGCACCGTGCAGAACTGGTACCCGGGCGATAGCGAAGGCAAAGGCGGTGTCCTCAACCTCGTCACCAAACGAGGGCATTTGCGCGGCCGGGACAGCCGTCTTTCTTGGACACAGGTCGAAACGGGCAGCGCCATCACGTGGAAATATCCCAGCTGCGTGCTCTCCGGCGACAATAGTCAGGCAGAGTTCTACAGCGTCGCCCTGACCAACAACTACCAGCAGGCCGACACGGGCACCAAGATGATTCACATCGGCAAGAACACCCGCAGCACCATCATCTCGAAGGGCATCAGCGCAGGCAAGAGTCAGAATGCCTATCGCGGTCTTGTCAAAGTGGCCTCCACTGCCGAGGGAGCCCGCAACTACAGCAGCTGCGACTCCTTGTTGCTCGGCAGCAAATGCGGCGCCCATACCTTCCCCTACATGGACGTGCACAACGATACTGCTGTGGTGGAGCACGAGGCGACGACCAGCAAGATCAGCGAGGACCAGCTCTTCTATTGCAATCAGCGCGGCATCAACACCGAAGAGGCAGTAAGTCTCATCGTCAACGGCTACGCGAAGGAAGTCATCAACAAGCTCCCGATGGAATTCGCCGTCGAGGCGCAGAAACTCCTCGGCGTCAGCCTGGAAGGAGCAGTCGGGTAAAACACCAGCGTCACCATCCGAGTCACTGGATAAATAGTATAATTACATTCATTTTTTTGCCGGGAATGTTGCCTATATAATAAATAATGTGTATCTTTGTAGGCGAAATGGTGAAAATATGAGCGAAAGGGTGACGATAAATGTTGCGGGAAGTCCGAAAATAATTGCCAAAATGTTTGGTGGTTCCGATATTTTTGCTATTACTTACTTACTTACTTACTTAC